>CAZSAT010000130.1:0-18864 GCA_964604675.1 uncultured Enterobacterales bacterium
CGGGGCTGGCGGTGGGTGACTGTGCGGAGGACTGGACGGCCACCGACAGCACGGGCCTCAGCTTGAGCCTGTACGACTACTACGGCGACGTGATCGTGATGGACCTGTCGGCCGCGTGGTGACCGACCTGCCAGAGCTCGGCGAGCTCTCTGCAGGCCCTCCACACGAGCTACAGCGCGTCGGGCCTCTCGGTGGTCACGGTGCTCTACGAGGACGCCACCCACGGTGAGCCCGACGCGACCGACGCCGCGAGCTGGAAGAGCTACTTCGGGCTCTCCTTCGACGTGGTGGCCGACGTGGACGGTTCGGTCGAAGCCGACTGGTACCACACCAAGCCCACATTCGTGGTGATCGGCCGCGACATGGTGGTGGACGCTATCCTCGACGGGGCCGACCTGGGCCTCATCGAGGGCTACGTCACGTCCGCGATCTAGCTGGCGCGCGGCGCGCACGCTCGCGCTCTCCGGGCGTTCGGCGCTGTCGGCGCCACCGCAGGCGAGGGCGAGCCCGCCCGCGCGGGAGGCACGCTCCCCGCTCTTCGGAGGCTCGGCGGGGCGGGCCCGCCCGCCCGCGCGGAAGGCACTGGAACCCACGTTTTCCGGCTGGGAAGGGCAGTGAAGCCACGTTTCCCTGGCTCGAGACGCCGTGGACACCCGGTGTGGGCCCTGTTTCGCGGAGATCCGCCCCCGCGGCGGCCGGAAACGTGGTTTCCGGAGCGCTCCGGGCTCGCCAGCGTGGCTTGCGGGGCGCTCCGGGCTCGCCAGCGTGGCTTGTGCGGGGCGCTCCGCGCTCATCGCAGCTCAGTCGACGTCTTCGCGCCGCGACCAGGGCCGGTACCAGGCGATGACTCGGTCGAGCTGCTCCAGGTGGTCGAAGCGCGGGTCGTCGACGACCCGCAGCACGCGCTGCATCCAGGGCAGCTTGCGGCGCCCCGCGTGCCGCACCGTGGACGCGTCGACGCCGACGAGCTCGGCGATGCGCACTGCGGAGACTTCGGAGCAGGCGGCCAGGAGACGGATCAGGTCCCCGCGCGCCCGCCCCTTCCGGCGCAGGGCGGCGCGCTCGAAGCGCCCGACGGCGCAGTAGGCCGCCTCGAGCGATCTCAGCCCCGCGAGCCCGTCCACCACGGCTCCGCGTCCGGGCAGCAGCGTTCCCTCCACCGCCACCGCGGGGTCGCTGGAGACCTAGCGATGAAAGCTGCTCGGGTCGTTTCGGCGGCGGACGGCGGGCGCGAGGGTGAGCCCGACGGCATCGCGATGGGTCGACCAGGGCCACGCCAGCGGGTCCGCGACGAGCGGCTTCTTCCGGCAGGGGTTCAGGTGCACGTAGCGGACCGTGCGGCGGAAGTGCGACCGGTCTGCCACCCGCTCGGTGCGCTCCAGGGGGTGCCACACCGGGCCCGACTCCCCGCGGTGACGCCGACGCCACCGGCTGTAGCCGCGCATCGCCGCAGCGAGCTCGCTGCGGACGTCCCGCTGGTGGTGGACGTGGACATGGTCGGGCATCAGGCAGAGGGCGACCGGCTGGTGGATGGCGCCGAGCACCATCGACCAGAGCACGGCCGCCTCCCGGTGATCGTCGAACAAGCGGGTCGTGCGGTGCGACAAGGCGCAGAGGTGGAAGCTGTTCATGCACGGCCACCCTGCACGCGTTGGGCCAGCTCCCTGACAGCGACCACGTCCGCTCCTCGGAGCCGCTCCCGGAGCGCGGGGGTGTAGAAGGTTCGACAGCCCCGTTCGACACCTTCGACACCCCAGCTCGGCGGCGCTCGTGGCGTGGGCTGTTGTCGCTCGCGGCCTGCTCGAGCACCTCGAGGTACGCGTGGCCACGAGCACCGTGCCGAGACCGTGGGCCCGGTCCGCGGCCACGGCGACGTACAGCACGAGCCCCACGGAGGCCAGGGCGCCGAAGGTCGGCACAGTGCGTGTGAAGAGCACGGCGACGTCCCGCATCCGCGGCAGCTCGCTGGCGAGCACCGGCGCCGGGTCGGCGTCCAGCCCCTCGACGAGCGCCTGCGCCTGGCCGGGGCTGCGCAAGGCGACCCCCGGGCCGACCCCGAGGAGCACCAGACCGAAGACGAGCGGGCGCACGGCCACGCCCCACAGGTAGCCGCCGCTCTCGGCGCGCCAGGCGCCGTCTGCGAGCGCGAAGAGCGCGAGACCCGCGGGCGCGATGAAGGAAGCCGCCTCGAGCTGCTCGCCGCGGAAGGAGGTGGTCGGCTCGCGGGCCAGGTCCATGCGGGCTCCACGGTCGACGGGTCGGGTTCCGCCGTGGAGCCATGGTAGCGACGCGCGCGAGCTGCCCCAGCTCGCCGCCTCGGAGCTCTCGGACCAGCCTTGCAGCACTGCGAGCAGGTTATCGACGACCCCCCTTCGCCGAGGAGCTGCCTGTGACCGTCGAGACCGCCTGGAACGCCTTCCGTGACCACGTGGGCCAGGTCGAGTCGCTCACCAACGCGATCGGCCTGCTCGAGTGGGACCAACAGACCCACATGCCCCAGGGCGGCGCCTCCCTGCGCGGCGGGTCGCTGGCCGTGCTCTCCGCCCTTCGCCACGAGCAGCTCACCAAGCCCGGCTTCGGCGACCTGCTCAGCGCCCTCGAAGGGGCCGAGCTCGACACCGTGCAGGCGGCCGGCGTGCGGAACTACCGGCGCGAATACGACCGCGCGGTGAAGGTGCCCGACCGCCTCGTCACCGCCCAGGCCGAAGCCCGTGCCCGCGCCTTCCAGAGCTGGATCCAGGCCAAGCAGGACGACGACTTCCAGGCCTTCCTGCCGGCCCTGACCGAGGTCATCGCGCTCACCCGCGAGGAGGCCGACTGCATCCGGCGGCCCGAGCACGCCACGCGCTACGACGCCCTGCTCGACGTGTTCGACCCCGGCGCCCGGGTGGCCGACCTCACGCCTCTGTTCGAGCGGCTGGGGTCGGAGCTCAACACCTTCCTCGATGCCATCGAGGGCCGCGAGGGCCCCGCCTACCTCGACGGTCCCTACGACCCCGACGGGCAGTGGGCGCTGAGCGAGGAGCTCGTGCAGCGGCTCGGCTACGACCTGGTGCGGGGGCGGCTGGACCGCTCGGAGCACCCCTTCACCATCGGCATGGGCGCCGGCGACGTGCGCATCACCACACACCTCTACGAGCGCGACCTGCTCAGCGGCCTCGGCGGCACCATCCACGAGACCGGGCACGCGCTCTACGAGCAGGGCCTGCGCGCGGAGCAGGCCGGCACCGGCGTGAACCACGCCGCCGGCTGCGGCATCCACGAGTCGCAGTCGCGGCTGTGGGAGAACTTCATCGGGCGGTCGCTGCCCTTCTGCCGCTGGCTCGCGCCCCTGGCCGAGAAGCACCTGCCCGGCGCAGGCATCACGGCGGAGGCGCTCTACGGCGGCAACAACCGGGTGCAGCGCAGCCTCATCCGGGTGCAGGCCGACGAGGCCACCTACAACCTGCACATCATCGTGCGGTACCAGCTCGAGTGCGCGCTCTTCGACGGGGATCTGGAGCCCGGTGACCTCGAGGGCGCCTGGGCCGACCTCTACGACAGCGTGGTGGGCATCCGCCCGCCCTCGGCGGCCACCGGCGTGCTGCAGGACGTGCACTGGGCGAGCGGCGCCATCGGGTACTTCCCGAGCTACACCATCGGCAACCTGTACGCCGCTTCGCTGGGCTGCGCGTTGGAGGCCGCCATCCCCGAGCTCTGGGAGCAGGTGGAGGCCGGCGAGTTCTCGGCGGTGCTGTCGTGGCTCCGGGAGAAGGTGCACCTGCGCGGCCACGAGGCCGACGCGCCCGAGATCATCCGCGACGCGGTGGGCGAGCGGGACCCGGTCGACGATCTGGTGAACCACCTCTGGGGTCGCCAGGGAGCGCTCTACGGGGTCAGCCGCTGATCCTGGCGCTCGCCTGCACCGTCGCGGTGGAGCGGGAGCCCGAACCGGCCCCCCGGCCGCCGGACCTCGCGCTCGTGATCGTGGAGAGCCTGCGTCACGACGGGCTGGAGCAGATGCCCTTCCTGCGAGGGCTGGGCGAGCGCTACAGCTCCTACGCCCTGGCGGTCTCGCCGGCGTCGTGGACTCTGCCGAGCGTGGCCAGCCTGCTCACCGGGCTTCCGGTGCACCAGCACGGCGTCACCACGCCGGAGTCGGTGCTGCCGGTGGAGACGCTCACCCTCGCCGAGGCCCTGGGGGAGCGCGGCTACACCACGGCGCTCTTCGGCGTGAACAGCTGGTACGGCGCCGACCGTGGGCTGGACCAGGGCTTCGACGTGTACCGAGCGTGGGATGGGCTGAGCGGTGGGCAGCTCGTGGAGGAGGTGCGTACCTGGCTCGCGGGTGCGCCCGACGAGCCGGTGTTCGTGGTGGTGCACGTGTTCGATCCGCACTGCCCGTACCGTCCGCCGGCGTCGCAGACCGTGCGTCCGGCGGGTGGGGGTCGGGTGCTCACCCACGCGGAGTGGGCGCAGCAGGGCGCGTGCTTCCAGGTGGAAGACGCCCACGGAGCGCCGGAGCTGAGGGTGGACGCCGTGAAGGCGCGCTACGAGGCCGAGCTGCGGTGGACCGACGACGTGCTGGAGCGCCTGGTCGGCGTGCTGGACCACGGGCGGCCAGGGACCGGCATCGCGGTGGTCGGCGATCACGGCGAGGCGTTCTGGGAGCACGGCACGTGGGGGCACGGCCGCACACTGCACCCCGAGGAGATCCATGTGCCGGCGGTCTGGGTGTCGCCCGAGCGGCACGAGCTCGGGGTGGTGGAGGGGCCGCCCCACACGAGCCTGATGCCCGTGCTGCACCTGGCGGAGGCCGGTGGCCTGG
Source organism: uncultured Enterobacterales bacterium (assembly GCA_964604675.1). Taxonomy (GTDB): domain Bacteria; phylum Myxococcota_A; class UBA796; order UBA796; family CAJQPC01; genus CAZSAT01. The sequence goes on from CAZSAT010000130.1 coordinate 4,808, forward strand.
AGCACCTGGACGAGCCCGCCGCGATCTCCGAGACCAGCTACGACGGCCCGCGGCGCCGTGCGGCGTGGGTGCAGGGTGGGCGGGTGATCGACGCGCCGTGGGGAGAGCGGGCCGACGGAGACGAGCGCTGGTTCGAGGCGGCCCGGAACGCGCTACCGGGGGAGGCGGTGGCGGCGGAGGAGCGGCCGTTGTCGGTGGCGTCCGAGCAGGCGCTGCGGGCGTTGGGGTACGTCGACTAGCGAATCGTGGTGCCGATGCAGAGCCGGCTATCGGCGTTGCCCGGGTAGTACAGACGGGGCCAGCCTGGGCGGAGGGGGCACCCCGACGTGCGCGAATCGGACATCGTGGTCCCTGGAGCGGACATTCGCCCCGCACGGCTTGCTCGCAGCCCAGCGGCACTGCAAGCATGCGCCATGGTCGCGTCGGTGCTGGTGTTGCTGCTCTCCGCACCCGGTGTCGCCGGGGTCGAGCCCACGCTCGCGCACGGCTGGTCTGCGTGGCGCTGGACCGTCGACGACGGTCTGCCCATGAACCACGTGACGGCGGTGGCCATCGACGACGCCGGCCTGGTGTGGGTCGCCACCCGCGAAGGCCTGGCGCGCTTCGACGGGCGATCCTTCGTGGTTCGCGGTCCCGCCACGGATCCCGGGCTCGCAACAGCTCGCTTCATCGACGTCCTGATCACGGACGGCAGCGTCTGGGGCCTCACCGAGGGCGGCGGACTCTACCTGGACGAGGACGGTCGCTTCGAGCCCGTGGAGCTCGGCGAGCTGGGGCTGGCGGTCGACCTCGTGGCGACCTCCCGAGGGCCGCTGCTGCTGGCCACCCAGGGTGTTGCTCGCCTCACCAGCCAGGGCCACGAGCCCGTACCGATCGACCCGCCTGGACCCTGGCTCCGGCAGCTCGTCGAGCTTCCCGAAGGGATCCACCTCGTCAGCCAGGGCGGCACCCTGCACCACCTCGACCTCCCTGCAGCGGCGCTGAGCCTGATCTCCGACGACGTGCACCCCACCGGCCCCGCCGCCGGCGAGCTCCGACACCCCCACGGGGACCGGCTGGCGCGGGTCGGCGACGACGTGGTCCAGATCCTGGACGAGGAAGGCGAGCTCCGGGTGCTCGACGGGGACCGCCGTGTCTACGCGGTCGGCGAGCCCGCGCGCCTGCTCCACGAGGCCGAGGGCGGCCTGGTCGTGGCGTCGGCGACAGCGATCTGGACCGTGGAGGCCGAAGACGCGGCGCGGGGCGGCGATCACTGACCGGTGTCCGATTCGGACGAAGTCGTGACCGTGACGGACATTCCAGACCTCCGCCCTCTCTTCCATGGCTTCAGGCCCTACGTTCGGGAACGCAACCCAAGCCCGAGGCCTTCCATGCACCGCTTCTCCATCCCTCTCGTCCTCTCTCTCGCGGTCGCCTGTGCGCCCGCCGACGACACGTCCGAGGCCGGCGACGCGTCGTGGGACCGCATGGCGAAGTCGAGCAAGGCCGACGTGTGCCACTGGGACAGCGACGCCGGCGCGTACACGCTCTTGAACGTCTCCACCAACTCCGCCCACTTCGACGCGAGCAAGCACGGCGACGACGTGGACGCCGGTGACTACTACGAGGATGCCGACGGGGACGGTGCAGGCGCGGGTGCCGCAGCGGACTGCCCGGCCTGGGACAGCTACAGCACCGACGGCTCCGATGCCTTCCCGGACGACCCGGACGAGGACACCGACTCCGACGGCGACGGTGTGGGCGACAACGGCGACGCGTTCCCGGACGACCCGGACGAGGACACCGACTCCGACGGCGACGGTATCGGCGACAACAGCGACGCCTGCCCGGACGAGGCCGCCGGCACCGACTCCGACGGTGACGGCTGCGAGGACGCCTCCAGCAACCTGAGCTGCGACTGCGACGTCTACGACGCTTGCTCGTACTACGCCGACGGCTCCGTCCATTCGACCTACACGATCCCCAAGGGGAACCTGGCGACCGCGTCCAGCGGGTCCGTCACGACCCTCTCCGGGCAGGACATCGAGATCTGCGAGGGGGCGTGGAGTGTCTACATCAACCAGACCAACGCGGCCGACCTGGTGACCGTGACCGGTGAGGGTGCCGGCGTCACGGTCCTGGGGAACTCCTTCCTCGGCAGCGAGCACGCAAACGCCGGGATGGTCATCAGCGATCTCTCCTTCGAGGGGGACGCGCTCGCCAGCGGCGGCTACGCCGTCTACGTGACCCAGGGCGAGGTCTACCTCGAGGACGAGCTGGTCTGGCACTGGTAGCGGTCCGGCCCCGGCTCCGCCTCGCTCCCCTGGCGGGAGGGGCGGCCGGGACGATGCGGTCACGCGATCCCGTGCACCCGCCGGGCGTTGCCCCCGAGGATGGCCTCGAGCCGGTCGTCGCGGAGCTCCAGGGCCCCCAGCTCGTGCAGGTACCGCACCCAGTCGAGCCCGTTGCTGCCGAACATCACCTTCTGGCTGCCCGCGCGTGACCCCATGTAGCGGAGCAGCTGGGGCGACAGGTACCTCGGCATCCATGCGGAGATGTTGATGTAGACCCTCGGCCACTTCATCGCGACCGCCATCAGCTCGTCCACCCAGGGCCAGCCCGTGTGGGTGCCGATGATGGTGAGCTCCGGGAAGTCGCACGCGATGCGGTCGAGCTGGATGGGCCGACCGTGCTCGCTCGGCATCGCCTCGAGCACGTGGCCGGTCTGCATCGAGACCGGCACGCCGAGCTCCTGGCAGAGGGCGTACAGCGGGTACATCTTGCGGTGGTCGAGCCCGATGTCGTAGCCGTACACGTGCAGGTACACGCCGACGTAGCCGCGCTCCGTCACGTCGGTGCGGAGCTTCTTCAGGCTGGCTCCGATGTCGAGCGGGTCGTAGTCCGCCAGCCCATGGACCCGGCCCGGATACCGCCGGGTGAGGTCCGTGATGCGGTCGGTCATGTCGAGGGCGAAGCGGGTCTGGCGGGGGTAGCTCCAGGCCAGCAGGTCGGTGGCCAGCACGGTCTGGATGCCCGCGGCGTCCATCGCGGCGATGAGGGCGTCGCCGTCTTCGTAGCCCTCGCCCCATGCCTGTTCGACCTGGCACTTGAGCTCCCCGGGGGCGTTGGTGGCCTCGACCCAGGACCGCTTCCACTCCTTCAGCAGGAGCGGGAAGAGCGCGTCGACGGTCATGCTGTCACCTCCGGCGTCCAGGCGGCGTCGGTGAGCCCGAGCCGCTCATGGCGGAAGGCGCCCCAGAGCGCCGCCCCGAGCGCACCTGCATGGATGCCCAGGGGGTGGGTGGCGAGGGCCAGCTCCGCGAAGCCGCGCTTGCCGCGGCCCGCCTCCAGCGCGTCGCGCAGGGACTGCAGCAGGCCCACATCGCCCGACAACCCGCCGCTCACGAACACGGTGCCCTCGGCGCGCACCGAGCGCAGGAGCCGGGCGAAGCGGCCCGCCATGCTGTCGTGGATGCCCCGCAGGATGTCCTCGGTGGTGATGCCGCGGCTGACCATGTTGATGACGTCGGTCTCGGCGAGCACCGCGCAGATGCTCGACACGGTCTCGGGGGCGGCGGCGGACAGGCTGAGGGGCCCGACCTCCGCCAGCGACACGCCGAGGTAGCGGGCGATGTTCTCGAGGAACTGCCCCGACCCCGAGGCGCACTGGCTGGTCATCTTGTAGTCGAGCACCTTGCCGCGGTGGTCCATCTTCACGGCCCGGGCGTGCAGGGCGCCGACGTCGAGCACCGCGGTCGCCTCGGGGGCGAGGAACAGGCCGCCACGGGCGTGGGTGGTCATGCCGTAGAAGTGTCCCGTGGCGAAGGGGATGTCCTCGCCATCGCCGGTGGTGGCGATGTAGTCGATGCGCGGGACGCCGGCGTCGTGGGCGACCTCGCCGAAGCAGGCGTCGACCACGGCGCGCACGTCGCGCTTCCGGATGCGGGCGCTCTGGTGGGCGAGGATCTGCGGCTCGGAACCCGAGCTGTCCAGGACGACGCACTTCACGGACCCGGAGCCGACGTCGATGCCAGCGGTGATGCTCATGCTGCACCTCGGAGGGCGAAGAGGGAGGCGCCGAGGGCGCCGGTGTAGATGCTGGTCGGGCTCACGTTCACGGTCAGACGCCCGTAGTTCTCGTCGATGAGCAGACGGAGGGCGTTGGTGGCGGCTTCGTTGCGGGCCACGCCGCCTGTGAAGGTGAACTCGTCGTCCACGCCTCCGGTGCGTGCCAGCAGGCTCATCGCGCGCAGGATGACGGCCCGGTGCAGGCCCGCGAGGATGTCTTCGCGCTTCTCGCCCAGCGCCAGGCGGTCCCGCAGCTCCGCCCCCGCGAAGACCGTGCACGTGGAGTTGATGCGCACCGGCCGCTCGCTCTTCGACGCCATCGGCCCCAGCTCGTGCAGCCCGATGTTCATCTCGTCGGCGATGTAGCCCAGGTACCTGCCGCACCCCGCGGCGCAGCGGTCGTTCATCTGGAAGCTGGTGACGATGCCCTGGTCGTTGACCTGGATGGCCTTGGTGTCCTGGCCGCCGATGTCGAGCACCGTGCGCGTGCCGGGGAACATCCGGTGGGCGCCCAGTCCGTGGCAGAGGATCTCGCTGCGGATGTTCGCCTTGGGGAAGGGCAGCCTCACGCGGCCGTAGCCGGTGCCCACGCTCGCGACCACGTCCAGCGGCACGCATGCCGCGGCCTCCACCCCCCGCTGCACGGTCTCGGGTTCGCCGATGCGCGCGAGGGCGGCGCCGATGTGCTGGTGGAAGCCCAGCTCCAGCGGCTCGTTCTCCACCAGGAGGATGCACTTGTCGTAGAGCGACAGGAGCAGGTCGAAGCTGGGGCCGCCGTCGGCCGCGATCTGCTCGGCGAGTCGGAAGTAGGTGGAGCCGGCCAGGTCCCGGAAGAAGTCCGAGCGCTGCTCGTGGGTGCCGGAAGCGAAGCGTGCCTCCTCTTCCTCTCGGGTGGTGGCAAAGATGGCGTCGACGGCTTCGCGGGCGCCAGCGCGGAGGTCCGGGACGACGCCCCCCTCGATCTCGGCGTGCACCAGCTCTTCGAGACGGGAGAGCTGGAGGAACTGCTGCTCCAGCCGAAAGGCCTCCAACAGGCGCTCCAGCAGCACGGGCCCGGCGGCCTTCACCACCTCGCGTCGCAACAGGTCGAAGCGTGCGGTGACGAGCGCCTCGGTGCGGGCCACCTCGGCCGCCCGGTCGTAGTCGCTGCGGGAGTTGGTGATGCCGCGGCCCAGCACCTCGCCCTCGCCATCGAGCAGCACGGCCTTGGTGGTGGTGGAGCCGAGATCGATGCCGACGAAGCAGTCCATCAGGCCGCCCCCTTCCGGGCGCTGAGCATCTGGAAGTAGCTCTCGAGTCGGTTCTTGATGTTGGCGGGGCTGAAGTAGCGGGGGTCGACCAGGTCGGTCTCGATGAAGCCGCCGGGGATGCCGGTGCGCTGCTCGACCTCGCGCAAGAGCACCAGCTGGCCCGCGCTGAAGCTGTTGCAGCTCTTCACGGAGTTGATGAGGAAGCCGTCGGCGGCGTAGCGCTGCACGTAGTCGCACAGCATGTCGACCCGACCGGGCATGTTCAGGTTCGTGTAGCAACCGCCGCAGTAGTCGGCGAGGGTGCCCAGCGGATCCTGCGGGTCGTGCCGGAAGCCGTACTCGTAGGTGCCGCCGACCTTGGTGTAGGTGGACGCCACGACCGCGGCGCCCTCGTCGCTGAACATCTTCCAGAACTCGCGGAAGTGGGTCCAGTTGGGCGGACCCTCCACGACCAGGCGGAAGCGCTGCTCGTCGAGGCGACCCGAGGGGGTCTCGGGGCCGTGACCCGCTGCCACGCGTGCTTCGACCTCGGCCCGGAGCGTTCGGTAGTACTCGACCCCCTGAGGTGTGCCGCGGAAGGCGCTGAAGATCGGGCCCACGTAGTAGACGCCGCCGAAGTAGCTGTCGATGGGGCTGGGGGTGGCCTTCGCGGACTCCAGCACCGCGACCAGATCGTCTTCGGCCTGGGCGGACCACGCCAGACGCTGGGCGAGGGCCGCTTTGTCGTACCGCTTGCCCGAGATGCGCTCCAGCGCCGGGATGAGCTTGTCCTTCAGCTGCTGGACAACGTAGGCGCGGTGCTGGGGCTCCAGCTCTCCGTCGCCCTGGTAGGGCACGTGGAGGAAGACGGTGGGGCAGTCGTACTCCTCTCGGAGGAGCTCGAACCACTTCATGAAGGTGTAGCAGCCGGTGTAGGAGAGCAGCAGCAGATCAGGCTTCGGGAGCTTGGTTCCCGTGGGGCCGATGTTGCCGCTCTTGAGCATGCCGATGTCGCACTTCACGTAGGTGCAGACGTCCTCGGAGTGGCCGCTGCGCTCCGCTTCCCGGATGTAGGCGCGCGACTTGCCGCGCATGCCCGACTGCAGGGCGTTGATCTCGGGCAGCACCGGCAGGCAGCCGAAGCTGCGGATCAGCTCGGTGAGGTTGCCCGGCACGAAGGTGTAGACCACGGGCTCGCCGGTCTCGGGCGCCCGCTCCAGGCGCTCGAAGTGCGCCGCGATCATCTCCTTCTGCAGGACCATCGAGCGGTCCTTGGTCATGGTCAGCTGGCTCATCCGGTACCCCAGAGCTTGATGGCGTCGGAGAAGGTGCCGGCCTGTTCGCGGAAGGGCTGGAACTGGCCGGTGTTCTCGGCGTACTTGAAGGCGATGCACGGGATGCCCGCTCGCTCGGCGCCGGCCCGGAGCATCGGGCGGTCCAGCAGAGCCGGGTCACAGAAGCTGGGCGCGGCGAACACCACGCCGTCGGCCTGGACCGCTTCCACGCGGTCCTGCATGAGCCTGCGCTTGCCGTCGGGGTCGTCTTCGTAGAGGACCGAGGACTTCCGTGAGCGGAGGACGAACGCTTCCGCGAGCGCCCGCACCGGGTCGCCGTCGGTGGCCACCCGGCCGCGCACCATGCGGTTGCCGAGCAGCAGATCGTCGTCGACGATGTAGCAGCCCGCGCGTTCGATGGTCTTGATCAGGCCCAGAGGCGGTTGCTCGCAGAAGGCCCCGGTGAGCACCACGCGGCAGTTGTCGCGCGGCTTGCCGGGCTCCAGCTCGATCGCCCGGAGGTACCTGGCGGAGAGCGCCATCCAGTCGTCGGCCGGCAGGCTCTCCAGAGCCCGGAGCAGCAGGTAGAGCTCGGCGGTGGGCACGTCCCAGGGCCTCTCGCTGCGCACCTGGTAGAGCCACTCGACGCGCTCGCGCACGGCGTTGTAGTTGTGCAGCGCCCAGCGCAGGCCCTCGATGGGATCCCAGCACTCGGCGAGCTCCGCCAGGTCGTGCAGGAGGTGCTGGAGCTCGTGGCTCCAGAAGTCCACGCCGATCTCGGGGTCGAGCACCTGGGGCAGGTCGAGGTAGCGCACGTAGACGTCGGGGCGCTGCAGCTTCCAGATGCCGCTGAGGTTCCGGATGACGTCGCAGGTCGAGGGGAACAGGACCGCCGAGAGGCAGTCCAGCCGACCGCTCAGCAGCAGCTCGACCACCGAGCGCGGCAGGTGGCAGATGTAGGACTGGTAGAAGGCGTCGCCCTTGATGATCTCGAGGCGGTCGCCGCCACCGTGGATGCCGACGGGCAGCATGCCCACGCCGGCGATGAGCTCCCGCGGGGCGTAGACCGGCAGGTAGCCGGCGGCCTTGCGACCGGGCCCGGCGTCGAGCCAGGCGTGCACTCCAGCGAGGTCGAGGTCGTTGCAGATGGACTCGGCGCGACCGACGACGTCTGCGCGGTTCATGCGTGCTTCCAGGTGGGGCTGCGCTCTTCCAGGAAGGCGGTGAGGCCCTCGATCGGGTCCTGGCAGGCCATGAGCTCGTCGAGGTAGAGGCGCTCGAGCTCGGGCAGCTCCTCGCGGAGCGCGCGACGGAGGGGCGCACGGGCCGCCTTCCAGGCGAAGCGCAGGGCGGGGGCACTCCGCGGGGCCAGGTGGGTCTCGAACCAGCTCCGCCACCCGCTCGTGGGGTCCTCGGTGCAGGCATCGGCCAGGCCCCTGGCGACCGCCTCGTGGGCCTCGACGTTGCGGCCGGTGAGCACGAGCTCGGTGGCCTGGGCTCCCCCGGTTCGCCACCTCAGGCCCATGGCGGCGATGGGCGGGAACACGCCCAGGTGCACCTCGGGCACGGCGAGCACGGCGTCCGGGGCGATCTGGAGCCGCCCGCACCACGCGGCGAGCTCGAAGCCGCCGCCCAGGCAGCGTCCGCGCACCACGGCGCAGGTGGGCACGCCCACGTCCTCCAGCTCACGGAAGAACGCGTGGAAGGTGGCCAGCATGCGGTCCACCCGGCCGGGCAGGTGTTCCTCCACGCTCGCGCCGAAGCTGAAGTGCTGTCCCGCCCCCTCGAAGACCAGCAGCTTCAGCTGGGGGCGGCCGAGCCCGGCCAGGTGGTTCCGAAGGGCGCCGAGCAGGGCTTCGTCGAGGATGTTGCCCTTGCCATGGTCGAGGAGCAGGTGCTCCACCTGGCCGTCGTACAGAGAGGTCGCGGTGAGCATCAGGCCTCCGGGACCAGCACCTGGCGCGCGGCGCAGGCGTGGTGGTGAACGGCGGCGAAGACCTGATCGATCTCGTGCAAGGGCCGCAGCCGGGTGTGGGTCAGCAGGTCGATGCCCCCCGCGAGCACGATCGCGAGCAGCTCGGGGTAGAGCTCGGGCGGGCATCCCCAGGTGCCGATCGCGCGGGCGTCGAAGGCCATCAGCCGGCTGAGCTGGATCTCCAGCCTGGCCAGCGTGAAGCCGACGACCAGGAGCGTGGCGCCGTGCACGAGCAGGTCGAAGGCGGCGCGCTGGCCCGATGCGCTCCCCGAGCACTCGAACAGCACCCAGGCGTCGGGGTCGAAGCCTCCCTCGCGGGCGAGCCCTTGCAGGTGCTTGCGCAGGGCGCGTCCTGGGTGCTTCCGTGGGTCGACCGCGACGTGGCACGCGCTGGTCCGAAGCTTCGCCGGATCGATGTCGAGCCCGATGACGAAGGCGCCCGCGGCCCGGGCGAGCTGCGCCGCGTAGCCGCCGACGCCGCCCAGCCCGACCACCACCGCGACCTGGCCGCGCTGCAGACCACTCTTCTTCATCGCACTGTACGGCGTGCTCACCGCGTCGGCGATGACCGCGAGGTGCGCCAGCTCCAGCCCCTCGGGCAGATCCTGGGTCACCTCGCACAGCCCCCTGGACGGGACCACACAGTGCGAAGCAAAGCCGCCGTCGCGGTCGTTGCCGGGCATCACCTGCCGCTTGCAGGTCATGCAGCGCCCGGCAAGGCACCGGCTGCAGACGCCGCACGGGATGACCGCGGGGACCACGACGCGTCGTCCCACCCAGGCGGGATCCCCGCCCACCACCACGCCGCTGATCTCGTGCCCGAGGATGAGGGGGAGGGGCTTCCGGGTGGGCACGCCCTCGTAGGAGAAGCCGAGATCGGTGTGGCAGACCCCACACCCGGCGACCTGCACGAGCGCCTCGCCGGGGCCGGCGGTCAGCTCGCGGGTGGTGCGACGTGGCGCTTCCCCGACGTGGTGGACCTCGTAGCCCCAGGCCTGCATGCAACCTCCGCTTCAGGGGATGCGGTGCAAGCGGCGTGCCGTGAGGCGGCTGCGGCGGCAGGCTCGAGCGGTCAGACGGCCCGGTCGGCGTCGCGCTGCACGGCTCGGGGCCCGCACGGCGCGAGGACCGCGCTGAAGTGGCGGAGCAGCGCGGGTGCCTCCACCAGCGCGTAGCCCCGCAGGCTCGCCGCCCGCTCCGCCACGCGCTCCCCGACCTCGATGACGTAGTCGATGTGGGCCTGGGTGTAGACCCTGCGTGGCAGGGCCAGGCGGAGCAGCTCCAGCCGGGCCGCGTGGTCGAGCATCAGGCTGCCGACCTCCACTCCCCGCACGCCACCCTCGACGTAGAACGCCGCACCGAGGGCCTGGGCGGGGAAGGCGCTGCGGGGGATGTGGGGCAGCAGGGCGCCGGCGTCGACGAACACCGCGTGGCCCCCAGGCGGTCGCACCACCGGCAGGCCGACGCGCTGGAGGCCGTCGGCCAGGTAGGCGACGCTGCGAGCTCGGTAGCGCAGGTAGTCCTCGTCGAGGGCCTCCTCCAAGCCGACCGCGAGCGCCTCCAGGTCGCGCCCGGCGAGTCCACCGTACGTGGGGAAGCCCTCGGAGAGGATGAGCTCGTTCTGGAAGCGCTCCGCCTGATCGGGATCCCGGGTGCCGAGCAGGCCGCCGATGTTGACCAGGCCGTCCTTCTTGGCCGACATCGTGAAGCCGTCGGCCAACGAGAACAGGTGCTGGGCGATCGAGCGCACCGATCGGTGCCGCCAGCCTGGCTCCCTGGCGTGGATGAACCAGGCGTTCTCGGCGTACCGGGCCGCGTCGAGGAAGAAGGGCACGCCGCGCTCCCGGCAGATGGCGGACACCGCCTCCAGGTTGCGCATGCTCACCGGCTGTCCGCCCGCGGCGTTGTTGGTCAGCGTGAGCAGGACGAGGTCGACCCGGTCGCCGAGCTGGTCGAGGCTCTCTCGCAGGCCGAGGAGATCCATGTCGCCCTTGAAGGGGCTGGCGTCGCTCGGGTCGAGGGCTTCCGGCACCGGCAGATCGAGCGGCGCTGCGCCCGCGCTGAGCACATGGGCGCGGGTGGTGTCGAAGTGCGTGTTGTTGAGCACCGCGTGCTGCGGTCTCACGCTCGTCTGCATCAGGATGCGCTCAGCGGCCCGGCCCTGGTGGCACGGGAAGACGTGAGGCATGCCGGTGATGTCCTGGGCGACCGCCATCAGCCGCTTGTGGGAGCGGCTGCCCGCATAGCTCTCGTCGCCGCGCATCAGCGCGCCCCACTGGGCGGCGCTCATGGCGCCGGTTCCCGAGTCGGTGAGCAGGTCGATGGTCACCTCGTCGGCGCTCAGCCGGAACAGGTTGTGGCCTGCGCGCTCGAGCGCGGCGATGCGCTCGTCCCGGGTGAGGAGGGGGATCGCCTCCACCGCACGGATCCGGAACGGTTCGATGATGGTCTCGAAGCAGTCCACGGGATCACGCCTACCGCAGTTCGGCGCCGGACGGCCGAGGAGTCGCCGGAAGCTGACGTGGGTCACTCCCCGGGCGGTGTCGGCTGGTACCGTGGCGCATGCTCCTGTTCGCCGCCACGGCCTGGGGCGCGACCTGGACGGTCGGTGCCTCCGGTGACTTCCCGACCCTGAGCGCGGCCGTGGCCGGCGCTTCCCGGGGCGACACCCTGGAGCTGGCGTCGGGCAGCTGGGCGGAAGCGGTCTCCGTGAGCAAGGATCTCACCGTGCGCGGGGCTGGCGCGGAGAGCACCTTCCTCGACGGTACCGGCCTGGGGACCCGCCCGCTCACCGTGCAGAACGCCAACGTCACCCTCGAGGCCCTCACCGTCACGGGCGGCGACGACGAGAGCGGCGGGGCCGTGCACCTTAGCGGGGGGTCGCTGACCACCTCGGAGGTCGTGTTCGCAGACAACAGCGCCACGACCGGAGGCGCGATCTACGCCAGCAACGCCGCCCTGGTGTTGCTGGACACCACCCTGTCCGACAACGTCGCGACCGACGGGGGCGCCGTGGCGCTGACCGGTGGCAGCAGCCTGGAGGCCAGCGGCGGGGCCTGGACCGACAACGACGCCTACGAGGACGGTGGCGTGGTCTGGATCAGCGCTTCCTCGGTGCTCGGCGAGGGGCTCACCGTGACCGGCAACCGCACCACGGCGGGCTACGGCGGCGCCGTGTACCTGGAGGGCGCCGAGGCCACGGCGGCGTTCGTCGACAGCGAGCTCTCGGAGAACGTGGCCTACCGCTACGGCGGCGCGATCTACGCCGCCAACCTCTACGGCACCGTGAGCCTGGAGGGCTGCACCCTGGCGGACAACGAGGCCACCTACGGCCACGGCGGAGCGGTCTACCTCTACAACCGCAGCGACCTGGTCGCGTCGGACACGCACTTCGAGGGCAACTTCGCGTACTACGCCGGCGGGGGCGTGTACCAGTACTACCTGTCGACTGCGACGGTCACCGACTGCCGCTTCGAGGGCAACGAGAGCAGCACCTACCCGGGCGGCGGCTTCTACACGATCGTGTACACCAACGAGGCCGACCCGACCGCCTTCACGCGGACCGCCTTCGTGGGCAACGAGGCCTACCAGGAGGGCGGCGGGATCTACGCGTACTACGCGTACCTGCTGCGGATCGACGCCTGCCGCTTCGAACGGAACGCCGCGGGCAGCAGCTCCGCTGGCGGAGGGCTGTTCGCCGAGACCACCTACGAGCTCGACGTGGGCGGCAGCCACTTCGTGGGCAACAGCGCGCGCTACGGCGGCGGCGCGTACCTCGACAAGGTGGCGGGGGAACAGCCCTGGGTGGTGCACAACACGGTGTTCCAGGAGAACGAAGCCGAGGTCGGCGGCGGACTGTGTGTGTCGCAGAACGAGAACACCGGCGTGGTCGACCTGGTCAACAACGCCTGGGTGGGCAACCGCGCCGAGCGGGAGGCCGCCGCCCTCTGCGTCTCGGAGGCCCGGCCCACCGTGCGCAACAGCGTGTTCGCGTACCACCCGGGGGGCGCGGCGGTCGGGGTGTACGACGTGAACAGTGCCGCGTACGCCGAGTTCCACCACGACGTGTTCTGGGAGAACGCCGACGGCGACTGGGTGGGCGAGGACGTGGCGACCGGCGAGGGCATGCTCGCGGTGGCGCCGGACTTCGGAGCCTACTCCCGCGACGGCGATCCCGACAACGACAGCTTCGTGCTCGCCGCGGGGAGCGCGCTGGTCGATGCAGGCGACCCGACGCTCACCGACCCCGACGGTTCGGTCAGCGACATCGGTCCCATGGGCGGCTCCGAGGCCTCCCAGCGCGACGACGACGGCGACGGTCTGGCCGCCTGGCTGGACTGCGACGACCAGGACGCCGACGTGGGCGCGGCGTGTCCCGAGGAGGAGGAGGAGGCGCCCGAGGACACCGGCGGCGCGGACACCGGCGACGCTCCCCTGGACACCGGCGGTGGTCGCGACAGCGGGGACATCGCCGCTGCCGCGCCTGGTGACGCCGAGGGTTGTGGTTGTGCCGCCGGCTCGGGCGTGGTCCTGTGGTGGCTGTTGGCGCCGGTTCTGGTACGTCGCCGGCGCTGACCCCCCCTACCCCTCGTCCAGCACCGCCTCGAGCACCCCCACGCCCGGTTGCCAGGCTTCGCTGTCGACCCCCGCGAGCCTCAAGAGCGTGGCGCCGACCACGTCGACGCTGAGGTCGTGGCCGTCGTCGTCGAGGGTGCCGCGTTCCAGATCGATGGTGCGGCCGTAGTAGCTCTCGTCGAAGCCGCCCACGACCTGCCCACCCGTCAGCCCCGGGCCCGTGATCAGCATGCTCGTGAAGGGCCAGTGGTCCTTGCCGTCGGCTTCGTTGAGCTGCGGGGTGCGGCCCATCTCGCTCAGCACCACGATGACCGTGTCGTCGGCGAGCACCCCGCCGGCGGGCGAGGGGGTGGCGGCCAGCGCCGCCTTGAGCTCCAAGAGCGTGGCGAAGAGGCCCTCGAAGTTGCCGGACTGGGTGGTGTCGTTGGTGCTGTGGGTGTCCCAGCTGTAGCCGCTGGACAGCGTGGCGCAGCGCGTGATGCCCAGGCTCAGCAGGTCCACCGCCAGCCGTGCCTGGTCGCTCAGGCCGCCCGACGAGCTCCAGTCCACGATGCCGACGAGATCCTTCAGGCTGCCGGCGCGCTCCAGCGAGCTCAGGTAGGCCGCGTTGAGCGTCGCGTCGCGCTGGCCCACCGCGTAGGCCGACGAAGCGCCGACCCGCCGTGCCATGTAGGCGTCCATCACGTCTTCGGCGAAGCGCTCGGGGGCCTGCGTGGCGACGTCGGACCAGTCGAGGATGCTGCCGTCCAGCAAGCCCTCGAGCTGGCCGCTGGCGCCGGTGCGGGTGACCACGCCGCCGAGGTCGCCCGGGAAGCTCGGCCCCGCGAGGACCACCTGCGGCAGGTGGTGGTCGGCCGCGTGCTGGCTGGCGATGATCGCCGCCCAGTCCGACGCCGTGCTGCTGGTGGTGCCGGTCATCACGAGGTGCAGGCAGTTCTCGTGCGCCACCGAGGGCAC
>CAZSAT010000131.1:0-18834 GCA_964604675.1 uncultured Enterobacterales bacterium
GCTCTGCTGGGCGCCATCATCTGCTATGCGCAGGACGGCGACGAAGATGGCGACACCGGCGCCGAAGCAGAGGAAGCGAACCCCGGCCCGTACCGCATCGCGCGGAAGCTGGAGATCGAGCTCGGCTACCTCGATCAGGACGTGGCGCAGGTCGTCGAAGGGCTCGAACAGGGCGACGAGGTGGTGGTGCGCGGCCACATGGCCCTCCGGGACGGCGCCCGCGTGCGCTACCCGGGCGACCTGAAGGTCGGAGAAGCCACCCCGGACGAAGCGCCCGCCGAAGAAGCAGCGCCAGCCGAAGAAGCAGCGCCAGCCGAAGAAGCAGCGCCAGCCGAAGAAGCAGCCAACGCCACCGAGAGCGAGGACGAGGCCGCCGGATGAGCCGCAGCTCTCCGGACGAGCTCGCGAAGGGCTTCTTCGCGCTCGTGGTCGACCGCCCGGTGGCGGTGCTGATGCTCTTCCTGGGCGCCGCGGTGTTCGGGCTGGTCAGCTACTCGAACCTGCCGCTCGAGCTGATGCCCGACATCAGCTACCCCACGCTCACGGTGCGCACCGAGTACCCGGGGGCGGCGCCCGAAGAGGTCGAGTCCCGCGTCAGCCGCCCCATCGAGGAACAGCTCGCCACGGTCGACGGGGTGGTCGACATCACCTCGCGCAGCCGCGCCGAGTCGAGCGACGTGGTGCTGGAGTTCACCTGGGGCTCCGACATGGACGCCGCCAGCCAGACCATCCGCGAGCGCATGCAGCAGATCTGGTTCGGCGAAGGCATCGAGCGGCCCCTGCTGTTGCGCTACGACCCGAGCCTCGACCCCATCCTGCGGGTCGCGGTGGCGCGCGAAGGCGAAGGCGACCTCTACGGCCTGCGCGACATCGCCGAACAGGAGCTCAAGCCGGCGCTCGAGGCCATGGAAGGCGTGGCGGCGGCGCGCGTGCAGGGCGGCCTGGAGCGGCAGGTGCTCGTCGAGGTCCGGGAGGACTGGCTCGCCGCGCGGGGCATCACCCAGGACCAGGTCCGCATGGCCCTGCAGTCCGAGAACGTGAACCTCGCGGGCGGCAAGATCCTCGAAGGCCAGACCGAGTACCTCATCCGCACCCTCGGCGAGCTGCGGGGCCTCGACGACATCCGGAGCCTCGAGATCGCGCGCCAGGACGGCACCCGGGTCGCCATCTCCGAGGTGGCCAGCGTCCGGGAGGCCTCGGCCGAGCGCAAGGTGGTCTCGCACCTCGACGGCCGCGAGGCGGTCGAGATCGAGATCTTCAAGGAAGCCGACGCCAACATCGTCGAGGTCTCCCGCCGGGTGAAGACCGCGCTGGGGCTCGGCGTTCCGGTCGTGCCCGAAGCGCTGGAGCAGCACGGCGGCGGCGGTCATGGCGGCCGACGCGGTGGAGGGCGCGCACGCGGCGGCGGCGGAGGCGGCGGTCCACCCGCGCCCAGCCTGGTCGACGACCTGCCCGACGGCATCGTGCTCGAAGCGCTCGACGACCAGGCGGCCTTCATCGAAGCCGCCATCAACAACCTGCGCAGCACGGCGATCTTCGGCGGCTTCCTCGCCGTGATCGTGCTCTTCCTCTTCCTCCGGGACGTGCGCTCCACGGCCATCATCGCCACCGCCATCCCGATCAGCGTGGTGGGCAGCTTCGCCGCGCTCTACCTGGGCGGGGTCAGCCTCAACCTGATGAGCCTGGGCGGGCTCGCGCTCGGCATCGGCATGCTGGTCGACAACGCCGTCGTGGTGCTCGAGAGCATCCAGGTGCAGCGGGAAGCCGGGTCAGGGCGTCGGGAAGCGGCCCTGCTCGGCGTGCGCGAGGTGGCCGCTGCGGTCACCGCCTCCACCCTCACCACCGTGGCGGTCTTCGGGCCCATCGGCTTCGTGGAGGGCATCGCCGGCCAGCTCTTCGGCGACCTCGCCACAGCGGTGGTCTTCTCCCTGCTCGCGAGCCTGGTGGTCGCGCTCGTCTTCGTGCCCATGCTCGCAGCCCGCGAGGTGAAGCTGCCCGCGGTGCGGGGCGGCCTCCGCGAGCTCACCGATCCGGTCCGCTTCAAGAGCGTGCGCACGGTGCTCGACAGCGCCGCGTGGGACCTCGACAAGGGCTGGCGGCTGCTGTTCGCCCCCTACCAGCTGATGCGCTTCCTGGTGAACGTGGTCCTGGAGCTCGTCGCCATGCTCGTGCTCGTGCCCGTGGCCCTCGGCGCGCGCGTGGCCGCGGTGTCCTGGGGGCTCTTCGGAGGCCGCGCCCACCGGCTCGCCCTGTGGACCGCCGAGCGCTTCGGTGGCCTCTACGACCGCTTGGCAGGCCAGTACCGCCCGCTGCTCCGTGGAGCGCTGCGCCGCCCCGGCGCCGTGCTGGGGCTCGCCGCCCTGGCCCTGCTGGCTTCCTGGGGGCTCTCCGGCACCGTGGGCAAGGAGCTCATCCCCGAGGTGCACCAGGGGCGCTTCGCCATCGAGACCGCCCTGCCCGTTGGCACGCCTCTGGTGCGCAACGTCGCCATCCTGGAGGAGGCCGAGCGGCTCGTGGCCGCCCACCCCGACGTGGAGCGGGTGTACGCCGCCATCGGCTCCGAGCGCCGGGCCGACTCCCGGTCCGACGAAGGCGAGCACAGCGCCAAGTTCCTCGTGCAGCTCTCCGAAGGCGGCGACCTGGTGGCCCGCGAGCGCCAGGTGATGGCCGACCTCCGCCAGGAGCTGGACGTGATCGAGCGGCTCGACACCCGCTTCACCACCCCCAGCCTGTTCTCCTTCAAGACCCCCATCGAGGTGGTGCTCACCGGACGCGACCTCGACGTGCTCGGCGAGCTCTCCGGCCAGGCCCTGGGCCGCCTGGAGCGCACTGCAGGCCTGCGCGACGTCTCCACCTCGCTGGCCAAGGGCTACCCCGAGGTGAGGATCCGCTACGACCGGCTGATGTTGCACCGCTTCGGCCTGTCCACCAGCGGGGTGGCCGGCATGGTGCGCGACAAGGTGCAGGGCGCCGACGCCGGCCGGCTCGTGCGGGGCGAGCGCCGCCTCGACATGCTGCTCCGACTGCAGGAGCAGGACCGCGGCACGATCCAGGACCTCGCGGACCTCAACGTCAACCCCAAGCTCGTGCCGCCGATCCCGCTCTCCAGCGTCGCCGTGCTCGACGAAGGCGTGGGCCCCAGCGAGATCCGGCGGGTGGGTCAGCAGCGCGCGGCCGTGCTCTCGGCCAGCCTCGATGGCTTCGACCTCGCCAGCGCCGGCCAGGACATCGCCAGCTCGCTGGACAGCATGAGCTGGCCCGCCGGCTACGACTACACCATCACCGGGCAAGCCCAGGAGATGGAGCGCAGCCTGGCGTCGCTGGGCTTCGCGCTCGCCCTCGCGGTCTTCCTGGTCTACGCGATCATGGCCTCCACCTTCGAGAGCCTGGTCCACCCCTTCGTCATCCTCTTCTCGCTGCCCCTGGCCGCGGTCGGGGTCGTGGGCACGCTCGCGCTCACGGGCACCACCCTGAGCGTGGTGGCGGTCATCGGCGTCATCGTGCTCGCCGGCGTGGTGGTCAACAACGCCATCGTGCTGGTCGACTACGTGAACCGGCTGCGATCCAGGGGCCTCGCGCCCTCCGAAGCGGTGCTGCAGGCCGGCACCCTCCGGCTGCGTCCGATCCTCATCACCACCACCACCACGGTCCTGGGGCTCTTGCCCCTGGCGGTCGGTGTCGGCGAAGGTTCCGAGATCCAGCAGCCGCTCGCGCTCACGGTCATCGGCGGCCTGGTCAGCTCCACGCTGCTCACCCTGGTCGTGGTGCCGGTGATCTACCTGCTGGTCACCCGCGCGGTGGCCGCCGCGCGACGACCCGCCGCCGCGCCGCTGGACGGTGAGCCGGCATGAGGCACTGGCTGCCGGCCTTCGCGGTCCGTCGACCGGTGACCGTCGGCATGACCTTCCTGGCGCTCATGGTGCTGGGCGCCATCGCCTTCGCTCGCATCCCGCTCCAGATGATGCCGCAGGGCTTCGACTACCCCTTCCTGTGGGTGTGGGTGCCGCACGAGGGCGCGAGCCCGGTGGAGACCGAGCGGCAGGTCATCCGTCCGCTCGAAGAACGCATCGCCACGGTCAGCGGCATCAAGCAGATGCGCACCCGCAGCTCGGAGGACTACGGCTGGCTCAGCCTCGAGTTCCACCAGTCCACCGACCTCGACAGCGCCTACAACGACGTCATCGACGCCATGGAGCGCACGATGCCGGAGCTGCCGGACGAGGTCCGGGACTACGGCGTGTACCGCTACGATCCCGACGACGAGCCCATCGTCTGGGTGGGCATGACCATCCCCGCCTACCTCGAGGACCAGCAGGACCTGGTCGAGCAGATCGTGGGCAGCGAGATGGAGCGCATCCCGGGGGTGGGCAAGGTCGAGGTCTGGGGCGGCCTGCAGCGCGCGGTGTTCCTCGACTTCGACCGCGAGCGGCTGTTCAGCCACGGCATCGATCTCGGGCAGCTCATCGGCGAGCTCTCCAGCGACAACTTCCAGCTCAGCTCGGGCAAGCTCGACGACCGGGGGTCGGTGCGCTTCGTGCGCTCGATGGCGCGCTTCGAGGACCTCGAGCAGATCAAGCGCTACCCCGTGCGCGACACGCTGGTGCTCGAAGACATCGCCGACATCAGCTACCGAGCCGACGAAGACCTCGACATCAACCGGCTCGACGGCCACGCCGGCATGGGCCTGGCGATCTACAAGGAATCGTCGGCCAACACGGTGCAGGTCTCCCAGGGCGTGCAGGCCACGCTCGACGCCCTCGGGAACGACCCGCGGCTCTTCCAGGTCGGCTTCCACACCTTCTTCGACCAGGGCGAAATCATCCAGGACAGCATCGACACGCTGCTGTCGAGCGCGCTGTGGGGCGGGAGCTTCGCGGTCGTGGTGCTCTTCGTGTTCCTGCGGAACGTGCGCCTCACCCTGCTGATCGCGTCGGCGATGCCGCTGTCGATCCTGCTCTCCATCACCATGCTGTGGGCCACGGGCAGCACCCTGAACCTGCTGTCGTTGATGGGCCTGATGATCGCCGTCGGCATGGTGGTCGACAACGCGGTCGTGGTCGTCGAGACCATCTACCGACGAAGACGCCTCGGGGTCGGCAAGGAGACCGCCGCCATCGAGGGCACGGGCGAGGTGAACCTCGCCATCACCCTGTCCACGGCCACCACGATGGTGGTCTTCCTCCCGCTCATCCTGATGAGCGGCGACGAGATGTTCAGCTTCTTCATGGGGGCGCTGGGCTTCCCGGTGGTCTTTGCGCTGGCGGCCTCGCTCTTCGTCGCGCTCGTGCTCACGCCGCTGGCCACCCTCTGGGTCCCGGGCGGCAAGGAGGACAAGCCGATCCGCTGGCTCGTGTGGCTCGAGGACCGCTACCAGCGAAGCTTGCGCTGGGTCTTGTCCCGTCGCTTCGACAGCTTCCTCGGGCTCTGCGCGTTCGTCTTCCTCACCGTCGTGGTGCCGCTGGAGTCGGTCAGCTGCACCGACAGCGTCGATGGCAACCTCGACGACTTCGTGATCCGCTTCGAGGTGCCGCCCGAGTACCGCCTGAGCGAGCGCCTCGACGTGATCGAGCAGGTGGAGGCGATGGTCGACAGCCACCGCCAGGAGTGGGGCGTGCGCGTGCACCGCAGCCAGCTCAACTACGGCTCCGACCACGGCCGGGTGTACGTGTACCTGAACCCCGACGAGGTAGAGGTCGAGCGCGAAAAGGTGCTGGAGCAGGCCCAGCGCGAGGTGCCCGACCTGCCCGGTGTGGAGTTCCGGATCGGCTGGGGCGGCGAGGGGCGGCCCGGCGAGGGCAACACCATGGAGCTGGAGCTCTGGGGCGACGACTCCGAGACCCTCGCGGTGATCGCGGAAGACGTGCTCGAGCGCCTGCGCACCACCGACGGCGTGCTCTCCGCCAGCACCGAGATCGACGAAGAAGGCAGCGAGGAGCTGCGCCTGCACGTGGATCGCGACGCGTCCAGCCGCTACGGCGTGTCCAGCCAGTCCATCGGCCGCACCCTGGCGTTCGCGATGCGCGGCTCGCGGCTCGCGGACTACCGCGAAGGCGAGCACGACGTGGAGGTCTGGGCGCGCTTCGGGCTCGAGGACCGCCAGGACCTCGACACCCTGCTCGACTTCGAGATGTGGGGCCAGAACGTGCAGGCGCCGGTGCCCTTGCGGGCGCTGGTCCAGCCCGAGGTCAGCCGCGGCTACGACTCGATCTACCGCAAGAACCGCAAGACCAACCTCGACATCACCGTCGACCTCGACAAGGACCTCGACCTGATGCAGTCGGGGGCCATCATCGAGCGTGCGGTCGGCGACATGCAGCTGCCCCGCGGCTACTCCTTCTCCCAGGGGCGGCGCATCGACGAGCAGGCGGCCAGCGAGGAGGCCCAGGCCAAGGCGTTGCTCTTGAGCATCACCTTCGTCTTCCTGCTCATGGGCGTGCTCTTCGAGAGCTTCCTGTTGCCCATGAGCATCATCACCACCATCCCGATGGCGCTGCTCGGCGTCTACTGGACCCTGTGGGCCACCGACACGCCGCTCGACACCATGGGCGGGGTGGGGCTGGTGGTGCTGGTGGGCGTGGTGGTGAACAACGGGATCGTGCTCGTCGACCTCGTCACCCAGCTCCGGCGCGAGGGCCTGTCGCGCACCGAAGCGCTCGTCGAGGCCGGCGGTCGCCGCATGCGCCCGATCCTGATGACCGCGCTGACCACGCTCTTCGGGCTCTTGCCGATGGCGGTCGGCTCGTCCAGCTTCATCGGCATCCCCTATGCTCCCCTCGGACGCGTGGTCGGCGGAGGCCTCGCGGCCGCCACCCTGCTGACCCTGTTCTTCGTGCCCTTCCTCTACACCCTGCTCGACGACCTCCGCGGTGCCTCGACCCGGGTGCTCGCCTACGCCACGCGCTCGCGTCCGGCGGCGGAGACCTGATGCTGTGGACCCTGACGGCGGCCCTCGCCACCCCGTTGACCTACGACGACGCGCTCGACGAAGCCCTGCGGGCCAACGCCGACCTGCTGGGCGCACAGGCCGACGTGCGCGCCGCCGAAGGCTCGCTGCTGTCCACCCGCGGCGTCTACGACCCGATCCTGGGCGCGAGCCTGTACACCTCGGCCAACACCTCGGAGGACTCCCTCGCGCGCTTCGGCTTCCCGGGCGCCGTGTCCCTCCAGGACACCGACGTCAACGGCTGGAACCTCGACCTGTCCCAGAGCTTCTGGACCGGCACGGCGTGGTCGGTCGGGTGGGACAGCACCTACGCCACGAACGCGTACGGCTTCTACACCACCGAGGGCGAGCCGCTGGCCACCGGCGGCTCCGACGAGCAGCTCACCAAGTACTTCCAGAACGGCCTGTCGCTGAGCCTCACCCAGCAGCTGCTGGACGGCGTGCGCCTCGCGTCGAACCTGGCCACCGTGCGGGCGTCGCAGCGCGCCGTCACGTCGGCCGAAGCGGCCCAGCTGCAGGCCCGCCAGGACGTGCTGGCCGCGGCCGCGGCCGCCTACTGGGATCTCTACGCGGCCTGGCGCGGGGAAGCCACGGCCGACCGGGCGGTGGAGGTGGCCACAGAAGAGCACCGCATCGTGGAGGCGCAGGTCGCGGCGGGCAACATGGCCCCGATCGAAGCCACCCGGGTGGAAGCGGCGCTGGCGCAGGCGCGGCTCGACCAGATCACCTCGCGCCAGGCGGCCGACGCGGCCAGCGACACCCTGGCGTTGGTCCTGGGCCGGTCGGCCACCGAACGCATCACCCCCGAGACCGGACCGGGCGAGGTGCCGCAGGGCCTGGAGATCCCGGTCGCCGACGCGGTGAGCGCGGCGATGGACGGCAGCCCGGCGCTGCAGCTGGCGCAGCTGGGCGTCGATGGGGCCGATGACGACCTGCTGGTCGCCCGTCACGGTCGACTCCCTTCGCTCGCCGTCACCGGCAGCCTGGGTTTCAACGGCTATCGCGAGTACGACATCCTGGTCGAGCAGGAGACCGATCCCGCCTTCGACGTGGGCTGGTCCACGGGGGCCGCGGCCGCGCGCGACAAGCTGTTCAGCCTGGACTACCGCAACAACTACCTCGGCCTGGAGCTGTCCACGCCGCTGGGCTTCCGAGTCGAGCGGGGCCAGGTGCTGTCGGCCGGGGCCGGGCTGGAGCGGGCGCGGCGCGACCTGGAAGCGGCCGAGCGCAGCGTGGCGCAGCAGGTGGCGGCCCAGGTGCGCACGATCGAGAACGCCTACAGCACCGTGGAGCTGGCCGAGCTGAACCTGCGGCTCGCCGAGGAAACCCTGGCGGCCGAGAAGGCGCGTCAGGACGTGGGCCGGGCGATCCAGAAGGACGTGCTGGAAGCCATCCGGGCACGTGATGCCGCCGAAGCCGGGCTGGTGAGCGCCCTGGTGGACTTCCGCAAGGCGCTGGTGGCGCTGAAGGCCCTCCAAGGCAAGCTGTAGCGTCTACAGCGCTCCATCGATCGCCGCCCGCACCGCCCCGGGGTCGTGGGTGCGCGAGAGGTACACGATCACGCCCTCGCGATCGATCACGGCCTGCACCGGGTAGGGCGACGAGGCCACGCCGAGGTTGTCGGCGGCCGACCAGCTCAGGTACACGGCGCCGTCCGTGTCCATCAGCACCGGCAGGCCCACCTCGGCCTGCGAGATGAAGTGCCAGGCCGTGTCCAGGCTGTCGTTCGAGTTGATCAGCAGGCCCTGCACGTCGGCGGGGTCGTAGTGGCTGGTGATGCTCGGCTCGATGTCTGGAACCTCCAGACTGCAGACCGGTCAGTACTCGGCCCAGAACGACAGGAACACCACCTGGCCGGCGTAGTCCGAGAGGCGGTAGGCGTCGGTGCTCTTGTCGGGCCATCTGAAGCCGCTGAGCTCGAAGTCCGCGGCCTCGGCGCCGAGCAGGGTCTGGCCCCAGGTCGCCAGGACCTCGAGCTCGGGCTCGTCGGGGTCGTTGGTCGAGAGCACGATCGTGTCCTCGGCGGGCTGTCCATCGGCGGTCACCACCACCACGCCGGTCTCGCCCGGCGCGAGGGTCAGGCTGTCGGGGGCCAGGGCGTAGCCACTCCCCGTCGTCAGGCTCACCGACAGGTCCATCGCGCCGCCGTTCGCCAGGGTGAGCGCCTCGCTCGCGTCGGCCTCGGTGAAGTACACGTAGGGCGGCGCGTCGATCTCGGGTCCGGCCACGCCGGGCTCGTGGCGGAAGGTGCGGGCGTGGAACCAGTCGGCGGTGGCCACGTTCCCGCCGCTGGCGGCGATGCCGAAGGCCAGCTGTTCGGCGTCCTCGTGCCCCAGGACCAGCGGCCCGCCCTCGCCGACCCAGGCCACCTCGTAGCCCGTCCAGCTCGCGCTGTACGCGTAGTCGCCGTCCAGCGCCACCGCGTTGGTGGAGCCCTGCACGGCGTAGTGGCCGCGGTCGGTCAGGGCGTCGCCAGCCAGGTCGAACACCGCCACGCCCTCGGCGCCCAGCCCCACGAGCACGCGGGCGCCGTCGAAGGCCACGTCCCCGCCGGTGCCGGGCAGGTCCGCGCGGTCCAGCTCCACCGGTGACCCGCGGTCGCTCAGGTCCCAGAGCACCAGCGCCTCCCCCGACGCCACCACGGCCCGGTCCCCGACCAGCCCCACGCCGCTCGCGTCGCCGTCGTCGAGGGTGAGCAGGTACTCGCCCACCTGGTCGTAGAGCCGCGCCCCCTGGCCGTGGGAGGCGAGGAGAGCGTAGCCCTCGTCGGCGGCGAGGTCTTCGTAGGCACCGCCCGGCGGCCCGGCGATCCCGCAGCTCCCCTGCACGATGTCGTCGGGATCCGACACGTCCAGGCAGTACACGGTGCTGTACCGGGTGCCGATCCACACGCGCTGGAGGCTCGGGTCGTAGGCCAGGTCGTAGCCGCGCTCGCCAGCGCGGACCCGGAGCACCTCACCGAGCTCCATGTCGACCACGGCCCAGCCGCCCTGGCCGGTGAGGATGGCGCGGGCGTCGTCAAGTGCCAGCGCGTCCACCCCCTCGAAGAAGTGCTCGTCCTCGAGGTCGGTGTTGCTGGTCTCGACCAACACGTCGCCCAGCACCCAGTCGGGCATCGGGGTCCGCGGCGTGCCAGCGCTGCCCGAGTCGACGGGGTTGCTCGTGTCGGGCCGCTGCCCGCTGTCGGAGCGGGGGCCCGCGCTGTCGGGACCGTCCCCCGCCAGAGCCACGCAGTCCCCGTTCGCGTGCCGGCCGTAGCCGGGCATGCAGGGAACAGGGGCGGTGCAGGCCCAGAGCCACAGGGTTGCGGTCATGGGAGGGTGGATGCCGGAAGCACGGGTCGCGTCGCAAGGCGAAGCGATCGTCCAGGACTCCTGGACGGTCGGCCTGTCGCATCGTCCAGTTTCCTGGACGATACGACAGGTGTGTTTCCGCGAAGTCGATCGAGGAGGCCTGCCGCGAGGGCATGCCGGAGCCGCTCATGCTCAGCCGGGTCGCCGGCACACCCAGGTGCCCAGATCCGCCCGGTAGGGCTGCCCCACCACGAAGATGCCCGGGTCGTCGCAGGTGGCGCAGGTCTCGAGCCGCTTGGTCTCCGCCCCCACGTAGAAGGTCGGGGGCGCCAGCACTCTGCCGAGACCCCCGCCACAGACGGCCTCTCTCTGGAGGAGCGCGCCCTTAAGGTCGGGCGCCACGATGTCAGTCCGGTGGTCGGCGAGCGACCCAGTACCCGGGGCGCCGCCGGGCATGGGCCACCGCCATGACGGTGACATGTTCTCCACGCGCCTCGAAGAACACCACGTACGGGAAGCGCCGGAGCACGGCGCGCCGCCAGGGGCTCGTCCAGACGGGAGACCGCTCGGCGGCGTCGCCGATCTCGAGCACCACCCGGTCGACCGCCGCAAACGAACTCCAGGCCAAGACCCGGGCGTCGCGCCTCGTACCAGACGGCGGCTTCCTCGATCTCCGTCTCTGCATCGACGTGTACGACGACTGCGCGCGTCACGACCCGCCGAGGCGACGCAGGATCCGCGAGCGCACTTCGGACCAGGGCCGCGCGCCCTCGGTGCCCTGGGCCTGGCGCCGAGCGAGCTCGTCCAGCCAGGCACGCTCCCACTCCTCATCTGCCGGTCCCTCGACGCTGTCGATCAACTCTGCGGCCAGAGCCAGCCGCTCCTCCTCGGGGAGGCCGAGCGCTCGGGTGGCAACCTCATGGGCAGAACGACTCATCACGCCAGCGTAGCGCATCACCGGCCCATCCGCTCACCTCGTGAGACTCGGTCGGCTGGAGCCGGCACGGCCCGGTCTCGGTGTTCCGGAACCCCTTGTGCCGACTCGCCAAGGATGGGAGGCTGGAGGCAGCCACGAGCCACGACGACGACGGCATCTCGGACTCTGGGAGGGACGATGAACGCTCGACATCTCGCCATCTTGGCACGCTTCTTGACGGGGGGCCGCCCTCGGGCTGACCGCCCCTGATGCCCGCGCAGCCTGCGTGGACAACGACGACGACGGTTACGACACCGGCACCGACACCGGCTGTGTCGCGCTGGACTGCAACGACGACCTCGCCAAGAACGGCGACTTCGTGAACCCGGCGATGCCGGAGTACCTCTCGACCGACGACGACGACGACTGCGACGGCTACCTCGAGCTGTACCAGCTGCTCGAGGCCGGCATGAGCACAGGCGCATGGTGGGACAGCTACCGCACCACGTGGCCCGGCGACACCGCCCGGCTGGCCCCCACCCCCGCCGACGGGGCCTGGATCGAGCTGAAGAGCGGCTTCGCCTGGTCGCGCGGTGAGCTCCACGTCGCGGTCGGTGTCAAGGAGCAGGTCTACGGCGCGACGGAGGCTCCGATCTGCACCGTCAGCGTCGACACCGACGTGGGCGGCACCGATCACGCCACCTTCGACCTCGACGACGGCGCCGCCAACGGCTGGCAGTGGAACCTGGCGCTCGACGGCCTGCTGCCGCCCTTCTCGGTCGACCGCCTCGAGATCGAGTGCGAGGTCGCTGCCGGCCCCGCCGGTGTCGGAACGCCGCTGATCGACTACGTCAGCGTGCTCAACGGCGACTACCAGTGGCCCTACCCCTCCGACCAGCAGCTCGACTTCGACGAGGCTGGCTTTCCCGGCGGCGGCTACGGTGGCTCGGTGGTCGGCACCACCCTCGGCGAAGGCGACGTCCACGGCCTGACCACCGCACCGTGGGCCCCGGACACCGTCTTCGCCTGGGGCAGCGCCACCGGCCCCGACGCCCTCTGCGAGATCGCCGTCGGCGGCGCCTCCACGACCTGGGACCCGCTGGCGAAGACCGACACCAAGAAGCGCCTCGTCAAGCGCGTCGAGCCCCACCCCCACCTCGCCGAGACGCTGTTGGTGGGTGTCGCGGTCCAGAATGCGACGACCTCTACAGTGTGGGGTCCACCTCAGCTCTACCAGGCGGCCTGGCGGCTGGGTGGGTTCAGCGGCCTCGTCCGACCCGACTGGCGCAAGTTCCCCGACATCGGGCTCTCGAACCAGAACGTCAACGGCATCGCCTTCGACGTCGATGAGAGCGCCGAGCCGTACAGCGTCGAGCGCATCTGGGTCTCGACCGCCGGCAGCGGCGTCTACGACAGGGCCAGGACCTGGCCGAACCCGTGACGCTCCTCGTCCTGCTCGCCTGCAGCGACAGCAAGTCGCCCTCCGACACCGTGCCTGCGGCGGACGACACCGATGTTCCTGCACCCGACGACACCGCCATCGACCCGGATCCGGACGGCGACGGCGACGGCTGGCCGGCGTCCGAGGACTGCGACGACGACAACGCCAACGCCTGGCCCGGCGCCCACGAGGTCTGGTACGACGGCGAGGACTGGGACTGCGCCGGCGACGACGACTACGACGCCGACGCCGATGGCCATCGGCACGAAGACTACGAGGGCGACGACTGCGACGACCAGGACCCGGAGGTGAACCCGAGCGCCGCCGACCCGGCGTGCGACGGCCTCGACCAGGACTGCGACGGCGGCGACGATGACGACCAGGACGGCGACGGCGAAGCCACGGAGGCCTGCGGTGGTGGCGACTGCGACGACGAGGACGCCTGGATCGGACCTCACATGGCGGAGAGCTGCGACGAGGTCGATCGGAACTGCGATGGCGAGACGCTCGAGGAGGGGGTCTGTGGCGACCCTCAGGATGCGCTCGCGCTGGCCTCACTCACAGTCGTGGGCGACGTCGATGGCTCCGAGGGGGCGTTCGAGTACTTCACGGTCTTCAGTGGTGACCTGGACCTCAATGGCCACGACGAACTGTACACTCACTGCGCGTGGTGTGAGACCTCCGATGGGTCGATGGGCTGGCAGTACTACCTGTTCGAGGGGCCGCTCGAGGGGCGGGACATCCCCCACACCGAAGTGACACAGGTCGCCGTCGAGGACGGTGGATGGGAGCAAGACGAACTCCAATATCCAGACGGCGGGGTGGGCGACTTCGACGGAGACGGCCTGTCCGACCTGGTTGTAGCTGCCGGTTGCAACATGTGGTCCAGTGGAGCAGTCTACCTCGCCACCGGACCCGCGTCGGATTGGGGGACAAGGCTCTCGCTGTCTGATAGCGCTGCATTCCAGTGGTTCTCGCAGGAGGGTGTGACGGGCCTCGGTGCGCGGGTGGCCGCCACGGGCGATCTCGATGCAGATGGCCTTGACGACTTCGCCATCCAAGGCGGCGTCGAGGGCTCGACAGCTGTCGACTACAACCTGTGGGTGTTCCTGGGGCGTGGCACCACGGGCGCATCGACGGAGTTGGTCGTTGGCGATGAGGTGGCCATCGACCTGCCAGGAACGACCACCAGCTACGCCTCGACCGACCTGGACGGAGACGGATTCGTCGACCTCTTCGTGCGCGGCGAGGACCTCTGGATCGTCTCGGGCCCCGACCTCGCGACGGGCGACGGAGCGGGCATCAACGACCTCGCCTGGCAGACCTGGACCGACCCGCCCGACTGCCTCGCCGTCCTCGGAGACTGGAACGGCGACGGCTACCCCGACTGGCTGGGCGGCGACGACGACGCCGACGACTGGGCGGATGAGGGGGGCGTGCTCCACTTCGTGGCGGGCTCGGGCGACACCGAGTCGATGTCGCTCTCCCAGGACGCCACCGGCCATGCCTACGGCTACGCGGAGCAGGAGCTGGGTGGCATGTGCCTGCCAGCAGATCTCGACGGGACGGGCGAAGACGAGGCCGTCGTCCTGGGACGCTCGACCGATAGCGACACCACGTTCGCGCACTTCGTCGTCCGCTCCGACCTCGGACTCCCCGAGGGCACCGCCAGCTTCGAGGGCGATCTCGAGTACGTCCTCTCGGCCGACTACACGCTCTACGGTCGCGAGCTCGCAAGCGGAGACTGGAACGGCGACGGATTCGAGGATCTGGTGGTGCCGAACTACCAGTGGAGCCAGGTCGATGGCCCCGGCGGCTTCGCGATCCTTCCGGGCTGGGACATCCCCTGGGACGACCCGGAGTACTGGTAGCGGCAGGCGTGTGGCCCACGATCCGGACCTCCGAACCCTACCCCTCCACCGCGCACCCGCTCTCGTCGCAGGTGAAGCTCGCGCTCGACCCGACGGTGAAGCTCTCGCCGCCGCCGAGGGCGTCGACGTAGACGTCGTCGGGGCTGTTGTCGGTCTTGCCGTCGCCACCGTCGCACCCGCTGCAGCTCATGCTGCTGCCGTCCAGGAACAGTCCGCCGCCGCTCGCCGCCGTGTTCGTCGTGAAGGTCACGCCCGTGGCGTCGACCCTGCTCCGGTCGGCCACGAAGAACGCCCCGCCCCGGTCGGCAGCCGTGTTGCTGCTCGCCGTGACGCCGTCGAGCTCGAGCTGTCCGTCTTCGATCGCCACCGCGCCGCCGTCGATCGCCTGGTTGCCGCTCAGGGTGGCGTCGAGGAGCGCCCCGTCGCCCATCACGTACACCGCGCCTCCCTGCTCGCTCGCCACGTTGTCCCGGATCACGCCACCGGTCCACGTGCCCTCGTCGAAGATCAAGAGCCCGCCCCCGACCGTGGCCGCGTTGCCCTCCACCACCGTGCTCGCGTCGGTCACGACCTCCCAGTACCAGGCGCTGGCACCGCCCCCGTAAGCGGCGACGTTGCCGCTGACCTCCACGCCGGTGAGGTCGGCGTGAAAGAGCACAAAGCCGCCGGCGCCCTCCGTGGCGAGGTTGTCGCGGATGACCGTGTCGATCAGCACGTCGCGGTTCGGGTAGATCCCCGTGCCCACCAGGCCGCCGCCGAAGGAGGCGGTGTTGCCCTCGATGACACAGTCCTCGAGGGTCACCCCGGCCGACTGCCCGGCGTAGACCCCGCCCCCCCAGGTGCCACCGTCGTTGTTCGTGCCGGTGCCTCCGGTGATGGTCAACCCGGTCAGGGTGGCCGCCACGTTCCGGTTCACCACCACGGTCGAGCCACTGGGGAGGGGGTCGCCCGCGTCGAGGGTGACGAGGGCCGCGTCGACGCCCTGCAGGGTGAGATCGGTGCGGATGACGACCTGCTCGGTGTAGGTGCCCTCGCAGAGGCTCACGACCGCACCAGGGGTGGCCGCGTCCACCGCCGCCTGCACGCTGGTGAACACGCTCCCATCGTCGAGGCTGACCGCTCCCTCCTCGCCGCCGTCGCAGTCCTGGTCCACCCCGTCGCAGGGCTCGTCGGCGCCGGGGTACACCCGGCCGTCGGTGTCGTCGCAGTCGGTGGCATCCGCCACGTAGCCCTTCGGCGCGCTGGCAGAACGACGCGTCGTCTGGGGGTCGCCGAAGCCGTCGGCGTCCGCGTCCGCGTACCAGACGGTCCACGATGCCGTGTCGCCCGAGTCCGAGGCGCTCGTGTCCGCGGCTCCGCTGTCGCCCTCCGTGTCGGCGGCGCTGTCGGGCGGCGCCACCTCGACCTCGGTGTCGTGAACGCGTGCGTTGGTGTCGTGGCCGCCGGGCTTGTCGGTGCAGGCGAGGGCGAGCAGAAACCACATGGGACCTCCCTGTGGAGCGTATGGCGGCGAGCCCTGCTCCGGCGAACTCCAGAGGCACGACGACGGTCGGCATTGCCTTCGGACCACGCATCGGGTCAAGGTGGGGCCATGCTCTTCACACCGCTCGTCCTCCCGCTGATCGCTTGCACCGCCCCCACCATCGAATCCACCCCTGGAACCGACACGGCGGCAACGACCGACTCGGCATCGACCACCGACTCGGACCCCACGACCGACACCGCCGCAGGCCCGACCGCGGTCGCCACCGCCGATCCCACCTCGGGGGTGGCGCCCCTGGAGGTCACCCTGTCCGGCACGGGCTCGACCGCGGGCAGCCAACCGCTCGAGCACTTCGCGTGGCTGCTCTCCGACGGCTCCACCGTCGAGGGGGAGACCGTCACCACCAGCCTGGCGGACGAGGGCCTGCACAGCTTCACGCTGACCGTCACCGACGAGGGGGGCCGGAGCGACCAGGCGGTCGTCGAGGTCGAGGTCGAGGTCGAGACCGAGCAGGAGTGTCCTACGGTCGACGCGGCCACGGTGGCAGGCATCATGAGCTGGGGCGAGGTGTCGGGGCTGGCCGCGGCCTCCACCGAGGGCGTGCTCTGGGCCCACTCCGACGCCCAGGGGGCCGGCGCGGTGGTCTACGCCATCAGCACCGGCGCCGCCCTGCTCGGCACCTTCACCCTGGGCGGCGTCAACGCCTACGACTTCGAAGACATCGCCCGCGGCCCGGGCCCCGAGGAGGGCGTCTCCTACCTCTACGTCGGCGACACCGGGGACAACAGCGAGTCCCGGAGCAGCGTGCAGATCTACCGCTTCGAGGAGCCCACCGACGTCTCGGGCGGGCCCATCGGCGGCGTGGAGACCCTCGAGCTGACCTACCCGGACGGCCCGCGCGACGCGGAGTCCCTGATGGTCGATCCCCTCACCGGCGACCTCGTGCTCGTGGAGCGCGACCGGGCCGACGAGGGCGTCTCGGGCATCTACCTGGCGGAGGCGCCGCTCTCCACCGACGCGCCCACCGAGCTCACCAAGGTGGGCACCCTGGTCTTCGGCACCCCGCCGCTCGACGGCGACGTCGACGCGGTCGGGGCCGACGTCTCGCCCGACGGCACCCTCGCCATGGTGCGCAGCCACGACCGCGTGTTCGCCTTCGTGCGCGACCCGGACCAGCCGCTGCACACGGCCTTCGACACCCCGGTCTGCGCCACACCCGAGGTCGACGAGGAGAAGGGCGAGGCCATCGCCTTCGCCCACGACGGGAGCGGCTACTACACCGGCGGCGAGGGCACGAACCAGCCCCTGCACTGGTACGGGCTGCCCTGAGGCCAGCCTGTCGGCCGCGACAATCGTGTCCCGCCGGCCCGTCGCACCTGGGTGATCCAGATCCCAACCGGATCCGACAACCCATTGAAATCACGTTGGAACAACCCTTGCAGACGATCCGGAACGGATCGTCACGCTCGGTAGGTGCTCATGTGGACCCTCTGGATCGCCCTGGCTCACGCGGAAGGCACCGACGAGCTCGGCGGGCGGGTGCTCGCCGCCTTCTACAACACCCAGCAGTCCATCTACGTCGACATCCTCGACGCCGCGACGGAGGACTTCACCTGGAACGGCGACAACCCGGTCGCCGTGTACGGCCCGGGCGGCGCCTACATGGGCGTCTACCTGGGCGGCGACACCATCTCGCCGCTCCTCGACGGCGCCTACGAGATCCAGCTGAGCGCCGACGAGCTCGACTGGGACGTCACCGTGAACAACCCCAGCGACACCGGCGGGCGCGTCTGGTCCTACCGCTGGCAGTTCTACGATCCCGACGGGTTCTACGAGACCGACGCCTTCGACGGCAGCCTCTACATGGTCGTGCACGGCGGCGCCACGGGCTACTCCCCGGTCATCGAGGCGAGCTTCGACGGCCTGGCGGGCGCCAACTTCGAGCTCACCGCCAACGCCGTCGGCCACCCGGACGACCCCGGCCGGAGCATCCCGTACGTCAGCGGCATGCCCTACACCCTGCCCGACGCCACCTACCCGATCTACCTGAACCCCCCGTCCCAGGCGAGCTACGACTGGGTCGTGCCCACCGTCTCGGCGGAGGTCTTCGACGGCGGCGACGCGGACTGCGAGGCCCTGGCCGAGGGCCGCGAGGGCACCTGGGAGTTCACCACCAACGTCGACGGCGTGGTGCACCTCATCTGCGACCTCGACGGCAACGGCGACTACGACCGCTGCACCGACGACGACGTGCACCTCCTGGCGGACACCACCTCCGGCGCCAACACCATCCTCTGGGACGGCACCGACAACGACGGCAACGCCATCGCGCCCGGCGAGTACGACTGTGTCGTGAGCGTGGCCGTGGGCGAGTACCACTACGTCGCGTGGGACGTGGAGACCTCGTACGAGGGCTTCCGCATGTTCGACGTCGACGCCGACGGCAACCGCACCGGCCTGCCGATGTACTGGAACGACGAGCAGGTGCAGGCCAACGCCCAGGCGATGGACAACGGCGATCTCGGGCTGTCCACCCCGGGGCCCGACGGGCTCGATCCCGGCGCCTACGCCGACGCGCCCGACGCCAACGTGAACGCGCGCTCCTGGGGCGAGTGGGCCAACTCCGGCAAGGGCAACCAGGCCTGGCTCGACACCTACACGGCGGTCGACGAGGTGCAGAGCGATCCGGTCACCATCACGATCTACGACGCCGCGGCCGACGGCGACGAGGATGGCCTGCTCGACGTCGAAGAGGTCTGCGACGAGGGCACGGACCCCGACGACAGCGACAGCGACGACGACGGCCTCGACGACGGCGACGAGGCCGGCCACGGCTGCGACCCCCTCGACGACGACACCGACGACGACGGCGTCAACGACGGCGACG
>CAZSAT010000132.1:0-18696 GCA_964604675.1 uncultured Enterobacterales bacterium
CCGACACCGACACCGACACCGACACCGACACCGACACCGACACCGACACCGACAGCGACACCGACACCGCGGCCGAGGACACCGGGCGCGACCGGGGACCGTCGGCTCAGGGCACCGAGGAACCGGAGGGTTGCGGCTGTGCGGGCGGGCCCGCAGGCGGGGTCTGGTGGCTCGGCCTGGCGGTGCTGGCGCGCGCACGCCGGCGCTGACCCGCTGGTTCAGCAGCGCTCCAGGGTGAACAGGTCGAGCTGCTCGCCCAGCTTGGAGATGCTCTCGATGGTCAGGCTGCAGCCGTCCACCTCGCCCAGCAGGAAGTGGTGCTCTTCGATGCCCACCGCCCGCCGGTCTTCGTCCCCGAGGTCGTAGAGGCTGCGGCCGCCGCCGCCGGTCACGACGTAGGTCGTGCCGCCCTCCTGCACGGTGGTGGCGCTCTCGACCAGCGGCTCGAAGCGCTCGTAGTGGTGGTTGTGGCCCTGGAGGACCAGCTCCAGCTGGTGCTCTTCGAACTCGGGCACCAACAGGCCGAGGGTGAACACGTCGGGGCCGCGGGTGGCGTGCCCTTCCACGGCGGGCTTGTGGTAGGCCGGCACCCGCCAGGGGCGG
This sequence comes from uncultured Enterobacterales bacterium, assembly GCA_964604675.1. Taxonomy (GTDB): domain Bacteria; phylum Myxococcota_A; class UBA796; order UBA796; family CAJQPC01; genus CAZSAT01. The sequence goes on from CAZSAT010000132.1 coordinate 604, forward strand.
TCGGAGGTGGCCAACACCTCGTGCAACCAGTCGACCATGTCGTCGTCGTCGTCGGAGCTGATCTCCAGGATCGGCCCTTCGCTGTCGAGCGCCACGAAGTGGAGCGGACCCCACGGCACGTCGTAGTAGCGCTCGGCGTCCTCGCTTCGCCAGGCGGTCTCCGGCAGCACGTGGTTCTGCAGGTAGGGCTCGGCGTCGTCGGTGCTGTAGTCGTGGTTGCCCGGCGTGGGGAAGAGCACCGCGCCGTGGAGCAGGTCCCGGTACACGTCGAACACGTGCTCGTCGAACTCGGCGTAGGTGCCGCTGGAGTACGCGTTGTCCCCGGTGGTGAGGATGAGGTCCACGCCCTCGCTGTGGCTGAACATCCGGTCGCGCACCAGGATCTGCTCCTCGGTGCCGGCCCCGAAGTCCCCGATGACCAGGAAGCGCACCGTGGCGTCGGTGCGGCTCGGCGCGGTGCGGAAGCGCAGGCCGTCGGCCATGACCACACCGTCGAGGGTGACCGCGTAGCAGTAGTCGGTGCCCGCTGGCAGCCCGGTGGCTCGAGCCTGGAACAGGCGGAGCGGACCGTCTCGACCTTCGATGTCCCACGAAGACGCCGCGACGACGGTCTCCTCGCCGTCGCGGGAGAAGCGGAGCTCGGCCGCTCCCACGTCGGTGCTGCCGCCCCAGACCACGGTCATGCCGTCGGTGCTGCCGGACTGGAGGTAGGGCCAGCGGTCCAGCCCCTCCACGGAGCCGGGCTCGACGGTGGTGGTGCAGTCCGCCGGGCTGCTGTAGGCGGGTCTCTGCTCGCCGGAGTCGACGTGGGTGTCGCCGGCGGGGAGCGTGGGCTTGCAGGCGAGCAGCAGGAGCATGGTCGCAACCCTATCCGCACCAGTCGTCGTCGCCTTCGTCGCAGGTCAACACGACGAACAGGTCGGCGTCGTGGTCACAGCCCGTGTCGTCGAGCCCATCCACGAGACCGTCCGCGCTCCAGCCCCTGGTCGGGTGCCCTAACTAACGAGGCGGTTCGAAGACCCGATACAACCAGACCATTGCAGGCACCACCAAGGCGAGCGCCACGCCCAGGACCCCCAACATGGCGCGCAGGCTGGCCTCCGGCGCGGCGACCAACGCGAGCTCGAGCTCGCCATGGACCAGCCACGGAAGCTGCAGCACCGCCCAGCCGACCACCACCCCCAGCACGGTGGCGGCCGCGACCAGGCGCGCAGGACGCGGCGGGAGAACGCTGCCCCCCACCAGTCCGAAGAGCACCGGAACACCCGAAAGCCACAGAGCGCGGACGTGCTCCGGCCCGAGCCAGGGAGCGGCCAGGAGACCGAGCGCGGCCACCGCTGCCGCTCCCCGCGCCCTCGCGGCGAAGTCGGCCTGCAGAGCGCCCGTCGTCACCGCGCGCAGGTAGACCGCGGCCAGCCAGGCGCAGAGCAGGAGCGCCACCGCGCCGACGGCCAGCGGGAAGGGTGCCCACCACGCGGCCAGGAGGTCCGGCCCCGGCCGGAAGCCGACCGTGAGCGCTCCGAGCACGATGCCCAACATCACCGGAGCGCCGATGCTGCCCACCGCGAAGAGCCGGCTCCAGGTGCGGTAGGAACCGTCCCCGTCGTAGTGCCGGAAGACGAACGCGGCCCCGCGCAGCACGATGCACAAGAGCATCAGCGACAGCGGGAGGTGCAGCGCCGTGAGGACCACCGCGTAGCCCTCGGGGAAGCCCACCCACAGCACGACGAGCGCCAGGATGAGCCAGACGTGGTTCGCCTCCCAGATGGGGCCGATGGCCCGCTCGATAGCTCGGCGCTGCTCGGCCGCTCGCGGGCCGGTGGCCAGCGCATCCCACACTCCACCGCCGAAGTCGGCGCCCCCGGTCACCGCATAGAGCGCGATCGCGAGCACCAGCACGGCCGCGACGAGCGCTACCACCGCTTCCACGCGTCGGGCGACAGGAACACCTGGCGCCTCAGAAGCGCCACCACCACCACGGCGAGCAGCACGAACACCAGGGTGTAGATCGCCAGGCTGGCCTGCAGCCCGGTGACCTCGGTGAGGGCATCGGCGGTCTTCAGGTGCCCGTAGACCACCCAGGGCTGACGGCCGACCTCGGTCACGGTCCAGCCCGCTTCGATGGCGATGAAGCCGAGCGGCGATGCGAGCACCAGCGAGCGCAGCAGCCAGGGATCGGTGGGCACGGCTCGCCGCTTCACCCACAGAAACGCCACGAGCAGCGCCAGGCCCGCGAGTGCTGTGCCGCAAGCGACCATGATCTGGTAGGCCACGTGCACGACCGCGACCGGAGGCCGCTCGTCCACCGGGATGTCCTCGAGGCCCACCACCTCGTAGGTCGTCGAGCCGTCGATCAAGATCGACAGCAGGTAGGGCACCTCCACGCCGTAGCGCGTCTCCTCGGCTTCCTCGTCGGGCCAGCCGCCGATCATGAGGCCAGGGCCCGTCGTGGTCTCCCACAGCGCTTCCATCGCCGCGAGCTTGGCGGGCTGCCGCTCCGCCACGCTCACCGCGCTGTGGTGGCCCGAGATCGGCTGCAGCACGGCGGCCACGAGGCCCAGGGCCAGGGCGACCTTCAGCGCAGCTCGGTGGAACACGCTGTCCGGACTCTTCAACAACACGCTCGCGTGCACACCCGCCACGGCAAACGCCACGGCGAGGTAGGCGGCCAGGGTCATGTGGAGCGCCTCGGCGAAGGCGGCGTCGTTGAACATGGCCGCCCAGGGGTCCACGTCCACGATCCGGCCGTCGACCACGGTGAAGCCCGTCGGCGCGTTCATCCACGCGTTCGCCGTCACCACGAACATGCCCGACAAGGCGCCCGAGGCGGCCACCCCGAAGCCAGCCGCCAGGTGCACCGCGGGCCGCACCCGGTCCCAGCCGTAGAGGTACACGCCCAGGAAGATGGCCTCCAGGAAGAAGGCCGCGCCCTCGAGCGAGAAGGGCATGCCGATGATGGGGCCCGCGAAGCGCATGAACTCGGGCCACAAGAGCCCCAGCTCGAAGCTCAAGACGGTGCCGCTCACCGCGCCCACGGCAAAGAGGATGGCGGTGCCCTTGGCCCAGCGCTTCGCCAGCTCCAGGTAGACCGGATCCCGCGTTCGCAGCCAGACGCTCTCGGCCAGCGCCATCAGCAACGGCATCGCGATCCCGGCCGCGGCGAACAGGATGTGGAAGCCCAGCGACATCGCCATCTGGGTGCGCGCAGCGACGAGATCGGTCACGACGACCTCCTAGCGCGGCGGGGCGGCCGATGACACCTGGGCTGGCGCGCGTGGCGACGACAGCATAGTCATGTATTGACTGTCAATAGTCATATCTTGACTAAGGAGCCGACATGGCCCTCCTCGCCCTGCTGGCCTGTGCCCCCACCGAGCTCCCCGCCGACACCGCGGTCGCCGTCGAGGAGGTGGACATGGTCGTCCCCGCCGCCGGCGTCTGGTCGGTCGACGCCCGAACCGTGCTGAAGGACGAGTGCGGTGGCATCCTCGGTGACGATGACGAGGGCTCCGGAGACACCTTCCAGCTCTTCAGCGAAGACGGTAGCGAGGTCTTCACCTTCGAGATGGCCTTCGACGACGGCGAGCGCTTCGCGATCGACTGCGAGGTCACCGGCGCGACCTTCGTCTGCGAGGGCGCGCTCGACGTGTACCAGATCGACGACACCACCCTGTCGGCCAGCTGGAGCGGCGGCGGGGAGCTGGTCGACGCCTACACGCTCACCGCCGCCCTCGACGCGACCGCGAGCTGCGACGGGTCGCTGTGCACCACCGCGGAGCAATGGCTGCAGACCACCCTGCCTTGCGACGGCACGATGGGCCTCGAAGCGACCTGGCTCGCCGAGGAGTGAGCGATGCGGCCGAGGTGCGGTGGCCCACGCCCCCCGGAGAAAGCTTCCTCCGGCCCATAGTCTCGGTGCATCCTAGGGTTCTGCTAGGAGGAGCGATGCTCCACGAAACCAAGGTCACCGCCCGCGAGATCATGGTCACCCAGGTCAAGACCGTGCGGCCCGACGACCGGGTCTTCGAGGTCACCAAGCTGCTCACGAAGTCCCGCTTCAGCGGAGCACCGGTCCTCGATCGAAGCGGCCGGCTCGTGGGCGTCATCTCCGAGGCCGACTGCATCCAGGCCTTCCTGAGCGCGGTGCACCACGACAACCCGCCCAGCACGGTGGAGGACGTGATGACCCGCGACGTCATCACGGTCACCGAGGACGTGGGCATCCTGCACATCGCCAACCTGATGCTCTCGAAGCGCCTGCGCCGCCTGCCCGTGGTGAGGGACGGCAAGCTCGTCGGCCAGATCAGCCGGCGCGACGTGCTGGTGAAGGCCATCAAGATCTTCGAGGCCAGCGGCTCCCGCGACGCCGCCATCCTGTACCTGAGCGCGCTCGGGCGTCGGCCGCCGGTGTAGGAGCCTGCTAGACCCTCCGGTGCTGACCGAGCGGCATCGACGCTCGGACGCGCGCCACGCGCTCCAGATCCAGCTCGGCCAGGCAGAGCCCCTCGCCGTCGCTGCACTGGCCGACCACGATCCCCCAGGGGTCGACGATCAGCGAGTGGCCGTAGCTGTACCGCAGGCCCTTGTCGTCGTGCTCGCCCCACTGGCCCGGCGCCAGCACGTAGCACTGGGTCTCGATGGCGCGGGCCCGGATGAGCGCGTGCCAGTGGTCCTTGCCGGTCATCAGCGTGAAGGCGCTCGGCACGGTGAGGACCTGCGCGCCGCGGTCCACGTGGGCCCGGTACAGCTCCGGGAAGCGCAGGTCGTAGCAGATCGACAGGCCCAGCACCCCGGCCGGGGTGGACACGGTCACGATCTCCGCGCCCGGAGCGCAGGTGCGCGACTCCTGGAAGTTCACCCCGCCCTCTACGTTCACGTCGAACAGGTGCATCTTGCGGTAGCTGGCGAGCAGGGCGCCGTCGGGCCCGAACACCAACTGCGTGTTGTGGCAGCGCTCGGTCTCACCCGCGGCCGGCTCGGCGCCACTCCCCACCACCAGGGTGATGCCCAGCTCAGCGGCCAGGTCGCCCAGGCGCCGGTGCGTGGGGCCCTCCGGAGGCTCGGCCAGCTCGACCTTGCGCTTGTGCGGGCCCAGGTAGGTGGTGGCCTCCGGGGTGGCCACCAGCGTGGCGCCGTAGCGAGCCGCCCGACGGATGAGGGCCTCCGCGGTGCCCATGTTGCGCTCGACATCCGACGTACAACGAAGCTGGACACACGCCGCCAACACCATGGGGTTCCTCCCTGAGCACGGTGAACCGGGCTATCTTGCGAGCTTGCCGCTTCCCAGCGAGGGCCCCCGATGACCCTGTTCTTCCTCTTCACCTGTGGCTCGGAAGAGTCCCTCGCGGTGTACGACACCGAGCCCAACGCGTCGATCACGCAGCCGTCCGACGGCGCGGAGTACGACGAAGGCTCGGTGGTGGCCTTCGAAGGCCTCGTCGACGACGCCCAGGACAAGAACAACGAGCTCGCGATCAGCTGGTCGAGCGACCTCGCCGGCCTGCTCGCCGAGGGCCAGGGAGCCGACGGCGACGGCTTCACCAGCTTCTCCACCGGCAACCTCGAGCCTGGCAACCACACCATCACGCTGCAGGTCGTGGACTCGGCCGCCAACGCCGGCTCGGCCACCATCCAGCTCACCATCAACGAGCTGGACGACGCGCCCGTGATCACCATCGTGCGCCCGCAGTACGGCGAGGATCCCATCGACGAGGGCGAGGCGTACGCCTTCGTGGCCGACATCGTCGACGCCCACGATGGCCCCGAGAGCCTCACGCTCGACATCACCACCGACAACCCGGCGAGCGGCACGGTGATCTGCAGTGGGCTGGTGCCCGACTCCAACAACCAGGCCAGCTGCAACCAGCCGCTGCCGGCCTCCGGCACCCACCTGCTCACCTTCACGGGCACCGACTCCGAAGGCTTCTCGAGCTCGGCGACCGTCTACTTCTCGGTCACCGGCTACGAGGACCTCGACGACGACGGCGATGGCTTCTCCGAGAACCAGGGCGACTGCGACGACGCCGACCTCTACAGCCACCCGGGCGGCACCGAGCTCGAAGACGGCGCCGACAACGACTGCGACGACACGATCGACGAGACCACCAATGCCTACGACGACGACGGCGACGGCTACTCCGAGAACGAGGGCGACTGCGACGACGACAGCTCGCAGCTCGGACCCGACGCCACCGAGTACTGCGACAGCATCGACAACAACTGCAACGGCCAGACGGACGAAGAAGGCGCCACCGGCTGCGACGACTACTGGGCCGACGAAGACAACGACGGCTACGGCGACGAGACCCGCGCCGCACGCTGCTACTGCGACCCGACCGACGTCTACACCTCGACCAACGACGACGACTGCTACGACGACAACAGCTCGGCCAACCCCGCGCAGACCGCGTACTTCGAGTCCCACCGCGGCGACTACAGCTACGACTACAACTGCGACGGCTCCGAGAGCAAGGAGACCGAGCAGGCCTTCACGTGCAACTACGACGTGATCAGCTGCAACCACACCCCGGGCTGGTCGTCGAGCGGCGGGCCCTCGTGCGGCTCGAGCGGCACCTGGTACTCGGGCTGCGAGTTCGAGCTCGACTTCGGGGACTACTGCACCTACACGGCCACGAGCACGGCGAACCAGGCCTGCAGGTAGTCCGCCTCGTCCCGGTCAGGGCTTGAGGTTCCTCACCAGCCCGACCTTGCTCAGGCACCACAGCGTCCAGTAGCCGGGGTCCCACTCGTACCGTGCGATGGCGTAGTTCGCGCGGCCCTGCTTGTGGTGGTGGTTGTGGTGCAGGGCTTCCCCCCAGCCGAACAGGTCGACCGGGAAGAGGTTGGTGGACGTGTCGCCGGAGTCCATCACCTGGTAGCCCATGGTGTGGCAGAGACCGTTGACGATGATCACCGTCGAGAACCACACCGAGCCCATGATGGCGGGGAGGCCGGCGACCGCCCCGGGCCAACCGATGATGGGCACCATGATGAGCAGGATGAGCGGAATGCGCACCACCACCAGGCCCCAGATGCCCTTGGCCTCCAGCCACCGAACAAAGTGCTCGAAGCGATCGTCGGGCAGCTTGTACTCGAAGCGCCGGAAGCGCTCCGGGTCGTGCAGGCAGACCTGGTAGCTCTTGAAGGTCTGGGCGGTGATGTTCTTCAGGCTCCCACCGACCTTGGTCGGGCTGTGGGGATCCTCCTCGGTGTCGGCGGCCGCGTGGTGCCAGCGGTGCAGGATCGACCAGGCGCGCCCCCCGGTGCCGGCCCAGACCCAGTTCCACACGCGCATCGGGTGCTCGAGCACCGGGTGGTAGTCGAACTGCCGGTGGCTGTAGCTTCGGTGGAAGAGCGTGGAGAGCGTGAAGATGTTGAACTGGCGCAGCACCAGCAGGAAGACCACGAAGCGCACGAGGTGCACGTCGGTGCCGCTCGCCCAGCCGTAGATCCCGAGCAGCGTGGTGCTGATCGCGATCGGCAGCCACATCACGATGAAGTAGTTGAACAGCGCCCAGTTCATCTTGCGAAAGCGCGGCTGGGCGAGGCGGGCAGTGGCCATGGTGGGCTCCTGGCGGCGAGCTAACCTCCGAAGCTCGTTCGGGCAGCGGCTCGCGAGCCGTCTATGCTGCGGCCGATGCTTCTCCTGCTCCTCGCCTGCACGACCTCCGGCTCCTCCCCCGACGCCACCTCGGACACGGGCTTTCCCACCGGGCAGGACCCGGAACCCACCCTCGGCTCCACGACGCTGTCGACCGAGATGACCTGGACCCTGGACTTCGACGACGACGCCGAAGCCAACGGCTTCGAGGACTGCAGCTACAGCCGCTCCTACGAGGGCCAGCAGTTCGTGGATCGCCCCTGGTTGTGCCCGGCCTGCACGGTGACCTACGACGGCACGGCGGTGATGACCGAAGGCTACGACGACTGCTACGCGCAGATCTCGTCGAGTGGAGCGGAGCGCACCGAGAACTGGGGCTTCACCTGGAACGACGACGGCGGCGCTGGCCTGGTGCACCGGAGCGGGCTGGAGAACTGGGCGCTCGGCGAGCTCGGAGAGGTCCAACCCGTCGCGCTCGACGAGAGCTTCGAGATGTCCTGGAGCTCGGAGAACGAGCTGAGCGACGGCGGCACCATGGTGCTGGCGGCCACGGGCACCGGCACCGAGAGCGCGTCCGACGTGCTGCTCGTCGACTACGACACGCCCCGGCAGGATCCCTACGCCTGCGGGTGGCCCACCAACAACCCCGGCACCCTGGCCACCGACTACAGCCTGTCCTACGGAGCCGTGGTGCCGAACGCCCGGCTGGAAGACGCGTGCGGCGAGCTCGTCGACCTCTGGGACTTCCACGGCCGCTACCTGGTCGTGGACATCGCGCAGCCGGACTGCGGCCCGTGCAAGAGCATGTCGGCCGCCGCCCCTGCTGGTCTGCAGGCGATCGCCGACGCGGGGTACGCCGCGAACGCGCTCACCGTGCTCGGTGGCGGTCTCGCCACCCCCTACCTGGAGCCCGACGACAGCACCTTCTCGGGCTGGCTCGGAGCCTACGGCGACGGCGAGCCGGTGCTCAAGGACCGAGGGTGGGGCTACGCCGTGTTCCAGCCGTACTGGGACGACGACTTCGGCTACCCGACCTTCGCCATCGTGGCGCCCGACATGACCGTGCTGTCGGTGGAGAAGGGCTACGGCGACGCCACGTGGGCCGAGATCCTCGACACCATCGCCGCCCACGCGGCTCGTTAGAGACCGGCCCCCGCGGGCGGCGCTGCTTCGTAGTCGCGCTCAATGCCGCCCTGCAGCATCGACTCGAAGCCCAGGAGCGCGAAGGCTCCCAGGCCAACGCCGAACCAGAGCGTGGCCACACGCACGAGCAACGCGGCAGCGGCAGCGGCCCCGGTCGAGACCCCGAGGATCGTGACGGCTCCGCCGAGCAGAGCTCCGTCCGCCACGCCGAGCCCACCCGGCATCGCGCCGCCGGCAACCGTGGCAAAGGCGTAGAGGAAGGTGCAGGCCTCGAGTGAGGTGGTGATGCCGAGGCCCTTGAAGACCAGCCAGAACCCCAGACACTCCGCCCACCACGCGACCAGGCTCAGCCCGACGGTGGCGAGGAAGGGCACGGGCGCCAGGCACGAGCGCATCGCGACGTACATCACCTCCAGCTTGGCGGCGATGGACTCGATGGGACCGATGCGCCGCAAGCCGTGCAGGATGCCCATCGAGAGCCGCTCGGAGGCCAGCACCAACAGCCCCGCCGCGGTGATGGCCGCGGGGATCCAGATGTAGTGGGCCCGATCGCCCGCGTAGGTCGACACCGACAGGGCGGCCAGGATGAGCATGGCGATGCCGTCGGTGAGCCGCTCGGCGATGAGCGCGGGGATGGTGCGTGCCATCTCCACGCCGGTGCGGCGCGACGCGAGGTAGGGCTTGAGCAGCTCACCCGCCTTGCCGGGCGAGATGACCATGGCGAGGCCCGCCAGGAAGATCCGGGCATCCTCCATCCAGCCGAGCTTCGCGCCGATCTGGTTGGCCAGGTAGTGCCACTTCACGAAGCGCAGGCCATAGTTGACCAGGGTCAGAAGCAGCACCGGCAGGTAGATCCACCAGGCGAAGCTCGCCAGCTGCTCGCCCATGTCGTCGAAGCCCACCCACACAGTGGCGCCGACGTAGAGCAGCACGCCGAAGGCCAGGGCCCAGACGAACCACCGCCGGAAGCGGACGACCAGGTTCTGACTGTCGGACACCCGGTGGGCTAGTGGCTGATGGCGATGGACGTCACCATCGAGCCGCGCTCGTCGCGCAGACGCTGCTGCAGGCCGGCGTACATGTCGTAGTTCTCACCGCCACCCATGTCGGTGATGGTCTCGTCCTGCTGGCGCGCCGGCCACTTCTTCAGCCAGAAGGTGAGCTCGCTGTCGTCGTCGAACACGAAGCGCCACTGCTGGCGGTTCTGCACCGTGTAGCTCTTGCCCTCCACGGTCACCGCGGTGGTGGGGGTCTGCAGCTCGCAGGTGTAGATCCAGGGGTTGACCTCGCTGGAGTAGGTGCAGTCGGCCCCGGAGCTCACGTCCTTGGGCACGATGGTGATCTTCTTGATGCCGGACCAGGGCGACTCCACCTCGGTGCCCTCGCCCTCGAGGGTGAGCAGCAGGTCGCCTTCGTCGGCCGTGTAGTCGGCCTCGCCCCACCAGTCGGTGGAGCGCTCGATGCGCTTCACGTGGCCCGACCGGGTCTCGCCGCTCACGAAGCTGACCGACACGTCGAGGTCGGCGTTGTCGGCGGGGGGTGCCGGCGGCTCGGGCTCGGGCTCGGGCTCCGGCTCCGGCTCCGGCGCGGCTTCCACGATCGGTGCGGCCTCGATCGCTGCCTCCACGGCGGGCTCGGGAGCCTTCTTCTCACCGCAGCCCACGACGAACAGGGACATCATCACCATGCATCACCTCGACAGGTCCCGGACCTAACACGCCCGCGGCCGCGGTATTCTGTTGACATGTCCATCCTTCTCGCCGCGCTCGCCGAGGCTGCTTCCTTCGACGTCTCGGCCGGGGTCGAGGGCGTCGCCCACGCCAGCACGCAGGCCGCCGGCCTCGCGGCCCGCCAGGGGGAGGTCGGGGGAACGCTCGGGGTCGGGAGCGTGACGGCACGGGTGGACCTCGACCTCCTGGCACCGCCTCCAGGCTTTCCCGACGGTCTCCACGCCGAGCCGAGCGTGTTCCCGGAACAGGCGCACCTCGCCGTGGCGCTGTCCGGCGGCTGGACCCTCTCGGGGGGCACACGCCCGCTGCACGTGCCCGGTGAGGAGGTCGATGGTTGGCGCAATCCCCTGGTGCCCTACAGCCTCGGGTTTGTCCGCGCCGGGGGCCAGAACCAGGTGATCGGCGGCTGGGCGGAAGGCCCGCTCGGGAAGATCACGGCGGGGGTGCACGGCGGTGTCTACGCCCACCACGCGGTCGGCGTGAGCGACCTGCCGCTCGTGGGCGGCTCGCTCGCGGTCGGCGAAGCGGTGCACGCCAAGGCTGCTCTGAGCGTCTGGCCCGGCAACGACTACCTGCAGGGCACCGCCGAGGCCGGAGTGCCCCTCGGAGAGGCCGCGAGGCTCACAGGCGCGGTGTGGCTGCTCGGAGCCCCCTCCGCCCTCACCACCGACCTCTCCGCGCAGGTGGAGATCCTGCCGGACCAGGCGCTGGTTCCCGTCGCGCGGGCCGCGTGGGCGGCGGGCCTGAACGGTGGCGCCGCGGTGGATGCGGGCGTGGCCTGGCGCCCGCAGACCTTCCTCCAGCTCGCAGCAACCGGGCGCTTCGACGGCGTGCCCGGCGTCTACGTGGGCCTCTCGCTCTTCGAGGACCCGGACGCCACCTGAGGTCCCGTGCCTCGCCCGGTCCACACCAGGGCCCCCACACCGGCCAGGAGCAGGAGTGTCTGCTGGGTCCTCACCAGCAAGGTGACCGCGAGTCCGACCTCGGCCGAAGCTCCGGTGGTCGTGACGAAGAAGGCCAGGAACAGGGCGTCCCAGCCGACCTGGCCTCCACCGGGGAGGGCAAAGAGCGCGACCACCCCCGCCGTCGACGCCGCGTAGGTGAAGAGGCACCCGCCCAGGGGCGCGTCGAAGCCCAGCGCGAGGGCCCCCAGCCAGATGCCCGTGGTCACGGCGCCATGGGAACCGAGCGCCCACATCGCCGCGCTCGCCCAGGCCCGCGCCGGCAACGCGATCACGCCGCGAAACGCGTCGGCCAGGTGCTGGACCGCCTGGTCGAGCCAGCCCGCCGCCCGTCCCAGCACGCCTTCGCCCGCCAGCCGGCCCACGGTCGCCGACGACAGCCCACGCAGGATCTGAGGGCGCGACGACAGGGCCGCCAGGCCCACCGCGCCCAGCGAGATCGCCGCCGCGGCCGCCCCCATCAGCGCGTCGTGTTCCGCCGGCACGGGCAGGTCGCCGAACAGCCACACCCCACCCGCCAGCACCCCCGCCAGTCCCAACCCGAGAAAGCGCGCGTGCAGGTCCGTGGCCAAGGCCACCGCCGCCGGAATGCCCCAGCGCCGCTGCACGATTCCTGCCGCCGCCAGCTCGCCCACCGGACCTGGGGCGGCGTAGTTCAGGAGCAGCGCCGAACAGACCACGCCCGTGAGCGGCGTGACCGGGATGGCCCCGCCATCGGCCATGAGCGCCCGCCAGCGCAGCGCGAAGAAGACCATGCCGGAGCTCATCGCGAAGATCGAGCCCACCACCAGGCCAGGATCGGCACCGGCGAGCGCGCCCTGCAGGTCGTCGACCGAGAAGCTGCTGCGGAACACGACCACGGCCCCGGCACCGACAGCGACGAGGGCGAGCAGGGCCGTGAGCAGCGCGCCGCGTACCGCGCGGCCGAGGTCGAGCTCGTCCGCCGTCAAAGCAGGCCGTACTTCTTGAGCTTGTAGCGCAGGGTGTTGCGCTCCAGCCCCAGCAGACGCCCCACCTCGGCGCGGTCGCCGCCAGCCTGTTCCATGGCCCGCACCAACACGCCTCGCTCCACGCTCTCGAGGTGCTGGGGCAGCGAGAAGCCCTCGCGAAGCTCCACCACGGAGGGCTCGACGGGCTCGGCGTCCAGCGACCAGCGCCCGAAGACCACCGCCCGCTCGACCACGGCCTCGAGCTCCCTCAGGTTGCCGGGCCACGGGTGCCGGGCCAGCGCAGCGAGCTGCTCCTCCGTGGGCCGGGGCGCGGTCCGGCCCAGAGCCTGCTCGCGCTCGCTGACGATGGCCTCGACCAGCTCGGGCAGGTCGCTCACCCGCTCGCGGAGCGACGGCACGGGCACCACCAGGACGGCCAGCCGGTAGTAGAGCTCCGAGCCGCGCCAGGCGGGCGACGCCGACGCGATCACGCGGGGTCCGTCGACCCGGTCCAGCAGCCGGCCGAGGGCCTGCTGGTCCAGCGCGCCCAGCCGGTCCACGTCGGGCACGAACACCGTGTCGGCGTCGCCCGCCTCCCCCACCGACGACGGGCTCGTGACCACCGACAGCGAGCCGCTGACCAGCGACCGCACAGCCCGTCGCCGCCCGGATCCCGGTTCACCGACCAGCAGCACCGTGCTGCGCACCGCCGCCACCGCCGACAGGCGCTCGCGCAGCGCCACGGCCGGCGCCGACGAGCCGAGGTCCACGGCCACGTCCGGCACGCCGAGCGACGAGAGCTTCTCCAGGAGCGTGGAGGGCGCTACGGGCTTCGTGAGGAAGTCGCGGGCGCCGAGCCGCATGGCGCGGACCGCCTCGCCGACACCGCCGTAGCCCGTGAGGACCAGCACCTCGGGCGGTCGCTCCAGCGCGCGCGCATGCTCCAGCACGCCCAGCCCATCCACGCCGTCCATGCGGAGGTCGGTCAGCACCACGTCGACCCCGCCACGATCGAGGCGCTCGCACGCGGACGCCCCGCCATACAGCGCCTCCGCGGCGTGGCCCTCGCGGGTCAGCACGGCCGCCAGGGCGTCTGCTGCCGTGCGGTTGTCGTCGACGACCAGGACCGTGCTCACGCGTCTCCCGGCACCAGACGTAGGACGAAGCGGGCACCGCCCAGATCCGAGGCCTCGCACCGCAGGCTACCACCGTGGGCTTCGGCTACCCGGCGCGCGAGTGCGAGCCCGAGCCCGGTGCCGCCGTGGCCGGAGACCCCCGCCTGGAACACCGTGTGGCGCTGGTCTGCAGCCACGCCGGGACCGTCGTCGTCCACCGTCAATCCGCCGTCGATGATCGACACCCTGACCCGCGCGGCCTCGCGCGCAGCGTTCCGGACCAGGTTCTCCAGGGCCCGGCGCACGAGCGCCGCGTCGACCTCCAGGTGGCCGTCCCCTCTCAGCTCCAGGTCGGTGCCACCCTCGACGCCGACGAGGTCCAGGCACCGCTGGGCCAGCAGCCGCACGTCGGTCGTGCGCACGACCAGGTGGAGGTGCTCGCCGCCCGCCACGAGCCGCTGGACGACCTCCTCCACCAGCTGCAGCTCGCGGGTGATGGCGGTGAGGTGGTCCCGGCGGCGCTCCGCATCGACCTCGTGGCACGCCAGGTCGGTGAGCATCGCTAGGCTCTGCAGGGGGTTCCGCACCTCGTGGGCGACGATGCCCGCGAGCTGCTGGCTCAGCTCCAGCCGCGCGGCGACCGCATCGTCGCGCTCCTGCTGGGCCGCCGCGAGCGAGACCAGAGCCGACGCGACCGGCCGCAGCTCCGGCTCTTCCGGCAGCTCCAGCTTCATGGGCTGCCCGCGAGCCAGCCGGCCCGCTGCCGACGTGAGCGCGTCCAGGGGCGCCAGGCCGCGCCGCACGGCCGTGGCCACGAGCCCCGCCGCGAGCATGGACAAGGTGAGCGTGAGCGCCCACAACCGGCTGGACACGGCGCCACCTTCGGCGGGCCAGCCCACCACCACCCACCCCTCGCCATCGGCGGCGCACGCACCCGCCCAGCCCTCGACGAAGGGGGCGACGCGCGCGCTCGACGTCCCGCTCCGCGCGAGGCACCCAGCGGCCAGCTCCGCGGCCACCTGCTGGAAGGACTCCGGAACGACCTCGAGTGGCGCGCCCTCGGCGTCGAAGCGGGCTGCCACGCCGCGCTCCGCCAGCTGTGCCAGGTCGGCGCCGGCGGCTGCGCGGGCCACCTGCATCACCGCCGCCTGCTCGCGCTCGTGGTGCCGCGCCGCGTCCCAGACGGTCGGTCCGAGCGCCACCAGCACGGCGGCCGCCGCCACCAGGGCCGCCACGAAGGCGACCCGCCAGGCGATGGGCAGGGCGCTCACCCGCGCATTCCGCCGAGCAGGTGGATCACTCGACCGCGATCTTCTGCACGGCCTCGGCCTCGCCGCTCTCCTGATCCGTGCTCGCCTCGGTGGTGCGCATCCGGATGTCGAGGGCCTCGACCCCGGTGAGCTCGTAGCTCATCTCCGCGACGCTGGCGCGGTCACGGTCGGCCTGCAGCTCCATCGTCTCCTGGTAGGAGCGCGCGTAGTCGTACTGCAGGGTGGCCGGGTGGGCGCACGCGGTCAGCGACGCGAGCACCAGGGCGATCGGGAGGGTGCGGGTCATGGAGACTCCAGCTGCGCGAGGGCGGCGACCGCTCGCTCGTGATCGGGATGGAAGGCCAGCGCGGCGGTGAAGGCCACACGCGCACCCGCAGCGTCGCCGCGGGCGAGCCGGGCCAGACCGAGATTGTACTGCGCGTCGGCTTGTTCACCGGCCTCACCGAGGGGATGACCGGACGCTGCGAGTCGGAAGGCCGCCAGCGCTTCGTCGTCGCGCTCCAGCGCGGCCAACGAGAAGCCCTGGTTGTTGCGGGCGCGCACCATCGATGCGTCGAGCAGCAAGGCCTGCCGGTAGGCTTCGAGCGCTTCCGCGTGCTCACCGGCTGCCGCCAGCGAGAAGCCCAGGTTGTTGTAGAGCTCCGACCGTGGAACGCCCGCGTCGCCCTTGCGCACCGCGTG
This sequence comes from uncultured Enterobacterales bacterium, assembly GCA_964604675.1. Taxonomy (GTDB): domain Bacteria; phylum Myxococcota_A; class UBA796; order UBA796; family CAJQPC01; genus CAZSAT01. The sequence continues at coordinate 16,035 of CAZSAT010000132.1, forward strand.
GTCGAAGGCCTCGGCCGCTCCCGCGGGGTCGCCGGCGTCGAAGCGGGCAAGCCCCAGCACGGCCTGCTGGGCTGGGCTTCGGCGGATGTCCTCGAGGAGCGCCACGGCCTCGGACGGCAGGCCCTGCCCGATCAAGGCCCGCGCCTGGGCGAGATCGAGCCGCGCGTCGTCGAGCCCTTCCTGCCTCAACACGCCGAGCGCATGCAGGGCCCGGTCGTAGGACTCCGCCTCGACGAGCGCCTCCACCAGCTCGATGCGCACCAGGTCCTTGTCGTCCACCGACCAGGTCTCCGACACCGCCGCAGGGTCGAGGCGACCGGCGCAGCCCAGCCACAGGAGCCAGCTCACTTGATGCCCTGGGCCGCTTCGAGGGCGGGGATCAGGTTGTCGCGCATGCCCACGATGGCGGGGCCGAGCAGGATCAGGATCAGGCACGGCAGGATGAACACGATCATCGCGACCGTGAGCTTCGGCGAGATCTCGGCGGCCGCGGCTTCGGCCCGCTGCATGCGCTTGGTCCGCACCATGCGCGCGTGCAGCCGCAGCGACCGGGCCACCGGCGTGCCGAAGCGCTCGGACTGGGTGAGCACGTTCACGAGCGCGTTGATGTCGTCGACACCGGTGCGCTTGTAGAGCCGCTTCATGGCGTCGACCCGCGCGATGCCGGCGCTCACCTCGTTGTTCACCAGCTGGAACTCGGCGCAGAGGATGGGGGCGGCCTCCACCATCTCGGTGGCCACGCGCTGGAAGGCCGCGTCCACACCCAGGCCGGCCTCCACCGAGGCCACCATCAGGTCGAGCGAGTCGGGGAAGGTGCGGACGATGGCTTCCTGCCGCTTCTGCAGCGAGTTCTGCACCAGGATGGCCGGCAGGTAGTAGCCGAGGGTGGCCAGCAGGAGCACGATGAACAGCGACGTGGCGGTGTTGGCGTCCGACGGGATCAGCGCCCACGACATGGGCAGCGTGAGCGCGAGCCCCATCCGGGTCAGCGAATACAGCTCCACGTTCTGGCGACCGCGGTAGCCCGCCTGGATGAGCCGCTGACGCAGCGCATCCGCCTCGTCGACATCGGCCGGCCGCGCGAGCTTGGTGACCGCCTGCAGGCGCGGGTCCACCGGGGTGGACACGAGGTTGGGACCCGCCGGGGCCGTGCCGGCGGTCAGCTCGCTCAGGCGGTCGCGCGCCGAGCGCTCCGGGTTGATGGCGAGCCAGAGCCCATAGGCCAACGCCAGCACGGTCAGCGCGGCGAAGAACACGATGGCGATCACGGTGACGTTCATCAGACATCCACCTGCGACAGCTCGCGCATCACGAACACGCCCATCAGGAAGCTCAGGATGACGTAGCCGAGGAACATCCGGCCCAGCGGGTCGTGCACGAGCGGCAACAGGTAGTTCGGCCGCAGGTACATCAGCGCGAAGGTCACGAAGAACGGCAGCCCGGCCAGGATGAAGGCCGAGAAGCGCGCTTCGGCGGTGAGGCTCTTGACCTTGCCCTGGAAGATGAAGCGCTGGCGCACGGTGTTGGAGAGGTTCTCGAGGATCTCGATCAGGTTGCCGCCCGTGTCGCGCTGCAACAGCACCGAGCTGGCGAAGATCTTCACGTCGAAGTTCGAGGGGTTCCGCGCGACCATGTGCGACATGCCCTCGCGGAAGTCCACGCCCAGGTTGTGCTCCTCGTAGACCCGGCCGAACTCGCCCGCCACCGGCTGGGGCAGCTCTTCCGCCACCACACGCATGGCCTCCGAGATGCCGTGCCCGGCCTGCAGCGACCGGCCCAGCAGATCGAGCGCCTCCGGCAGCTGCTCGGTGACCTTGCGGTTGCGGTCCTCCGCCAGGCCTCGGAGCCGAGCGATGGGGTAGTAGCCGAAGGCCGCGCCCGACAGGCTCAGCGGCCCGCCCACGGCGAAGCCCGTGCACACCAGCCCGACGAGGCCCACGAAGCCGACGCGCACGAACAGCCCTCCGAGGTCGTAGCCCACGTCGGCCTGCGCGAGCAGGCTCTCGAGCTCGCCGACGAAGCCATCCCGCGCGCGGCGGATGGTGAAGGCGTCGGCGGTCTTGGTGACCACGGTGCCCAGCCGCCGGCTGAGCTCGGCTTCCTTCTCCTGCTTCTTGGTCTGGGTGGCCCAGTAGATTCCCTGGAACGCCATCATCACCGCGGTGAACACCACCACGACCAGGCCGATGACCAGCAGGCGGTCGGCACCGAACACGACCTACACCTTCATCCGGAAGCGGAACGTGTCCGGGGTGATGTCGATGCCGTAGGAGGCGAGCCGCCCGGCGAAGCGAGGGCGGGTGCCGGTGGCGAGGAACTCGCCGTGCACCTTGCCGGCGTCGTCCACGCCGGTCTGCTTGAAGCGGAAGATGTCCTGGCTGGTGATGACGTCGCCTTCCATGCCCACCACCTCGCTCACGGCGACGATGCGCCGCGAGCCGTCGGGCGCGCGCCCGAGCTGCACGACCACGTCGAGGGCGCGGCTGATCATCTCGCGGATGGCGCGATCGGACACGTTGGACATGCCCAGGCCCACCATGGTCTCCACGCGAGCCAGGGCATCGCGCGGCGTGTTGGCATGGATCGTGGCCATCGAACCCTCGTGCCCGGTGTTCATGGCCTGGAGCATGTCGATGGCTTCCTCGGACCGGATCTCGCCGAG
>CAZSAT010000133.1:0-18559 GCA_964604675.1 uncultured Enterobacterales bacterium
GCTCGTGATGGTGCTCCAGAAGCAGTGTGAGTTCGTGCTCCAGGCGGTCATGCGCCTGCGCGACGGCGCGTGGGCGTTCCATGAGCTCGAGGCCCTGCCGGAGAACTTCGTCAACCCGCCCTTGCGGGTGCCCTCGTTGCTCTACCGGGCGCTGAAGGACTACGCGCGGGAGCTGCCCACCGAGCAGCTCTCCGGGCGGCTGAAGCCTCTGCTGGACCGCTACGTGAGCTTCCGACCCGACATCGCGCAGGTGATGCAGGAGATCCGCTTCAGCAAGGAGGAGAAGAAGTTCATCGAGATCGTCTCCAGCCGCTCCTGGCGTCTCCGAGAGGTCTTCTCGGTCTCGAACCTGTCACGGGTCGGCACGGCGGGCACGGTCTGGGCCTTCCTCGAGCTGGAGTTCCTCGCCATCAAGGATGCGGAGGACCTCGAGCGGTACCTGAACCGCATCCGAGGCCGCATCATCACCAAGCGCGACCGGTTGATGTCGAACCACGCCTTCGACATCCTCGAGATGCACTGGATCTGCCTGGATCATGAGGTGGAGGCCGCCCACCAGAAGCTGATGAACGAGTTCGCCGACAAGAACTACCATGACCTGACGCCGGAGCTGTCCGATGCCCTGCGGCGCATCCGGGAGGCGGTCGGCGAAGCCTACAACAAGGTCAAGGACCGCAAGCTCCGCGCGGTGTACCGGGAAGAGATCGTGGAGGAGGCCCTGGTTCGGAACAGCGCCGAGCTCCTGTCCAAGAAGGGCGAGATGGCCATCATGCGTGGCGACGGCCGCGAGGCGCTCAGCTGCTACCAGAAGGCCCACGAGCTGGTGCCCAACCACCCGGAGTATCGGGACGGGCTGAACCGGGCGCGTGGCCTGCGCTGAGGGGTCGCCGCCGGCTCAGCGCTGCCAGGGCCGCCGGGCGTAGAGCAAGCCCATGAGCCGTCGCACGGTCTTGAGCTTGCTCGCGCCGTACGGGTACCACCAGAGCTCGCCCTTCATCGGCGGCAGCACGTCGTAGTTCACGTGCCGGGTCTGCGTGAGGGCGAGCAGGCCCTCGTCGCTGTGCGTCACCCCGAGCCCGCTGGCCTTGAGCCCGTGCCAGGGGGTCTCGGGCATCGCGTAGCCGCTGAGCACCTCGTTGATCTGCACGGTGCCGGCCTCGAGCCGCTCGGCGACCCGCCGCGCCCGGTCGGTGCGGTCGCCGAACACGTAGGCGCAGAGCCCGAGGTCGTTGTCGTTGGCCTCGGCCACCATCGTGTCGACGTCGGCGTACACGCGGACCGGCAGCACGGGACCGAAGATCTCCTGCTTCCAGATCGCCATGTCGGGGGTGACATCGGTCAGGAGCGTCGGTGGGTAGAAGTGACCGGCGCCCGTGGGCGGATCGCCGCCCACCCAAGCGGTCGCGCCGGCCGCTACGGCAGCGGCGACGAGCCCAGCAACGCGGTCGCGCTGCCGGGCGGACGCGAGGGGTCCGATCTGCACGCCGTGGCCCGCCGGATCGCCCTGCGTCAGGCCCTCCAGCTGCGCCTGCACCCGTTCGAGCAGGGCCTCCGCCACGCTCTCGTGGATCAGGACGCGCTCCACGCTTGCGCACACCTGGCCGGCGTTGGCGCAAGCACCCCACACCAACGCGGACGCCGTGCGCTCCAGGTCGCAGTCGTCGAGCACCAGGGCGGGTGCCTTGCCACCGAGCTCGACCGCACAAGGGACGAGCAGCTCGCCACAGCGCGCGGCCACCTTGCGCCCGGTGGCGACGGAGCCCGTGAAGAGCACGAAGTCCGGGGCGGCGTCCACGAGGGCTGCGCCCACGGAACCGTCCCCCTGCACGAGGCGCAGCACGCCCTCCGGCAGGCCGGCCTCGGCCCAGAATCCCGCCAGCAGCTCCGCGACCAGGGGCGTGAGCTCGCTCGGCTTCAGCACGACACCGTTGCCCGCCACCAGGGCGCTGGCCGTGCAGCCCATCGGAATGCTGGCGGGGAAGTTCCACGGGGCGATGACGCCGACCACCCCGCGGGGCGTGTGGTGGAGGTAGCTCGCCCGGTGTTTCTGGAGCCGCAGCGGCAGCGGCCTCGGCGCGAGGATGCCCTCGGCTTCGGAGGCAGCCCAGGTGCAGAGCTCCAACAGCGGCGCGAGGTCCATCGCCCAGGCCTCTGCTGGGGTCTTGCCGCCCTCGGCGACCAGCAGCTCGACGACCTCGCTGGACCGGCGCAGGACGAGGTGCTGGAAGCGTCGCACGACCGACGCGCGCTCACGGATGGGGCGTGCCCCCCAAGCGACGGCCGCTTCACGGACAGCGGAGACGACAGAGGGGACGCTCGTCGGGTCGGTCGTCTGGACCGTCCCGACAGGCGCCCCCGTCGCGGGGTTTTCGCTTTGGAGCTCGGGCATGCCCGAACCTACCGCGCTCGCTGGCTCAGTGGGCGTTCGCCGTGCGGCTCGGCGTGACGTGCACGTCGTCCGGATGCGGCTGCATGTACGGGTCGCTGACCGGCACGGGCGGCACGGAGCCGAGGAAGGTCAGCACCACGGTGAGGAAGAGTCCCGCCATGCCGGCCGCCATCGCGATCTCGATGGGACCGAGGGGCAGGGTGCTCTCGAACCAGACGTTGGGCATCGTGACCAGGAAGCGCTCCAGGAACACGCCCGTGGCGGCGATGACGAGCACGAGGAAGAAGCCGGTGGGCATCTTCTTCAGGCCGCGGCTGGTCATCGCGCCGAAGGGCACGAGGAAGCACATCACACCGACGAGACGGGCGACGTAGGTCCAGGGCTCCAGCTTGAGGCGGACCAGCAGGAAGCCGATCTCCTCGGTCATGTTGCCGTACCAGATCGGCAGCAGCTGCGCGTAGAACATGTAGGCCCAGACCATCGAGAAGGCCAAGACGAGCTTTCCGAGATCGTGCCAGGCGCCGTCGACGATCCCCTCGAGGCCCAGCCAGCGCCGCCCGCGGATGGAGACCATCCCGGACCAGATGAAGGCCAGCCAGAGGCAGCTGCAGAAGAACCAGCCACCGAACATGTTCGAGTACCAGTGGGGGTTCAGGCTCATCACCACGTCGAAGGCGAAGAAGGACAGCCCGACTGCGTACGCGATGGCGTAGAAGGGCGAGATGGTCATCATGCGCTTCTGGCAGGCGGCGACCTCGGTGGCTTCGCCCTGCCAGTCCTGGATGAAGCGGCCCCACCAGGCCGGGTGCTTGCCGTCCAGCTTCTCCGACGCCACGCCGAGGTCGGCGCGGAGGCTGTTCCGCAAGTAGTGCCGCCCGAGCAGCAACAGCACGCCCATGAAGGCCGCCAGGCGGAAGTAGAACCACCCGGGCTGCAGGTACTTCGGCTTGTGCGGTCCGTGCAACAGCTCAGGCGAGTGCGCCCACTCGTAGAGGTCGTGCAGCCCGCCCGTGAGCAGCAGCGCGAAGAGCAACGCCACGCCGATGGGCGCGAACACGAAGAAGCTCTCGGCGATGCGCTTGAGCGGACGGCCCCAGCGAGCCAGCGTGAGGGTCTGCACAACGGCGAAGATCAAGCCGCCGAAGGAGAGTCCCGTGAAGTAGACGAGGCAGATGAGCGCCATCGCGCGGGTGCGCGTGGGGTCCATGAAGAGCCCCGCCACGAAGGCCGCGAGGCCTACGCCAGCGAGGACCTTGGCGATCATCAGCGCCTTCGCGGGCTTGCCGCGGGGCGCGTAGTGGGGTGCCGGGTCGAAGGGATGAGCCACGTCGATCTCCCTAGAGGCCGTTGCGGATGTAGGACACGATCGACCACATCTCTTCGTCGGTCATCGCCCAGCCGTGCCCGGGCATGATGGCGCCGCCGTTCTTGATCGTGAGGAAGAGGTAGCCATCGGTGCGGAGCGGAGCCATCTGCTGGATGTTCAGCGCGGGCACCTGGAAGCGACGCTTCCCTTCGGCGGGCTTGTTCTGCACGACCTCGCCGCCGCCTTCGCCCGTCACGCTGTGGCATGGGACGCAGTACACGTTGAAGGCCCACTCGCCCTGGGCGAGGTGCTCTTCGTCGGCCTCGTAGGGGTTGGTCAGCGCCTGCCCCTCGGGCGTCATCCGGTTCCCGTCCAGCGTGCCGCCGTCGTGGGGAACCACACCGGCCGGAAGGTCCATCATGGGGCGCTCGTAGGCCTTGACGGCCTGCGAGTCCATCATGTCGGTCCACCACAACTGGTAGGGGTAGCCGACGTTGCTGTTGAGCAGCGCCCAGGAGCCGTAGCCGACGAGCCCGAGCCCGCCGGCCGCGTACACCACGTTGTGCATCATCGACATCTCACGCCCCTCCGACGACTTCGACCGCGCCGTTGTCGTGCAGGATCTTGCACACCTTGGCGCTTTCTTCGCCCTTCACCAGGATGCCGAAGTGGTCGTTCATGAACCTCGGGTCGGTGAGCTCTTCGTCCATGCCGACGGCCGGAAGGCGGCAGTGGTAGAGCAGCCCGAGCAGGGTGGCGAGCGCACCGAGGAGCACCGTGCACTCGAAGGTGATGACCATGAACGGCGGCACGCTCACGATGGGCTTGCCGCCGGGGATGGCCATCGGCCACACCGTCGACGAGAGCGACGCGAGCGAGAAGCCCCCGATGCCCCCGGTGATGGCGCCGATCATCGTCCACCAGCGGACGGGGCTCGGTCGACCCTCGTAGATGAGCTCGGCGATCTCGTGCCGCGGCAGGGGAGCGGCGACTTGCAGGTCGCTCACCCCGGCCTGCTTGAGCGCGTCGATGGCGTCGACGAGACTGTCGAGATGGGCGAAGACACCCTTGACCCTGGACATCAGGCAGCCTCCTCGTCCGACCGCAGCGGCGGCCGCACGCTTTCCTTGATCTCAGCGATGGCGACGGCGGGACCGACCTGCAGGAAGAGCAGGAACCACATGAAGAACCAGCCGAAGGAGCCGCAGAGGATGCCGACCTCGATCCAGCTGGGGGTGTAGTAGGTCCAGGCACCCGGGTCGTGCATGTGCGCGAGGCTCGAAGCGATGAAGTTGAAGCGCTCGAACCACATGCCGATGTTGATGAAGATGCTGATGATGAAGAGCCCCGCGAGGCTCGTCCGCACCTTCTTGAACCACCACACCAGAGGGATGACGCAGTTGCAGCTGAACATCATCCAGAAGACCCAGGCGTAGTCACCCGTGGGTCGGTAGTAGAAGATGCCCCACTCGTAGATGTAGTCGCTGTAGTAGGCGATGAAGAGCTCGATGCCGTACGCGTAGGTGACGATCGAGCCGGTCAACAGGCACAACTTCGCAAGGTGCTCGAAGTGCCAGATGTTGATGTAGTTCTCCCACTTGAAGATCTTCGTCATCGGCACGAGCAGCGTGATGACCATCGCGCAACCCGAGAAGATGGCGCCAGCGACGAAGTAGGGCGGGAAGATGGTGGAGTGCCAGCCGGCGGTCTGCGCGACAGCGAAGTCCCAGGAGACGACGCTGTGCACCGAGACGACCAGCGGCGTGGCGAAGGCGGCGAAGAAGCCGTAGGCCGCCATGTAGTGGTGCCACTGGCGATCCGTGCCGCGGAAGCCGAGGGCCAGACCGTTGTAGATCTTGCCGATGGTGCCCCGCCACTTGTCGCGGACGGCCGCGAAGTCGGGGATGAGCCCGACATAGAAGAACACCGCCGAGACCGTGAGGTAGGTCGAGATGGCGAACACGTCCCAGACGAGCGGCGACTTGAAGTTCGGCCAGAGCTCGCGCTGGTTGGGGTAGGGGAAGAGCCACCACGCGTACCAGCACCGACCCGCATGCAAGATGGGGAAGAGGCCGGCGGTCATGACCGCGAAGATCGTCATGGCCTCGCTCGCCCGGTAGACACCGGTCCGCCAGCGGCTGCGCACGAGGAAGAGGATGGCGCTGATCAGCGTGCCGGCGTGGCCGATACCGACCCAGAACACGAAGGTCGTGATGTACACGCCCCACATGACCGGTGGGTTGTAGCCACCCACGCCCAGGCCGTACTCGAGCTGCAGGCTCCAGCAGTAGCCGCCGAACAGCATGAAGCCGATGGCGGTGAAGAGCAGCGCGAGGTAGCCGGGGGTCGGCTTGAACAAGGGACGCAGGACGTCCTCGTTCACCTTGCTGTACGGGATGCGGTTGCTCATCCGTGGTGTCCTCCGCCGTGGTGGGCGTCGGCCGCGGGCTCCGTGAAGGAGATCCGCGTCTTGTAGCGAACGCCGGGCTTGGTGTTCAAGCTCTTGAAGAGCACGTAGGCCCGGGGATCCTGGAAGTCGGCATGCACGGTGCTGGACGCATCCTTCAGGTTGCCGAAGGTGATGGCGTCGCTCGGGCATGCGTCGGCGCACGCGGTGACCTTCACGAGCTCCGCGTCGGTCGCGGTGCCCCCGTGACGGTAGGGCGCCTTGGCGCGCCTGAGCCGCTGGATGCAGAAGGTGCACTTCTCCATCACGCCCATCTCACGCGTGGCGACGTCCGGGTTGAGCATCAGCTCGTAGGACTCCGGCCAGCGGAAGGTGTGGTAGTTGAAGCGCCGCGCGCTGTAGGGGCAGTTGTTCGCGCAGTAGCGCGTGCCCACACAGCGGTTGTAGATCATCGCGTTCAGACCGTCGAGGTTGTGGTACGTCGCGACCACCGGGCACACGCCTTCGCACGGCGCGTGGCTGCAGTGCTGGCACATCACCGGGATGAACCGCACGTCGGGGTGCTCGCCCTCCCCGACCCAGAAGCGGTCGAGGCGGATCCAGCCGAGGCTTCGGTTGCGGCCCTGCTGCACCGGTCCCACGACGGGGATGTTGTTCTCCGCGTAGCAGGCGACCTCGCAGGCTCCGCAGCCGCTGCACGCGTCGAGATCGACCGACATCGCGAAGCGGTACGTGGGGTGCTCGGGCTCCGGGAAGAAGTCGTGAATGCCGGCTTCGACGAGGCGCGGGTCTTCCGGGACGTTGATCGTCGCGGCCAGCGAGCCGGGCGCGGCGTGCTCGTCGGCGTGCAGCACGTCGTCGACGTACGAGGTGAGCGCGACCGGGCGGCCGTCCATGTCCTCGCTGCCCTTCATCTGGCGATGGGGGTTCTCGCCGGTGCCGGCCGACGCCGAGCCCTCGAGACCCGCAAGCACCAGGGCGCCGGAGGCCGCGTCGACGTTGCCCCCCGCGAGCCGCCAGGTGTTCTGGCCGAACCCCACGCTGTAGCGGTTGCCGACCGTGTGGCCGTTTCCGACCACCACGCCGACCACGTCGTCGCGGATGCCCTTGGAGATGCGCACGCCCACCTCGACGCTCGCGCCGTTGGCGGTGACCTTCACCGTGGACTTCTCGGTCAGGCCGAGCTTCTCCGCATGGTGCGGGGACAGCTCGGCCCAGCTGCCCCAGGTGTAGCCGCTCGACGGGTCGGCGACTTCCTGCAGCCAGGGCTTGTTGGCGCCACGGCCGTCGAACAGCATGCTGTGGGGGAAGAGCACCACCGTGCCGCCGGGAGCGGCGAGCTCTGCCGCGGCCACCGAGGTGGGCGCGGGCTCGTCGGTGCTCGCATCGACCCAGTGACCGCCGCGCGCGAGCGCCGCGTTCCACCAGCCGTTCCAGTCCGCGGTGTCGGCACCGTAGTGCGCGTACCAACGTGAGGCGATGTAGTGCTGGAAGCTCGGGCTCGCGAAGCTGGCCACCAGCTCGGCGCCGTCCAGCGTCGGGACCACGGGGACTTCGGCCTCGTCGTCCGCTGGAGCTTCGATGGCCTCCTCGCCCTCGTCCTCGATGGCGGGTACCACCAGCGCTGCGCCCTGGGCGATGGCCAGGAGGGCGTCGCCTACACCACGGGTGTCGTGGAGCGGGTTCATGCCCGGCTGCTGGAGCAGGCCGACGCCGGGGTAGGGCATCGCGTCCCCCCACTGCTCGATCGTGCTGCCCGGAGGCAGGTAGATCGCGCCGGCGGGCGCACCCTCGATGGGCAGGTTGGCGAAGACGACGACCGTCTCGACCTTGGCGAGCGCCTCCGCTGCGCCCAGCGAGGGCGGCAGCGAGAAGACCGGGTCGAGCCCATCGAGGAACAGCACCTTCGTTGCGCCGCTCTTGCACGAGTCCAGGAGACCGGCGACGTCGCTGTACGACGACACGGTGCCCAGGTCGGTGCCGCCGGAGATGCTGACGGTCTTGCCGAGGTTGCCGGCGACCGTGTTCAGCACGAGCGTAGCGAGCGCGAGCTCGCCGCCGTTGGCGCTGGCGCCGTCGGCGCCACCCGGGAAGACGACCGAGGGGCCATCGGCCAAGAGGTCGGCCAGGGCCTCGAGCTTCTCGAACGCGACGCCGCCAACGTCGGCCGACGCGTGGGCGTCCACAGCGGAGAGGTAGGCGGAGAAGGCGGCGCTCTTCGTGCGCTCGGCGACGAGCTTGGCGAGCGCGCGTGCGATGTGCGCTTCGCCGCCCGGCACCGGGGCGTACCAGGTGTCGGCGTTCAGGCCGGTGTTCGAGAGACGCGGCGTGATCGCGTAGAAGGGCGCCACGTGGTGGTTGCGCTTCGGGCTGCGCGCTGCGGCCCAGCCTCGGCTGTGGTCGACCGGCGCGAGCCAGGTGTGCAGGAAGTCGGCGCCGAAGGACACGATGGTCCTGGCGTCGTCCACCTGGTAGCGCGGCAACCCGCGGGTTCCGAAGGCGCGCTTCACAGCGCCTGCGAGGCTCTCGTGGCCGAAGCTCTCCCAATGCACGGCCTGGCCACCGGTGGCGGCTGCCACGTCGGCGATCAACGCTCCCAACGAGCCGCCGCGGTAGCGGCCGAGCCACGCGACCCGGCTGCCTGCGGCCTTGACGGCTCCGGCGACCTGCCCCAGGAGCTCGTCCCAGGCACCCGGGCTGCCGCCGCCCTGGGGGCCACGGAAGCGGTCGGCGTCGTAGACCTCCTGGACCTCCGCGATGGCACGAGCGCTCGTGCCTCCGCGGCCAGCGGGGCTGTCGGCGTTGCCGCCCACGTGCACCACGCGGCCTTCACGGTTCCGCACGAGCACGCTGTAGGGCGCACCCACGTCGGACGCGATGGTCGCGAAGAAGGTGGGCACACCCGGCGTGATGTCGTCGGGTTGCACCACGTAGGGGATGACCGTCTCGACGGGCACCGTGGCATCACAAGCCGTGAGGCCCGCGGTGCCGGTCACGCCGACCATCTTGAAGAAGTCGCGGCGGTTGATCTTCGCCATCAGAGTCGCCCCATCACTTGTGGCAGGTCCAGCAGTCCTTGAGACCGGCGCGGCGGAGCTCCGCCTCCGCGCCGTAGTTCTCGTCGACTGACGGATGGTTCTTGTGGCAGTCCAGGCACCAGCCCATCTCCATGGTCATCGCGGGGTCGCGCTCGGCGACGCCTCGGGTCTCCATGGGGCCGTGGCACTCCTGGCAGGCGATCTTGGCATCGCCCACGTGAGCGGAGTGATCGAAGTGCACGAAGTCGGGGAGATCGTGCACCTTCACCCAAGGGGGTGCCTCGCCCTTGTCGATGTAGCTCTTGAGCTCTTCGAGCACCGGGCGATCCGTGGTGTCGATCATCTTGTGGCAGCCCGCGCAGGTCTGCAGGGGCGGCACGCCCGCGTGGATCGTGTCCCGCGCGTTGCTGTGGCAGTACTGGCAGTCCATGGCCATGCCGCCGTCAGCGACCGCGCCCGCATGGATCTTGTGGTTGAACGCCAGGGGCTGGGAGTCGACCGGCTGCTCGAAGCGGCTCACGGCGATGCGACGCTCGACCGTGTCGTCGCCGCGGGCCTTGGTCTCGGCATCCATGGCGAGCTCGGGGGGCAGCAGCGAGTGTGTGCCGAGGGGGAACGCCTCGGTGCCGTCGAACGAGCGCTCCCAGGGTCGATCACAGCCCGCGGCGAACGTCACGCTCGCGAGCACCAGACCAACCGCCAGCCGTGGGCTGTGGGGCGTGTGCATCATGCCTCCGCCAGGTAGGTGGAATTGCAGCAGCTTCAGAAGGGCGCGCCCTTTAATGTTTCGACCAGGGTGCGTCCACGACCTTGTGGGAAGCGCTGGCCGCCAGCCGGTGTTGCCCTGCCCGCGGTCAGCCCGCTGCGAAGGTGCTTTCCACGTACGCGAGCACGTCTGTCAGTTCTTCGTGTGACAGCTTGGAAGGAGCGTGGGGCGTGCCGGCGATCCCCTTCTCCAACAGCCAGATCTTCTGGCCGTGGTTGGTGGCGGTCCACCGGGACAGGTCGGTGAAGTCGGCCGGCCGCTGGGGCAAGGCGGCGGCGGCAGGACCGTCGCCGTCGCCCAGGATTCCGTGGCACGCGGCACACCTGGCTTCGTAGAGCGCTGCCCCCGTCTCGACCGCCTTGGCGTCGTTCGTCGAGGGGTTCTCGGCCGGGAGCTCGGGGGGCGCCTGGGCGAGCGCCGAAGCGATGGCGTCGTCGTGGGTGAAGGGTGGGGGAGCCGGCGCGAGCACCTCCACGGGCTCGACGACCGGCTCGACAGTGGGTCCCACCTCCCCGCACGCGAGGATCAGAAGTCCACCGACCACGTGCCCACCTCCGCTTCGCCGGCGGCGCTCTTCACCTCGACGGTGGTGTTGCCCTTCAGGCCGAGCACGACCAGATCGGCATCGAGCTCGAAGGACAGCTGCGCCACCTCCACGAGCGAGCTGCCCGAGACGTTGGCTTCCACTTCGCCGGTGAGGCCCTGCTCGGTGCCTGCGATGGTGTGGGCGAGCACGACCTGGCGCAGGTAGTCTCCGTGGGCACCGTCGCCGCCGTTGACGATCAGGTCGAAGCCTTGCCACACGGGCACGGCGGTCCCGCTGGACGCCGTGCTGGTCGCGAGGATCTCCGAGGGTTGGTCGGAGTACGGCGGATCGTGCTCGTGCTCGACGGACGCTGAGAGCGCCAGGTCGTCGCGCGAGCCGCGGTAGCCGATGAGGGTCCACCTCAACGTGGCGCCGAGCGTGGCTTCCGGGATCGCGCCATCCATCTGGGGCCGGTCCAGGTACTCCTCGCCTGTCGGGCCGAGGCCGAAGCGCGTCCACGCCTCGAAGCTCAAGGTGTCGCCGTCGTCGCTCACCTCGCCCAGGCGGACGCCGAAGCCGGTGGACGTGTAGCCCCCCGCCGGGGAGTAGTCGTCGGGGTAGGTGTCGCCTTGGTCGACGTCGCACTCGAAGGTGAAGCCGCTCACCACAGCGATGTAGTCCGGCCAGTCGCCCAGCTCGTCCTTGCTCACCGCCACCGCGGCCAGCGCCTCGTTGCCGGAGCCGCTGGACTGGGGGAGGATGGTGACCTCGGTCGCGCCCTCGTAGAACGCCGCCCGGTCGCTGGTGACGTCGATGGCCCCGAGGCCCCAGTGCACGAAGTCGGTGTAGTCCTCGCCGGTCGACCAGTCGCCGCCCTCGAGGCCCATCTGCGCCTCCCCGGTGACGGCGACCTCGAGCGCCGAGATCCGGTGGGAGAGCTCGTCCCAGAGGAGGTCGAAGCCCGTGAGCAGGCGTGCGTCGTCCGTCACGCCGCAGCCGGTCGAGAACGCCAGCGAGAGCAGAGGCATCAACGTGTGCATCGGCACAAGGTAATAGGATGCGCCCGGAGGTGTGCATGATCACCGTCGCCGTGCTCTGGCTGGCTTGCGCCAAGACCGATCCATCCCCTCACGCCGCGACCGACGTGGTGGAAGAAGCGACCGCGGCCGCCGAGCAGGCCGCCGAGGAAGCCACCGCCGAGCCCACCGAGACGGAGCCCGAGCTTCCCATCTCGGGCGTGGGTCAGCCGCCCTTCCAGGTGGGAGGGCCCGGGCGCGTCCTGCCGCCCGACGCCGACCCCCAGCAGGTGTACGAGGCCTGCCGGGAGCGGGTCGAGGGTCCCGAGGCGGCAGGTGAGTGCGCCACCGACGAAGACTGCGTGGCCGTCGGCTGCAGCACGGAGATGTGCGTGGCCTCGTCGCAGTCCGGCCTGATGAGCACCTGTGAGCGCCTTCCGTGCTTCACGGTGCTGTCGAGCTGTGGCTGCAACGAGGGGCTCTGCACCTGGACGGTGTCGGCGCCCGAGATCCCCGATGAAGTCCCTGAGGGGTCCGGCGTCAAGTCACCGGAATCACAGCCGGCTGGCGACGGGGCTGAAGCCTTGGAGTAGGCGGGCGAGCCGGTGGCCGAAGGCCTGCGCCTTGCGGTGTGTGGCGACGAGGTCCTGGCGGATCTCCAGCTCCAGGTAGGGCGCTCCGTGGGCCCGGCCGTGCCGCCATGGGCTGTACATCAGGCCGTCGCGCCCTGAGTAGGGAGCGTTCAGGGCGACCAGCAGACCGGCGTCCGCGAAGATCTCGAACAGCTCGAAGGCGAGGTCGGCGTGGTCGTCGAAGAGGATCCCGATCTCCATCTCGCGGACCTCTTCGTGCAGGACCGGGGTGAAGCTGTGCACCGAGAGGAGGAAGGGGTCCGTCATCGCGGCCATCGCCCGGTCGAGGCCCTCGTGGTAGCGGTCCCACAGCGCCGTCTTCCGTCGCGCGCGCTCGGCATCGTCGAGCTGTTGGTTGAAGCTCAGCAGGTGGCCGCCCACACGGCGGCGGATCCAGCTCGACGCCGTGGCTGGTCGGTTGGCGTCGCAGACGAGCCGCGAGAAGCGCCCGAAGTGCCCGCTCCCGCCCAGCTCGCGCAACACGCGTCGGGAGACCTCCTCCGCACCGAGATCCCAGCCCCAATGGGTCTGGAGCCAGGGCCGGTCGTCGTCTTCCAGGACAAGGGGCGCCGGGAGGGTGCAGCTCGCGTGCTCCACGCTGATGAGCAGGCCGCTGTCGCCGAAGCGGACGTGTTCGTAGGCCACGGTGTCGATGACGGGGTCCTCGGTGCAACACAAGACGCGCCGCATCGTAGCCTGCGCGGGTGAAGCCTCTCCCCCCTGCGGTCCTCGTGCTCGCCACGGGTCTCTTCCCGCTCATCCCCCTGCCGTTCTTCGACGACTGGCTGATCGCCAGGGTTCGACGCCGCTTGATCGAGGAGCGCCTGATCGAAGCCGGGGTCGCGCTGGCCCCCCGAAACGTGGCGCAGCTCGCCGCCGATCCAGGCGTCACCCTGAACGGCTGCCTGTGGGCCATCGTGCTCTGGCCGCTGAAGAAGCTGCTGCGCATGGTGCTCTTCTTCCTGATGGCCAAGTCGTGCCTCGACACGGCAGCGGAGACCGCGCACCGACTCGAGCTGCTCGCAGATGCCCTGGACGCGGGCGCCGTGCCGGACGAGGTGGATGCGGTGCTCGCGGCCATCTCCGCCACGCTGGACGAGGAGACGCCGAGCCCGGTCAAGCGCGCCCTCCGGCGTGAGCTCGAGCTGGCCACGGTCGAGGGCGCGACCTTGCCCGACCGTCTGGTCACGTGGCTCCACCTTCAAGGCGGCGGCCGCGCCATCCGTGCGCGCTTTGCCCAGGAGCTCGTGCTGGCACGCGGCCAGGCTCAGTCCACGCCCACCGTGTAGATCTTGAGCATGTTCGTGGCGCCCTTCACGGGCTGGTTGCCCGCGAGCACCACGACCTCCTGGCCGCGGTGGACCAACGACGCGTCGAGCAGCGCGTGTTCGCCCACGACCACCAGGTCGTCGGTGTTCTTCACCAGGGGGATGCACACCGGCGTGATGCCCCACACCAGGGCGAGGCGGTCGCACACGGTCTGCTCGTGGGTGAGCGCGAAGATCGGCGTGGCCGGCCGGCTGCGGCTCACGGCGATGGCGCTCTGGCCACTCCAGGTGAACACCACCATCGGGCGCGGTACCTCGCTCACCGCGTAGCAGGCGGCCCGGTACACCGTGTGGGACGGGCCGGCGAGCAGGTCGACCTCGTCCGGACGCGGCGGACGGAAGAAGGGCGACCGCTCGGCTTCGCGCGCGATGCGGTCCATCACGCGGACCGACTCGATCGGATGGAGACCGATCGAGGTCTCGCCCGAGAGCATCACGGCGTCGGTCCCATCCAGGATGGCGTTCGCCACGTCGGTGGTCTCGGCCCGGGTGGGACGCGGGTTGCGCTCCATCGAGTCGAGCATCTGCGTGGCGGTGATGCTCAACACGCCAGCGCGGTTGGCCGCCTCGATCAGGCGCTTCTGGTGGATCGGTACCGTCTCGAGCGGCACCTCCACGCCGAGGTCACCACGAGCGACCATGATCGCGTCGACGGCCTGGAGGATGTCGTGGATGTTGTCGAGGGCTTCGGGCTTCTCGATCTTGGCGCAGATCGGCAGGTGCACCGCACCCATCTCGTCGAGCAACCGCCGCAGCTCGAGCACGTCCTCGGCATGGCGCACGAACGAGAGCGCCACGTAGTCCACACCCGCCTGGACGCCGACCACCAGGTCTTCGCGGTCCTTCGTGGTGAGCGACGGCGCGGAGACGTCCACCCCTGGGAGGTTGATCCCCTTGTGGCTGCCCAGGAGTCCACCGTGCTCGATCGTGACGTGCACCTCGGGGGGCGCGCGGTCGAGGTGGACGGAGGCGACGTGGCCCGAGAGCGCGCCGTCGGCGAAGACCACGCGGTCGCCCACCGACACGTCGCTCGCCATCGGGGTGTAGGTGGTTCCACAGCGGGTGCCGGAGCCCACCAGCTCCTCGTCCATCACGATCTCGAGCGTGCAGCCGGACGGCAGGTCCAGAGGCTCTTCGACCTCGCCGGTGCGGATCTTCGGACCCTGCAGGTCCAGCAGGATGGCCACCGCCACGCTCGCACGGGTCGCCGCCCGGCGCACGCGCGAGACGTCGGCGCGGATGGCCGCGTGGTCGGCGTGCGAGCAGTTGATGCGGGCTACGTTGACGCCGGCTTCGAGCAGCTCGTCGAGCCGCTCTCGGGTGGCTGGGCCGAGGGTGGCGACGATCTTGGTGCGTCGCCGCGGAGTGCGAGGATCCATCACATGAGCTCCCAGGCGTCCGCAGACGCGCCCAGCACGAGTCCGGGGGAGCGGCTGCTCAGCGATCTTCGAGCGGTCGTAACCCGGGCGCTGCATCGTCATGGGCATGTCCTCCTGGCGGGTGAACGGCGGCTTGCGGAGGGCATGCTGGAGCTGCGCGGCGACGCCGGAGTGACCTGGATCCGCCTCGTGGATCGACGCCATCCCTGGTTCCGGCCCGATCGACTGGACTGGCCAGATGTGACGGCCCCGGAGGAGGCCGTCTCGAAGCTCGTCGAGGCGGGCTGGGTCGACGCGGCGGTGCCCTCGGCAGCGCGGCTCTCGGTGTTCACGGTCGACGAGATGAAGGAGCTGTTGCGGCGCGCCGGTCTGCGACGAGGTGGACGGCGGGCCGAGCTGGAGGTGCGCATGCTGGAGCATGGGATCACGCCGCCGGAACGCGTGCTGCGGGTGGCCTACAGGCGCCTCGTTCGGCGTCTCGAGTGGTTGGCCTTCGAGTCCCCGTGGCGTGGTCGCAAGACGCTCCTGTTGGAGCGCATCGGCGTCACGCGGCATGTGGAGCATCCGGTGACGTCCGGCCGCGCCGCCTTTCCGACCCGGCGAGCGCTGCGCGAGCTCGAGGCCGCCTTCCACGCCGACGGCGAGGATCCGGAAGCTGAGCTCGAGCGGATCGACGCGCTCCCGGTACGGCCTGGTTGGTTGGCGGAGGTCGATCCGCGACGCGTACGCGCTCGCAGCGTCCGTCACGCGGCTCGCGCGCTGGAGCGGGCGGGCGAGCCCGGCCGAGCCGCCGTGCTCTATGCGGGCCTGCTGCAGCGCGGCGTGAGCCCCCCGTCGAAGGTCGCACCGCGTCTGCCGCTCGCGTTGGAAGCGGCCGGCCACCTGGCCGAGGCCCTGGAGGCCTGCTTGACCTGGCGGGAGCTGCTGGACCCAGCGGCGCGGCCAGCCGTCGAGCGTACCGGTCGTCGCCTCGCGAGGAAGCTCGGGCGCCCCTGGAGACCGACGGCGCCGCTCGCGCGGCCTCGGGTGCGGCGTGCCTGGCTGCCGCGGGCGGGAAGGGTGGGTCCGCGGCCTGTCTGGGGGCATCCGCCGCTCGCGGTGGAGGCGGCTGTGGCGCGCGCGCTGCGTCCCCGTGTGGCGGTGCATGGCGAGAACCAGCTCTGGACCACGCTCTTCGGACTGCTGCTCGGCGAGCTGTTCTGGTTGCCGATCGACGGGATGCTGCCCACGCCGGGGCGTGCCGGGCCGCGCGACCTCGGCACGCCGTTCTTCGCGGCGCACCGCGAGGATGCCCTGGGTCGCCGGCTCGAGGCCATGCGAGCTGGCGATCTCGACCTGCGCTCGCCATGGCAGCGGTGGCACGGTTGCCAGGTACGCGGGGTGCGCTGGGAGCTCGCCACCATCGGGCAGCTGGAGGCCTTCGCGAACAGCCTGGGAGGAGCTGCGGTGGCCGCCGTGCTGGAGCGTCTGGCCCGTGAGGGGTGGCGCGCCGCCCGCG
Organism: uncultured Enterobacterales bacterium; assembly: GCA_964604675.1. Classification (GTDB taxonomy): domain Bacteria; phylum Myxococcota_A; class UBA796; order UBA796; family CAJQPC01; genus CAZSAT01. Next base: position 16,286 of record CAZSAT010000133.1, read on the forward strand.
GTCTGCCGGATCTGGCGGTCCTTCCCGGGGAGACGACGCGGATCGACGCCATCCCGGCGCGCGTCGGGCCAGGCGCGCTGCTGGTCGAGGTGAAGGGCCCATCGGACACCCTCAGCGACGAACAGCGCGTCTGGCTGGATGTGCTCCAGCGCGCACGGGCGCCCGTGGAGGTGTGGGAGCTTCGCGCGCGGTAGAAGGTGAGATGCGCATCACCGGCGGCACCCTGCGTGGACGACGGGTCTCGGACCCTCCGCGACGCGTTCGGCCCACCACCGATCGGGTGCGCGAGGCGCTCTTCTCCATCCTCGGGCAGGACCTGGAGGGGGTCACCGTGCTCGATGCCTTCGCGGGCAGCGGGCTCTTGGGTTTCGAAGCCCTGTCGCGTGGAGCGGATCACGCCACCTTCGTCGAGCAGGATCGCGCGACGGCCTCGCGCCTCCGCGGGCAGGCCCGGGCGTTGGGGGTGGAGCGCACCTCACGCGTTGTCGTAGGCCGCACGCCGGGTCGTTTGCCCGCCGGGAGCTGGGACCTGGTGCTGCTCGATCCTCCCTACGTGCTCGATCCCGAGAGCACCCTCGAGGCCTTGGCCGGGCGCGTTCGGTGGCAGCTGGTCCTGGAACACGGCCCCGAGCGCGAAGCGCCGACGGTCGCCGGCTTCGCGCCCCCCGACTCGCGGTCCTACGGCAGCACCGTCCTGAGCTTCTACGCGCCCGGTTAGCCTCTCTCGTCGACGAGGTGTGCAAGCCATGGCGAACAAGATGGTGGTCGGGCACGGGCTCGCGGCGCTGCGTGCAGCGGCCGTGCTCGGCGCTTCCCAGACGGTGCTCCTCTCCGAGCTGCCAGAGGCCAGCCTGGTCGAGGACGCCGGCTGGTTCGAGCACGGCGCGGGCACGCCACAGGTCGAACGACTCTACGGTGCCGCCCCCGGCCTGTCCGCGGAGGCCGGGAGCCGCGGACTGCTGCACGCTGGCGAGGTGCATCGCCTCCCGCTGAGCCCGCGGGACGTGCTGGCGCTCTTCGGCGACGACAAGCTCGGTACGGTCGGGGACTGGGCGAGGAACCGCGTCCGCAACTCGTTCAAGGGCGTGCACACCGGCGGGCGGGAGGAACGCACCTACAGCGACTGGGTCACCCACCGCTTCGGCGCCGGCGCAGCCTCCCAGCTGTTCGAGCCCTACGCCAACCTGCGCTGGGGGGCGGCAGACCGGATCAGCGTCTCCCACGCCCGCCGCGCCCACGGGCTGGCCGCCCGCGGCGAGGCGCGCGCGCTCGGCGCGGACGTCGAGGCTGGACGCACACGCCTGGCGGCACAGGCCGGCAGCGTGGTGCAGGGGAGCGTGGTGGGCCTGAGGCTGGGCACGGATGGCCGCATCGCGGAGGTGGAGACCGCCGAAGGCTTGCAGCCGGTCGACCAGCTGTGGTGCGCGTGCGCGCCGTCCGACGTCGTGGCCTGGCTTGGCGACGCCCTCGATCCGGGCATCGTGTTCGATGCACGCAAGCTCACGGCCAGCGACTTCGTGGCCGTGGAGCTCGAGCTGGATGGCGCCGAGGAGCTCCCGGGGGAGCTGCACATCACCGTCCCCGAGGCCCCGTGCTTCCGGCTGTCGCGCACGGGGATCTGGCCTGGAGCGAGCGAGCCCCGGCGTGTGCTGGCGGCGCTCACGCCGGCGTGGACCGCCCGAGCGACGGATCCTGCTGCTGGCGTCGAGGTGGCGGCGGCGGTCAGCCGGCTCGGGCTCGGACAGGCGCGCGCCACCGGGCGCACGAGCGTGATCGTGGCCCACCATCCGGCCTGGTACGGGCCGTGGTACCCCGCGCACTTGCGGGTCGCCCAGGCCCTGGAGGCTCTCGGCATCCACCTCGTCGGGCGCGCCGGCACGTTCCGGTGCGTCGATGTCGGGCAGGAGCTCGCGCACCTGGTCGGGCTGTCGGAGGGTGAGGATGCGCGGGAGCTTCGCCGGAAGCACCTGGACCCTCCCGTCAACCTGTTGGACGCGCCCGCCATCGGCCGCTTCGTGGTGCGCTGATGGCCTGGACCCTCGGCTTCATCGGTGCCGGCGTCATGGCGGAGACCATGGTGCGCGGCGTCCTCGGCGCCATGCCGCCCGAGCGCATCCTCGCGTCCGACCCCCACCCCGGGCGCCGCGAGGCCCTCGCGTCCGAGCTCGGCATCCGCATGACGAACGCCAACCAGGCCGTCGTTGCAGCAGCGGATCTGCTCGTGCTCGCGGTGAAGCCGCAGAGCCTCCCGGCGGTCTTCGCCGACGTGAGCGG
>CAZSAT010000134.1:0-18146 GCA_964604675.1 uncultured Enterobacterales bacterium
GGGTCGTCGGGATCGACCTCGCCCCACCAGACCCGCACGCGGACCTCCCGGATGTAGGGCGAGAGCATCTCGGTGATCATGTCGGGCTGCACGCCCAGATCCTCCAGCCCTCGCTCCTCGGTCTGGTCGGCGCCGAAGCCGGCCTCGGCGTCTTCGCCGAAGTAGCCGGACTGCCCCAGGGTGTCGGCCATCCCGCTGATGTCGCCGCCCAGGCTGAGCTCGACCTCTCGGATGGTGTAGGCCCACTCGTAGCCTTCGAAGGCATCCTCGAAGTCGATCTCCAGCGCCTCGATCTCGTAGTCGTCGAAGGTGCCCTGCTCTTCCAGATCCTTGTCGACGAAGCCCTCGGTCTCCACGTAGAGCTTCACCTCGCTCATCTTCTCCTGGGCCAGCAGGGTGGCCGTGAAGATGCGATCGGTCTCCCGGGTCATGAACACCGCGGTGGCCTGCGCATCGACCAGCACCACCAGGCTCACCGCCAGGATGGCCAGCGCGATCAGCACCTCGAGCAGCGTGAAGGCGCGCCTCATCGCGGCAGCTCCGGGCCTTCCTCGGGCAGCCACTCCAGCAGGTCTTCGTAGTCGAGCACCTCGTCGTGCAGGGTGACCCGGCCGCTCAGGGGCTCGACCTCCAAGGTGTAGCCGTCGTCCTCGTCGTCGACATCGGCGATGCGCACCAGGGTCTGCTCGGCGGTGCCGTCCGCGAAGATGTAGCTGTAGACCACCTGGCCCGGGTTCTCTTCGAGCTCGTCGAGATCCGGGGGCTCGTCGCTCGGCTCGACCGGCTCGTCGTACTGAGGGGTCCACACCCAGTTGAAGGCCACACCATGCGGCAGCTCGACCGTGCCCTCGAGCGCGGGATCCGACAGGCCGGCGAAGCGCCCGAGCTTGTCGGTGACGTCGCCCGCTTCCCCCTCGTCGATCTCCCGCTGCGTGTAGCGCTTCAGGTCGTCTTCGATCTGCTCTTCGAACTCGGCCCGCGCCTCGGGGGTGGTGAAGACCAGGGTCTCGGGGTCCCCGACCTCCACCGTGTAGCGCGCCTGGTCCAGGAAGTAGACGACGCGGAACGTGACGTTGCGCAGGGCCGCTTCGTCACGGAGGTAGCGGTAGGTGAGCGCGAGTTGCTTGGCCGCGCCGGTCTGGCGAGCGTCGAGGATGCCCTGCAAGCTCGGCACCGCCACGCCGATGAGCACGGCGAGCAGCGCGGCTGCGACCATGACCTCGACGAGGGTCATGCCCCTCGTCAGGCGAAGCGGTCGGGTCCTCGACACCATGGGCGCACGGAGCGGGAGGGCCGGAGCCCTACTCGCTGTCCGCGTCCTCCCAGGATCGGATGTCGCTGTCGGCGTCTTCTCCGCCCTCGGCGCCATCCTTGCCGAGGGAGATCAGCTCGTAGTCGTTGTCGCCGTGGGTGCCCGGGCTGTAGTACAGGAACTCGTTGCCCCAGGCGTCGGTCGGCACCTTGTTCTCGGGGAAGTACTTCTTCGCCTTCTCGAGCCCGTCCGACGTGCCGGGGTACTTCCCCTTGTGCTTCGCGGCGTACATCGTGAGGCTGTTGCCGATGTTCTTCATCTGCACGCGGGTGGCGTCGGCGTTGGCCTCGTCCATCGCGCCGACGACGTTGACGGCGACGACCGCCATCAGCGTGCCGAGGATGGCGATCACGACCATGATCTCGACGAGGGTCATGCCCTTCTTGGAATGCAGCGGCTTCCGCTTCATGGGGGACTCCTGTGGGGTCAACGAGCGATGCTCGAGAGGTTGAGCATCGGGAGGAGGATGGCGACGGCGATGAAGGCGACGACGCCTCCCATCACCACGGTGAGCACGGGGGTGAGCAGGCTGGTCAGGCTGTCGACCATGTTGGAGACCCAGCTGTCGTAGGCATCGGCGACCTTCTGGAGCATCGACTCGAGCTCTCCGGTCTTCTCTCCGATGGCGATCATGTGGGTCACGATGGGGGGAAACTCGCCCGACGCCTTCAGCGGCTCGGCGATGGACTGGCCCTCGCGGATGTTCCGCGCGGCGTCCTCCACGGCGCGAGCCAGGATGCTGTTCTCGACCACGGTCTGGGTGATGCCCAGAGCGGTGAGGATGGGCACGCCGGAGTTGAGCAGGGTGGACAGGGTCCGGCAGAAACGGGAAACCGCCACCAGGCGGTTGATCTTCCCGAAAATCGGCACCTGGAGCTTGAGGCGATCGAAGCGTTCCCGACCTGCATCGGTCTTGAGCCAGCGACGGAAGGCGTAGACGCCCGCGGGCACGATGAACAGGGCCGTCCACCACCACTTCAGGGTGAAGTCCGACAGGGTGAGCAGGGCCTCGGTGACAAAGGGCAGGCTGGCACCGAAGCTGTCGAAGACCCGCCGGATGCGCGGAATGACGAAGACGAAGAGCGCGAGCACGATGCCGCCACCGATCAGGGTCATCAACAGCGGGTAGATCATCGCGCTCGTGACCTTGCCCTTGAGCTCGACGCTGGCTTCGGTGTACTCGGTGAGCCGGGCGAGCACCGTGTCGAGCGAGCCGGAGGCCTCGCCGGCGCCCACCATGTTGATGTAGAGGTCGGAGAAGACCGTGGGGTGGCCCTTCAACGCGTCGGCCAGGGTGGAGCCTTCGTTCACCTTCTCGCGGACGTCGGCGAGCACGACGCTGAGCTTCGCGTTCTCGGTCTGGTCCTGCAGCGCGCCCAGCGCTTCGACCATGGGGATGCCCGCACCGACGAGGGTGGAGAGCTGGCTGGTCATGGTCGCGAGGTCGGTGGTGGACACCCGCTGGAAGTACTTGCTGAAGTCGATCTGCACGCCGAGACCGCTGCCCCGGGCGGCGCCTTCCTGGTGCTCGGTGACGTCGGTGGGGAACACCCCCTGCTTGCGCAGCTTGCTGCGAGCCGACTTCGCATGGTCGGCGTCGACGATGCCCTTGACCTCCTTTCCGGAGGCGTCGAAGCCCTTGTACGCGTAGACGGCCATCTCGCTAGAGCTCCGCCACGTCTTCCTGCGTCACGCGCAGGACCTCGTCGAAGGTGGTCTCGCCGGACAGCACCTTGCGCAAGCCGTCGTCGCGGAGGGTCTTCATGCCGCCCGCGACGGCCGCCTTCTTGATGGTGCCGGAGTCGCGGTTGGCCATCACGAGCTGCTTCACCGTCTCCGACACGGTCAGGATCTCGTAGATGCCGGTCCGGCCCTTGTACCCGGTGCGGAGGCACGCGGGGCACCCCTTGGCCCGGTAGAGGGTTCGGCCCGCGGCCGCCTGCACCGAGAGTCCGACGTCGGTCAGCTCCGCAGCCGAGGGCTGGTAGGCCTCGCGGCAGTCCTGGCAGAGCCGCCGCACGAGCCGCTGCGCGAGCACCATGATCAGCGAGCTCGACACGAGGAAGGGCTCCACCCCCATCTCGATGAGCCGCGTGAAGGCGCCCGCCGAGTCGTTGGTGTGGAGGGTCGAGAAGACCAGGTGGCCCGTGAGCGAGGCCTGCACGGCGTTGTCGGCGGTTTCCTTGTCGCGGATCTCACCGACCAGGATGACGTCGGGATCCTGACGAAGGTGGGCGCGGAGGGCCGAGGCGAAGGTGAGCTGGATCTTCGGGTTGACCTGGGTCTGCCCGATGCCCTTGAGCTCGTACTCGATCGGATCCTCGATGGTGAGGATGTTGAGCTCGGGCTTGTTGATCTCGGAGAGCGCGCTGTAGAGCGTGGTGGTCTTTCCGGAGCCGGTCGGGCCGGTCACCAGGATGATGCCGTGGGGCCGGGTGATCACCGACCGGAAGCTCTTCAGCGAGTGGTCGGCCATGCCCACGCGGTCGAGCGAGAAGACCGTGCCCTTCTCGAGGATGCGCAGCACGACCCGCTCGCCGTGCCGCACCGGGAGCGTGGACACGCGGAGATCGATCTCGCGGCCAGCCATCCGGATCCGGATCCGGCCGTCCTGAGGGATGCGCTTCTCGGCGATGTTGAGCCCGCTCATGATCTTGACGCGGGAGACGATGGCGGCCTGCAGCTTCTTGGGAGGCTTCACCACGTCGTAGAGCACGCCGTCGATGCGGAAGCGGACCGACAGCTCCTTCTCGAAGGGCTCCACGTGGATGTCGCTGGCTCGATCCTTGATGGCCTGGGTCAGAAGCGTGTTGACGAAGCGGATGATCGGGGCCTGGTTCGGGTCGTCGAGGATGTCGCCGGCCAGGTTCAGGTCGCCCGCGAGGTCGTCGTCGTCGTCCTGGATCTCCTCCATGACGGCCGCAGCGGTCTGGGCAGCCTTGTCGAAGGAGCGGTTGATGGCGTCGCGCAGCACGTCCGCGCTGGCGAGCACCGGCCGGGTGGGCCGGCGGAAGAGCACCCGCAGATCGTCGACCGCGGACAGCGACGCGGGGTTGGAGAGGCCCACCACCACCTCGCCGTGCTCCTCCCACAGCGGCAGCACGCCCTTCTCGCGGGCCAGACCGAGCGGGATCTGGCGCACCAGCTCCACGTCGACACGGTCGAGGTCCACGTCTTCGTAGAGCTCGAGCCCGCTCAGCCGGGCAAGAGCCCTGGCCACGACCGCAGGAGGCACCGCCTCGGTGCGCTGCACCGCCTCGATGAGGTCCAGACCGGCCTTCCGCGCCTGCGCGGCCGCGTCCTCCAGACGCGCTGGGTCCGCTCCCTCGGCGACGAGGAGCTCGGCCAGCGCCGCCCGATGGAGACCGCTCACTCCCCGGCCTCGGCCGGGTCGGCGTCGGGCAGGTCGTCGAGGTCGGAGTCGGAGTCGGAGTCGGAGTCCTCGTCGGAGTCGTCGTCCTGACCCGGGTAGCTGATGGTCGGACTGGCGTTCGAGTCGTCCCCGCCGATCGATCCGATGGAGGTGACGTTGTCGTGCTCGTCCCGGATCTTGGTCCGGTACACGCTGGGCTCGTCCACGATGTTCATCGAGTACCGCAGGAGCTTGTTGAGCTCGAGCTGGCTCTCGACCTCGTCCTTGCCGTAGAACCGACGCAGGAACTCGTTCCGCTGGGCGACCTTGACCCGGTAGACCTCCTCGAGGTCGGCGGGGCCGGCGATGACGTGCGGGGTGAGGAAGATCAGCAGGTTGGTCTTGCGCACCGTGTCGCGCTTGCCGCGGAAGAGCAGACCGACGAGGGGGAGATCGCCGAGCACGGGGATCTTGGTCTCGACCTTGGTCTCGGTCTGGCCCATGAGGCCGCCGATCACGATGGTCTGGTTGTCCTTGACCAGCACCGTGGTCTCGGCCTCGCGCTTCGAGGTGATGAAGCCCGCGGAGGTGACGTCGAGGCCCTGGTTGTCCTCCTCGATCTCGGTGACCTCCTGGAAGACCTCGAGCGTGACGTAGTCGGACTCGTTGATCTGCGGCGTGACCTTCAGGGTGATGGCCACGTCCTCGCGGCTGTACTGGATGATCGGGTTGTTGTTCGAGTCCCGCCCCTGGCTGGTGGGGAACGGGATGTTCCGACCGACCACGATCTTGGCTTCCTCGTTGTCGAGCGTGAGGATGTTGGGCGTGGAGAGGATGTTCACGCGGCTGTCGGCCTGCAACGCGTTGAGCGCGATGCCGAAGGCCGGGATGGTGAGCGTGGTGGAGCCGCCCGTGCCGTCGCCGACGCTGACGTCGATCGAGTCGCCGAACACCCCCATCGCCATGCCGCTCAGCAGGTCCGAGCTGTCGGGGCCGAAGAAGGTGGTGGTGCCGAGCTGGCCGGATGCGAAGCCGACCGAGTCACCGGACTCGCTGGGCACGCCGAAGTGGTAGCCCACGCCGAGGTCCATGGACTCCTCGCTCGCCAGCTCCATGATCACGGCCTCGACGAACACCTGCTTGCGGCGGATGTCGAGCTTGGACACCACCTGACGGATGACGTCGAAGCTCTCGGGGCTGGCGATGACCACCAACGAGTTGGTGTTCTCGTCGCTCGTGATCTTCACGCCATCGGCCAGGGCCGCCGTGGCGCTGCCGGTGCTCTCCGCGTCGGCATCGGCGTCGCCGCCACGCCGATCGTCCGGTCCACGGCCCCGGCGTGACGTGGGCGCACGGCGGGCGTTCGACGCGGAGCTCGCCGTGTCCTCGGACAGGTTGGCGAGCACGGTGGCCACGTCCTCGGCCTTGGCGTGCTCCAGGTAGATCACGTGGATCTGCGCCCGGCTGGAGATGTCGACGTCGACGTCGAGGGTCTTCACCAGGTCGACCACCGCGTTGAGCCCCTCCTCGTTGGCGAGCACGATGATGGAGTTCGTGCGCTCGTCCGAGATGACCTTCTCGATGTACTTGCCTTCCTTGCCGACCGAGGTGCTGGTGGCGCCGTCCGACGAGGTGGACTTGTCCTTCTTCTTCCGGCGCCGGCTGGAGCTCGACTTCCGCTTGGAGCTCGAGTCGTCCTTGCTGGAGGCGCTCTCCTCCGAGCTGTAGATCTCCTCGATGATCTTCTCGACGTCGGCCGCCTCGGCGTGCGCGAGGTTCACCACCGCGAGCTTGGCGCGCGGAGCTGCGATGTCGAGCTGGCTCACCACCTTCCACATGCGGCGGATGTTCACGGCCGAGTCGGTGACGATCAGCGTGTTGGACGTGCTGTAGGCGATGATGTTGGCCGACTGCCCGCTCAGCTGCTTCACCACGTTGACGACCTCGGAGACCGAGGCGTTGTCGAGCTGGAAGATCTGGGTGACCATGTTGTCGGTGTAGGGGATGTTGTCCCCTTCGTAGACGCGGAGCGGCGCGTTGGCGGCTTCGCGCGCCGGCAGCACCTTGGTGGCCGACCCGACCTGCACCGTGGTGTAGCCAGCCACCTCGAGTGCACTCAGGAAGGCCTCGTACGCCTCGGCCACGCTCACGGGGGTGTGCGAGATGATCGTGACTTCGCCCTTGAGGTCGTCGCCGAGGATGAAGTTCTTGCAGGTGATCTCGGCCATGTACTTGACCAGATCGGTGAGGTCCCGGCCCACGGCGTCGAGATGGATCTTCTCGCCGTCGGGCAGGCACGGCGGCTTCTGACGGCCGTCGCTCCCCCCCGACACGCTCACTCCAGGGGCCTTGGGGCCGGCGGGCTCCGCGCGCTCCCCCTGGCCTTCGGCGGGGAGGCTGCGACGCACAGGGGGCGGGCCCTCGTCCTCGAAGGGGCCTTCGTCGCCGCCCTCGACCCGGTCGCCCGGCACACGCTGGGGAAACGGGAAGCCGCCGTTGGGTCCAGGGCGGACCCCTCCCGGCAGCGGACGAAGACGAGGGGGTTCCTCGACCTCGCCCTCGTCGTCCTGGGCGACCGCAGGCGCCTCGTCGTCGACGGGCGCGTCCTGCGCCACGGCGGTGGCCGGCAGGCCGAAGGCGGCCAGGGCCGCGACCCCGGCGCGGAACATCCACGAAGTGCGCGTCAGCTTGGGCATCAAGTGGCTCATTGGATGGCGTACTCGTTGGTGACTTTCTGGTTCCGGCGCGTGAGCTCGAAGTTGAAGCTCTTGTCGCTCGAGAGGCTGTTGAAGGCCTTCATCGCGCCGTCGATGCTGGTGAGTTCCATGCCGTTCACGGCGTGGAAGACGTCGCCGTTCTTCACGCCGAGCTTGTCGAGCAGGCTGCCCCGGCGAATGGCGGAGAGGCGGTAGCCGTCGATCTCGCCGTCGGCGCCTCGGTGGGGCACCGCGCGCACGCTTCCCGCGAGCTTCTCGAGGTTCTGCATGTGCTTGTCGACGACGTCCTGGTCGACCTCCCAGGAGTTCTCGCCGACCTTCCGGATGCCGTCCTCCGGGTCCTCGTCGTCCTCGTTGCCGCGCGTGGAGACGGGCTTGACCGCCTCCTCCCCACCGATGGCGAGGTACTCCAGTCCACCGTCGCGCTCGAACCACACACGCTTCTGTTCGATGCTGTGGACCTTGGCGTCGAGCACCTCGTCGCCCACGCCGTAGCCGATGGCGGCGCCGTCGCGGCTGTCTTCGGAGATCAGGGCCGAGCTGTAGGACGGGTTCCCCGCCACCACGGTGGCGATGAGCACCAGCGGCATGTCGGTCGGGTTGCCCTGGCCGCTCCCCGGCTCCACCGTGCGCGGCTGGGCATCCTTGTCGAAGATGTTTCGCTTCACGATGGGGTCGACGAGGGAGCGCTTCGACGGTGCTCGGCTGCTGGCGCGGCGCGAGGAGCGACGATCGCCGCCCTCGTCGGCGACGGCTTCGATGGACGCGTCGTCGGGCAGAGCCAGGTACGGCGAGATCACCAGGCGGCTCGCGCCGAACGACAACAGCAGCGCGACGACGGCGATGAGCGCCGCACCGGTCATCATCTTCTTGGCGTCGGGCCGGGTTCGCATCGTTCTTAGGGTGCCTCGGTGGTGGGCTTCTGGGACCCCTGACCAGCAGGGACGCTGCAAGGATCGATCCAGCTTGCAGAAGGGGCTGACCGACGGATCCGCGGGATCCCACCGACAGGCTGTCAGCTAGCTCGATGGGCACCCGGATGACGGTGACAAGTTGTCAGTCCGTGCGCCCCACGGCGCGGAGGGATGCGACCGCGTCGACCACCTCGTCCACCTGCTCGCTGGCCGCCAGCTCTTCGTCCACCATCAACAGCATCGGGCTGTCGTCGGACGCGCCCTTCAGCGTGGCCAGAGCGCAACGCAGCGCGAGGTAGTGCCCGGTGTCGAGGTCGTAGACGACCAGGACCACGCCGCTGGGGCCACGACCGCAGATCAGGACCAGGGGGTGCCGCAGGCTCGCGGAGAGGTGCGCGTTCCATGCGGCCAGGTCGGCGTGGGGGTAGCGCACGCGCACCGCCCCGACGCCCAGATCCGCGAGGGCGCGCTGGGCCACATCCAGCCGCCGTCGGAGGCGGTCCACCGGGAGCGTGTAGCCATCGAGATCCGCCAGGGGCCGCCAGCGACCGGTCTCCGCCTCGAAGAACTGGCTGGCCGCCCGAAGCTTGTAGTCCATGGCCGGATGACCCGGCAGCACGTAGCCGCTGTAGTGGAACTGGAGGCCGCGGCCAAGGGCCTCTTCGATCTCGAGCAGCATCGTCGTGAAGCCCAGGCTGTGCCGCGCGTGTTCCGGCTCGTAGACGCCGATCAGGCTCATCGCGGCCCGCTCGCCCAGATCGAACCACGAGAAGGCCGCGAGCCCGTGCTCGTCGTAGAGCGCCACCTCGCGCGTGTCGAAGGGACCGTCGTGGTCCTCGTCGCCCAGGAAGCTGTACAGGTCCTCGCTCCGGTCGCCCCGGGCGGTGGTGAGGTAGCGCTGGTAGAGCACCTCGCGCGCCTCGTCGAGCACGGCAGGGCCCACGGTCACCCGGAAGCGCTTGCGAGCCTTGGCGAGCAGCTTGCGATGGGAGGATCGGAACTCGAAGTCCGCCAGCTCCTGGCGCGTCCAGATGGCCGAACGGAGCACCCCGTCTTCCAAGGTGACGAAGCGGCAGGTGAAGAGGGCCGTGCCCATCCGGTACCAGCCCCTTGCAAGCAGCCCGTCGAGGGCGGCCGGCGCGAGGTGACGGGGGCGGTGGACCTGTGTGTACATCAAGCCTGCGCTCGGACGTGGAGCTGTAACCTCTGGGCGTGCCTGTCCATGCCCGCCCCCGGCTCGACCGTGGTCTCGCCGGGATCGGCGCGGCCACCGTGCGGACTGGCGGCGGCAGGTCTGCTGGGACCTTGGGGCTTCGTGGCCGGACTGCTCGCGCTCCTCTGAGGGGCGGAAAGCGGGAGGGAGCGTTCACTCCAGGGGGCAGAGGCCATCCCAGACCACGGCCTCGTTGTTGTCCTCGTCGCACTCCCGGAGCGCGCCGAAGTCCAGCGCGTCGGGCTCGTCCACCACCGCCGCCACCCGCCGGTCGGGCACGAGCGCAAGGTCCACGACCACACGCCACGGGCCAGCCGCGGCCCCTGGCGCGAGCGGGACCTGAAGCTCGCGCTCGTAGAGCAGATCGCGGTTGCCGTCGACGTCCTCGGCGTAGAGACGCACGAGCTCGCCACCCTGCGTGGCGGACGCACCGCCGTTGGCCGCCGACACGAAGATCACCTGCTCCCCCTGATCGCAGCGCAGGTTGCACACCCCCGTGATGGCGACCTGGAGGTCGGGGGCCTCGCCGGTCCGCATCTCGGCCAGGTCACCCGAGCGGAAGGTGTTGTAGGTCGGCCAGTTGGCCTCCGGCACCCGAGGGACCGAGAGGTCGTCGGCGATGTTGGTGACCGAGAAGGCGTGCTGGTTCCAGACCTGCCTGCTCGCCTGCCAGTCCGCTCCACCGGACCCGAGCACGTACACGCCCCCGTTCTCGGTGCCGTAGTGCCCGCCGCCGTTTACGACCACCAGCTCGGTCTGACCGTCTCCGTCCACGTCGACCGGCACGGGGTATTCGTGCAGCGTTCGGGAGGTGTGCTGGGGGTCTTCGAGCAACACCCGACCCGTGGGTCCGTCGAACACGAACAGCGCGATCTCGTCGGCGTAGAGCACCTCAGCGCGCCCGTCGCCGTTGAAGTCGAACACGCTCGAGCCGGTGGCATGCGAGCTGGAGTCCGTGGTGCCGTGGGCCCAGAGCACGGTGCCGTCGGCCTCGTAGACCGCGTAGCGCTCCGCCCCGGCCACGCCGATCTCCGGATCCCCGTCGCCATCGAAGTCCCCCACGGTGGGCGGCCCACCCGTCCCGTCACCCTGGAGCGACCACGTCGCTCCGACCGTGCAGTCGTGGTGCCATACCGTGGCCACGTTGTCGCCGACCGAGACCACCTCGCCGTCGCCGTCGCCGTCGAGGTCGGCGACCGCCGCGAAGCCATCGGTGTGGTTCGCGACCGAGCACATCTTGTTGCCCAGGTGGTCGTACCGGGACGAGCCGGTCAAGAGCTCCTGGAGCCCGTCGCCATCCAGATCGGCCACGACCGGGAGGTACCCGATCTCCGGATAGGCATCGTAGGCGCCGACGCTCCCCCCGATGACCCCGTGCACGTCGCCCGACTCGCCGTCGAGCATCAGCGGACCGACGACCACCTCGGGGGCGCCGTCGGCGTCGAGATCGGCGATGACCGGCGCATGCCCGCCACAGGGGAGCGCCATCTCCCGTCCGCCGGTCCACTCGATCTCACCGTAGGGCGTGATGGCCAGCACGAGGCAGGTGTCGGGTTCGGTGGGCTGCCGACCGACCGGGCTCTTCCACAACCCGGTGTCGGTGGTGGGCGGACCACCTGTCTCCACCGCGGTGTCGTCACCGAGGGGTGGCTCATTGGGCATCTCGCCGGACACCACCTCGGCGATCAGCACGATCTCCGGCTCGCCATCGGCGTCGATGTCGCCCAGCGCCGTGCCCGAGTAGCGGTACGGATAGGCCGAGGACCCGTCGCCCAGATCGAACTTCTCGTAGACGTAGGCGACGTCGCGACCATCTCCGGGGAGCAGGCGCAGCACACCGTGGGTGTTCTCCTCGTCGCGGTCGTCGGTGACCACCACGATCTCGGGAACGTCGCCTTCCCCGCTGCGGGTGCCGTCCCCGTCGTCATCGATCAGGTGGCCGACCGTGGGCGCGTTGAGGATCTCGGACCACTGGGCGAGCTCGGTGAACTCGGTACGGCTCCACTCGGTGACCACCACGAGCGAGTCGGACTGGTCCTCGAACGCGCACGCGACGTCGTAGCCCACCTCGAGCTGCGGGACCGCGTGGTCGCACGGCTGCCCGCCGTCGCTGGGAAAGCCCGAGTCGAGCACCGGACCGCCGGGGCCGTAGCTGGACCACTCGGCGCCGGAGACGATCTCCTCGACGTCCTCACCGTGTCCCAGGCCGTAGTCGAAGCATCCCGCGACCGCCAACAGCGGAAGCAGGCCCAGGCAGACCGAGACGTCCTGTCTCCTGGTGCTCATCAAGGGCTCCGATGCCGGCTCAGCATAGCGGTCGCGGAGCCGCCCGGAAACGAAAACGGGCAAGACCCGAAGGCCTTGCCCGCTTCATCCCTTTCGGGTCGACGTCAGGGCGCGGACCAGAAGTTGATGCGCATGCGGTCGCCTTCACGGCCATCGGCCGCGTCGAACACCGAGGCGATCTTCACGCAGGGACAGATGAACCCGACGATGCACTCGACGACCGGGAAGCCACCCTTGAAGCCGGAGTTGTACCACTCGCCAGCTCCGGGAAACATCATCGACAGCATCGCGGCCGCGCCGTAATCGCGCTCGCCGCCAGCGGCTGCCTGGCTCTCGGTCGTGTACCCGACCATCATCAGCACGGCGAGGGCCGTGAAAAGCATCTTCTTCATCTTGGACTCCAGAGGAGGGTGCGGACCAGTGGACCCCGATGGTCCGGGGCACGCACGGAGTTGAACACGGCGGTCTCTGCCGGTCAAGTCCGTGACGCGGCGAAATGGGCGAGGCACCTGTCGATTCGCTCGACGGTCTCGTCCTTTCCGAGGGTCTCCAGCGTTTCACCGATGGCGGGGCTGACGGGGCCGCCCGCGACCGCCACCCTGATCGGCTGCGCCAGCTTGCCCATCTGACCCCCGTGCGCCGCATCGGCGGCACGCTGGAGTGCGGCTTCGATGCCGGCCGCCGTCCACGCCTCGCACGACGCCACGACGTCGCGCCCGGCCTGGAGCCGCGCGAGGCCATCGCCCTTCAGGAGGTGCTTCTTGATGGCCTTGGGAGGGCCCCAGGCCACCGGTCGCTCCAGGAACATGGACGCCTGCTCGGCGAGCTCGGAGAGGGTGTTGGCCCGCGCCCGGTACATCCTGACGAGGGCCCGCTGGAGCGACGGCTCGAGCCCGCCGAGCGCATGGCCCGTCTCCGCCGCCCAGGCTCGAAGCGCGTCCAGCACCCGCTCCTCGGGCAGCTCCCGCATCCACGTGCCGTTCATCCACCGGAGCTTGTCGCGATCGAAGCGGGCCGCGGCGGTGCCGACACCGGAGAGGTCGAAGGCCGCGACGATCGCCTCCATGGATAGCACCTCCCGGTCGTCACCCGGACTCCAGCCCAGCAGGGCCAGGAAGTTGGAGAGGGCCTCTGGCAGGTAGCCGGCGCGGCGGAAGTCCACGACGTCGATCTCGGGCAGCGCCTCACCGACCGCGTCCGCCACCGCCTGCGCGATGGCCACGTCGTCGTCCTTCTTCTTCAGGAAGCGCCGCAGGACGTCGTCGGGCAGTCCGGTGCGCTCCGCCAGCGCCGCCGCGTCCATGCCGGCGGCGCGGGCCGCCGCACGTGCGGCCTTGGCCTTGTCGCGCTTGGACATCTTCCCCCCGGTCATCGAGAAGATGAGCGGCGCATGAGCGTGCGCGGGGGGGGGCCAGCCAAACGCCTGGTACAGCACCAGGTGCTTGGCGGTGTTCTTCAGGTGCTCCTGGGCGCGGAGCACCTGGGTGACCTCCATGTGGTGGTCGTCCACCACCACGGCGAAGTGGTAGGTCGGGAAGCCGTCCGCCTTGCAGATGACGAAGTCGTCGAGCTCCTCGGCCGGCACCGTGACCGACCCGAGCACGCCATCGTCGAAGGTCACGTCGTGCCCGGGCGACGCGATGCGGACGACCGGCGCCCGGCCCTCGGCTTCGAAGCGGGCGAGGTCGTCGTCGGAGTAGCTCGGACGACGGAAACGGAAGTTCTCCTTGGCCGCCGCGGCCTCCGCACGCAGCGCGTCGAGCTCCTCTCGGCTCTCCCACGCGCGGTAGGCGCGGCCTCGGGCGATCAGCAGGTCGAGGTGCTCCTGGTACAGCCCCAGCCGCTCCGACTGCCGGTAGGGGGCGCCGGGCCCCCCTGTCTCGGGCCCCTCGTCCGCCCCGATCCCGAGCCAGGCGAGGTCGGCAACGATCGCCTCCTCGCTCGCCCGTGAGCTGCGCACCTGGTCGGTGTCCTCGATGCGGAGCACGAAGCGACCCCCGGTGGCGCGAGCGTAGAGGAAGTTGAACAGGGCGGTGCGCGCACCTCCAACGTGGAGCTGCCCGGTGGGCGACGGAGCAAAACGGCAGCGGGTCGTCATGGGCGGGCCTCTGAGTGCCAGGTTCGGGGTGCGGCGGGTCTAACCACGGCCGGACGACGCCGCCTGCGCGGGCGTGCCGCGCGAGATAGACTCGCCGGCATGGCAACCGCCACCCGCACCGTCGTGTTCACCGACCTCGCCAACTACACGCAGTCCGTGTCGAGGGCCGACCGGGAGACCTTGCGCAAGCTGCTCAACGACCACGAGCAGTTCGTGCACAGCGTGGTCGCCAGCCACAACGGCCGCATCGTCAAGAACCTGGGCGACAGCTTCATGGTGCTGTTCGAGTGCGCGACCGACGCGGTCCGCGCCAGCCTCGAGGTGGTCGAACAGGGCCAGGAGACCGCCGGCCTGATGTTCCGGGCCTCGGCCGCCACCGGCGACGTGGAGGAGCGCCAGGGCGACGCCTTCGGCGAAGCGGTGAACATGTCGGCGCGCATCAACGCCAAGACCCCCGCAGGCGAGGTGTGGTTCTCCGAGAGCACCTACCACTGCATGAACGGCTCCGAGGTGCCCTTCGAGACGGTCGGCGCCTTTCCCCTGAAGGGCATCGCTGGCGACACCTCATGCTACCGCGCGGTGACGCAGGACCGTTGCGTGCTGCCCGACGTGGTGAAGGCCGCCGTGAAGAACGGCTCGCTGGTGCGCATCCGACCCAACGAGTCCCTGCCCCCTCTTCCCCCGGCGCCCCTGCTGTTGTTCGAAGGCTTCGAGCCGGGCAGTCCGCAGCTCACCCGGATGATGGACCTGCTGCCCGTGCTCGACCCGGCACGGCTCTACATGCTGGTCTACACCATGGCACCCTCCGATCGGCACGACTGGCTCGCCGCCGGACGGGGCCTGGTGGTCGGAACCCGCGTCGCCCTGGACAGTGCCCTGGAGGCCGAACGCAGCGTGGTCCAGCGCCCGGTCGGAACCAACACCATCATCCTCGACATGGGCAGCTCCGCCGACCTGGAGCTGGTCATGGCTGGGCTCGCGCTCCCCGCCGTGCCCCTGGCCGACGTCGTCGCCGGGTACAGCTACGACCTCATGCCCGACGGTCGCTGGGTCAACCGTTCGCCGCGGGCCGTGCTGCGGGTCGAGGTCACGCCCGCCGGGGTGCGAGCCAAGCCGCTCACCCCCAGCATCAGCATCCAGGGCCGTGCGGCAGCAGGCGAGACCGCGCTCACAAACGGCTCCGTGATCGGCACACCGTCGGGCGACATCCGCTTCCTGTCCTTCGCAAACCCGCCCTACGCAGGGCTCCTGCTGAGCGACAGCAACGTGCGCATGGGCATCAGCGGCGCACAGGTCGCCCAGATCGGCCGGGAGCCGCGCCACCCCGGGCTGGCCCTGCCGGACCGGAGCGGCCAGTACAACATCCGTTGGTGCACGGGTCAGCGAGCAGCCCGCGCACGGGAGTCCGGCTTCACGCTGGACCGTGCCCTGGCCGGCCGCCGTCAGGCATCGGTCGAAGCGGGCAACGGTGGCTCCTGCACCGTGAAGGCCCTCCACGACCGGCTGGCCACCTACCTGCTGGCGAACGACGCGCTGCAGCGCATCACCGATCAGGCCGACGCCACCCTGGGCCAGATGATCGTCACGGGCACGACCGTGATCGCGCTGCGTCCGCCTAGTGCCTAGGTCCGGTCGGGGCGGCAAGCCCAGACGGCCGGGACCACCCAGGAAGAAGGGCCGCAAGCGCGGCGGCCGCGGGGTGGTCGTGAACCACAAGAGCGAGACGTGGCTCCGGCAGGGCTTCCCCTGGGTCTACCCCGACGAGGTCGAGGAGGGCCGCGCCTACAGCGCGGGCACCGTGGTCCCCCTGCTCACCCGCCAGGGGCAGTGCCTCGGCACCGGCATCCGGGACCAGGGCTGGATCGCCGTGCGCCGCTTCCGGACCGACGAGGGCCCCCTCGACCGCGACTGGCTGAGCGGCGTGCTCGACCGTGCTGCCGCACTCCGAGACCGCGCGATCGACGCGAACACCACCGCGTACCGTCTCGTGCACGCGGAGTGCGACGGGCTGCCCGGTGTGCGCGTGGACGTGTACGGCTGGTACGTGGTCGTCAGCCTCGACAGCCCTTCGCTGATGCGTCTGCTGGAGCCGATCTGCGACCTGCTCGAGGAGCGTCTCGATCCCCGCGGCATCTTCCTCGCCTGGCGGCCAGACCCGCGGGACGACTTCGATCCCGGGGAAGCCCCGACGCCAGCCGGTCTCGTGCGCGGACAGGCGCCCTCCGGCGACGTGAGGGTCACCGAGCGTGGCATCGCGTGCCTCGTTCGTCCAGGCGCCGGCAAGGACATCGGCCTCTACATGGACATGCGCGACAACCGCGCCTGGCTGGAGCCGCACTGGGGAGGACGCCGGGTCCTGAACCTCTTCGCCCACACCGGCTTCTTCTCGGTGTGCGCCGCGATGCACGGTGCCACCGAGACCGTGAGCGTCGACCTGAGCGAGGGCTACCTCGATCGGGCCGAACAGAACTTCGCCGCCAACCAGCTCGACCCGACCGACCACGTGCTGCTCGCCGAAGACGTGCGGCGCGCTCTCGACCGCTTCCGGCGCACCCAGGAGCGCTTCGACCTCATCGTGCTCGACCCCCCAGCCTTCGCCCGGGGCAAGGCGGGCGCGATGCGGCTCGCCAAGGACCTGCCGGCGCTGGTCGCCGCCGCCCTGCGGGTGCTGTCCGAGGACGGCTGGCTGGTGGCCTCGACGAACCTCGGCAACCTGAGCCCGCGCGACTTCCACCGTGGCGTGCGGGAGGGCGGCCAGAAGGCCGGCGTCGCCCTGCAGCTCATCCACGAGGGCACCCAGGCCACCGACTTCCCGGCCCACACGGCCTTCCCCGAAGGCCGCTACCTGAAGCTCGGGGTGTGGCGACGGATCGGATAGGGACGGCGCATGCCGCAGCGCCTCGAGTCCCTGGTCCTACCGTCTTCCGCGGGGGGCCCGCCGCGCGAGCTGCCGGTGCTCACCCTGTGGACCGCAGCCGACGGTCCCACCGTGGTGGTCACCGCGAACGTGCACGGTGACGAGGTCACGGGACTGGGAGCCATCCACCGGCTCATTCCGCGCCTGGTGGGCGCCCTGGGCCGTGGAACGGTCCACCTCTACCCCACCCTCAACCCCGACGGCCTCGCCGCCCGCACCCGGAAGGTGCCCCCCGAGCAGCTCGACCTCAACCGGCAGTTCCCCGGCGACGTCAACGGCAACCCCACCGAGCGCCTGGCCGGCACCGTGTGGAGCGACATCGAGAAGCGGCGACCCGACGTCGTGATCGACCTCCACGCCGACGCGCCGGCGAGCGTTCCCTACGTGCTGCTCGACCGCGCCGTGGCGGTGAAGGGTGGCGAACGCCGACGGCTGGAGGGGCGTGCACGCGATCTGGCCGAGGCCACCGGACTCACGATGCTCTGGGAGTACAAGGACGACCTCTACACGAGCTACCGGCTCGATCGGAGCCTGAGCGGCGCCGCGCTCAACCGCCTGCGCGTGCCAGCGGTCACGGTGGAGGCGGGTCCGCGGCTCTACCTCGACCCCGACGCCGTCGACGTCGCGTGCGAGGCGGTGCTCGGCGTGCTGACCGCCATCGACATGATCCAGGCCCCTGCTCGCCCCCACCCCACACGCATCGCCGGAGGCCCGTGGCGCCGCGCCTCCGGGCCGCGAGCGAGCTCGTCGGGGGTGCTCCAGCCCCTGGTCCAACCGGGTGACGAGGTGAAGCGGGGGCAGGTGGTGGCCGAGGTGCGCTCCCTCGCGGGGCGTCCGCTCGAGCGCCTGCACGCCGGCTTCGACGGCTTCGTCATCGCGCTCCCCGAGCGGGCGTGGGTCGTGCCCGGGGTCGCGTCTGGCACCATGGCCGTGAGGGACCGCTGAGGTGCTGCACCTGCAGAGCGCGACCCCGCCGGAGTGGGCGGTGCACGCCGCCCAGCACATCGACGAGATCCTGCTCGATCACGCGCACTGCGAGAAGAAGGCTGCCAGCAACGCGCTGGGCCTGATCTACCGGTTCCAGCAGCACCCGGAGCTCATGGTGCCGCTCTCGCAGCTGGCGCGGGAGGAGCTTCGTCACTTCGAGCAGGTGCTCGGGCACCTGGAGCGACGCGGCGTCGCCTTCGATCGCCAGGTGCCCTCCTCCTACGGCGGTCGGCTGCACGAACGGGTGCGGAAGGGCGAGCACCGCATGATCGACCTGCTGCTCGTGGCGGCGCTCATCGAAGCGAGGAGCTGCGAGCGCATGAAGCTCCTGAGCGCGGTGCTCGAGGGCG
>CAZSAT010000135.1:0-18001 GCA_964604675.1 uncultured Enterobacterales bacterium
TCGGGCTCGGGCTCGGGCTCGGGCTCGGGCTCGGGCTCGGGCTCGGGCTCTTTCTGCATCACCACCATCTCGACCCACTGCTCCGCTTGCTCGAGCGGCTGCTCCAGGGTGGCCAGCCAGGCGCCGAGCAGGGCATGGGCTCCCACGCTCAACACCAGGGCGATGATGCTGGCAGCACCCGCGGAGCCCCGAGTCCGACTCTGTGGCGTGCGCACTCAGCCGTCCTGGCCGGCCTCGACGGTGGCCGGGTCGATGTTGATGGCGAACTTGGCGATGCCTTCCTGCTTCACGAGATCGATGAGCCACACGACGCGCCCGTGCGACACCTCGGCATCGGCTGCGATCAGGCAGGTGACCTCGTCGACGCGTTGGCGTTCTTGCCTGATGAAGCTGCGAAGGGCCTCTTCCGTGGTCTCCTCGCCGTTCAGGTGGAGCTTGCCGTCGGTGGTCAAGCTCAGGCCCAACGAGCTGGACTCGGTGCTCTCGCCGGTGGCCGCGTCGGGGAGGTTGACCTTGATGGACGGGGCCACGATGTAGGTCGCCGTCACCATGAAGATGATGAGCACCACCAGGATGATGTCGACGAAGGGCGTGATGTTGATGTCGACGATGGCGTCGTCGTCACCGCCGCCGAGCTTCGCGGCCACCTCAGCTCCCGGCGGCGCCGGCCTTCAGCCGCGCCAACACGAGGTGGGACAGGCTCTCGGTGCGCGCGAGGTCCAGCTTCACACGGCGCTGGAACGCGTTGTAGAGCACCACAGCGGGGATGGCGACCAACAGGCCGATCGCGGTGGCCACCAGGGCTTCCGAGATGCCGGCCATCACCGCGCTCGCCGCTTCGGCCTGGTGTTCGGCGAGGTCGGCGAAGGCCTTGATGATGCCGAGCACCGTGCCGAACAAGCCGATGAAGGGTGCGTTGGCCCCCGTCGTGCCGAGCAACATGAGCCCACGGTCGAGCCGGGTGCGCTCGAAGATCAGCGTGCCCGCAATGCACTCTTCAGCCGCTGGTGTTCCCGACTCCACGGCCGCTTCGAGCCCTGCCCCGAGGACTCGGGCCTCCAGTCCCTTCATGCCGTCGAGCTTCTTCTGGAAGCCTGCGGCGTCACCGTCCTTCAGGAACAGCGCGAGCCCGTCTTCGAGGGCGTCGGCTGGCGTACGGTTCTTCGTGAGGAAGACCGCGCGTTCCAGCGCAATGCCCACGCAGACCACCGACAGGATGACCAGGAACCACAGCACCCAGCCCGCTCCCATGAGCGCGAAGGCGAAGAGGGTTTCCTCGATGACCATCCGCTGCTCCTCAGGGGCTCGGCGGGCAGTCTAACGACCGCGACGTGGGGATCCAGCCGGATGACAAGGCGTGACCCGTCCGTTAGACGGAGGGGCCTTTCGGCGACGTAGCCAAGTGGTCCAAGGCAGAGGTTTGCAAAACCTCCATTCACCAGTTCAAATCTGGTCGTCGCCTCCATGAGCGGGCCCCCACCGGGGCCCGCTTTCGTTATGCCTGGCGCGTGATCGTTCCCTGCCTGCTGCTGGCGAGCACCGGCGCACATGCCCAACAGCTCGTGGACGCTACCCGCGGTGTGGTGCTCACCACGTCCGACATGTTGGCCATGGGAGGCGCTGGCATGGGCTTCGCAGCGGGCGCGTCGGGCACCTTCTTCCACCCGGCGGCGCCGGCGGTTCGACGCCGTCTGCAGCGGGGCTACCTGTCGCCGAGCATGGAGCTCTCGCTGTTCAACGTGGGCTTCGGGCAGTCGCTGGGCGTGGATGGGCTGCCCGACGAAGACCTGAGTGCGCGCTTCGGCATGACGAACATCGCGCTGGCGACCACGATCGGGCCGGCGGGGGCGGGGCTGGCGACGTCGGGGACACGCTACCGGGCCGACGGTGTGGAGGTCGCGATCACCGAAGGGCACCTGGCGGTCGCCGGGAGCTTCGCGGACGGGCACACCACCCTGGGACTCGGCCTCCGAACCCTCTCCGTCGAGGCCACCGGCAACTCGGACCTCTGGATGGGGGAGGCGGCCTTCGAAGGGGGCGCGCTGGAGCTCGGCATGCACCTCGTCGAACCCGACGCGGGCTGGAACGTGGGCGGGGCGTGGCGCGCTCCAGTGCACGCCACCCGGGTCTCGGGGCAACAGCCCGACGTGGTCTCTGGGGTGTCGCTCCCGTCCCAGATGGTGATCGGTGCGAGCTACGCCAGCCGAGCGATGCGGCGCTCCGACCTGGAGTCCGTTCCGGTGCGCTTTGCGGCCGACGCGGTCTGGGACGGCAAGCTCTCCAACGCCGTCGGGCTCGAGGGGCTCTTGATGGGGCAGGTCGTCGAGCGCGGTGCCGAGCCCACGCTGTCGCCGCGCATCGGCGTCGAGGTCGAGCCCGCCCGGAACCGCTTCCGCTTTCGCACCGGCAGCTACTGGGAGCCCACCCGCGCCGACGCCGAGTCCGGGCGCCTCCATCTGACCGCCGGCACACAGCTTCGCATCGTGCGCGTTCGCATCCTCCGGGGATGGATCGATCAGCACCTGAGCTGGACGACCGCCCTCGACGCGGCGGACGGCTACCTGAACACGGGGTTCCTGTCCCTCGGCTTCTGGGGCGAGGGGGTGGTGGGCAACGCGTACCAGTGGGCCCAGCCCACGTGAGGGCGCCTACCGGAAGCCCAGCGCTACTCCCACCCCCACCTCGGTCACGCCGTCGCTGACCCCGGTGGCTTCGACCCCGAGGAAGTAGGTGCCGCTAGTGGGCGGACGGAAGGTCAGGATCGGGTCGGCACCGTCGAGTTCGTCCTGGAACCGCAGCCGGGCATTGCGGTCGTAGACGTAGACGTTGAGCTCGCTCACGTCCTTGTCGCCGCAGCCGACGAGACGGTACTCCAGTCCTCTGGACAGCTGCACCATCCAGTACTGCGGCTGGGAGGGCGGCGACGAGCGAGCCTTTCGCACCCGGGAACGCCAGCCCTCTCGGTAGCCCTCCGTGGTCTGGGCCTGGAGGCACGCGTACGCCTCGCCGGAGGACGCGAGGGCGACGGGAGAGATCATGGCGGGCAGCAGCAGCGCGAGCATGATCGAATCCTATCTGGTCGGCGCTCTCCCTGGTCAGCGGTACGCCGGCCGCGGTAGTTGAGGACGTCCACCGAGGCGTGTGTCTGCGATTCGTAGCGGCGCGTCTCGTCAGAAGCGAGCCACGACCGGTGAACGTCGCCCTCGTCCATCGCCGCTACACCGAACACGGCGGCACCGAGCGGTTCCTGGTGGGGCTGGCCCGGTACTTGCGAGGACAGGGCCACATGGTCCACGTCTACTGCAATGAGGTCCGCGACGACCTGCGCTCGGAGCCCGGCCTCACCTTTCATCATCTGCCCATGCTGAGGCGCGGCGCGATCGCGAAGGTGCTCAGCCTCTGGTGGAGCTCGGCGCGGGCCGCGCGGGGCGGCCACGACGTGGTGGTCGCGCTCGGGCGGACACGGGGCCACGATCTGTACCGTGCCGGTGGCGGTGCCCATGCGGCGTACCTGGAGGCCTGCCGCCCGGTCTGGTGGCTCGACCCCTCAGCCTGGCTCGAGCGGTGGGTCGACCGCGACACCGTGCGGTCGGCGCGACGTGTGCTGGCGCCGAGCGCTAGCTCCGCCGCCGATCTCGCACGCTGCTACGAGGTTTCACGCGACGCGATCGCCGTCGTGCACAACGGGGTGGACTCCGAGCGCTTCCGTCCCGACGCCGCTCGACGCGCCGAAGTGCGGGCCGCGCTCGACGTGGATGGGCCGGTCTTGATCTTCGTGGGGACCGGCTTCGTCCGTAAGGGGCTCGCGGCGGCGATCGCGGTGGCGCGGCGGCTCGAGCTGCCCCTGATGGTGGTCGGGCGGGACGCCAGGCTGGACCGGTGGCGCCGACGTCACCCGGAGGTTCACTTCCTCGGCCCGCGACAGGACCCGGAGCGCTTCCTCGTGGCGGCCGACGTGCTGATCCTGCCCACGCGCTACGAGCCCTACGGAAACGTGTGCCTGGAGGCCATGGCTGCAGGTGTGGTGCCGGTCACCACACCACACAACGGCGTGTCCGAGGTGTTCCCCGTGGACGGGCTCACCGGCCGGACGGTCGATGAGCTGGTGGCTGCGACCGAGCGCGCTCTGGCGGGTGGCGACGCCCTGAAGCGTCGTTGTCGGGTGGCGGCGGAAGGACTGCCACGCCAGGCCGCGTATGCAGGCCTCGAAGCGTTGCTCGAGGAGTTGGCATGAGGCGGCAACGACAGGGCGTCCTGGTGCTGGCGGCGGTGGTCGGCCTCGTGATCCTGATCGTGACGCTCGCAGTGGCTGCCTGGTTCTACAAACTGCACGTGCTCGACGAGCGCGGAGAACACCTCCAGCGCGAGGCCATCCTGGAGGTCATCGCGATGGAGTCGCCTGTGCTCTACAGCGACGGCGAGACCCCCATCGGGGTGTTCTTCGCGCGGGAGCACCGGGTCTATGTGCCCTACGCGGACATTCCCGAGGCCTGGGTGCAGGCCATCGTGGCCGCCGAGGATCAGCGCTACTGGGACCATCCCGGCGTGGATCTGAAGGGCATTGCGCGCGCGATGTGGCAGAACGTGAAGGCGCGCAGCGTGGTGGCGGGGGGCAGCTCGTTGACCCAGCAGACCGCGAAGAACCTGTACTACCGGCCCGATCGGTCGCTTCGCTCGAAGCTCGAAGAGTTGCTGAACGCGCTGCGCCTCGAGGCCCACTACTCGAAGCAGGACATCCTCGAGTTCTATGCCAACCAGTTCCACGTGTCGTCCAACGGCCGCGGGCTGGGCATCGCGGCGCGGTACTTCTTCGACAAACAACCCTCCGAGCTCGACGTCCAGGAGTGCGCGTTCCTCGCCGGGCTGGTCAAGGCACCGGCCCGGTACAACCCCTTCATCGGCAACGAGGATCAGCGGGAGCGCAACATCGCGCGGGCCCAGGCGAGGACCGCCTACGTGCTCGGCCGCATGTTGGCCGAGGGCGCCCTCGACCGGGCGACGCACGACCGCCTCGTGGCGCGTCCGCTCGCCTTCGACCGCGGTACCTTCCGGTACGACTCCTCCATCCTGCTGGACGAGGTCGAGCGCCGCCTGTCGCTGTCGCCCTTTCCAGAGCTCTTCGAGGCGGCGGGAATCGACAACCCCTCGACCGCGGGAATCCGCGTGGTCACAACGGTCGACGTCACCGCTCAGGCTGCTGCGACCCACGGTCTGTGGCATCACCTCACCGAGGTCGGGGGGTGGCTGGAGGGCGTTCGGGCCGAGGACTTCGTGACCGCTGGCCCGGTCACGACCACCGCCGGGCCGCCTCGACCCCTCAGCTTCCGCGTTGCGCGTGTCACGGGTCGCTCGGACGACGGGGTGCGTCTCGACCTGGGAGGACACGACGGCCTGCTGGACGGCGATGCCGTGGAGCGCGTAGCGAGCACGCTCACCCGGGCGCGGCTCGAGAACCGGTATGCGCGAACGGCCGCCGAGGACCGCGAGGCGCTGTCGAAGGCCCTGGAGCCCGGGGCACACGTGTGGGTCTCGGTGCGCACCGACAGCGGGGAGGCGCCGTACCTTTGCGATCTGGAGCACCGCCCCGAGCTTCAGGGGGCCGCGCTCGCGCTCGACCAGGGACGGATCCGCGCCATGGTGGGCGGCAACGACAACCGGAACTTCAACCGCGCGGTGACGGCCCGCCGGCAGCTCGGCTCGACCTGGAAGACGCTCGTGCTGCACGCCGCGCTCCAGCTGGGCTGGACGCCCACCGACACCCTGGACAACCGCCGCGGCGTGTTCCCCTTCGAGGGCACCTGGTACCACCCGCGTCCGGACCACCAGAGCAAGCCCTACGTCTCGCTCGCCTGGGCAGGCGTGCGCTCGGAGAACCTCGCGACCATCTGGCTGCTGTACCACCTCACCGATCGGCTCAACGACGAGCAGGTCAGGCGGCTTGCTGAGCTCACGGGCCTGGCACGTCGCCACGGTGAACCACGGACGGCCTGGATCGAACGAATCCGCGACACCCACGGCGTGATCGCCACGCCATCACGGCTCGAGCCGGGGCACCTGAACGCCGTTCGGGAGGAGGTGGTCGCCGGGCTCGCGTTCTCGGGCCATCCCGAGGACGCCATCGAGGTGAGGTCCTTGCACCACGGGCTGGGCTTCGCTTCCGAGCGGCAGCGGGTGGTGCAGGGGTCGGGTGGCAGCGAGCGCATGCACCGACTCGGCGCGGTGGACCACAACCTGCTGCACTACCGGGAGCTGCTCGAGGCCTGCGACGCCCGAATCGGCGCGCTGCAGGAAGCGCTCGACGCCGACGACGACGCGCCCCTGTTCGGCCTCCCCGACGAGCGTGCGCCGCTGCCCGTCGACGGTCTGAGCGGCCGCGTGCTCGGGGTGCAGGTGCGCTTGGGATGCGGGCGGTTGGCGGAAGGCTGGGTTCCGCTCGGGGAGCTCGACGTGGACCTCTCCCGCGTTCTCCTGGACGCCGATGCGCTCCTGGACGGTCGCCTGCATGCGAGCACGGTGCGGGCCATCGACGACGCCATGGCGGCTCGCGCCGAGGCGACCCGGCTGTTCGAGCCCTACGACGAGGAGCTCCTGTACTGGCATCCGGACTTCCGCACCATGCTCTCGTTGCGCTACCTGGCCGGGCTGGCCAAGGCTTACGGCGTGACCGGGGAGCTGCCTCCCGTGCTGTCGATGCCGCTCGGGGCCCTCGATGTCAGCCTCGAGGAAGCCGCAGGCCTCTACCAGGGCATGACGACCGGCAAGGAGTGGAGCTTTCCTGGGGTCCGCTTCGAAGAGGGCGAAGCCCCCGGCGTGCGCTCGCGGGAGCCCGTGCTGCCGCCCGAGTCGCACACGCTGTTGATCGCCGAGATCCGGGACCGCGACGGGAACGTGCTCTACAGGGCCGAGCCCAAGGCCGAGCGCCTGGCCGACGAGCAGCCGGCCCGCCTGGTCGCCGATGTGTTGGAGAACGTCGTGGAGCACGGCACCGGTCGGCGGGCGCGCGGGCTGCTCGGGACCTGGCCCGTCGGCGGAAAGACCGGCACGACCAACGACTACAAGAACGCGGCCTTCCTCGGCGTCGTCCCGCGCATCGGCTCGGATGGGGCGCCTGGCCAGCAGCTCGTGGTGGCCGCGTACGTCGGCTACGACGACAACCGCTCCATGCGTGTCGGCCGCACTCGGCTCGAGGGCGCGAGTGGTGCGCTGCCGGTCTGGATGGGCGCCGTGCGCGGCCTCGGCGACGCCGGGCTGCTGGGAGACCTCTCGGCTGCGGAGCTCCAGGAGTCGGAGGGACGGGTGGCCGTGATGGCCGAGAGCGGCCTTCCGCTCGCGGATCTTGCGGGCGACGAGCTCGCGGCGGCCGTCGGCGAACGCAGCGTGTTGACTGCCCCCCGGATCTTTGCCCCGTTCCGCACGCCTGCCAGCGGTGTCGAGGGGGGCGAGGAGTTGCCCCCGGCGGCCGTCGCTCCGAGCACGGCGGAACCCGAGCTGGCGCCCTCGATCTGGGACGGCATCCAGTGAGGCCCCTCCTGCCTCGTGGCGCGTTAGCCGTGGGCCCATGATCGCGCTCCTGCTGGCCTGCATCGTGAAGTACGGCGACCCGCCGCCACCCGTGGCGTACACCGAGGGCGGAGCGGTCGTCGAACGCGCCGACACCCCGGCGCCCGTGGATTTCCGCGAGGTCGACAAGCGTCTCGGCGCGCTGCTGCGGGAGTCGGCGAGCATGGACGTGGACCGGCGCGACCGGATCGTTGCGGCCCAGGAGCTCGCCCGCGCGTTCCGAGGGCAGGATCCTCGCGCCCAGCGAGAGGTCTTCCGCTACCTCACGCGCCTGGTCGACATCGAGGAACGCTTCGTGCCCGAAGACATCCCGATGCTCGGTGTCGACGGCACCGGTCCCGTCATGGGCATCGCCGAGTTCGACCTCGGTGCAGAGGATCTCGACGCCGGCGACACCGGGGCGCGCCCGTCCGACACCGGCGACACGGGGGCCGTGGTCCTCGATCCGGACGTGCAGGAGCGGGCGGCCCGCGAAGCGCTTGCGCGCCAGGCGTACGAGGAAGCCATCGACCTGCTGGAGCCCCTGGATGGCACCGAGGCCTGGTCCGGCCTCCAGAGCGTGTACCGCGAGGCGGTCGACGGCTTCGTGCATGCCACGCGCGAGGCAGCCGGCGCCGCCTTCCTCGCTGCACGCGAGATCGACGACCCCGTCGAACGCCGGCCCGCGCTCGAACAGGTGGCGGCGCAGCTCGCGGATCTCCTCGCCCGGTACCCGGACTCGCTGTACGTCCAGGCGATCCGGAAGAACCTCGCCCAGGTCGAAGCCGAGCTCGCCATCCTGGAGCCCTGAGCGTGGCCGCCCTCGCCGTGGGCGTGCTCATGTTGTTCGACGTCGGGCTGGCCGCGGCGGTCTTCATCCTGCTCGCGCGACCGGACATGGGCGTGGCCTTCGTGCTTCGGCGCACCGGGCTTGCAGATGACTGGTTCCAGCAGCACGTGAGCGTCGAGGAACTCGCACGCTTGCGCACCGCGTCGCGGATCGCGGGGGTCGGCGCGCTCGCGCTCCTCTTCGCGGCCTCCTTCGGTGTGGGCGTGGTGGTGGCCACGGCGCGCCTGTCCGGTTGACGCGCCACTGCCTTCGACATTAGAGAGGCGTCGCTCCGGCTTGGTAGCTCAGGTGGTCAGAGCACACGGTTCATACCCGTGGTGTCGGC
This sequence comes from uncultured Enterobacterales bacterium, assembly GCA_964604675.1. Taxonomy (GTDB): domain Bacteria; phylum Myxococcota_A; class UBA796; order UBA796; family CAJQPC01; genus CAZSAT01. The sequence continues at coordinate 8,715 of CAZSAT010000135.1, forward strand.
AGTTCAAATCTGCCCCAAGCCACTCCCGACCCGACCGGTCATGCTGGTCGGGTCGAACTCGTTCTGGGCCCCGAGGTCTCCATGCTGTGCCTGCTCGTCTCCAACCTCGTGCACGCCGGGGACGCCTGGAACAAGGAGCCCTACTGGCAGCCCGTGGTCGGGGCCACGCTCTACACCTCGGGCGGTTCCACCAGGAGCGCACTCTACGGCGGGCTGGAAGGGGGCGTTCGCTACAACGAGACGGGCCAGATGCCCAGGCTGGTCGGGCGCACGCGGGTCCGCGGCGTGCTCACCTTTGGCGGTGACGCCACGGCGACCGATGTTCGGCTCGGCAGCTTCCTCGGACCTCGTTGGAAGCTCCTGGGCGTTCAGGCTGGGCCCGACCTGTTCCGAGACGAGCTGATCGGCTCCGGACTCGGCCCGTCGATCGGGGTCGATCTGCCGGTGATCACCACCGCCTACTTGAAGCCGCTCACGCTGAGTGCAGGGCTGTCGCCCGCCTGGTTGGCCGACACCGACCGACGGGTGGACTGGAGCACCAGCTCCAGCTTCGGCTTCGGGCACGAGTTCACGCTCCTGTTGGGCGGAATGGTGTCGCTCGGCGACTTCGCAGCCGGACTCGGTTGGTCCAGGCGAACCACGGTGGCCGGCACCTACCAGGGCTTTGCGATCAGCTTTCGGGTCTGAGTCCCTCCAACAGCTCGCCCTGTCCGAACCAGCCGAACAGGCCGCCGGTGTGCCAGAAGCAGGTTCTCCTGCCGAGCCGGCCCTCCGCAGCCAGGGCTTCGAGCGCGTGCCAGGCCTTCCCGGTGTAGGTCGGGTCCAGCAGCACGCCCTCTTCACGTGCGAGGCGGGCCATGGCGTCGATCTGGGGGGAAGTCGTCAGGCCGTACCCGGGTCCCTGGAACCCCTCCACGAGCTCGTAGGGACCGAGGGTGTGCCCCAGAGCGGACAACTCGCCGCCGATCCTCGCGAGGATCCGATCGAAGGTCGGCGCGTCGTCGCACACAGGGACGCCCACGACACGCGTGGCGGTCGGCGCTGCGGCCAGCCCAGCGAGCGTGCCGCCGCTGCCGACCGCGACAACGAGGCTGTCGAAGGCCACACCGAGGGCGTCGGTCTGTCGGGCGAGCTCCGCGCGGGCGGACACGAACCCGAGCGCTCCCAGCCCGTTGGATCCTCCTTCGTCGATCACGTAGCCATCGGGGCCGGCGAGCGCGCGCAGCCGTTCGGCGCGGTCGGCGTAGCCAGCGGGGTCGACGTAATGGATCTCGGCCCCGCTGAGCTGGTCGATCAGCAGGTTTCCGGTCGGCGTGTCAGGCTCCGTTCCTCGCAGCAGGAGCGCGGGCTGCAGCCCCAACTGCCGGGCGGCCACGACGGTGGCGCGCGCGTGGTTGGAGTGCACGCCGCCGCAGGTCACGACCCGTCGGCACCCGCGCGCCAGGGCGTCGGCCAGCAGGTACTCGAGCTTGCGGACCTTGTTGCCTCCCAGGCCCGCGCCGGTGAGGTCGTCGCGCTTCACCCACACCTCCACGCCCAGGCGCTCGCTGGTGCGGACGAGCGGTTGGAGCGGCGTGGGCGTCTGCGCGAGACGGATCACGGGGCGATCCAAGTCACCTCTCCGTCGCCTCCCCACGCTTCGGGTGCGCCGAGCGCGACGCCACCTGCCCACGTGGCCAGGCCGGTGCCCAGGCCGTCGCCCTCAGCGTCGCCGTGCAGTCGAAGCCACGCGCCGTCCTGGTCGAGCTGGCCTTCTGGGCCGAGCCAGACCCAGGCCTCTCCGCCGTCTGCGTCCGGAGCGCCCATAGCGACCTCGCCTCGCCCGTCACCGTCGGCGTCGTCGAGCACCGCGACGGAAGCACCTGCCGACAGCGAGCCCCCGAGCACGGCCCACGCCTGGTCGGCGGCGACCTCACCGGAGAGCGGGGCGCTGAACACCCATGCGGCATCGGCACCAGGTCCGCCGGCGACGGCATCTGCGAGACCGTCGCCGTCCACATCGCCCGCGGCCAGGCTGGCGCCCAGCTCCGATCCGAGCTCGCCGATCACCACGGCTTCGGCGTCGGTGAGACGCGCGGCGCCGATCGGGCCGTCCCACACATAGAGCGTGTGCCGCTCCCCAGCGCCGACCACCAGCTCGTCCTGGCCGTCTCCGTCGAGGTCGGCCGTGAGCAACGCGGAGCCCGCCCGGTCGCCGCGGGCCTCACCGTCCAAGGTGGCGCCGTCCTCGAGGGCATCCTCCGTGCCGAGCACATGGATGCGACCGCGGCCCTCGTCCCACGCCGGCGCGCTGGCGACGAGGAACCCCATGCGAGCGTGCACGGCCGTTCCGAGCTCTCCGTCGCCGGACCACGACTGCGGGGTCGCCGCGCCGGTCAGGGGACCCGTCGTCCAAGCGATCGCGCCGGTCGTGGCGGATCCGACGATGAGGTCGTCCACGCCGTCGCCGTCGAGGTCTCCGAGCCAGAGGGCGCTGGGAGCCTCGGCGCTGATCTCCAGCACTGCCCCTGGCTCGTCGGGCGCTCCCCAGACCACGACCTCCGCGGTGGCTCCAGCGGCTGCGAGCCCCTCACCCGCGGCGAGCAGGCCGCCCAGCCCCAGCCCCGGGTCTGTGAGCAGGGTGGTGCCGTCCTCCAGGGTGCAGCCGTCAGCGCCATCGCAGTCGCTGTCGAGGCCGTCGCAGGTCTCCAGGGCTTCCGGGTGGCGGGCCTCGTCGGCATCGTCGCAGTCGCCGGCCTGGTCGACGTGGCCGCTTGGAGCGGCGCAGGCGAGGAGAGCTGTGCCTGCGCCGTAGCCGTCCGCGTCTGCGTCCGCGTACCAGGCGACGGTGAACGCCAGCGGATCGTCGTCGTCGCAGTCGTCGTTGTTGGCCACGTGGCCGCTCGGCGCGCTGCACGCCAGGGCCGTGGCGTACGGATCGCCCAGGCCGTCGCCGTCGTTGTCGGCGTACCAGGTGTGTGCGGGGTCCTCGTCGTCCACGAGTCCGTCGCAGTCGTCGTCTTCGCCGTTGTCGCAGATCTCCGAGGCGTCCGGATGCACCTCGGCGTCCTGGTCGTTGCAGTCGCGCGCATCCGTCACGAAGCCGGAGGCGGCCTCGCAGGCCAGCTGCCAGGAGGCGTCGGTGCCGTAGCCGTCTCCGTCGCCGTCCTTGTAGAACCGCCGGCCATCTCGGGGCAGCTCGTCGGTCATCCAGTCGCAGTCGTCGTTGGCGCCGTTGCAGATCTCGGCGCCGTAGGGATTCACCGACGCGTCCTGGTCGTCGCAATCACCGCTGGCCTCGACGAAGCCTGTGGGCTGGGCGCAGGCCAGCTTGCCCGCGCTGCCGCCGAAGCCATCTCCGTCGGCATCCAGCCACCAGTTGATGAGCTCGCACCCGGTGTCACCGGATTCGCCGGCGCATCCAAACCAGAGGAGGGCAAGCCACATCGCGTCAGCTTGCTACCACGGCACCGCCAGGGGTCGCGCCGGCGACTGCGTGCGGCTACCTTCTGCCGGTGCATCGGATCGCCTTCGTCGTCGCGCTGCTTTCGCTCGGAAGCTGTCGTCACACCTACCTCCCCGTGTGCAGCGGCGGTGTGGGGACTCCCCTCGCTCTGGAGGTCACGCCGAAGAACGTGGTGATGATCTCCATCGACACGCTGCGACGCGATCGCGTGGGGCGCTACGACGCCTCCGACCGCACGCCAGCCCTCGACGCGCTGATGGCGTCGTCGGTCACCCTCGACGACCACACGAGCTGTTCCAACTGGACCTACGCGTCAATCTTGTGCGCGCTCGGAGGTCGGTACAACGCGGAGGCCGGCATCGCGCCGGAGTCCGACGATCTCGCCGACGATCCACTTCCTCGGGGCGTGCACCTGCTCGGTGAGGTGCTCCGCGACGCGGGCTTCCACACCCGGCTGGTGAGCGCCAACCACTTCCTGAGCGAGCGCTACAGCTTCGATCGCAGCTACGACAGCCTCGTCACCCGCAGCAACCTGGCCGCCAACGAGCTGGTGGAGGTGGCCCTGGAGCAGGCGTCCGAGCTGCCCGACGGGACCGACCCCTGGATGCTGCACGTCCACTTCCTCGACCCACACGTGCCGTACGCGGCGCCTGGGAGATTTGCCGCCGATGTCTCCGATCTCGCCCCGATCGGGTGGGACGTGACCTCCAAGATCGGCCTCGAGTCCCTGGGCGAATCGTGGCCACTGCTGGCCACCGACGAACAGGCGCTCATCCGGATGCACCTCGACCGGCACTACGACAGCCAGCTGTCCTTCCTGGACTACCAGGTGGGGGTCCTGCTCGATGAGCTCGGCTCGATGGGCCTCCTCGACGAGACCCTGGTGGTCCTGTGGAGCGATCACGGGGAGCAGCTCTGGGACCATGGCGACATCCTCCACCGCAAGTCGCTGCACAGCGAGGAGACCGCGGCCCTCGCGAGCTTCTGGGCTCCTGGTGTCACGCCGCGTTCGTGGGACGCGCCCACCTCCCATGTGGATCTCGCGCCGACCGTGCTGGAGGTGCTGGACGTGGCCGTCCCTGTGGGCATGACGGGGGCGCCGCTCGGCTCGCGCAGCGAGGGCTGTGCACGGTTTGCCGACTGCTATGCCGGGGACGCCACGCAGCAAGCGGTCGACCAGGACGGCTACCGCTTGATCTACAGCTGGAGCGGTCAGCGCCAGCTCTTCGATCTGGCCGCCGATCCCGACGAGCAGCTCGACATCTGGGCGGACGAGCCCGAGGTGGCCGAGCAGCTCTGGGGCACGCTCGAACCTCACGTGGCCCTCTCGGTGCCGCTCTATCAGAAGGCCACGCCTCAGTAGCGAAGGGCGGTACCCTCCCGCGATGGCGTTGGGTCCCACCAGGCAGCGAGCGAGGTCGGCTGCCCTGGCGGCCGTGCTCGTGGTGGCCGCTGTGCTGCGGCTGCCGCGCGCTGTGCTGCGCTGGGATGAGACCAGCTGGCTCTACGCCGCGTACGACCACCACACCCTCGAGGCCCTGGCCAACGGCAGGTGGAGCGAGGCGCTGGCGTTCACGGGGCTCCACCCACCGCTCTACCCGCTGATCCATGCCGCGCTGGAGCTCCTGATCCCGGTTCCGGCGGTCTTGTTGGCGTTATCCGTGCTCTGTTCCTGGGGCGCCGTGCTGGTGGTCGCGCGGCATCACGTGGTGGCGGGTCTCATGCTGGCCTGCGCCCCCGTGCAGCTCCACTACGCTGCCGAGCTCAACGACTACCCGCTGACAGCCCTCGCCGTGGCCTGTGTGTGGGTGACGCGGGAGCGCGTGGCGGCGGGGACGATGGGGTGGGGCTGGTTGGCCGCTGCGGGCGTCTTCGCGGCGTGGTCGCACGCCCTGGCGGGGCTGGTGGCCGGCCTGGCTGCTCTGAGCATCGGACGCCGCGCTCCAGCGGTGCTGGCGGTGATGGTGATCGGAACAGCTCCGCTGTGGCCGGGAGCCCTCGACGCCTTGTCCGAACCGGGCACGCTGGACCAACCACCGTTCAAGGCCCGCCTGGTGCTGCCCGATGCGCTCGACCGCTTCGGACCGGCCTGGCTCGGCTGGCTCCCGTTGGCCGCGCTGGGCGCTCGGACGCGGCCCGCGCTGGCCGGTGGGGTGCTCGGCACGTGGCTGCTGATCCTGCTGCTCCAGGTCGCTGGTCTGGCCGCTCCCCATCAGTTTCCGTACTACGTGCTGCTCGGTGCCCCGCTGGCGCTCCTGGCGTCGCCCACGGGACGGGGCGCTCACTGGGCGGTCGCGCTCGCCGGCTGGTGTGGCCTGACGTCGCTCACGCGGAGCGGCGAAGCCCTGCTGGCGCTGCACGCCGACCAGGCCCGCGGTCGCGCCATCGACCTCGCGCTCGCGACCGCTCCGCCCGCTGCCGCCTTGTACCTGTTGGCTCCGCCGGTCCTGCCAGACGACGACAAGCGAGCCGACAGCCCGGTGCTCTGGCGGTTGCCGCCTTGGCAGCCCATGCCGATGGTCCAGGCCTTCCCCTTCGAGTACGGCGACCACCGCAACGGCCAGCCGCGCAGGGTGGGGGATCGCGTCGTGTACCTGAACGACTGGCCGAGGCCGGCCATCGCCGAGGCCGTGCAGGCCCACGGTGAGCTCTGGATCGTCGTGTCGGATCCCGGCGAACGCCGGAGCTACACGTCGGAGCTGGCCGACACGCTCGGGGCCGGGCTTCAGGTGGTCGGCCCCGACGTCCTGATCGTCGCGCGCCGATGATGGACATCCCGCGGCACGCGCGGCTACCGTCAACGCTCCGGGGCTCGGAGGAGCGATGAGGCGCAGCTGGGGACTTGCGGCCGTGGCGCTCCTCGGGTCGTGTCGGTCCGACGTCGGTCCGCCCGTCGAGCTCGTCGGCGAGACGGACCAGCTGGCTCTGATCGGGTCCTACGAGGACGCGAGCATCGAGGCGGAGTGGGTCGTCGAAAACCAGGGCGAGGGCGCGGTGTACCTCTCCGTGCTCGGGCTGCGTGGCGAGGGTGCCGAGCTCCTCGAGGTCGTCGATCCCCCGGAGGGGCTGTTGCTCGAGGTGGGCGACTCCGCCGAGGTCACCGTCCGGGTTGCTGCCGATCCGGCCGATTGGGTCGACCGACCGTCCGAGCTGGTGCTGGAGCTGGCAGGTGAGGGGCAGGTCAGCCTCAGCCAGGGCTGCGCTGGCCCCGAGTACGTGCCGTCGGGCCTCCCACAAGTGCTGGAGGTGCCGGTCGTCATCGACCTGGACTGCGACCTGGACGGCGATGGCTCGGTGGCCGCGGCGTGCGCGGGCGACGACTGCGACGACGGCGACGGCAGCATTGCGCCCGACGCCGAGGAGCTCTGCGACGGCCTCGACAACGACTGCGACGGAGAGGTCGACAACCGCGAGGACTTCGATGGCGATGGCGTCACCCTCTGCGACGGGGACTGTGCCGAGCACGACTCGGACGTGGCCCCTGGCGCCGACGAGCTCTGCGACGGCCTCGACAATGACTGCGACGGCGCGATCGCGGCCGACGAGGCCGACGTCGACGCCGACGGTTGGCTCGTGTGTGCCGGCGACTGCGACGATGCCCAGTCCGCGGTGTACCCGGACCACGAGGAACTGTGCGACGGCCTCGACAACGACTGCAACCTCCAGATCGACGACGCCGGGGACGAAGACGGCGATGGCTTCGGCCTCTGCCTCGACTGCGACGACGCCTCGGCGGCCGTGGCTCCGGGGCTCCCCGAGATCTGCGACGGCCTGGACAACGACTGCGACGGGGTGGTTCCCGAGGACGAGGTCGACCTGGACGCCGACGGACACCGCGCGTGCGCTGGGGATTGCGACGATGGCCTCGCCGACGTCTGGCCCGGAGCCGAGGAGGCGTGCGACGCGGTGGACCAGGACTGCGACAAGCTCGTGGACGAGGGCTTTGATCTGGACGCCGACGGCTTCACCACATGTGCGGGCGACTGCGACGACGCGGTGGCCGGGGTGAACCCCGATGCCGACGAGGTGTGCGACGGCCTGGACAACGACTGCGACGGTGACGTGGATGCTGGCTCGAGCGACGCCGGGACCTTCTACGTCGACGCGGACCTGGATGGCTTCGGCGACGTCGCCTCAGCGCTCGACGCATGCGAGCCACCCAGCGGGTACGTCGGGACGGGCGACGACTGCGACGACAGCCGCGACGACGTGCACCCGGGCGCCGACGAGAGCTGCGACGAAGCGGACAACGACTGCGACTCCGTCGTCGACGAGGGACCCGACGAAGACGGCGATGGCGCGGAGGTGTGCGACGACTGTGACGATGCCGACGCGACGGTCCACCCGGGCGCCGACGAGCTCTGCGACGGCTTGGACAACGACTGCGACGGCACGGTGCCGAGCGACGAGGTCGACGGGGATGGCGACGGCTTCTTGAGCTGCGAGGAGTGCGACGATGCAGCCTGGTCGGTGAACCCCGCGGCCGCCGAGGACTGCAACGACGTCGACGACGACTGCGACGGGCTGGTCGACGAAGAGGTCGACGTCGACTCGGACGGCGACGGCTGGAGCGCATGCGACGGGGACTGCGACGACCTGGATGCCTCGGTGGCGCCGGACGCGGTCGAGGTGTGCAACTACATCGATGACGACTGCGACGGCAACGCCGACGACGGCTTCAAGACGGGCAGCGTGTACACGCTGGAGACCGACTGCGGTTCTTGTGGCAACGACTGCGGGACCTACACCTTCGACAACGGGCTGGCCTACTGCGACACGTCGCTGGTGACTCCGAGTTGCGGCTACACCTGCGACAGCGGCTACTACGACGTGAACGGCGACGAGGGCGACGGCTGCGAGTGCCAGTGGCTCTCCAGCTCGGACGATCCATTCGATGGCGTCGACGCCGACTGCGACGGTGTGGACGGTGACCACGCAGACGCGGTGCACGTGAGCGTGGCCACCGGCTCCAGCCTCGGAGCTGGCACCGCAGACGACCCACTCGACAGCGTGCAAGACGGTCTCGACGAGGCGGTGTTGTCTGGCGCCGCCTACGTGCTGGTCGCGCACGGCACCTACGACGAGGCGGTTGCGCTCGTCGACGGCGTGACGCTGTACGGCGGCTACGACACGGCCTTCGAGGAGCGCGACAGCGCCCTCTACGTCACGACCTTGGAGGCGGAGACCGGCTCGAGCTCGCCGGCCGTCGTGCTCGCCGCCGACGTCACCACCGCGACCGTGTTCGACGGTTTCGAGGTGCTCGCCGTATCCGGCGGAGGCGACGGCGCGTCGGCGGTTGCCATGTGGCTCTCCGGTGACACCAGCGGCCTCGTGATCTCGAACAACGTCGTCGAGGCCGGGGACGGCGAAGACGGCGACGACGGCGACGACGGCGACGACGGCGAGGACGCCGACGACGGCAGCGACGGGACGGACGGCGGCTACACCACCTGCTCGGGCACGGTGACCGGCGGCTCAGGTGGCGCCCACACCTGCGACGGTGTGGCCACCGACGGCGGGGCTGGCGGCGACGCGGCGTGCCCGTCCCAGGGGGCGTACCAGGGGGACGGCGCGGACGGCTCACCGACCAGCAGCGGCGGCGTTGGCGGCGGTGGCGGTTGCGACGGCTACATCGGGCTCGAGTACGCTTGCGACGAGTGCTACATCGACACCTGCTTCGACGACGGTGTCGCGGGTGACGACGGCGACGACGGCGACGACGGCGACGCTGGCGAGGGCGGCGACGACGCCGACGGCGACCCCTCGAGTGGGCTGCTCCTCGCCACGGACGGCACCGACGGCACCGACGGCACCACGGCCGGTGGCGGTGGTGGTGGTGGGG
>CAZSAT010000136.1:0-3679 GCA_964604675.1 uncultured Enterobacterales bacterium
CTATTTTTTCTTTAGGCTGCCTGCCATGAATTCAGCTTCTTGAAATGCCGTGATAACTGTAAACAGCGTGCATACGAAAGTCAGTGCAACCATGCTGAAACCCAGCACGGGTATTGTCAGCGTATTAAACGCATAATCTGATAGATAGAAAACACCTAGCGTGCCGGCTACGTGAGCCAATGTGTGCATAGATCACCCCCAGATTTTTTGTGCAGCTGCTATGCCCAGTGAAAACAGCGCGATGCCTATCATTATCATAGAACGGGTTACTAATCGTAATTCCATATGCTAATTCCTTTGGGCAAATTTCCCATCAACCGTGAAATCATTTCTTTTCAATAATTCAATAAATAAATTAACATTTTTTATTTCTGGTGGCAGTATGGGTTTCAAATCCTTATACATGGTGGCCACTTCAAATACGCCGGCAAATCTAACAATGTCTATCCACTCATCAACCTGCAAATCCTCACTTCGATTGCTGTAAGCAGCTGACCACGCCTCCTGCCCGATTATGTCATCATCATCAGTATTAACACCTTCCAGCTGATAGCCCAGCCGCCGCCATTCCTCCTGCGTTGCATCGCCAAATGTATCCTGCCAGTATCGTGGGATAATGTGCGCCTGCTCAGGGTAGTGGCCGTAGGTGTTTTTTACGCCGAACCATGCGTGGTACCAGTCTGCCTCATGCCAGAACGGTGGCCACGGTCTTTTACGTTTTGGGGGCGTAAATTGCTCTTTCCAGTCGTGTATTGCAAAAGCCACGCCATACCCGTCACCGATTTTGCGGCACTCAACAAAAAGGTCTATTTGTTCTAATACACCGCGATCTAATCCGCGTGGGTACTGGGTGGTAAAGACTATCTCCAATCTATCTTTACGTATCTGAACTAGAAACTGATTCAGCCCGAAATTGATATTGCTATTCCACTTGGTAGAAGCACCCAAACTTTGTACTTCATCTATCAATAAAATGCCGTCATGGATACTGCGGTCACGCGGATCAGTCAGGCGATCCACTAAGAAACCGTCAGCTACATCAACCGCCGTGCTGGGGTAGTTCGAGAACGTGCGGCAGTGATGAAACCCAGCATCGCGGTAGGCATACGTTAGCAGCCTGCCCAATGTGGTCATGGCCAGTGTTTTGCCCTGACCGCGTGGCCCCATCAGCATGATAGCCATAGGGGTGAAACTTTCCTGCAAACTGGGCGGCCTGATTGTTAAATCCTGATCGCGCTGTTTTATGTTGCCACCTGCACCAACCGTGGGGCCAGGCGTCCAAGAAATATTCTTACTCTTGGCCAGCGTGCTTTTGCTCAAATGGCTGCCAATCACTTGGCACCGTCAGTAGGGGCCATTTGTGCTGACTGATCCATGCGGTTGAACCAGCTTTGGCCCAGTAGAGCCAGCCGCCGTTGTTCACCCGTTGCAACCTGAATGTATTGATTCGTGCTTAGGCCATCGCGGGCACGGTTCAGCTGGCCAGCCTGAAATATCAGCTGCTCAAGATTAACGCGGCCATGCCGTGCCATTTGCTTTGCCAAAAACCGTTTGGCCATGCCTATTTCCGCGTCACTGAAATAACTTTGCGGTATCCAGTTCTGGCGATCACGAGTTACTTGCAACAGTGGTGCAGCAAGGTTGTTGCCGCCGCCGTTGCCCATTGGCCGGCCTATGTAATCACCCGCGCTAGGGCGGTGTTTCTCGTCAGCTTTTTTGATTTCTTCTGCCATTGTTTACACTCCTGGGGGCGGTAGATCAGTGGGGCTTTGCGCCTGAACAAATAGGAATATGGCCAGCAGCATGGCAAATACAAAGCCGGCACCGACTATTGCATCAGCTTTGCCCAATCCACCACCGGCACGCCTGAACCACGTAACAATATCTATGGGGTTTAGTGCCAGATATAAATATTCTGCACGCTGTATGCCCCTATCCGTGGGCTGTTCGGTGCCCGTCATGGCTTCTTCGAGCAATGCCCGTGGCACCAGTGGCACCAGTTCTGGGGTTTCTAGTTTCTCGTTTGTGATCTGAACATCAACGGGTATTTGATAAACTTCGTTACTTTCATTGTCCACAACTTCTGAATACACCGTTTTATATTCAAATGTATCGGTCACGCGCATCAGCAACCAAAGCGGCTGCAAAAAATGGAAATAGGGCACGAGCTTTTTCCACCACTTGAAATACGCGATGGCACCGAAAAACAGCATAATCAGCAATGACGGCCCAATAGCATAGGCAAAGGTCATGCGCCATACCAGAGCTATTGTTATTGATAGCACCATGAACGCAACCACCCAGACTGATGCCATGATTGCCAATGCGAACATCAGGCGCAGCAACCTTGCACCGGTTGCCGGCAGATACCTGCCCTTTGATCCGAATAGCCGTATCAGTTCGCTGCGTGGTGCCTGAGCTATATAACTATGGGGTTGAGCAATGACCATGACCCGTTCATAAATGGGGCCGACTGGGTTCGGTGTTTTACGTAGCTTTATGGTTGGCATTTTCATCATGATGCAATCGTTGCTCCTGGCCCAGAATTAAAAAACCATACTGCAGCTGCAATGCCCAGACCGCCAAAGGTCAGCAACATAAAACTGCCGGCCAGTATTCGATACCAAAGCATTGCCCCGCTGTTTTTACCGTCCTTTGCTTCAGCTTCCAACGGTGCCTTTTGTTCAGTAGTAGCAATGGCCAAATCTGCTATACGTTCCACTAATTCCAGCGGCGGAGACTCTTTAGACGGTGTTAGAGGCAAGATAGAGTGATCCTCAACCACTATGGCCCGCTGGTGCTGGTCATACGGCGGCTCTGGTGGTTCCAATGTGCTTAGATCAGTGGGTGTATCAACATCAACAGCCGGTTTATTGGGTACAAAGAAATCACTGCGCCTTACTGCATGGGCCTGTTTGCTACGGTGGTCTACTACGTATTTATCTTTCAATATGCCGGTGCTGGTAGACCATTTGCCAGCGACATTGAATCTATAGATTTTTACTTCAGCCATGAAACCCCCATGTCATTTGTATCGGTCTGCAATCGAATAATGGCGGCGGGCGCCGTCAATGTTTTCATTCTCAAGGTAGTACCAATGGGCCTGCCAATCGTAGGTAATATCCGCAAATCGTGATTGCTCAGGCGGTATGCCGCGTGCTTTTTCATCCTGGCGTAATCGCATGACGTGCAGCAGCCGCATGCCATAGGGTGCGCCTAGTGCATGGGTGCCGTTTGTCCATCGCCGTGCGTTCTGCGGTGCGGCATCAATAATTTTGTAGAGTGAATTGAGACTAGATAAACCCAACGCCATGCGGGTGTAGTGAAGTTCCCGCTCAATTGCGTTACGTGGTGCTAGCAGCCGGTTTGTGGTCATGATAGCCATCTCTCTTATATATAAAAGATATAGACCAGCCGCGATAGTATCGTACACGATACTATTCAATTTCCCGAAAACATACTACATGTAGTAGGTATGAGTCGTATAGCAGTTGGCATAGGACTATTTTTAGGCATTGCGCTGGCCGGATCAGCTATTCCGGCTATCGACACTATGGCGCAGGCCAATAACCATGCCCAGGCAGGGGGCATTGTCGAACGATTTACCCAAATGTGGGCACTTCTCATTGTAATTCCATTAGCGGCGGCAGCTGTTTACGGCTTTGCCGCATTAAGTAGG
>CAZSAT010000136.1:3779-17988 GCA_964604675.1 uncultured Enterobacterales bacterium
AGACGTTAACACGGGCGATTTCGATTGCCCGCCGTGCTATCTGACGGCACGTACTACAACGAATCAGGTCAGGGGAAAGGGGTAACGCCATGACTACTTTTGCATACGAACAACGGGGCAACATAGGGCCGGCAGTCGCGTCATTGATACTCGGGGTTATTTTTCTCGTGATCGGTGGTTCGCTCATGTCTACAATCGTTTCTAACTACGTAACCGCAGGAACGACTACAGGCATAGGTTCATTTGGTGGCACGCAAGGTACCTTAGACTTGGTACCTCTAGTGGCAGCTGCGGTGATACTTGTGGCCGGCGCATCCATGATTGGGGCACCAGCTTTCAATATCGTCAAAGGACAGCTTAAGAAATAAGGAGTAAGCGTTTTGCAAACGCACGGATTAAAAAATCCGGCTCTGAATTTGGGGCGGTTGCCGTCATTCTTTTTGATTGCGGCAGCCGCCTTAATCTTTATCCGGTTAGCACTTGTACTGATCGACCCCAACCATTTAGGGGTTGATGGTGGTGCATACCTAGTAGGGAGAAATCATGTACTCAATATTGGAGAAACGAACAGCGCGTTCACTCGTTTACCCCTTGGCCCTGGCTGGCTGCTTGTACCTTTCACGGCGTTATTCGGTGACAACGCGGGCTATAAAGTATGGTCGGCGCTATTCTCAGTCGTTCCAGCACTCCCCGCAGCGTATCTACTTGCAGGGCGTTATCTCTCAAAAGGCTGGGCAGCTGGGGCGGCGTTCATCGCTGTTGGCGGCTGGCTTAGCACGGAAATGTTCGTCACGGGTGCGCTGCCGCTAATCGGTTTTGGATTCACCATGCTGGCTATGTGGGGCGTTGCGGGCATTGCTGATCCTAGAGCGAAGCGCCGCCGCAAATACGGCATAACCATCGCACTGGCACTGCCGCTGCTGGCATTGACCAATCACACCGCAGCTGGGATCAGCGCAATCATATTGCCCGTTTGGACAATCGCACTGTATTCCCGCTATAGGTTCAGGAAATCAGATCTGATATTCCCCGTTATTGCTGGCATTGGCTTAGCAACATTTGCATGGCCGTGGTATCCACAAGTGCAGGTGGGCAGCGATATTTACCGTTACCCTGGCCCAATACTGTTTTTGCGTGAAACGGTCATGGATATCGGGTATTACGTTGCAGCAGCTGCATTTGTTACCAGCTTTTACGCATGGAAGCGCAAATGGCACGCAATGGCCATTACCATAGCTTTTCTGGGATTCTGGGCACCGTTCTATTCATTTGACGAAACCATAGTCAATCTGACGTACCGTGGCCGGTTCCTATGCTCAATGCTCATGCCCATAGTCTGGGTGGCTGAACTGCGTGACCGTTTGGCAGATAAACCCATAGCAATGCAAAAAGGTGTACTGGGCATGGTTGCAGCTGCAATAGCTATTGGCAGTCTCATGACCTTTAATGCCCAGCGCGACTACAGCACGTTTGTAAATCCTGATGTAGAAAAAGTATTGGCAGCTGTTGAACTGCACCCAGCTAAAGGTTCGATCATCACCAGCAATTTTGGTGAGGGCACTTGGTATCAGGGTTTGACGGGCAGAAGCGTGTATTACACGTTTGCCCATGAACCGCCGCGTGCATTTACGCAAAGCGATCAGGACGTTAGGTGCATATTCAATTGGGTTGCTGATTGTGATGTTGCAGCAGCCATACAGCGATTGGATGCATCCCACGTTGTCATCAACCGGCATTGGCCAGCTGACTGGGGCCAGATTTACAAGGCACCAGGGGACGGGCGTGACCGCCTAGCGTTATGGCTGCCACTGGATCAGGCCGCATGGTTGGAACCTATCGCCGTATCGAATGAGGTCAAAGCATGGTCTATCAGGCGATAAAGCGCGACAACATAGCATGCACCACGGCAATGGCCGTCATTACTGGTGGTTTGTTTTTCACCATGATGACCGCATCGCCGCTGTATCAGATAACAACCACGGTGCTGTTCAGCTGGTGGGTATTTGCCGTTGTCGCGTTCTATGCGGCGCGTAGGTGGCCGCAGATACTCTGGGGCATAGTGCCGCTGGCCTTTGCACTGCTGGGTTCTATGTTTATCGAATTTGCCAGCGATCCAATACGGCTCAAGGGATTCATGGCTAATGATAATCATGCAGCTGGGTTGCTGACACTGGGCATAGCATTTCTACTGACGCGCAAACCAACGCAGGATCAGTGGCCATTTGATTGGTACGCACTTGCAGCACTGCCGCTGGCATTTGGCGTGATGATGACGGGCAGCCGCCTTGCACTGATTGTCGTGGCCTTTAGTTTTTTTGTTTACGCATTCCAGCGCAATAACCTCAAACTAGCCATAATGCTGGTAACGGTACTGGCCATCGGTCTGCTGAATAGTGACATTGCCGCAGGACTGCGCATGCAGAGCGATCATGTTGCAGACATAGGCGGCAGGCTCAATGCGGGCATGGTGCCTAACGGTTTGCTAGGGCAGGAGAGTGGGTGGTTATTTTTCCATAATGCACCCGTTCAGATTGCGTACAACGCAGGCTGGCCGGCTGCAATTGCATGGCTGGGCCTTGCGGGGGGTTCGGTACTGTATGCCATACGTAAACACAACGGCTTAATGCTGGTATTGCCGGCACTTATGCTTTGCACCCTGGATCATTATTTCTGGTGGCCTGGCACGCTCGCGCCCTTATTCTGGGCAGTTATGGGGGCAACCCATGCGCGTGCCTAGATTATTTTGGGGGCTGCTGCCAATGCTGCTGGGTTTGATGATTCCCATAACCAGCGCCTATGCAATCGCGCAGCCTGATAACAGTGATTTGATTACCGGCGTTTCTGCATTTACCAATACGCTGGAAAAAGGCGATCTGCTGGTGCTGACTGAATACGATATCCAATACGCAACCATACCTACTGATTTCATGGCGGATGAAGCATTTTTTGTGCAGCTGCTAGATGGCACTGACGTTATAGCAATGAACCGGCCATACCCGTTCAACCAATCTGGGTTCAACCAGGGTGTAGCAAGTGTGTATCTGAGCGCAGCACAAACCTTGGAAAAGGGTTTGACCAATAGTGACGGGGACTGGGCTAGCTGGGGGCCAACAACCTTTACCAGCCGCATCATAGGCAACCCAGTCGTATGGTCAACTATTCCGGCAGATACACAAAGTTTGACTAGCACCGCGTTCACTGCAGATCAGCTGGCCAATACCAATGAAGTGGCATTAGCTAACAAGGTTATGGACATTGCACGCGATCTTGAAGCGGCATGGGCCGTGACCATGATAAGCAGTGACCCTGATGTATTGAGCGATACGGGTGCGCAGTATTTCCCGCTGGCAATTCCTGAGCTATTCAGGATGGTTGCCGGCATACAGCTGATTAGCTCACTGCCTGCCACGTTCCCAACCCCAGTGCCACTGCCAGGGCAGTTTGCTACCAATTCGCAGGACAGGTACGCAGACACGGTATGGATTCAAGGCGGCTTTGATTCGTTATCGCAGGATATGGGCATTGGTTCAGTCGCGCTGCGTGCCATATTCATGATTGTCATATTCATGGTTGTAGTCGGCTTTGCTGCCTATCACATGGGAACGCTGGGCGGGTTGCTGGGTTTTGTCGGTGTATTCGTTATAGGCATGCCGCTGTTCGTATCGCAAGGTTTCCTGCCGTGGGCTGCTTCGATATTGCTGGCGGTTGTGGTCACCTTGCTGGGCTTTATGAAAATTACGGGGCGGTTGGACATATGAAATGGTCTAAACGTAAAGAACGCACCATTATGGCTTTAGTGCTAGCTAGCATGCTGACGATCATTGCCGGTTCAATGATTGCCACTGCATACACCAGCGCAAATCATTATCCGAACCGCGTGCCGGTATCAGTCAAGAACACAACCGGCAGCACATACACGGGTTTGGCATGCGCTGAAGTTAATGCACAATCGCTAATTGATGGCAATTTTATGAACACGGATGCCAGTGACTACAGGGTTCAGCAGGGCACCACGTTTCCGGTTGCCAGCTTTTTGACTGCAACTGATACAAGTGATGCATGCGCGTGGCTGCCCATGACGGCTTTGGCTAATAACTTCACGTCAGATTTCAATCTGCGCATGGGCATTACAACCGCGCCTATGGATATGGTCGGCGTATTCGGGCGGGCAGCTGACATAGCAACGGTTGCATATGATTCGAGCCTAAATCCATCAAACCAGCTGCACATTAAAGCTAGCAGCGTAACCGTGACCAATGGCAGTTCTACCCACATTGTGAGTTTGGGTACTGCGTACACAATGGGCATCAACAGCAGCGGGTATGCGTTTGCTGACATGAATACCGAAAGCAGCACAACGCCGGTCGATCAGGACCAGCAGGATACCGAACAAAATTTGAGCGCATCAGGTGATATTCTCGGCCAAACTTTCACAACGGGCGACTCCTTAAACGTCACTAGCATTGATATATATGTACGCTATATCAGCGGCAGTGGTACGCAATTCATCGTTGGTATCTACAGTGTGGATGGCGGTGGCGCACCACTAGCATCAGGTTTGGTGGGCAGCACGGCACCTATTGATCTGGGGACAAGCGGCACGTTCAGTTACAAAACTGCCACATTCAGCCCAGCAATATCATTAAGTGCTAGCACGCAATACGGTGTTGCAATCACTAATAACAATGCTGGGGATTCGGTAAACCGCTGGGGCTATGAGAATTCCAACGTGCTAGCAGGGGGCGCACTCACGTACGATACCAGCCCAAGTGGGGGCACTTGGTCTGGTGCTATGGACGTGGTCAACACTGCACGCGATAGAACATTTAGGGTTAATTCAGTAACAACCGGCCAAATGACCATTGTAGGTTCAACCAGTTTGACTGATGAACTGCCCCATGATCTGCAATTGGATTTTGCATCAAATAGAGCAACCTTGAGTGTTGATGGCGTTAGCATTGGCAGTGCAACCAGCAGCGTGGGTATGACCACGGTTTCAGCACCATTGGTGATTGCCAGTCGTTCCAGCGATGGCATACGCAGTTTAAGGCGTATCGAAGTGGGGACAAGCAGCAATGATGCTGACAATGCGGTTGATTTGAGCTTTACCCCGCTGACGCTGACTAAAACGCAATCTGGTGCAGCTGCTAACAATCATAGGTGGGTTTATTCCATTCTTGATGAATCAGGCAACGGCAGAACAGCCAGCATTACGTTGAACAGCAATGCCACCACGGTGGCCGCAACGCTAGAACCGTTAGTAACCAATAACAACGTGGCACCACGGGTAGGGGAAACAACCCCCGATCCGTGGGGCACTTCATTTGGCGGTTCGGTTGCCAGCCCCGTTGCTGATGCGTTTACCAAAACCGATACCTACCGGTGGCCCATGTCCGTGATTCAGCCATCATTTGAAGCGGGCGGGCTGCCATTGCAGCTAGGTGCAGCCATCATAGCCGCAACGCTCGCATTATTCATGGGCGGTGCAGCGTTGTTATTGTCGCGCATACCGGCAGTGGGCATGGTGGCTGCAATGCTTACAGCTGGCATTGTTGTGAGCTTGTCACCGCTGCCCAATGTCATATTGGTCATGATGGCGGTGTTAGGTATAAGTGTCAGCTTCCTAGTACCACGTTTCTGGGAGAGTAGCGCATGACAAGTAAATCTTGGGTTTTCTTCTTTAGTACGCTGGCAATTTTCACATTCTGGGGCAATGTGGGTGATGCAGTGTTCATAACGGCCAGCGATGGCGTGACCATGAACAATGCAACCGCGTGGAATGTTGACCAGATCAGCCAGGGCGGTGGCTTTGTAGGTTCAATGCGTATTGTCATCAGTTTCTTTACAACCACGCTGCCAAACTGGGCCACCTTTAATTACAACTTCCTGCAGGATGGCAATTTGCAGCTGGTGCGCTGGGCACTTGTCACCATATTCGGGGGCACGTTTGTCATCATGCTAAGCATGTCATTCATTGGCATATTAAGGAGGAACTTCTAATGGCAGATGTACGCATATTTGCACCAGGATCAGCCGGCAAATTGGAAACTTCAGAATTAACAAAACAGATACGCGATGCAAAACGCCGCAATGACCAGTCGAAGTTTATTGAACTAAGCCGGCGTTTAGTCGAAGCACAGAAAAGGGAACGCCAGCAAGCTACAAGGCAATCACGCCAAAGCATAGAAACCGGCTTTAAGCAAACCATAGCCGCTATGGAACCACGCAAAGCACCACCAGCAGCAGCAGCACTGGAACGGCAGGCAAATGAGTTACGCAAGGCACGGGACCAGGCGCAAAAAGAGGGCAATTTACGAAAGTTTCAGCAGCTAGCAAAAGCACAACGGCAGGCAGCTGAGGAACTAAGCAAAGTTACTACCAAGCGCGAATCGCAACTGATAATACCGAATGCGAAAAAAGTAGCTGCCAGCGTTACGCCAGGGTTATGGCTGAAAGACTGGCACAAAATGTCTGATGCGCAGCGCAGCGCGAATATGGCAATGGATATGCTGATAATAGTGCCACTGCTGGGTAGTACAGCCAGAAGTTTAAATAAAGGTACTGTACTATCGCTAGCCAACCGCGCTGACAAATTGGCGGTCAAATCTCCAGCTGATGCAAAAAAAGTGATTGCAGGGCGTGCCAATTTCCTGCGCAGTAACGCTGATGGCGTAGCCAATCTGGGCAACTTGGCTAAGGGGTTAGCACCAAACGCACCCCAAATGGCAACTAAGGCACCGGTCAAACCAGTACCAAAGCGCACGCCGAAAAAAGATACAAAAAAAGCACCGCCTAAAAAAGACAAAAAAACCGATAAGAAAAAAAGAGATAAGCGCGACAAACGCGCGGCAGATACTGAAGCACTATTCAGGGATATAAAAAAATACCTAGATAAGAAAACACGCGTCAAAACCCGTAAAGCACGATTCAAAAAAGCAGCTGAAGCAGCACGAAAAAAACGCGCGGCAGCAGCCAAACTAGCAGCTGATGCAAAAAAAGCAGCTGCGATCAAAGCCAAACGAGATAGGGCACGCGCACTAGCTAAAGCAAGACGGGCAGCAGCGCAGCAAAAAGCAGCTGAAGCAAAGGCAAGGGAAGCAGCAAAAGAACGCGCCCGCAAACAAAAAGAAACAGCACGAGAAAAAGCAGCTGAAGCCGATAAAGCCAAAGCGCAGGCAAAAGCCGAAGCAGCAAAAGAACGCGCCCGCAAACAAAAAGAAACAGCACGAGAAAGAGCAGCTGAAGCCGATAAAGCCAAAGCGCAGGCAAAAGCCGAATCAGCACGCAGAACGCGTGAAAGTGAAACCGGAACCGGCGAAAAAACGAAACCGAATGGAAAACCAGGCATCAATCGAAAACCAACGCCCGCAGGCAAAACTGGCGGGAAAACTGGCGGCAAAACTGGCACGCGTTCGCGACCTGATACCAGCACCCGTATTGCACCGCGCCAAGATACGAAAAGGAAAACAAAGCCAATTCCAGCATGGCAGACTAGAGAACCTGATCCAGCAGCAACGCCAGGAACTAAACCAGCAATACAGGAAAAAACAAGGCTGCGACCAGCTGAATCAATGAAAGTGCAGCCACGGCCAAAACCGGCACCATCAGCCGAAAAACTAGAACCAGCAAAGCAACCGCCACCTAAAAGCGATGGCGTGCCACCTAGGAAAAAAACCGTAAAGGATGATCCGCCACCGCCAAAAAGCAAACCGCCTTTGAGAACGCGATCAACGGTTACCCCAAAGCCGAAACCAGCCAAAAAGAAATTCCGACTGCCTGGCAAAGATACTGACGTTAGGATCAGGGCAGGCAAATACCCTGACAAAGTTACGTTTGTTGATGGATTCACGCGCTGGTTTGTTGATCTAAGTGACGGCAAATCGCGTGCCATACGTGCTAGCAAATCAGGCAAACCGCGCCAGACATTTAAAGTGCTGACGGCCAGCAGCCGCAAACCTGATGCACGCCGCATACCGCTGGGGGTTGTTGCAATGGTCATTTCAAATGACGGGGTTCGATTCCGGCGCAGGCGGCAGGGAGCTACTAGGGTATTCAAAAGGAGAAAATAAAAATGGGCCGGCGATGGGAGTACAACCGGCCCACGTAAGCACGACTGGTAATGCTTACAAAATTAACTATGAACTGATTAGAGAAATATTCAAGGGGGTGAAAACGTGTACTAATTTATGTACTAATTCGTTTTTTCTCACCTTTATTGCACTAGATTGCACTGAATTGCACTGGATGCACCATACACATGGTCGTTATCTGATGGAGAGCAAAAAAAATAGAGGTAAAATTGACCTAAAACTATATAATATGCCCATCACCGTCAATTATTCTCTCCAAGTCTATAGACTGCTTCGTAGTCATTTAGCCCCCCCTATGTGTACTAATTTATGTACTAATTTATGTTGTATGCAACATTTCAATGTGATACAGTCATAATAATTTCGCGATGGGAGTCGTAAATTATGGTACATAATAGGCGGATTAGAACACGAAACACGCACTGGGGGCAAGGTACATTCCTAGAAGATAGCAACAAAGGTTACTGCCTATTCAAATGGGCAGAATTTCCAACTGGCAAAAAGCGTTTCCGTGGCCAGTGGGCTGAAACTAAAGAACTGGCGTATGCGTCATGGGAAATTGAACGCAAACGCCGCATGCTAGATGGTGGTGAAGCAGGCAACAAAAATGAAACCCTGGCTGAAGCCAGCCTGCGTTATGCCCGTGAGGATAGAACTAGAAACCAGCTTAGCCCCAGTACATTGCAAACCCATGATAACTATGCCAGCAAACTCGCAGCTGCATTTCCCAAACTCAAATTGCGTGACGTTACAGTAAGCATTGCAAATACGTACCGCACCATGCTGCATAAGGAAAACTTAAAGAATCGCACCATAGATCAAACTATGTGGTGGCTGATGGACGTCATGCGCCGCGCACGTATGAACGGTCTAGTGCTGGTCAACCCGTTCAGCGCCAGCGAAATGGGCCAGATCGCATATAAGAAACTTTTCAGCAGCCCACGCGAAAAACACCCATTGCTTTATTACACTGACGCAGAAATAAACATGATCGTGAATGAAGTGCCAAAAGATGCCCAGCAAAATTTCGGAGTGGGGGCAGGCGCACGCCAGCTGTATAAAAGTGGCGAATATCATACGGATGTTTACCATTCACGCATGCGCCAAGTAGGGTTTCTGGCTGGTTTGCGGGTAGGGGAAATATGCGCACTGCAATGGAAGCACATAACCTTTATGCAAAACGGGCAACTTGGCTACATCAAGGTTGAACAAAAAGTAAACTCCAAAGCAGCCAATACCATAGACCGGCCAAAGGGAGATAAGGGGCCAGCATATGTTTACTTTGGCCCTGAACTTAATCAGGTATTCCTAGATCAGAAAAACGCATGGCGCATAGACCGCATGCGCTGCAACCATGTAGATGATTGGGCACTCCATCCCAAAGCCGAAAAAATCCTAGAAATGCTCAGGCTGCGGCCTCAGACTGATGGCGATATACCGCCTGAGGGTTTCGTATTCCCAACGCGCATGGGCGCACCACGCATACCGCATCAGCTGGAAGATTATGCACGCGCCCAGGATAAGCGGCTAGGCATTTATATCAAGGGCAGAAATACCCACGGCGGGCGCAGATCATATGCAACCAAAATCATAGGCCATATGCCAATACAATTTGTGAGTCGGCAATTGCGCCATGAACCAGGTCAAGAACAAATGCTTTTAGATCGCTATGCAGATTTGAACACTGACGAAAATAATAAAACCCTGATGGGCTATATGCAGAAAATTCAAGGGCTATAACTCAGGGCGGTTAGCAGCTTCAATGAGCGATGCCCGTGCCATCTTACCTAGTTTGAGCGCATGGGCAATTGCTTTAATAGAACTGATATGCGGGGTGTAATAGCCGCGTTCGATCTGGCTCAATGAACCAGCTGCAACGCCTGAAGCCGCACTTAGTTGGCGCAAACTCATATTGGCATGCACTCTATGCGTACGTATAAGCAAACCAATCAGGCTGGATGCGTTTTGATCTGCCGCCGTTTTTCCATTCCGCATATTATCCCATCTATTATTTCAGATTCTGCAGTCGTTAGTTCATAGGCTTCAGTATGGCGCATATTACTACCCATCACCACCAGTTTGCGTACTGGGTAATTGAAAAGCATCACTACATTTTCGTCATTTGCCATACTAGTCACTAAATGTATACCAATCTGGTACACAATGTGTATACTACCCAAGCTGAGTAAATACACGTCATATTTAATGGGAGAATATAACATGGTAAGCAAAAAAAATAAACAAGGTAACAAAACATATCTAGCTGGATACATAGATCAGCATATGAAAGAGCAGCGCAAAAGCTATGTCAAATTGGCTGATTATTGCGGGTTTCCCAAAGCCTATGTAACCAGGCTCAAGGCTGGGCAATGGATACCCACGCCACGCCAATGCACAAATATTGGCGGGTTTCTTCATATACCGTGGCATCAAGTTTGGGTTGCAGCTGGGCATCTAAGGCAGGATGAAGTCGACCGGTTGATGGTTAGAAACCAAACGCCGTTCTATCGGCTAGATGATACTGAAGCAGAAATCATCGACTCGTATAGGTTCTGCAATGAAGATGCCAGCGTATATCTAACAGCTGCTGTACGTGGGGCAGCAAGGGCCAGTGAAAATATCACAAGCGGGAAAAAACTCCAGCACCGTGTTACGTTTCTTTTGGAAATGGATTTTGTGAATTACCCGCAGTGGCTAGAGGATGTACCGGCAACCCACATAAACGATGACTACCCAAAGGTTTTCAGGATCAATGAAAACAACGGGTTCAGCTATCTAGCCCAGTCAACAGTAGTGGGCACTTTGCGGTTCAGTCAAACGCGGGTAATGTCACCGCTGCCGCGGCAACTATGGGCAGATGATTAACTGCGGCGGGCGTTCCTATTCAAAACCATGCCCTCTACTGAATCATAAATAACGGCAGCTACATCCGGCCCTAGTTCGCGCAGCTGCTCAATGAGTTTTGATTCGTCAGTACTAAGGGCAACATAGTCAGCATTGGCCGTATCGAAACCGGCAATGCGCATCAAATGCGCTGCTTCACCATCAGTCAGCTGCATTGCATTGCTGATTGTGGATAACGTCAGCTGCCTGACGTTGGGAGCTTTTCCAGCTTCCAATAAATACACCTGGTTAAATGAAATCGTGCCGGCGCGTGCTAGATCGCGCTGGGTTAGATTTCGCGCCGTTCTAAATGCTTTTATAGCATTTCCCAGCAAAATTGATTGCTCATTTGTCAGCAATGTTGCATACACCCAGTCGAAAATTATTCTCGATTTTACACAATTACCCACTAAACACCACCCCTATTGACGTGAAATAATTATGTAATGTAAATAATTAATCACATTTTCAATGCGGGGGGAGTACGCATCATGACTGAGTATCTAATGGTTAGTGACGCGGCGCGGGTGACGCATCTAAGCCGCAACACCATAGAGCGGGCAATTAAATTCAATGAGCTAAAGGCCATCAGGCGCGGCCCAAAGCGCGGTTGGTTAATTGAGCCAATTGAATTAGATCGCTGGCTAAAAGAACGCAGCAATATTTTGCTAGGGGTAAACAATGGCAAGGCGTAATGGCAATCACGCGCGTGCGCGCGTATCCATTGAGAGAGAGAGAGAGAGAGAGAGGGAGGGGGGGGGAGAGAGATATTACCCAACTGGCGATGATGGATTCTTTATAGAAAAACCTAACAAGGGGGCAATGATTCTATATGAGGATTTCAAAGGAGCACTAATGGCAATGCTGTATCAGTCAGCACCCAGGGAACTAGACGATACGGTAAACAGTGCATGCCATCTAGCGGGCATAGCAGTCAAAACAGCAAAGGAAAACTACCTGCCACGATTAACCAGCACCTATGGGCCGTTCTTGATCTATAAGGAGCAGGGAACCGCGGTTATTGATTTCAGGAGGGAGATACGCAATGGGCATCCATTACATTGACCCAGAAATCGAAATTGCACACATGCTAAAAGAGGGCACCACGCCGGATTTTGTGCAGCGTTTTATGTTCCAGCTGACGCTAATTGACCATGTTGACGCTGCCAATATCACTGAAGCTATGAACATGACATTTGCAATTCGATCACGCAGAAAAATGAATCAGGATTATGACGAATTATTCTATGAGGTTGACGTATGGCCAACCGTATAGAACCAGAATTGATAGGGCCGTTTCTTACAACTGAACAATTAAAAGGTACTGAATATATGGCAACAAAAACCGAAAAAAAAGAATTCTGGGCTGCATGGGATAAGGCCCGAATAGATAAAGATATTAAACGCTATGAACGCCGCACGGGGGCAAAGCAATCAAAAAAGGATATTGAAAATGGTTGATATAAGTTTGAGCGAAAACTTGTTAGTAAATATCCCGCCATCAGAATTACATCTAATGCCAGAACGGTGGGCGGGCATCACCTACACCGCAGGCCGTACCAAACCATATGCCGTTTGGTATCAGGGGCTTATCTGGCTTTATACAAGAACCCATCAGGAAGCACGGATTAGTTTAATTAACGCAAAGCTAGGCCGGCAAAGTGATGTAAGAGAGCCAATCGCCTAATGAGATTTGCAGCATACGCCAGGGTAAGTACTGATGATAAGGATCAGAAACCAGAAACGCAGCTGATAGCAATACGCGACTGGGCGCAGCTAAACAGGCATGACATTGTTCATGAATATGTCGATTACGCCAGCGCCCGTGACCATAACCAGCGCGATCAATGGCGGCAGCTGCTAGATGATGCAGCCAAAAAACAATTTAAGGGCGTGATTGTTTTCAAACTAGACCGTGCCTTTAGATCAGTGCGCGACATGCACCTGACATTACATTCATGGGAACTGCTGGAAGTCGGTTTCCATTCAGTGCGAGAACAATTCGATACAACAACACCGCTAGGGCGGCTAATGCTCAACTTGCTGGGTTCATTGGCTGAATTTGAATTAGAACTAATCAGTGAACGTGTCAAAGCAGGCATGGCAGCTGCAAAGCGCAGGGGCAAGCAAATAGGCCGGCCCACTGTTGAAGTGGATATAGAACGCATAGACAGAATGATTGAACTGGGCCAAAGCATTAGAGCGATAGCAAAAGAACTAAGAGTATCGCGCGGTGTTGTAAATAAGGTGGCCAAAAAAGGGGGGGCAAAAAACTGATGTTTTGCACTCCTAGGAAATTACAAAAAATCAGTGGTCAAAAAGGAAATCTTAAAAAACCATGTAAAAGGAGTAAGCATGCTAGATTTTAATTCGGATTCAAATGACAAAGTACATATGAAACGCATACGCATTGATTCTATCCAGATAGATAGAATTTCTAATGGTGGGTATCAACCCAAATTAATGCCGGCGCGTGTTAAACAGATAGTCGAAAATTTCAATATATTTCAATTACAAGCGGTCACTTGCAATATAAGGCAAACTGGCGAAATTTATCTTGTTGACGGTCAACATAGATTAGAAGCCTGTAGGCTATTAGGTCATGAAACCATACTATCGTTTATCGAATATGGCTTAACGCAGGCTTTAGAGTCAGTCAGATTTAGACAATTGAACAATGAAAAACGCGGGAATCTAGGACGGTTGACCGATTTCAACGCCAAAGTGGTTGCTGGTGATTCTGAAGCGATACATATACAAAATATATTGAACGGTGCCGGCTTGAAAATCGGATCTCACAAGCACGACAGCATAGGCGATATCGGATCTATTCAATGGGTGCATGATAATTTTGGTGCGCCAATACTAAACCGCGCTCTCAATGTACTAAGTGCGACATGGGGGAAAAATCAAAATAGCTACCAATTGCCATTATTAGATAGTTTTGCTTATTTTTTCAATAATCATCCTGATGCCAATGACCAGCGCATCATTGAACAATTCTGCACTTTACAACCCAAAAAAGTTATCAATGACATTAACGAATCTGCCAAAAAAGCGTTCCCAAATCAGACAATTACAAAAATGTTAAGAGCGCAACAAGGGCAACGTGAAATCACTACTATTTATAATAGAAAATTGCGAAATAGGCTCCAATACAAATAAGCAATGGATATTTATTTAATCGCAGCTGCATCAGCCATTTTGCTGGCTTTTGCGCTAAAGGATATGCAGCG
>CAZSAT010000137.1:0-17919 GCA_964604675.1 uncultured Enterobacterales bacterium
GGCTCCGGCAGGTCGGGCACGGTGGCCTGGAACACGCTGTCGGGTGCGTAGTACCAGGTCACCACCTGGTGCGTCTGCCACGCGGACCAGGCGAGTGCGACCGCCACCACCCAGCGGCGCTCGCTGGACCCCACCAGCACCGCGAGGGTGACGGCGCCCAGCAGCGCGTGGCGCGTGCCGTAGTCGTCGAAGCAGGAGCCCACGACGTGGACCCATGCCGTCGCGGCCAGCAGGGGGAGGCTTCGTCGTCGCACGCTGGCGGCCACCAGCAGCAGGCCCCAGGGGGTGCCGAGCGCACCGAGGAAGTCGGGGAGCTGCAGGTTCACGGGCAACGCCGTGGCGAGGGGTGTGAGCGCGGGAGCGCTGTCCAGGAGCGGCCAGCCCGCGAGCGCGCCGACCGCGCCGACCGCGACCCGCCACCCACCCAGGCAGGCCACCGCCGGCGCCAGGAGCGCGAGCTCGAGACGGTTCGCCGCGCCCAGGGCGAAGAGGGCGGCGCCCCACCACCCCCCCACCGCGGCGCCCACCACGGTGAGCGCCAGGGGGATGGCCACGTGGTACGCGTTGGCCGACCAGAACACCAGCGTGGGGCTCAGGGCGAGGAGCAGCCCGGTGGCGAGGCGCCCGCGCCGGGCGAGGGTGGCCCCGGCGACCGCGGTGACCACGCCCGCGGCGAGGTTCACGGCCAGCAGCGCGTCCGGCGCCTCGGTGAGCCGACCGAGGCCTCGGTAGGCCCCGGCCAGCAGGGGCATGTGGCGGGTCGACGGCTCGAGCACGGCGCCCTGGAACGCGGCCAGGTAGTCGGCTTCGTGGCCGTCGAACCGGTGCCGCTCCAGCGGCAGCCACGAGCAGCGGACCCACGTCGCCACGATGGCGACGAGGGTGAGCTCGGCGATGGTGCGGGCAGGTCGCATGGCGAGTGTGCTTTCATGCTCGCATGCCGTCGAACGCCGAGCGCATCGCCGAGGCGCTGCAGAGCCTCCCGCTCTTCCGCACCATCACCGCGGCCAGGATCCTCGACTCGGCGAACGCCTGGTCCGAGCGGCAGCTCGCCCGCGGCGAGGTGCTCTGGCGCGAAGGAGAGCCCGCCATCGAGCTGTGCGTCGTGCACACCGGTGCGCTGAGCATCCGGGTGAACGAGGACGAGGAGGTCGGCTTGGTGCGCGCCGGCGAGCTGGTGGGCGAAGCCGCTGCGTTCCTCCCGGGCACCGCGCGCACGGCCTCGGTCGTGGCCGCCGAGGACACGCGCCTGCTCGTGCTGCCGTCTTCCTGGCTCCGCCTCCTGCGCCACGAGCACAGCGAGGTCTACGACGCGCTCCTCCGCAGCGCGCTCCGCGTCATGGTGCGCCGGGTGCGCGCGGCCGACGCACGCATCGCACGGCTGGTCGACGGTGACCAGCCGAGCCCGTCCAGGTCCGAGCCGTCGGCCGTCGCGAAGCTGTTCCGCCGCTTCTCCGAGAGCCCCAGCGGCGACGCGCCGACGCTCGCGCCCGTGCTGCGCACGCTGCCGAGCCTCGACAGGTGCACGGATCAGCACCTCGGCCGCATCCTGACGGCGTTCACGCCGCGCCAGGTGCGCGAAGGCGAGCTGCTGTTCCTGGAGGGCGAGAAGGCGGACGGGCTCTACCTGGTCGCTCAGGGGCAGGTCGACGTCGTGCGAAACGTGGGGCGCCAGAACGCGCGCACGCTCGTCCGCCTGGGCCCCGGCGCGTTGTTCGGCACGGCGGTGGTCTCCGGTAGCAGCCGCACCGCGTCCTGCCTCGCTGCCAGCGACGGCTGGATCTTCCAGATGCGGCCGAAGGCGTTCCACGCCCTCCGGGACGAGTCGGGGCGAGCCTTCCGGGAGGCCCTGCTCTCGGCCCTCGGCCAGCAGCTGCGCGTGGCCGACGGCCTGTTGGGCGAGGTGCTCCGGGGTGAGCGCACCCCCGACCCCGTGGACCTCGATCCGAGCAAGCTGGAGCAGGCCCACCGGGCGCTCCAGGCCTACATCTCCAACCTCGGCATCGAGGACATCGTCGAGGCGGATCTCGACACCGTGGAGCCGGACGACGCGTGAGCCCCACCCTCGGTCGGCTCCTGGGCGGCCTGCTTCCGGTGGCCGTGCTCGGCGTGGGCCTCCGGGAGGTGCTTCCGAGCCTCACGAGTGGCCTCTGGGGGCCAGCCGATCCCTTCCTGAACGGCGACTTCAACGGCGGCTGGTGGCTCTGGTGGGCCTTCGCCCAGCCGCGTGAGCTCTCCAGCCTGCTGAGCTACCCGCACGGCGTGGCGAGCCTCGCGCCGGTCATCCCCAACCCGCTCGACATGGCGCTCTACGCCGGGGTGTTCGGGGAGCCGAGCGTCGGGGCGTGGAACGCGGTGCAGCTCGGCCACGTCGTGGCGCTCTTGATGGCCGCCTACGCCCTCGCGCTGGTCGCCGGGGCCTCACCGCTCGCTTCGGCGAGCGCGGCGTGCCTCGTCGCCGCGAGTCCCGTGCTCCTCCACGAGGTCGCGGGGGGCCGCCCCTCGAGCCTGGTGGCCTGGCCGGGCGTGCTCTCGCTGGTGTTCCTGGTGAGGGCACGCTCCTGGCGCGACGGCGTGTTGGCCGGCGCCTTCGCCGCGCTGCAGGGGGTCGCCTACGCCTGGCACGGCCTGGCGCTCGTGGTGGTCGGTCTGCCGTTGGTGAGGAACCCGCGGGTCCTCGCGGTCGCGGTGGGCACCGGCGCTGCGCTCGTGGCCCCCTACGTCGGGTGGCTGCTCGAGGGCCTCGGCGAGGTGCCCCGGGACCGTCCGGCGGCCGGCTACACGGCGCTCCCGTTGTCGGCGTTGTGGGGGCACGACGGCGTCCCGGCCCGCTTTCGACTGCACCCGCTGATCGTGCCGGTGGCGTTGTTGGGGCTCCGAGGCGGCGGCCGCTGGTTGCTCGCGGCTGCGGTGGGGCTCGCGATCTGCGTGGGGCCGGAGCCCACGTGGGCGCTCGGCGAGTCTCTCGGCGTGGGCCCCTGGGCCTGGGTGGCGTGGCTCCTGCCCGAGGCGGCGCGTCTGCACCACCCCGTTCGGGCCACGCTGCTGGTGTTGCCCCTGTTGGCGGTCGCCCTCGCTCTGGGCCTGGATCGTTTCCGGTGGCGCCGTCTCACCGGAGGCCTGCTCGTCCTCTCCACCGCGCTGACCTGGCAGGCGATGTTCGAGGCGACCACCTTCGCGAGCTCGGCGACGATCCCTGGCGCCTCTCTGGCGGTCGAGGGTCCCGCCGTCGACCTGTTGGGCATGCGCGGACGGACTGCCCTGTCGCTGCAGACCGTGCACGGGCAGGTCCTGATGGAGCCGCTCTGGTTCCGTCGTGACCTGGACGCCTTGCAGCGCCGGGTGACGGCGGTGGCCGAAGGGGCCGCCCCCGATGCGACCCTCGCGGCCGATCTCGCTGCGGCGGGCTTCCGCACCCTGGTCGTGTACGACCGCTTCGGGGATCGTGCGGACGTGGCGGTGGCGGTGGAGCAGGCGCTCGGGCCGCCCGAGCGTCCAGGGATCTGGCGCTTGCGCTGAGCGATCCGGGGCGGGTCCCTATCCGAGCGCGGCCACCAGCCGGTCCAGCGTGCCGTCCACCGGACGCCTGGGGGGACGGGGTCGCGTCCAGACAGCCGAGAGCGCGTCCGCCACGGAGCTCGTCAGCTTCTCGTCGCCGCGCGCGGCCATGGCCCGCTCGAGGTACGGCGCCTCGGGAAAGGCGCCACGGTCGAGGTACACCACGGGGGTCCCGGCGAGCGCCGTCTCGGCGTGGATGCCGTAGCCGGGCTTCGTGAGCACGGCGTCGGCGCCGGCGACGAGGGCCGGGTAGCTCACCCCCTCGGCGAAGCGTACGTCCGGCCGCTCGAGGCGGGGCATCGGCGCCGCCAGCACCCAGGTCACGCCGTCGAGCCGCGGCAGGCGCGCGTCGATGTCCGCGAGCCCGAGCCCGCCGAAGGAGACGAGCACGGCACGGTCCGCGACCCGCACCGCTGGGCGCGACCGGCCCAGCAGCCCCCCTTCGACCACGTGGGCGAAGCCGGTGAGGTCCGGCCCCGGCCGCAGCTGGAGCGCTCGGTGGCCGGCCTGCCAGGCGCTGAGGCGTGCGGCAGTCTCCCGCAGGGCCGGGTAGTGCCGGTAGATCCAGGGCCAGTCGAAGTTGCCGACCGCCAAGGCCGGCACGTCCGCGCGGCGCGCGGCCTCCAGCGCCGCCGGCGCGATGTCGACGACCACCCGATCGAAGGCGCGCAGCTGGTCGCTGAGGGCGTCGACCCGCGCTTCGGTGCAGCACGAGGCGACCGCAAGGGCCGTGGCCGGGGGGTCTTCGGTGAGGCTGTCGGCCTGCACCAGGCCCACGTCGGCGCGCCAGGGAGCTCGGGCGACCCCCGGCAGGTAGTCGTCCAGCACCTCGTCGGGTGCAGCGCTGAACACCACCGGCTCGTGACCGCGAGCGAGCAAGCCCTCCGCGAGGGCCAGCTGCCGGGTGAGGTGCCCGAATCCATGGGCCGAGCAGACCAGGGCCACCCTCATGGTGGCGGGAGGTCCATGGCGGGCGGTGGAGGCGTGCCCGGACGCCCCGTGGTGGGGAGCCGCCAGACCGCGCCGGAGGCGTCGGAGAAGATGGGATCACCGAGGGCCTGGGTGACCAGCCGCTCCACGGGGAGGGTCACGTCGCTGCCGGGCATCATCGCGAGCCAGCGCCAGGCGTCCTGGTCCAGCACCACGGTGTCGAAGCCCGCCGCGCGAAGGCTGGCCAGGTCCTCTTCGAACACCGGCACGCTCATGCGCTTTCCGCGTCCGAGGGCGTAGAGCGCCATGAGCATGGCGTTGTCCTGGACCTGTTCGCGGAAGGTCGGTGACCACGCCCAGGGCATGTGCTCGACCATGCCACCCAGCATCGGTCGGCCGTGGAAGGGCTGCCACCGGCAGGTGAGCGGGCTGTTCAACAAGGGGAGCACGAGCAGCGCGCCCCGCTCGTCCTGGGCCTGCACGGCCTTCCAGACCGGTGGCAGCTCCTGCCGCCAGGTGTCCAGCGGGAGCTGCCCCAGTCCCCAGAGCTGTGCGAGCACACCGACCGGGAGGATCCAGGTCGCCCACGGTCGCCACCTCGCGATCCCGTCGGCCGCGAGGAGCACCAGGAACAGCCCGCCGACCCCCAGCCAGCGTCCTGGGTGCGTGAGGCGGTCGAGCAGCGGGACCGTGCGCCACAGCAGCTCGTAGGGCAGGTGCCAGAGCGTGCGGTCCTGCAGCTGGGCCGGACCGAGCGCGCACAGCAGGCAGAACGCCGCGGCCGCCGACCACAACAGGCGGCGCTGCCCCCGCCACGCGGTGACGGCGAAGCCCGCCACGAGCACCCACGGGAACCAGCCCTGGAGCTGCACGGGCTGCGCCGAGAAGAGCTGCAGGGCGTTGTCGAAGACCGGGTTCGCGGTCGCGGGGTCCAGCGGAGGGGCGGGCACCCAATCCCCCGTGAGGCGCGGCCCGAGCACCGGTGCCACGAAGGGCAGCACGCAGCCGAGCGCGATCGCGGCGGCCGCCGCCAGGTCCACCAGCACCGCCCGCCCTCGGAGGCGCAGTCCCCACAGCGCGAAGATGGGAGCGATCAGCGCCAGGAAGATCGCGTAGTACCAGTAGCCGAGGCCCGTCAGCGCAAAGCCCGCGCCGGTCATCGCGCGATCGCGCCAGCCGCCCGGGCCCTCTGCCAGGCGCAACAGCCCGGCCACCGCGAGCGGCAGCCCGACGAGCGCCACCTGGGTCAGGCGCCCCGAGGCGATCTCGCCGAGGTGGTAGGGCAGCGCCGCCCAGGCGGCCCCTGCGGCCAGGCTGGGTCCCAGCCGACCCCAGAGCTGCCGCCCCAGGGGGAGGAAGGCGAGCAGGTTCAGGGGCAGCCAGGCCAGGTGGGACCACGAGAACCAGGCGGGCCACGCGAGTCCCCAGCTGAGCACCCAGGACACGATCATCTCGAGGCTGTTCCCGCCGTGGAGGCGGACCAGCCACGTCCCCTCGGGCCAGAGCTGCAGCGGATCGAAGCCGGGCAGCTCCCCCGCGCCGAGCCGTGCGATGAACTGGTGGTGCAGGTAGACCGCGCCCGCGTGGTCGGTGTTGTCGTAGCCAGGGACGTAGTCGCCGTAGCGCGCGAGGTCCGGACCGCCGACGGCCAGGATCAGGAGCGCGCCCACCGAGAGGGCGGCCACGGCATGGCGGAGCCGAGACACGGCGGGATTCTACGTGGTCGTGTCGGTCTGCTGCAGCAGGTCGGCCACGTGGCCCGCGAGCACGCCGGGCCGGAAGGGCTTGCGAAGCACCGGGTAGGTGCAGCCGTCGAGGAACGCGTCGACGAGGGGATGGGGCCCACCGCCGGTCACGAAGAGGAAGCGGTGCTCGAGCTCGGGCCGCTTCGCGATGACCTGCGCGAAGAGCTCGGGTCCGGTCAACACCGGCATCACGAGATCGCAGATCACCACGCCGACGTCCGCGTGCATCAGGTGTTCCAGCGCGTCGGTGGCCGACTGGAAGGTGGTGACCACGTGGCCGTCGAGCGCCAGCTCCAGGATCCTCAGGATCGCGGGCTCGTCGTCGATCACCACGATCGGCCGGCGAGCCTCGGATCCGCTCGAGAACGGCGGCAGCTCGAGCACGAGGCGGGTGCCCACCCCGGGCGTGGAGCTCGCTTCGAGCGAACCACCGTGCTTCTCGGCGATGCGCAGCGCGTGGGTGAGCCCGAGTCCGGCGCCCTCGCCTGCGCGCCGGGTCGAGAAGAAGGGCTCCCAGATCCGGTCCAGGTGATCGTCGGCGATCCCCACCCCGTCGTCCTCGACCTCCAGGACCGCCTGCCCGGCGCGTCCCGTGCGTGTGCGGACGGTGATCGTGCCACCTTGTGCCCCGACGGCGTGCAGGGCGTTCAGGAGCAGGTGCATCACCGCTTGACCGAGCGCCACGCGATCGCCGCGCACGAGCGGCGTGGGCGCGATCTCCTGGACCAGCGAGCAGCGCTCGTCCATCTCCGCCGACAGCATGTCGAGGGCGAAGGTGACGACCTCGTCCACCGTCACACGCTCGCTGTGGTTGGGTTGCCCGAAGGTCCGCAGATCGCTCACCACCTTCCGGATGCGCGTCACGCCGTGCTGCGCTTCCGCCACCAGCTGTTGCAGCTCTGTTGCGCGGTCGCTGCCGAGCGCCTTCGCCGCCTCCTCGATCTGCTCGCCCAGCAGGTCGAGATCCGCGGAGATCCACGCCAGGGGGTTGTTGACCTCGTGGGAGACGCCGCTCGCGACGAGCTGCAGGCCGTCGAGGCTTCCGAGGCGCCGTGCCTCGCTGGTGAGCGCCGCGCGGCGGCCCGGGTCGCTCCGCACGCAGATGAAGTGGCTGGCCAGACCGTCTTCGCCCACGATCGGGTTGATCGTGACCTCCGCCAAGAGCGGCGTTCCGTCGCGCCTCCGGCTCTGCAGCGCGCCGCGCCACACCTCGCCGGCCAACACGCGCGACCAGAGGTCTTTCCAGAACGACGGTGGGTGGGCATCCCCGCGCAAGAGCGCGCGCGGCGTGCGTCCGAGCGCTTCCTCGCGCGGGTAGCCGGTGAGCGTGGTGAACGCGTCGTTCACGTACACCAGGCGGCCCTGGTGGTCGGTGATCTCCACCGAGTCCGCCAGCGTGCTCAGAGCACGAGCCAACAGGCTGCTCGCCGTCCTTTGGTTGTCCATGTGTTTGATCCCTGACGGGATTCTCCCTCTGTCGAGCCGCCAGGGCTACCCCACCGTGGGCTGATGAGGGACGCTGGGCCTCCCAGAGCGTGGACGCCGCCCCCCATCATGGAGAGCGGCGTCACATTGCGCGCCTTTCGGCTTTGGTCGTCTCGGCCCCCATTGGGGCACGTCTTGAAGGTACTTCGGACGTGATCGGTCTTCTGTCGCGGAGTGTCGCGGAGTGTGTCAGAGCAGCATCTGCACGCCGGGCAGGTCGCCCAGGACGGCGTACACGGCCCGCACTTCGTCGGCATCGTGCACCCGCGTGCGAACGCGGACCGAGCGGAACGTGCCCTTCTTGGAGGGCTGCTGGTCCACAGCCTCCGGCGCCCGGCCGAGGGTGTTCGACACCGCCTCGCGGACGCGCTCGGCCAGGCCGTCTGCGTCGCGGCAGACCACCCGAAACGTGAAGTCGGTCGGGAAGGCGAGGAGCTCCTCGAGCGGTGGCTGCGGCATGCGCCTCCTTTACCATCGGCCCCGGGAGGCGTCTTGTCCGAGGCTCCGCGCGAACGACTGTCGGCTGAGGAGGCGCGCGAGCGCTTGCTCGGCGCAGCGATCCAGCTGTTCTCCGAGGCACCGCCCCACCAGGTCTCCGTGCGGGAGATCGCCCGGGTCGCCGGGGTGAACCACGGTCTGGTGCACCGCTACTTCGGTGGCAAGGCCGGCCTGACCCGCGAGGTCCTGAAGAAGGTGCTGCGCGAGACGGGGGCGGCGATCCTGGACACGGTGGACACCGACATGTCGGCCGCGATCGCCAGCGGGCTCGACGTGTTGCACCGCGAGCGCTGGGTGGTCGAGGTGATGGCCCACGTCCTGCTGCAACAACACAGCGCCGAGGAGCTGCCCACCGCTTCCTTGTGGCCGGTGCTCGGCGAGCGCTACGGCCACGACCCGGAAGCCGCGGCGATCGTCGCCACCGCGGAGGCGGCCACCCTGGGGTGGCTGATGTTCGAGCCGCTCATCATGCGTGGCACCGGGCTGGACGCGCTGGAGCCCTACGAGCGGCGGGCTCGCGTGGCGCGCGTGATCGCTGCGCTCCTCGCCGGCGCCAAGGACGCTATGTAGTCAGCGACTACAATGGGACCTGTCATGCAGAAAGCCGTTGTCACCTGCGCGCTCACGGGCGTGCTCACCGATCCGAAGCGCCACCCGGTCCCGGTCAGCCCGGCCGAGATGGCGGGCGAGGCTCGGCGTGCGTTCGAGGCGGGCGCCACGGTGATGCACCTGCACTTCCGCGATCAGCGCGACGGGCGCGGGCACCTGCCCACCTGGGACGCCGAGGTCGCCGAGTCCATCGCCGCGGCGATCCGGGAGGCCTGCCCCGGCGCGATCCTGAACTTCTCCACGGGGGTGTTCGGCACCGACATCTCGGGGCCGCTCGGGTGCCTCGAAGGGAGCCGGCCCGAGATGGCTGCGCTCAACGCCGGCTCGCTGAACTACCTGAAGGCGCGTCGGAACGGCACCTGGGCCTGGCCCCCGATGCTCTTCGACAACCCCGTGAAGAAGGTGGAGCGCTTCCTGTCGGCGATGCGTGCGCTCGGCATCGTGCCCGAGGCCGAGTGCTTCGACACCGGCATCGTGCGCAGCGTCGGCCTGTTCCGCCAGGTGGGTCTGCTCGAGGATCCCGTGCACGTGTCGCTGGTGATGGGCGTCGCGAGCGGCATGCCGGCGAAGGCGTCGTGGCTCCCGCTCCTCCTCGACGAGCTGCCCGCAGGCGCGCACTGGCAGAGCATCGTGATCGGTCGGGAGGACGTCTGGCCCGTGCACCGCGCCACGGCCGAGCTGGGTGGCAACGTGCGCACCGGCCTGGAGGACACCTTCTACCTGCCGGACGGCACGAAGGCGTCGAGCAACGGCCAGCTCGTGGAGGCGCTGGTGCAGGTCGTCCGCGAGGCCGGTCGTGAGCCCGCCAGCCCGTCCGAGGCGCGGGCGCTCGTGGGCATCCCGTGAGGGTGCTGCGCACCCGTGTCGATCCGCGCTCGGACACCTTCCAGAGGAACCACGACGCCAACCTCGAGGGGGTCGCAAAGCTGGAGGGGCACCTCGCCGAGAGCCGTGCGGGGGGAGGCGAGCGCTACGTGCAGCGGCACCTCGACCGCGGGAAGCTGCTGCCAAGGGAGCGCATCGAGCGCCTGGTCGACCCCGATGGCTGGTTCCTCGAGTTGTGCCCGCTGGCCGGTCTGGGGGTGAAGGGAGCCTCCGTCGGCGCCGGCCTGGTGGGCGGGATCGGGGTCGTGGGCGGCGTCGAGTGCGTGCTCTCGGCCAACGAGGCCACGGTGAAGGGAGGCGCCATCAACGAGCTCGGGGTGCACAAGGGCCACCGCCTGGCGGAGGTCGGGCAGCAGAACCGGCTGCCGAGCATCAGCCTCGTCGAGAGCGCAGGCGCGGACCTGCCCAACCAGTCCCGGATCTTCGTGCCAGGGGGCCAGACCTTCCGCGACATCACCCGGCGAAGCGCCGAGGGCTTGCCCTCGGTGTCGCTCGTCTTCGGGAGCTGCACCGCCGGTGGTGCCTACCTGCCGGGCATGAGCGACTACGTCGTGATGGTGAAGGAGCGCGCGAAGGTGTTTCTGGCCGGGCCCCCGTTGGTCAAGATGGCCACCGGCGAGGAGGTGGACGACGAGACCCTCGGCGGCGCCGAGATGCACAGCCGCACCTCGGGCGCGTCGGACTACCTCGCGAGCGACGAGCTCGACGCCATCCGGATCGGGCGCGAGATCCTGGGAGCCATCGGCTGGGAGAAGGAAGGCCCGGAGCCCGGGCCCACCGAAGCTCCCGCCTACGACTCCGAGGAGCTGCTGGGCATCGCGTCGGCCGACGTGAAGCACCCCTTCGAGGCGCGGGAGGTCATCGCCCGGCTGGTCGACGGGTCGCGCTTCTCCGAGTTCAAGCCCCTCTACGGATCGACCCTCGTCTGCGGCTTTGCGCGCCTGCACGGTTGGCGCGTGGGGCTGCTCGCGAACAACGGCATCCTCTTCTCGGAGTCGGCGCAGAAGGGAGCCCAGTTCATCCAGCTCTGCAACCAGCGCAACCTCCCGCTCCTGTTCCTGCAGAACATCACGGGCTTCATGGTCGGCTCGACCTACGAGCAGGGCGGCATCATCCGCAACGGCGCGAAGCTGATCAACGCGGTGTCGAACTCCACCGTTCCCGCCATCACCTTGATGATGGGCGCCAGCTTCGGAGCGGGGAACTACGGCATGGCGGGCCGGGCCTACGCTCCGCGCTTCGTGTTCTCGTGGCCCTCGCACCGCATCGCGGTGATGGGCGGCGAGCAGCTCGCGGGGGTGCTCGACATCCTCCGTCGCCAGGCCGCCGAGCGAAAGGGCGAGGCCGTCGACGAAGCCAAGCTCGGCTTCATGAAGACCATGATCCAGCAGCAGATCGAGCTTGAGTCCAACGCCTTCTTTGCGACGGCTCGGCTCTGGGACGACGGCGTGATCGACCCGCGCGACACCCGCTCGGTGCTCGGCATCGCGCTCTCGGCCTGCATGTCCGCGCCCGTTCGCGGCAGCAGCGCCTGGGGAGTGTTTCGACACTGATGGCACGCTTCGACACCATCCTGATCGCCAACCGTGGCGAGATCGCGGTGCGCATCGCGCGCACCTGCCACGCCCTTGGCTACCGCACGGTGGCGGTGTACTCCGATGCCGACGCCGACGCGCCCCACGTGCGCGCCTGCGACCAGGCGTGGCGACTGGGGCCCGCGCCGGCCGCCGAGAGCTACCTCGACATCGAGGCGGTGCTCGCCGTGGCGGAGGCCTCCGGGGCCGACGCGGTGCATCCGGGCTTCGGCTTCCTGGCGGAGAACCCGGCCTTCGCCCGCGCGGTCGAGGCCGCCGGCCTCGGGTGGATCGGCCCGAGCGCTGAGGCGATGGAGGTGCTCGGCAACAAGGTGTCGGCGCGCTCGGTGGCGCTCGCCGCAGGCGTTCCGGTGGTGCCCGGATCCGACCAGGCCACCCTGGAGGCGGCGCGAGCGGTGGGCTTCCCCGTGTTGCTCAAGGCCTCGGCTGGTGGCGGCGGCAAGGGCATGCGGGTGGTGCG
The DNA here is from genome assembly GCA_964604675.1 of uncultured Enterobacterales bacterium. GTDB lineage: Bacteria > Myxococcota_A > UBA796 > UBA796 > CAJQPC01 > CAZSAT01. The sequence goes on from CAZSAT010000137.1 coordinate 11,766, forward strand.
CGACGAGGCATCGCTCGAGGCTGCGGCTGCCGCAGCTCGGCGCGAGGCCATGAAGGCCTTCTCCGACGATCGGGTCTTCCTCGAGAAGTTCCTGGAGCGGCCGCGGCACATCGAGGTGCAGATCCTGGGGGACTGCGCGGGCCGCGTGGTCGCCATCGGTGAGCGGGACTGCTCGTTGCAGCGGCGCCACCAGAAGATCGTGGAGGAGTGCCCGGCGCCCGGCCTGCCGCCCGAGCTGAGGGCACGCCTGCACGCCGCCGCCGTTGCCCTCGGTGAGCACGTCGGCTACCGCTCCGCGGGCACCGTCGAGTTCCTCGTGGCGGACGGGGCGTTCTACTTCCTGGAGGTCAACACCCGGCTGCAGGTGGAGCACCCGGTCACCGAGGCCTGCTTCGGCCTCGATCTGGTCGCCTGCCAGCTCGCGGTGGCCGCGGGCGAAGCGGTCCCTGCGATCGCCGAGCCGCACGGTGCCGCCATCGAGGTGCGGCTCTACGCCGAAGACGCTCGCACCGGCTGGCTCCCCCAGACCGGGCCCGTGCTGGACTGGCACGTGCCCGACGACGTGCGGGTGGATGCCGGCGTGGCGGCCGGAAGCTTCGTCGGGGTGCACTACGACCCGATGATCGCCAAGCTCGTCGCCCACGGCGTCGACCGTGAGCAGGCGCGGCGTCGCCTCGTCCGGGCCCTCCGCCACACCAGCGTGCTCGGGCTCGTCACCAACCGGGACGCCCTGGTCGCGCTGTTGCGGCAGCCCGCGTTCGTGGCGGCCGAGCTGCACACCGGCTTCCTCGAACAGCACCCGCTCGCGCTCACCGACGACCCCCTCGCCGGTCCCACCGCGGTGGCCTTCGAGCTGTCGAAACCCGCCGCCCGGGACCTCGCCGTTCCCCGTGGCTTCCGCAACAGCCGCTTCCGCGATGCCGAGATCCAGGCCGGGGACCGCGTGTTCCGGTGGCGGGACGACCGGGCGGGCCTGCAGCTCGACGACCGTCCGCTCGCCGTCGAGCGCTGCGGTCCGTCGCTGGCGGTGACCTGGGGCGGACGGCGCTGGTCGGCGCGGGTCGTGGAGGACGCGGCCGGCTGGTGGGTCGCGACGGAAGCGGGGCTGACCCACGTCCATCGGGTGCCGAGCTTCCCGGAGCCCGAGGACGAGGCGGTCGCCGGCGGCTGCGTGGCGGCGATGACCGGCACCGTGGTCGCGGTGTCGGTGACGGTCGGCGAGGCGGTGGCCGCCGGCCAGGCCCTCGTCGTGCTCGAGGCCATGAAGATGGAGCAGACCCTCGCCGCGGCGGAACCGGGCACCGTCACCGAGGTGCGGGTGGCAGCCGGCGACGTGGTGGACGCCGGCACGGTGCTCGTGGTGGTGGACGCTGCCGTTACCGCTACCGCTTGAAGCAGTCGTGCTTCCAGAGCAGCTCGCGCTCGGGAATGGGCGGCTCGCCTCCGTAGCGGGTCTGCTCTTCCACCGTCCAGAGCTCGAAGCCCTGCAGCACGTGGGGGCCCCGAGCCTCGGCGTTCCAGGTACGGCACCGCCAGCGGCCCCAGTACAGGCGTACGTCGGCGTTCTTTCGCAGGTACAGGCTCGCCATGTAGCGGCGCCACCGGTGGCTCGGCATCGTCTCCGACACGACCTCGGGCTTCGTCCAGTCCACCTCGCCACCTCGCCACACGTCGACCACGTCGTCGTTGCGGAGCGTGCCGGGCACCACGTAGTAGTGGTCGTCGCGCCGCGGGTAGGGCGCGAACATGCCCCACCGCTGATCGAGCCGCACGGTGTGCACGATCTGGCGAAGGACCTTGGGCGGGGTCCACTGCACGCCCGGAAGCTCCTTGTAGTTCCAGCTCAGGATCGTGACGAACGACAGCGCGCAGATCGCGGTGGCCAGGCCCCCGATCACCGCGTCGGGCCGCGCCGCGACCCCGCTCCAGCGGAAGGAGCGGACGGGCCACACGCGGTCCCAGAAGGTCGACGGGAGCAGGCAGGCCATGACCACCAGGCTCGAGAGCGGGAACAGGCCGAGGTTCATGGTGAGGCCGAAGCCGACCTGCAGGCCCGCCAGGGCGACCACCGTGGGCACGCGGAGGCGGCCCAGGCCAGGAAGGAACAGCAGGGGAAAGGCGGCCCACTCCAGCGCGAGTGAGCCCCACGTGAGGCCCCGACAGAGGGCGTCCTGGCTCAGCACCCACAGGCCGATTCGGGAGGTGTAGACCTCGAGCTCCAGCGCGTCGTGCACGGCGGTGCCCGTGAGCCAGGCCGCCCCGTCCTTCATGGCGGCGGCCATCAGGTACAAGAGACCGACCTGCAGGCAGAGCGCAGCCGAGCCCCACGAGAGCACCACGCGGTCCAGAGCGGCGCGTCCGCTCGCGGCGCGATCCAGGCTCGCGCGGTCGCCGAGCGGGGTGAAGCAGGCCCAGAACAACATGGCGCGGATCAGGTGGTCGCCTCCTTGGAGCACCATCGGGTTCCGTGTCTGCAGCGACGCCAGCAGGATCCAGCTCAGCAGGCAGGCGAGTCGGCTGCGGTACCCCACGAGCAGGGCGAGCGCGACCACCAGCTGCACGGTCAAGAGCGCGCTGGCCCACCACACGGTGCCGCTCGCCAGGTAGATCGACCAGGCGTCCCACCCCGCCAGGTGTTCCAGGAGCGCTCGGCGCGGCAGCACGCCGAGGTCGCTGTAGAGCGCCTGGACCTCGGTGAGGCGCTGGCCGAGGTCGAGCACGAGCACCGTCGCGAGCCCGATGCGCAGCGCCGCGAGCGCACGGGTGTCCACACCGAGGAGCGGCCTCAGGGCCGCCCGCCAGCCGTGGCTCATCGCGCGTGTGTGCTGCTGCCGCGGCCGGCTGGCCTCCCGCCGACGATCACTTCACGTCCCGTCCGCCGCCGTCTCCACCGCCGCCGTCGCCGCTCGGATCGCCGCCGCCCCCGTCGCCGCCGTCGCCGCCGTCACCACCGTCGCCGCCGTCGCCGCCGTCACCGCCGCTTCCATCGGGGTCGCCGCCACTGGCGTCGCCGCCGTCCGGATCACCACCGCTGGCGTCGCCGCCGTCGGCGTCCCCGCCGCTGGCGTCGCCGCCGTCGGCGTCACCGCCGCCGCCACCGCCACCAGGATCGCCGGTGTCGGTGCCCGACGTCGAACCGCCGGCGGCCGCGAAACCTCGGGCGTAGCCCTCGTCGTAGCCGTTGGCGAAGCCGTCGTCGTAGCCTTCGTAGTAGCAGTCGTCCTGCTCCGAACCAGCGGTGCAGGCGAAGGTCAAGAGCAGAGCGATCATGCAGCCACCCTACCAAAGGGTGGGCGAGCTCTCAGAACCTCACGAACTTCGAGACCAGTCGACCGAGCAGATCGACAGGCTCCAGCGCGCCCTCGTTCACGCTCAGCGCGATGCACGGGTCGCCGGCGTCGATCACCATCGCGTGCACGTCGTCGGGCAGGCCGACCTCGATGTCGCCGCGCCCATAGTGCCCGTGGCCGTTCTCGAAGCCGCCCTGGAGCACGAGCGTGAGCTCACGTCCGGCATGGGTGTGCCTCGGCAGCCTCAACCCTGGCCGCAGCACGTTCAGGCGCACGGGCACCTCGCCCAGCGCGACGCCGAGCTCGGCGCTCCGAACCCCTGGGATCTTGGTCTTCCAGGGCAGGCCATCGAAGTCGCCGACGTAGCTGCGCAGGGGCTCGGGAAAGGCGCGCAGCGCGCCGGTGGGCGCAACGCGGGGGCGTGGCGCGACGGTCGGCACCGGCTCGGGGTCGTCCAGCCGGGCCAACATCGCGTCGAGATCCAGCGGCGGCGCGGGCTCGAGGCTCAAGAGGGTGGCGGCGCCCAGGTCTTCGAGCTTGGCCACCGCGCCGCGGCAGGCGGGGCAGAGCGCCAGGTGGGTGGCGATCAGCAGGGCTTCGGCTTCGCATGCTTCGCCGCTCGCGTAGCCGGCGAGGGCGTCGGCGGGCAGGTGGTGCACAGGCGTGGTCATGGGGTCACCCCCCCGAGGAGCTCGGACGTTCTCAGGCGCTGCATCGCCAGCCGCATGCGGGACTTGACCGTGCCGAGCGGCGTGTCCAGCTCGCTGGCGATGACCTTCAGGGTCTTGCCCTCGAGGTAGGCCGCTCGCACCACGTGGGCTTGCTGCTCGGGCAGCTCGTCGATGGCGGCCAGCAGCTTCTCGCGCACCATCGCCGCGTCCACGACCGCGTCGGAGGCGACGAAGGTGCCCTTCACGAACGCTGGATCGTCCGGATCGGGCTCGGGGCGCCGTTCGCGCCGGATGCGGTCGATGCGCTTGTTCCGCGCGATCGTGTAGATCCAGGTGCTCGCGGCCGCCTTGTTGCGGTCGAACCTGTCGGCGCGTCGCCACACGACGAGCATGACCTCCTGGACCAGATCGGCGGCCTGGTCCGGTCGGCAGCCACCCCGCAGGTAGAAGGTCTGCAGGCGTGGGCCGAAGTGCTGGAACAGCTCGGCGAAGGCGTCGCGGTCGCCGAGGGCGATGCGCGCCATCAGGGCGTTCTGATCGGGGGCCGTCACGCGGACCACGGTACCACCGGGCCGAGCGTGCATCCGGGGCGTGAGCTGCACCAGCACCTTCGGGAGGGAGAGGGGTGGAGGGACCTGAGCCATCGCGACACCTCGCGGCGTGGGTGCCGCTTGTCGTGGGTCCCTACGCAGGGGGGGGCGCGATGGATCACCGGCTCCCGAGGCTGCGGCTCGAGAGGTCGCGGCTATACTCGGCCGGCGCATTGGTCGGAAGAGGCTCACATGGTCAAGTTGTCACCGGGTCTGTGGACCCTCGTCCTCGGAACGTTCGTCGCTTGCGGAAACCCGTCGGTGGACGGCGGCGACGACACCAGCGCTGACGCCCCCGCCACCGACAGCGGCGGCGACGGCGACGGCGGCGACGGCGGCGACGGCGGCGACGGCGGCACCGAGGCCTGGCCCGTGTCCATCAACGAGTTCATGGCCTCGAACAACAGCACCATCGCCGACGAGCACGGCGACTACACCGACTGGCTCGAGATCCACAACGGAGGCGACACCACGCTCGACCTCGGCGGCTGGACGATCACCGACGATCTCGACGAGCCGGGGATGCACACGCTCCCCTCCGGGCTCGGCATCCCGGCCGGCGACTTCCTCGTGCTCTGGGCCTCGGGCGACGTGTTGCTCGGCGACAAGCACCTGCCCTTCCGACTCAGCAAGGACGAGGACGAGATCGGGCTGTACGACGCAAACGGCACCGCCGTCGACAAGATCCGGTACACCGCGATGGTCACCGACTATTCAGCGGCCCGCTACCCGGATGGCGCCGAAGACTGGACCATCTCCGACGCGCCCACCCCGGGCGAGGCCAACGATCCCGGATCCTCGGCGGACGGCGCGTGATCCTCTCCCTCGCCTTCGCGTGCACGCCCGCCTCGCTCGTGATCTCGGGAAACATCGACACAGGTGACGGCACCGCGTCCGACACCAGCGTGGAGCACGTCGGGTCGGAGGGCACCGAGGACATCACCGGCAACGACCAGCCGACCGAGCAGGTCGACGGCCCGGGCGACACGTCACCGGACACCGGCGGCGGTGGCGGCGAGCCCAACCACGAAGCCGACGTGCTCTTCGGGCCGACCTCCGACGTGCAGACCTTCGAGATCAGCATCTCCGACGATGGCTACTTGAGCCTGGTCGCGGATCCCTACGAGTACGTGGAGGGCACGCTCGCCTGGGGCGACGTGGTCATGGAGCAGGTCGGGGTGAGGCTCAAGGGGCAGAACTCCTTCGAGCCGATCACCGAGAAGTCCAGCTTCAAGATCAAGTTCGACTGGATCGTGGACGGGCAGCGCTTCCTCGGGCTCTCCGACCTGCAGCTCAACAACGCCCACGACGACTACAGCATGCTGCACGAGCGCGTGGGGTACTGGATCTTCAACGAAGCCGGTGTGCCGTCGGCGCGCTCGGGCCACGCCTGGGTCATCGTGAACGGCACCGAGTACGGGCTCTACGCCAACACCGAGGTGGTCGACAAGCGCCTGCTCCGTCACTGGTACGACGACGAGGAGGGCCCGCTGTTCGAAGGCTGGGACGTCGACTTCTACGCCAACTACATCTCGCAGTACCAGCACGAGAGCGGCGAGGACGATCGGGATGGGTCATGCTCCACTGTGACACAGGGTGGATG
>CAZSAT010000138.1:0-17867 GCA_964604675.1 uncultured Enterobacterales bacterium
TGGGCGCCCTCGTCCGGGTACTGGTAGTCCGGCGCATAGGGCGGGAAGAAGCCCAGCCCGACCGTGGTGTGCTCGAGCCCGAAGTCGTAGCTCACGCCCAGGTGCGGGATCAGGTAGGCGGGCGCGTTGTTCTCGATCGGCTCGTTCACCACGTCGGCGCCGTCGAGGCCACCACCCTCCACGTCCGCGCGGTCGAAGTACACGGACTGCCCCGCGCCCGCCAGGTCCACCATCGCGTGCCCGCCCTTCAGGCGCGTCAGGGCGGCGGGGTTGTACCAGAACGCCGTGAGGTCGTTCACACCCGCCACGAAGGCCCCGGCACGGGAGAAGCTCCTCACGCCCACGTCGCTCATGTAGTAGGTCGAGGCCTGTGCGGTCGACAACAGGGTGGTGACAAGCAGCATGGTCGGGCTCCGGCGCCGCCGTATAGCGCGCTGCACGTTACCGGCGCCCGATGCTCACCCTGGCCACGGCCCTCGCCGTCCTCTACCTCACGACCTGCCTGACCCTGCACCTCCGCTACCCGGAGCTGAGGTGGGACTGGTCCAAGCTCGATCTCGGCGACCTCCGCTTCCCGGAGGGCTTCCTGTGGGGGGTGGCCACGGCGGCCTACCAGGTGGAGGGCGGCTGCACCGAGACGAACTGGCACCGCTTCGAGCGCCAGCAGAAGCCCGATGGCAGCCCCACGATCGCCCACGGCGACGTGTGCGAGCCCGCCTGCGAGCACTGGACGCGCTGGCCGGACGACCTGGACCTGTGCGTGGAGCTCGGCGTCACCAGCTACCGCTTCTCCATCGAGTGGTCCAAGGTCGAACCGGAGCCCGGCGTGTTCGACCAGGAGGTGCTCGACCACTACCACCAGGTGATCGACGGGTGCCTCGAGCGCGGGCTCGTGCCGATGGCCACGATCCACCACTTCTCCAACCCCCTGTGGTTCGAGGACCTCGGCGCCTTCGAGCAGGCGGAGAACCTCGCGCACCTCGTGCGCTTCGGGAAGCGGGTCTTCGCCGAGTACGCCGACAAGGTGTCCTGGTGGTGCACCTTCAACGAGATCGGGGTGTACAGCACCATGGGCTACGCGCTCGCGATGTTCCCCCCGGGCAAGGACGACGTGGCGCTGTGTGCTCGCGTCATCCGGAACATGTGCCGCGCCCACGTCGAGCTCTACCACGCGCTGAAGGCCATGCCGCATGGCGACACCGCGCGGATCGGGCTCGTGAAGAACGTCTTCCAGTTCGACCCCGATCGGCGCTGGCACCTGCTCGACTGGCTGAGCGCCCGCACCCTCGACACGATCTACAACCGCGCCATCCTGGGCGTGCTCGAGCGGGGGCGCTTCGCGCTCTCGGTGCCGTTCCAGGTGGAGCTCGCCGAGGTGTGGCCCGACGCGAAGGGCGCCACGGACTTCACGGGGCTGAACTACTACAGCCACGCCCGGGTGCGCTTCAAGCCCGACCCGAAGGAGCCGGCCACCCAGGTCATCCCCGAGGACGAGCCGGCCACCGACATGCCGTACGGGGAGTACGCGGAGGGCTTCTACCGCGCCCTGGTCGAGGTGGGCCGAATCGGCAAGCCCGCGCTGGTCACCGAGAACGGCATCGCCGACCGGGTCGACGACCGGCGGGAGCGCTTCATCCGGCGCTACCTGTACGCGATGAGCCGCGCGATCGCCGATGGCGTCGACGTCCAGGGGTTCTACTACTGGACCCTGATGGACAACTTCGAGTGGTGCGAGGGCTGGCAGATGCAGTTCGGGCTCTACCACCTGGACCGGGCCACCCAGGAGCGCACCCTGCGCGAGGGGTCCAGGGCCTTCGTCGAGATCGTGAAGGCCCACCGGGGATGAGCGTGGTCGTCGCCAGCGCACCCGGTCGCATCAACCTGATCGGCGAGCACACCGACTACAACGGCGGGCTGGCGCTGCCTGCGGCGGTCGGGCTTCGGACCCGGGTGCGGCTCGAGCGAGCGGGCGAGCTGTCCTCCACGAGCTCGCTCGGCGCCGGGCGGTGGAAGCCCGGCGAGGCCGTCTCGGGCTGGTTGCGCTTCGTCGAAGGCGCCCGTGCCGTGCTCGAGGCCCCGCCCGCGTCGGTGAGCGTCGAGAGCCACGTGCCCCTCGGGGCGGGGATGTCGTCGTCGGCCGCGCTGGCCCTCGCCCTGTTGCACGGCTTCGCGGCGCTGCAGGGGCGCGCGCTCGACGACGATGCCGCCATCGGGCTCGCGCGAGAGGTGGAGCACCGCTTCCTCGGCGTGCCCTGCGGGGCCCTGGACCAGACCGCGTCGCAGTGCGGTCGTGCGGGCCACGCCCTGCGCATCGACTTCGAGGCGGGCACCCGTCGGCTCGTGCCGGCCACCGTCCCGGGCTGGGCCTGGGTGGTGGTCCACAGCGGCGTGCGTCGCGCCCTCGCCGACGGTCGCTACGCGGAGCGGGTGCGGGAGTGCGCCGCCGGCCACCCGGCTCGACTGGCCCACGTCGGAGCGGAGAACGTGCGGGTCGACCTGCTGATCGCGGCGCTGGAGGCCCGCGACCCCCAGCGGATCGGCGCGCTGCTGCTCGCCTCGCACCGAAGCCTCCGGGACGACTACGAGGTGAGCTGCACCGAGCTCGACCAGCTCGTCGCCGCGGCCTCCGCGTTCCCCGGCTGCGTCGGCGCCCGCTTGATGGGAGCGGGCTTCGGGGGCTGTGTGTTGGCGCTCGTGCGCGGCGAGCAGGTGCCGGACTTCGGCGCCCGGGTCGCTCCCGGGCCGTGGTGGTCGGTCGAGCTGGGCGACGGCGCCCGGGTGGAGGCAGCATGATCTGGATGGGTGTGGCCCTGGCGGCCTCGATGGCGACCACCAAGCCCACGCCGGTGCCGCTGGCGTCCGGCGACGAGGCGCGCCTGCAGGCGGGGGAGGCCGTGCTCCGGCAGCAGCAGACCTCGGGCGAGTCGGGGCACGCGGTGGCGGTGCAGTACGTGAACGCCCCCGCGGCCACGGTCTGGGACGTGCTGCTCGACTACGAGCAGTACCCCGCCTGGATCGAGGGCTGCGAGCAGACCGAGGTCTACGAGAAGGACGGCGACGACTGGTACGTGTGGTTCGAGGTGTCGCTGCCGCTGGGCATCACCTCGGAGTACGCCACCAAGAACAGCATCCACCGCGCGGACGGCTGGATGGCCTGGGAGCTCGACCCGAGGCGGGAGAGTCCCGTGGACGTGAACACCGGGTACTGGCTGGTCACCGAGGTCTCGCCCGCGGTCACCCGCCTGGACTACGCCACCGCGATGCAGGTCCCCGGCGTGCCCAGCTTCGTCGTGAAGTACCTGGCCAAGGGCGCCCTCTCGGACGGGACCGCGTGGGTGAAGACCGTGGCGGAGGCGCGCTGACGGGTGCTCTACCGCCGGCGACGCACGTACGGGCGGAGACCGAGCGCCAGCACCAGCAGGCTGAAGGCTCCGCAGGCCGCGCCCCAGAACCAGTAGGGCAGCCACAAGGCCTCGGCCATGCGGGCGGTGTCGCTCGGCATCGCCCCGGCGCCGGTCTGGGCGAGCTCGGTGAACAGGTAGTCGGCGCGGGAGAACACCGAGAGCGCCATCTGCACCCCCACGAAGAGCAGGGCGGTGCGGTTGGTCTCCACGCTCGCCTTGCGGGAGAGCGCCAGGCAGGCGGCGCCGAGCGCCGCCACGAAGCCGAAGCCGAAGAGGTTGCGCACGAAGAGCACGTCGAAGGCGAAGAGCGCCCCACCAGCGAGCCCGAGGGCGAGCTTGCTCCGGCCCGCGTGGCGACCGACCGCGAAGCACGCCGCGGCCACCAGGGCCGGCCCGACCAGGCCCCCGGCCGACACGAGCGCGCTCGCCACGCGGCCGCTGTACGCCGACGACGCCACGCCGCTGGCGTCGGCGTAGATCATCAGGCTGTGGAACTCGCCGCCCACGAGCAGGGCCGCCAGGCCGTGGCCGCCTTCGTGCGCCAGGGTCGAGAGCAGCACCAGCGGCCAGCCCAGGTAGGGCGCCACCGGCGACAGGTAGATCGCCGCGGTCGCGGCCACGCTGACGAGGAGCGCGGTCCGCGCGCGCTGACCGACAGGACCGACGAGAGAGCTCACCACACCACCAGAACGCCCCCGCAGGATGGAACATTGCCTCGTTGCCGGCAAGGGTCGCAGCTACCGGAGCAGCGCCTCCAGGTCGGATCGCTTCAGCTGTGCTGCAGCGCCAGCGTCGCCGAGCGCGGCCCGCGCGAGCTCACGCTTCGCCGCCTGGAGCTCCAGGATGCGCTCCTCCACGGTGTCCTCGGAGACGAGCTTCACGCTGACCACCGGGCGGGTCTGTCCGATGCGGTGGGCGCGGTCCGTGGCCTGGTCCTCGACCGCCGGGTTCCACCACGGGTCGCAGTGGAAGACGTAGTCGGCCTCGGTGAGGGTCAGCCCGGTGCCACCCGCCTTCAGGGAGATGAGGAACACCGGGGGGCCGTCGCTGGATTGGAAGCGGTCGACCAGCGCCTGCCGATCCCGCGTGGCCCCGTCGAGCCGCAGGCAGGCCACGTTCGCGCCGTCCAGCGCCTCTTCGATCAGGTCGAGCATGGAGGTCCACTGGGAGAAGACCAGGGCCTTGTGCCCCTCGGCCACCACCACGTCCAGGCGGTCCATCAGCAGGCCGAGCTTGCCGCTGCTCGCCACCGACCGGTCCTCGACGCCGGGCAGGAGCGCCGGATGGCACGCCGCCTGGCGCAGGCGCAGCAGGTACTCGAGCACCTCCATGGTGCGGTTGGCGCCCAGCGCTTCGAGCACCTTCGCCTCGCTGGCGGCCCGCAGGGCCCCGTAGGCGCCGACCTGGGCGTCGCTCATCGGACAGCGCAGCACCACCTCGGTGCGCGGCGGCAGGTCCTTGGCGACGTCCTTCTTCAGGCGTCGCAGCACGAAGGGCCGGATGCGCGCCCGGAGGCTCGCCGCCGTGGCTGCGTCGCCCGACTCCATGGGCTTCACGTAGCGGTCCTGGAAGCGCTTCTGGCCGCCGAGGAAGCCCGGCATCAAGAAGTGCAGCTGGCTCCACAGCTCGTCGAGCCGGTTCTCCAAGGGCGTGCCCGTGAGGCTGATCCGGTGCTCGGCCTCCGCCGCGAAGGCGGCCCGGGCGGTCTGCGAGTCCGGGTTCTTGATGGCCTGGGCTTCGTCGAGCACCAGGCAGGTCCAGGGGCGCTGCAGCCGCTCGTCGAGGCGGAGGAGCGCGTAGCTGGTGATGACGAGATCGGCCTCGGGGTCCAGGGTGCGCTGGGCACCGTGGAAGACGCAGGTCCTGAGCCCGGGCGCGAAGCGCGCCGCCTCGCCGGCCCACGCGTGGAGCACGCTCGTGGGCGCGACGACCAGCGACGTGCCCCCCGCGCGCACCAGGGCGCAGAGCGCCTGGAGGGTCTTGCCCAGGCCCATGTCGTCGGCGAGGATGCCGCCGAGGCCGGCGTCCTGCAGGAACGCCAGCCACCGGTACCCGGCGAGCTGGTACGGACGCAGGGTGGCGGTGATGCCTGGCGGCAGCGGCACCTCGGGGAGCCCCTCGAAGTCGCCGAGCAGGGGGCGCAGGCGCTCGAGCGCCGGGGGTGGGGGATGGTCGAGACCCCTTGCGAGCTCGGCCGCGGGCCCGGCGGCGTGCAAGGGAAGCTCGCCGTCGTCGTCGGCGGACACCAGCAGGTCGGCGAGCAGGTGCCCCCACCGGGCGAGCAGGTCCTCGGGCACCGGCGCGTACCCTCCCGCCGTCAGCGGGACCAGGGGCTCGCCGTCGCGCCAGGCCCGGGCCAGGGCCCCGGGTACCGCGTCGGTGCGCAGACGCAGACCGAGGCCTCCGCTTCCCGGTTCGAGCCAGACCGACGCGGGCTCTTCGCGCAGCTGGAAGCGTCCGGGGTCGCCCACGACCTTCCCGGTGAAGTGCGGGAGGCGCCTGGCGATGAAGGCCGACGCGGCCGCTTCCGCGATCGACCAGGTGCGCTGGAGCGGGATGTCGAGCTGCACGTTCGCCTGGTGGAGCAGCTCGGCTTCCAGGCGTCGGCGCCGCAGGGGGACCGAGCGCCCCAGGAGCTTCAGCTCCCCCCCGCGCAGCACCTCCGCGACCGGCGGGTCGCCGTAGACCAGGCGGGTGCGCGCCTCCAGGTGGTGGTCGCTGCCTCGCAGGTGGAGCTCCACGTACGGCTCGAGCCGCTCGCCCTGGGGGAGCCGCTCCGACAGCACCTTCACCGTGAGCCCCTTGCGCAGCCGGGGAAGCTCCTCGCTCACCAGCCGGCCGACGTCGGCGCCCTGGTACACCACCCCGCGCGCCAGGGTGCTCCGTTGCAGCGGCGACAGCCCGCCATCGGAGAGGGGCCGCAGGGTGTCACCCACCCGGACCAGGCCGCCACCGAAGGACTCCGCCACCTCCTGCGGACGGTGCAGGCTGACCCGGAAGCCGCCCTCGTGCTCGCGCACGAGCACCACCGGCAGCAGGGCGTCGAGCGCGATGGTGAGCCGGGTGTCGTCCAGCCACACCTCGGCGTCGCCGTCCGACCACCAGCGCAGCACCTCGCGCCAGACCCGCTCGGGCAGCCGACCGGTGCCGGCGCTCAAGGCCCGCTCCACCTTCAGGTCCTCGTCGCGCAGCACGGCGCCGGAGCCCCGGAAGGTGCCTCGAAGCGGCCGCACGCCGGCCGGTCCGGCCACGTGGGGGACCACGCGCAGCCCACCTTGTCCGCGCTCGAGCACGTAGCGCACGGTGGCCGCGCTGCGAGGCGGTGGCAGGTCCTGGCCGCTGAGTCGGGCCTGGTTCACCGCGATGATCGCGGCGGCCGCGTGCACGCAGGCGGCCACCCCGCACTCACAGCTCCAGTCCTCGTCCTCGGGCCAGAGCCAGACCTTGCGCGCCGTGGGCTTCACCAGCACGGTGAGCACCAGCTCGTCGTCGTCGAGGGTGTCGGCGACCACGAGGCCTTCACGCGCCAGCAGCACCGCGCGGGACCAGGTCTCGGTCCTGGCCGCTCGGCGCACGGCGGCGACCAGGGGTGAAAGGTCCATGCCGGCGAGCTATCCGTCAGCGCTCCCGGAGGCACTGATGATCCCCCAGCCCACCGACGTCGACGACCTCTCGGTGTTGACCACCGCCCTCGACGGCGCCGACCACGCCACACGCCTCGCCTGGGTCCGCAGCCTGGGCAAGAAGCAGCAGGTGAAGCTCTACGCGCTGGCGGAGGGCCAGGCGCTCGACGTCGGCTACTTCCACGACGCCGACGGGCAGGTGGTCATCCACCACGGCCGGAACTCGTTGCCGGCCTTCACCAGCTTCGAGAAGCGCATGGTGCTCCACGGCGACCGGGTGCAGGGCTACAACGAGGGCGTGGCACGGCCCCTGGTCGGCCCGGGCCACTTCCTCGTGCGCGACAGCGAAGACACCCCCGGCGAGATCTGGGTGGACTACTGCTGGGCCTGCGACGCGGCGCCCGAGGGCTTTCCGGCCCCCGCGCCCAACGATCGCGGGATCAGCACCCTGGTCTACGGCAACATGGTCGACGTCATGCGCGGCGTCAGCGCCCACGTGAGCGTCGGGCGGGCCATCAAGAAGGGCAAGCTGACCTCGAACTACTTCGTGCTCTGCCGCGAGCGGTCGCGGTAGCGGCGAGACCATCCCGGCTCAGCGTGTCGTCATCGAGCGCAGCTCGTGCTCGCGGGCCTCGAGCCCCAGCACGTGCACCGCCACGAGGGTGGCGTCGTCCTTGTGCACCTGGTTGGACAGCTCCCGGTCCAGCGCGTTGATGACGTGCGGCACGGTGTTGCCCCGGATGAACGCCCGTCGCAGCACCTCCTCGCTCATCGCCTCGAGCACGCCGTCGCTGAGGATCAGGAAGAGGTCCCCGACCTGCAGGTCTTCCCGCTCGATGACCAGGTTGTGTTTGATCGCGCTGCCCATGCCGACGAACGCCGAGAGGCCGCGTCCACGGGTCTGCGGCACGGTGAGCCGCTCGATGCGCGCGCCACGCACCCGGTAGACCGCGCTGTCTCCCAGGTTGAAGACCCGCACCCGTCCCTCGGCGATCCAGATGCCGGCCAAGGTGCAGGCCCCGCTGGTGGTCAGTCGCACCTCGGCGTCGGCCGACTCGACCAGGTCTCGGAGCAGATCCTCGCTCGCGGGCCGATCGACCGTGAAGAACCGCCCCAGGGCCTCGCAGGTGACCTCGGCCGCCTCCTCGCCGCTCTCCGTGGACCCCACGCCGTCGGCCACCGCGAAGATCGAGCCCCGTCGTGCGGCGCGCACCGCCTCGAGGCGCCCGTCGAGCAAGACGAAGCGGTCGTCGTTGTCGTGGTCCTCGCCGTGCCCCGTGCGGGACAGAGCGGCGGCCTGTGAGAAGGGCAGGGTGCCAGGAGGGGGCATCGATCGAAGGATACCGCCTCGACGACCTTGGAGTAGGCTGGGGGCGTAGGGAACGTGACGAGCTACCTGGAACAAGCGCTGAGGCAGGCCGCAGAGGACCGAGCGGGCGCGCCGACGTCGCCGCCCGCTGGGGGCTTCGTGCCCCGTCCTCCGCGCGATCTGCAGCAGGCCGGGCTCGACAGCGGCCGGGTCGACGGGCTCGTGCTCAAGGTGCTGCTGGGCGAGCCGGGGCTCACCGGGCAGCAGGTCGCCCGCGTGCTGTGCCTGCCGCACAACCTGGTCCGGGACCGGCTCGCCACGCTGAAGCTCGAGAAGCGTGTGGTCCACCGGTCGGCCACTGCCACGGGCGACTTCCACTACGAGCTCTCGTCCGACGGCCGCGAGGCCGCCCTGCAGCTCCGGCGCGTCGCCCGCTATGCCGGCGCCGCGCCGGTCAGCCTGGCTGGCTGGGTCGACAGCCTGAAGCAGCAGTCGGTCCGCGAGGCGCGGCCCACCCGAGCCCGCCTGGAGGCCGCCTTCAGCGATCTGGTGGTCCCCTTCGGACTGCTCGACAAGCTGGGGCCGGCCGTTGGGGCGGGCCGAGGTCTCTTCCTGCACGGCGACCCGGGCAACGGCAAGACCTCGCTCGCCGAGCGCATCACCCGGTCCTACGGCGACGCGATCTACATCCCGCGCACCGTCGAAGCCTTCGGCTGGCTGATCCAGGTCTTCGACCCGGCCGTGCACCGCCCGGTGCCGCCCGAAGCCCGACCGGCCGTCCGCACCGACGAACGCTGGGTGCTCTGCGAGCGCCCCACGGTGGTGGTCGGTGGGGAGCTCACTCTCGACCAGCTCGAGCTGAGCTACTCGGAGCACGGCGGCGTCTGTGCGGCACCCGCGCACGTGAAGGCCAGCGGCGGGGTGCTGGTGGTCGACGACTTCGGACGCCAGCGCGTCGAGCCCACCGCTCTGCTGAACCGCTGGATCGTGCCGATGGAGAAGTCGGTCGACTTCCTCGGCCTGCCCGATGGTCGCAAGCTCGAGGTGCCCTTCGAGGCCTTCGTCGTGTTCGCCACCAACCTCCGTCCGCGCGACCTCGTCGACGAGGCGTTCCTGCGTCGCATTCCGTACAAGGTGCGCGTCGAAGACCCGGACGGCGAGCAGTTCCGGAAGCTCATCGAGCGGCAGGCCACCGCGCTGGGCTTGACCCTGGAAGCAGGCCTCGTCGAGCACCTCGTGCAGCGCTGGTACACCGAGCGGAGCTTTCGCTTCTGCCACCCCCGCGATCTCTTGATGCAGGTCGCCGAGCGCTGCGCCTGGCGCGAAGAGCCGGCGGTCGTCACCCGGAACCACCTGGACGCGGCGTGCTCGGGCTACTTCCTCGGTACCTGATCCTCGGGATCTGGGCCTGCAGCACCCCAGCGCCGTCCGGGTCCAGCACCTCTGCAGCGGAGCAGGGCCCACGGCCCGAGACCGCGGGCCAGGCGATGCCACCGATCCCGGCGGACCACGTAGCCTGGCGCAGCCTGCGCGAGGGCTTCGTGCGCGATCCTCACTTCTACGGCGAGCCGAGCTGGGACGAGGTGGCGATGCGGGTGCTGGGGCACCTCTCGGCGGCCGAGCGCGATCGCGCGCGTCTCGCGTCAACGCTCGGAGATCCGGTCGGCTGCACGGCAGCGTACGAGCGGCTGGCGGCTCGCATCGAGGACGCAGGCGTGGACGGCGGCGTGGCTGGGGAGATCGGTGGCCTGCTCCGCGACGCCGCCCGCCGCGACGCTGCGTACTGTGCGGGCGGGTGGACCCGCGACGCCGCCCTCGTCGAGCTGTCCCTCGACCGCTTCGAGGACTTCGACGACCGCCACCGCCTGCGCGTGGAGCTGTACCGCGCGTACCTCGACTGGACCGACCCCCTCCGGCCCGAGCACGTCTGGGGCTATTGGCCCGAGGCGGTCCAGGCGCCGGCGCGCTTCACCGCGCAGGGCCTCGGCGCACTCCCCACCGGCGACAGCTACGTCGACACCGCTGGCGAGCCCGGACCCAAGGGCATCGGTCGCCTCGCACGGCTCGATGTCGACGACCCCGTGCACCGTGCGTGGCTGGAGCGCTGGGCAGAGCGCCTGAACAACGCGCTGGCCGTGGACCCGGCGCAGGTTCCACCGCTCGTCGAGCAGCTGGTCTCCGAGCTCGACGCCCACGGGCACGGCAGCCGCTACTACAACATCAAGGCGGCCCGGAACGAAGCCGTGCGGGTGCTGGCGCGCGCCGGAGCGCACGAGCGTGCGGTGGAGGTCCTCCGTCGAGCCTTCCCCTTGCACCACCAGGACTGGGTGTGCCCCAACCGGGAGGGCATCCTGCGGGGGCTCGAAGGCCGGCTTTGGCTCGCGTCGGGCGACACCGAGCGCGCCGCTGCGGCACTCGACGACGCCGTGGTGGTGGGCGAGGCCTGGCTCGAGCAGATCCTGGCCGCCCGGGGCCCGTGACCGGCCCGCCTGGAGCAAGCACGCGACTCGAGATTACCTGATTGGTGCTCTACTTCGCGCAGCGGAAGCCGCTCGTCTTGCGGCGGATCTCGGCCAGGAACTGCAGCCGCTCCGTCCACGGCTCCTGCTCCAGCTCGTAGTAGTAGCTGCCACCGCGCACCCGCCGGTACACGCCGTGCTCCGGGCCCCGGAAGTTGACGTGCAGGCGGGGCACGGGGAGCTCTCGCACGTCGCTCCAGGACTGGGCGTCGTTGTCGGCGGTCCACTCCCAGGCGTTGCCGAACAGGTCGCAGACCCCCTCGGCCGAGTTCCCGGTCGGGTAGGCGCAGGCGGGGCTGGTCCACTGCGCTCCGTCGCTGGCGTCGTAGCTGTCCCCGCCGATCATGCCGTCGTTCATCGCGCCGACCACGTAGTCCGGTCCCCACGGGTAGAGGCGTCCGTCGGTGCTGTAGGCGGCGCGCTCCCACTCCGCGTCGGTGGGCAGGCGCTTCCCGCGCCAGGCGCAATAGGCCGTGGCGTCGTACCAGTTGACCAGCACCACGGGGTGGTCGTCGCGGCCCGTCGGCGGCTTGCCGCCCTGCCAGTTGAAGCCCAGCTCGTCGGCCCACGGCTCGGCCACCCAGGGGATGCGGTAGCCGGTGGCCTGCACGAACGCGAGGTAGTCCTGGTTGGTCACCTCGGTGCGGTCCAGGAAGAAGCCCGACACCCAGGCCAGCTCGCTGTGGCGGCCGGGGCCGGGGATCGCTCGGGGCCAGCCGAAGTAGAAGAGCTCGCCGGGCACGGCGACCATGCCATCGGGTGGGCTTCCGAGGCAGCCCAGGAGCATCACCAGGCGCATCGCACCCCCAGCGTCTCGCGGCGCTCTTCGGGGCGAGCAGGCTCGCGGTGGGTGGCCGTGCAGTAGCTCGGGAGGTTGATCCAGCTGCCACCGCGGATCACGTCCCAGGGGGTGTCGCCGCCCCCCACGGCGTCGTGGTGGTAGGTCGAGCTGGTCCACTCCCACACGTTGCCGGCGTAGTTCACGCCGTCCTCGCGGGTGCGCGTCTCGGGGCGGGCCTCGTCCACGGACCAGGTCATGTAGCCTTCGAGGAAGGCGTACTTTCCCGCCGAGTACCAGTTGCCGAAGTGGTCCTTCGGCTCGTCGCCCCAGCTGTACTTGCCCCCCGAGATGCCCCGGGCGGCCCGCTCCCACTCCCACTCGGTCGGCAGGCGCCCGCCAGCCCAGGCGCAGAAGGCCTCGGCCTCGAAGCGTGAGATCAGGAAGACCGGGTGCTCGGAGGTCCGTCCGAGAGCGCGGTCGGCGTGCTCGACCTCGGCGTGGTCTTCGAGCCAGGCCAGGCCGGACGCGGACCAGAGCGCCGGGTCGCGGTAGCCGCCGGCGTCCACGAAGGCCTGGTACTGCCCCAGGCTGACCTCGGTGGCGCCGATGGAGAAGGCGGGGAGCTCGACCTGCCGTCGGGGCGCCTCGTCGGGCACCGCGTCGTTGCCCAGCCACGCCGCGCCGCCGGCGATGGCCGACGCTCTCAACAAGCCCGCCGGCGCCTGGCCTGCGGAGCCGGGCGCCGCGAGCGGGGAGCAGCCCGCCAGGACGAGGATCAGCGGAACAGCTTCTCCAGCAGGCCGCGGTTGCCTTGCAACGCCGTTCGCTGGAGGTAGAAGCCCAGCCCGCGTTCGGCGCCGAGCTCCTCGCCGCCACCCGCGCGGCCCGGGCCGCCGTGCACCAGCTGCGGAAGCACCATGCCGTGCGGCGTGGCCTGGTCGGCGACCTTGGTGTCCAGGAGGAGCACCCGCCCGTTCCACGCGGCGATGCCGAGGCCGGCGGCCTTCAGGAACGCGCGGTCGTCGCTCAGCACGGTGGTCACCAGGGAGCCGCCACCCAAGGCCACGAGGTCCACGGCGTCGTCAGCGCTGCCGTCGTAGGCCAAGAGCGTCACCACGGGGCCGAAGACCTCGTGGTCGTGCACATCGGTGGCGGCGCGCGCGTCGTCCACGGTCAGCACGATGGGGGCCGCGTAGTAGCCCTTGCCCTCCGGGGCACCGACCGGGCTCACCTCGACCGGCGACCCGTACGCGAGGGTGGCCTGCGCGGCGAGCTTCCGCACACCCTCCCGGTAGTCGCGGAGCTGGGAGGCGGTGGTGAGCGGGCCCATGGTGACGGTGCTGTCCGCCGGGTTGCCCACGACCAGGCGGTCGAGCTCGGCCCCGAGGTCCTCGGCGAAGCTGGCGACCAGCGCGCTCGGCACGAAGACCCGCCGGATGGCGGTGCACTTCTGGCCGGTCTTCTGGGTCATCTCCTTGGCGACGGAGCGGACCGCCGTGCGCCAGAGGTCGTCGTCGTGTTGCACGTCCGGCCCGACGACCATGGCGTTCAGGGAGTCCGCCTCGACGTTCACGCGGGTCGACGCCTTGACCGGGCCGTCGCCCCCCCGGAGCAGCGCGCCGGTGTCGGCGGAGCCGGTGAAGGCCAGCACGTCCTGCCCGCCGAGGTGGTCGAGCAGGTCGCCCGCCGAGCCGGCGATGAGCTGGAAGGTCCCCGCGGGGAGCACCTCGGCCTCCACCAGGACCTTCGTCATCTCGTAGGTCAGCCACGAGGTCGAGGTGGCCGGCTTGGTGACCACCGGCATGCCGGCGAGCAGCGCGCAGGCCGCCTTCTCGAAGGTGCCCCAGGCGGGGAAGTTGAAGGCGTTCACGTGCACGGCTGCGCCGCGCCGGGGAACCGCCACGTGGGTCCCGCAGAAGCGTGCGCCCTGTGCGAGCTTGACGGGGTCCTCCTCCACCAGGTGCTTCGCGTCGCCCAGGCTCTTGCCCAGGTAGGCGTAGTAGGAGAGCGTGCCGGTGGCGCCGTCCACGTCGAACTTGGCGTCGCCGCGGGTGTTGCCCCCGTTGCGCTGAGCCACGCGGATCAGCTCCTCGCGCTTGGCGTACAGGGCCTTCGACATGGCCTTGAGCAAGGCACCGCGCTCGGCGAAGGTCATGGCTCGGAGCGTCGGACCTCCCACCGTGCGGGCGTGCTCCAGCACGGCGGCGAAGTCGAGGCCGCGGGTGGAGGTCTCCGCGACGGGCTCCTCGGTGGCGGGGTCGACGAGGGGGCGGAAGGGGGCGGTGCCCTCCTGCCACGCGTCGAGCACGTAGTTCTGGAGACGGACCAAGGAACCTCCGGGCTGGCAGAGGCCTCTAACGCCTTCCGGCGTCGCTTTCTGCCACGTCGAGCCCGAGCTCCTCGAGCACCCGGGTGTCGCCGGCGATGTCACGCAGCAGCCACGCGAGGAAGCGCACGTCGACGTGGATGGAGCGCGTCATCTCGGGGGTGTAGCGCCAGTCGGCGGCCATGCCCTCCCAGTTTCGATCGAAGACCACGCCCACCACCTCGCCCTGGGCGTTGAGCGTCGGCGACCCGGAGTTGCCACCGGTGTTGTCGAGGGTGGAGAGGAAGTTCAAGGGCACCGGTCCCGCGGTCGTGGCCCGAGCGCGCACGTCGACCGGCACCTCGAAGGGTGACGCGCCATGCTTCGCGATCATGCCCTGGAGGGTGGTGCGGGTTCCGTAGGTGACCGCCTCGGCGGGCGCGTAGCCCGCGATCCGTCCGTAGGACACGCGGACCGTGCCGTTGGCGTCCGGGTAGGCGGCGCCTCCGGAGGCGCGGAGGGCGTCGATGTAGATGGGGCGGAGGCGGAGCAGGGCGCCGTGGGTGGCATCGGCCTCGTCCTCCAAGGAGTCTCGCCAGCGCTCCATGGCCACTGCGAGCTGCACCCAGGGGTCGGTCGACGCCTCGAGGTCGGCGCGGGTCGCCTCCATCAGCGCCATGCGCGCGTCGTGGCTCGCGAGCTGGGGCCGAGAGAACAGCTGCGTGAGGCCGGCCTCGATGCCCCCCACCTCCGCGAGCCATGCGTCCAGGGGGGGGATGCGTTGGCCTTCGGGGAGCTCCTGGCTGCGGGTGAGCAGGATGCGCATCACGTCCATGTCCGCCCGGAGGTACAGGCTGCGATCCAGCTGATCGATGCCGTCCACCAAGCCCTGGCGATCGCGTTGTTGGTAGCCGCGACGGCGCTCCTCGTCCGGCTTCTCGCTCTCCAGCGCCAGGCGGTAGGCGGTCCGGGTGGTGCGCAGGAGCTGCGGGTACCACCCGGTCAGGCCGACCAGCCGGTCGCGGGCGGCCGTGGCGTGCTGGGACACGAGGACCTGCTCCAGCTCTTCGAGTCCGTCGGCGTAGCGCTTCTGGCGCGACCGCTTCTCGTCGACCCAGGCGTGGAGGGCGGCTTCGTCGTCGGCCTTCGCCTGCACGAGCCCCTGGCTGTCGAAGTTGTCGAGCATGCCGAGGTAGCTCTTGCCCGCGTTGGACAAGGTGAACAGGGCCTCGTTGACCCGTCGGTGGGCATCGGCGCTGTCCTTCGCCCGCACCTTCAGGGCGGCCATCAGCTCGGCAAAGAGCTCCACCCCGTCGCGGTAGCGCACGTCGCGGGCCTGGCGCAGCTCGCTGGCGGTTCCGTTCCTCGCGGTCGTCCAGGGATAGCCCGCCATCAGCACGAAGTCGCCGTCGTCCACGCCGTCCGACGACACGGTCAGGTGGTGCTCGGGCTGGTACGGCACGTTGCCTTCGTCGAAGGCGGCGGGCCCGTCGGCGCCCACATAGGCGCGGACGAGGGCGACATCGGCGGTGTGGCGTGGCCACATCCAGTTGTCGTCCTCACCTCCGAACATCGCCAGCGCGTCGGGCGGCGCGTACACCAGCCGCAGGTCGCGCAGCTCGGTCTGCTCCACCAGCACGTAGCGCGCGCCACCGTCGAAGCGGGCCACGTCGCAGCGTCGGCCCTCGGCGCAGCCCGCCGAGAGGCGCACGCGGTTGGCTTCGACGATGCGGTGGCGCTCGAGGTCGCTCGTCTTGTTGTCGATCCCGGTGTGCACCTGATCGGTCACGTCGCGCATGCCCTCGAGCACGTAGAGCCGTGCCTGCGGACCGCCCGAGCGCTCGTCCGCTCGGGTTGCGGCGTAGAAGCCGTCCTTCACCAGGTCTTCGTCGTCCAGCGACGCGTGCTGCATCAGGGATCGCACGCAGTGGGCGTTGGTCAGGAGCAGGCCGTCTTCCGACACGAACGACGCGGTGCAGTTGCCCAGGTAGGCCACCGCGCCCAACAACCCGCCGCCGGGCGCGAGGTCGTCGAGCTCGGCCTGCAGCCCAGCAGCCTGCAGGGTGGCGGCCAGCTCGGGGAGTTGATCGGGGAGCCACATGCCCTCTTCGGCGAGGGCGGTCAGTGCGAAGGCGAGGATCATCGGGACGTTCCTGGAACGCCTCGACTCTACCGTGCCTCTGCGGCGCTCAATCCTTGAAGATGAGCCAGCCCGCGAGCAGGAACAGGGGCACCGGCGCCCAGTAGAGCTGCAGGAGCGGGTTCGAGTAGGGCCACCAGCGCGTGTACTTGGCCTTGACGCTCAGCGGCATCGGGTGGCTGGCGCCGTCACGGATGTCGAGCTGGGTGACGGCGCTCTCGAAGCTGCCGAGCAGGGCGTCGTCGCCTTCTTCGGCGAAGGCGATGCAGGTGAGCCCGAGCTCGCCATACGCCGTGTAGAAGAGCGCCGCGGTCACCGGGTCGTCGAACAGCGTGCCCTCGACCTTCCAGAGGTAGGCGTCGCGCTCGTCGTCCAGGTGCACGAAGTCGATCTGGCCGTCGTCGCGCGGCTGGATCGGGTTGTCGGCCAGCACGTCGAGGTAGATCTCCTCGGTGCCGGTGACGATCTCGACCTTGCCCCCGCGGAGCATGACGCGCGAGAAGGTCAGGAAGTTCTCGCGTGCCACCTCGGATCGCTCGGGATCGAGCACCTCGAGGGTGGCGTCGACCTGGGTCCGGCACTTGAAGGTCTGCTTGGCGAGCTGGGACTCGTCGACCACGTAGAAGTCGGCGAGCGCGCCCGAGAACTCGGACTCCCCCCCGACGCGGTCGTTGCTCAGCCGGCGGGACTCGTCCAAGGTGAGCGCGCGCCAGCCGTTGGGCAGCGTGATGTCGTAGCCCGCTTCGGCGCTCACGCGCCCACGGGGAAGCTCTTCGGCCGGCACCGGCGGGGTGTCGACCGTGATCATGTCGAGCACCTCGTCCATGACGAGCTTCACGTGCTCGGGGTCGTCGACCTTCGAGGTCTTCACCGTGAGGGAGACGCCGGCGCCCGCCACGGAAAAGAAGGCGACGCGCGCGAGCAGGTCCTGCTCCATCCACGTGTCGTGGACCTGCAGCGGCATGACGAACATGCGGCCGAGCTTCTCGTGCTCGATGTCTTCGAGCTCGCCGGGGGTGATCTCGAGCACGTCGTCGTCGTTCTGGGCGAGCTGCTCCTGCACGGCTTCCCGCACCAGCTCCATGTCGGGCTGGTAGGCCGTGGCGGTGATCGCTGCGTCCGAGTACGCCTCGAGGTTGCGCATCGCGAGCTTCACCTCCGTGGTGGCGTCGCCGAGGGTGTGGCTCCACGCGGGCATCACGCCTTCCTCCTCCGGCACCTCGACGGTGACGGGGAGGGAGGGCACGCGCAGGGTCTCAGCCGACGCGAGCTGGAGGGCGAGCAGGCTGGCGAGCATGCCGAAACTCCTGGAGGTTGGCGACACTAACAGGAAACGACAAACCCCCGGAGCACGAGCCCCGGGGGTCGGTCCATCGAAGGGCGGGTCGGGCCTACTCGGGCGCGCCTTCGACGCGCACGGTCTCCAGGGCGCTCGCGTCGAGCTCGTCGTTGAACTGGCTCACCACGTTCATCCACGCCAACAGGAAGTCGCGCTCCTGGGCGTCGCCGCCACCCGCCGCGAGCCGCCGGAGACCCTTGTCGATGGTCTCGAGCTGCTCGAGGCTCGCGTTGATCGCGTCGCGCGGCGTCGGGCCGTCGGGCCCCTCGCTGTTGTCGGGACTGTCGAGGGACTCCGCCAACAGCGCGTCGAGGCGGGTGACCACGGCGTCGGCACCGTCCTGGAGGGCCGCCTGGGTAGCCGCCTCGCCGTGGGCGTGGTCCGCCGCGGCGACCATGCTGTCGACGGCGGTGCTCGCGAGGATGCTGGCCACTTCGTCGATCACCG
>CAZSAT010000139.1:0-17860 GCA_964604675.1 uncultured Enterobacterales bacterium
TTCGAGTTTCGAGTTTCGAGTTTCGAGTTTCGAGTTTCGAGTTTCGAGTTTCGAGTTTCGAGTTTCGAGTTTCGAGTTTCGAGTTTCGAGCGTCGAGCCTTCGAGCCCCCCTGTGTCAGCGACCCGCCGCCCACCAGGCCCGCACCACGGCCTGGGCGGCTTCCCCCGGCACATAGGCATCCCGCTCACGACGCTCCCAGTCGGTGAACCACTTCCACCAGTACAGCCCCCGGATCTGCGGCCGGGCGGCCACCGCCCGCAACACCGCCTCGTAGAAACGCGCCTGCAGATCGTGGTCGTCGGGCCCCGCGAGCCCCTGGTTCCACGGCTGGGCTGCGGCTCCAGCGACCGCGCGCAGGCCGACCTCGGTCAGCACCACCGGCTTGCCCACCCGCTCGCCGAGCGCCACGAGCCCGTCCAGCGGACGCGCCCAGGCGGCCACCAGCTCGTCCACCGTGGGGTCCGCGCCCACGTCGAGCTCGTGGTACGCGTTCACGCCGACGCAGTCGAAGGCCGGCCAGTCCTCGAAGGCCTCCGCCTCACGCCACCAGTTGGCGGCGTAGCTCAGCGCGCCGCCGTAGACCGTGCGGCAGGCCTCCGCCACCGAGGCCCAGCGCCCGCCGCCCGCCAGGGTGGCCTGCAGGTACTCCAGCCCGACCACGAAGAGTGCCGCGCCGCCGCGCTCGGCGAGCTCCGCCATGTGCTTGGCAAAGCCGGTGTAGGCCGCGAACCAGGCGTCCCAGTCCCCCGCCGGCGCGGTCATCTCCTGGCGTGACCCGCCCCCGCGCCAGAACGCGTTGGACCACACGTGCGGCTTCACGCAGATCTGCAGCCCCAGGGCCCGGGCCTGGCGGCAGGTCTCGAGCAGGTCGGCATCGGTGAGCGTGCTGTCGAGCCCGTCGCCGTACCGGAACTCCGTGCTGTCGGTGCCGCGCACGTAGGCGAAGGGGGTGAGGGCCACGTGGCTCACGCCCAGGACCGCGAGCCGCGCCAGCTGCGCCTGGCAGGCGACGCTGCCGTAGCCGACCGCGCGGCTGTGGAGGTGTGCCAGGCTCATGCCGGCCTGGAAGCCCGCCGGTCGTGGCACAGGCCGCGAGGACCACACCGGAGCCACCTCCTGTGCGAGCGGCTGGCCGCACGCGGCGAGGCCGGCCGTCCCCAGCAGGACGGCGCGTCGGGTAGGCCGCGAAGGGATAGGCTCCTCCCAGGAGGCCGGATGGTCCAGCGTATCGTGCTCTTGAAGCTGAAGGATGCCTCGCTCGGCGAGCGGGATCGACTCGCTGCCCGCACACGCGAGGTGCTCGCCGTGACCACGGGGGTGGTCCGGTCCGAGGTCGGAACCCCGGCCGACGCGCCGAGCGAGCAGAGCTGGGACCTGGTGTTCAGCATCTGGCTCGAGAGCACCGCTGCGCTCCCGGCCTACCAGGCACACGCCGGCCACCGCCAGCTCGTCGACCAGGAGCTCGCACCCCACGTGGAAGTGCGCAAGGCCTGGAACTTCGCGGTGCCGTGAGCGACAGCCGCCGCGTCGACGCGGTGCTCGAGGTCCTGATGGAGCTCGTGCAGGGCCGCTTCACCGCCCGCCTCCCGGTGGACGAGGGCGACAGCGCGTGGGACGCGGTGCACGCCGCCGTGAACATCGCCGCCGGGGAGCTCGGACGTCGCACGGCGGAGCTGGAGGCCAAGGAGAACCGCTTCCGCTCGGTCTTCGAGGGCTCGGCGGCGCCCATGGTGCTGCAGGCGGAGGGTCGCATCGTGCTGGCCAACCCCGCCTTCTGCCGCTTCGTGGGCTACGCGGTCGAAGAGGTGGTGGGGGCGAGCGTGCAGTCGTTCACCCACCCCGAAGACCTGGCCGAGACCGGTCACATCCTGGACATCCTCCAGGCCGGTGGACCCACGGGCCGGATCCGGAAGCGCTACCTGCACCGCGACGGCACCGTGCGCTGGGGTGAGGTGGTGACGAGCTCGCACTTCGAGCGCGGCGTGCGCGTCGCGGTCGGCGTGGTGCGAGACATCGACGCCGAGGTGCGGCTCGAGGAGGAGCGGCAACGCCTGGTGACCCGCGTGGTCGAGGCGCAGGAGGCCGAGCGGCACCGGGTGTCGCGGGAGCTGCATGATGCGCTGGGCCAGTCGCTCACCAACCTCGCCGTCCGGCTCCGCAGCCTGGAGGAGCGGGTGGCCGACCCGGCGGTCCTCGCCGAGCTCGCCGAGCTTCGGGCCCTGACCCGCGCGACCACGGGGGAGACCTCGCGGCTGGCGCATCGCCTGCGCCCGCCTGCGCTGGAGGAGCTGGGGCTGACGGCCGCCCTCCAGGGCCTGTTCTCCCTCACCCGCGAGGCCGGTCTCGGGGTGCGTGCCCACCTGCGCGGCTTGGACTCTGCGTTGCCGGCGCCGGTCGAGACCGCCGTGTACCGCATCGTGCAGGAAGCGCTCACGAACGTGCAGCGCCACGCCGGTGCCACCGTGGCCACGGTGCTCCTGAACACGAGCGGTGGTGAGGTGGTGGTGGTCGTCGAAGACGATGGTCAAGGAATCGACACGCCGGAGGGTCGCCGCGATGGGCTGGGCCTGCAAGGCATTCGCGACCGCGCACGCCTCCTGAGCGGTACCATGGAGCTGGAGAGCCACCCGGGAGCCGGAACCACCCTGCAGGTCAGGCTGCCCCTGGAGGAGCCGTGAGCATCGACGTCCTGATCGCCGACGATCACGGCGTGCTGCGCGCCGGAATCCGCGGAGTGCTCGAGAGCCAGCCGGACATGCGGGTGCTCGGCGAGGTGGATCGGGCCGACCGGGTGGTGGACGCGGCGGCAGCGGCGGACGTGGTGCTTCTCGACCTCACCATGCCGGGGGGCGGCGGGCTGAGCGTCATCACCGAGCTCGTCAAGCACACCCGGGCACGGGTGCTCGTGCTCTCCATGCACGAGGAGTCCGGCTACGTGCACCGTGCGATGGCGGCCGGCGCCCATGGCTACGTGGCCAAGGGCGCGGCGGCCGACGACCTGCTCGACGCCATCCGAGCCACCCACGCCGGCGAGGTTCCTCTGCTCGTCTCGGTGGTCGAAGCCGACGACGAGCCCAGCCAGGTCAGCTCGATGCTCGGCCAGCTGAGCCGCCGGGAGCGCGAGGTGCTCAAGCACATCGCCCAGGGCTACACGAACCAGCAGACCGCCGACCGCCTCCGCCTCTCCATCAAGACCGTGGAGGGCTACCGCGCCCGGCTGGCGCGCAAGCTCGACGCCCAGGATCGGGTCGACCTGGTCCGGGTCGCTCTCGCGTCGGGTCTTCTCGACGATTGAGCGCGTGCGGCGGGCAGGATCGGTTAGTCGCCGCCACCATGAAGCGTCCCGACTGGCTCAAGCAGGCGGTTCTTGCAGGCGGCGCCTACCACGCGCTCAAGCAGGATCCCACACGGCACAACCTCCTCAACGGGGCGGTGTTGGTGGTCTGGTTGGCCCTCTACCCAGCGGTGCTGTCCTTGGCCGCGGTGCTCCCGTGGTGGGGCTACCTGCTGGTCGGGCCCCCGCTGCTCGGCGTGCTCACCTACGGCCTGTTCGTGCTCGTCATCCACGAGTGCAGCCACAGCATGTTCCTGCTCTTCGCCGATCGCGAGCGGCAGAAGCGCGCCAACGCGGTCATCGGGCGGGTCTTCGGGGAGATCCTGATGACCGACTACGTGCGGCACTGGGAGGAGGGGCACGTCACCCACCACCTCAAGCCCTGCGAGGACGTCGACCCGCAGAACCCGGACCCGCGCGACGGCAAGCGCCTGCTGGCCTGGCTCGTGGGGCTGTTGGTGCCCGGCTTCGTGCTCTACACCAACCCCTCGCGGCAGTACGGGGTGAGCATCCGCCGCCTGGTGCTGGGGCTCGGCTTCTGGACCCTGGTGGGCGTGGCGGCGGGCACGGCCTTCGGCTGGCCGGCAGGGGTGGGCATCGTGATGATGTTCAACTGCACGAACATGCTGAGCCTGCTCAAGATCGCGCAGGAGCACGGCAGCGGGCTGGGCAGCGAGCCGGATCCGCTCTACCGCTCGCGGACCTACCACTACCCGCTGGCGCGGGTGATGAGCCCCTTCAACATCAACTACCACTGGGAACACCACGCCAACTTCAACGTGCCCTGGTACCTGCTGCCCGCCTACCACCGCGAGGTGCGCCGCATCATGCCGGCCGCCCTGCACCCGTACTTCTTCACGGTGGGTGCGGGGGAGTACCTGCGCCAGGCGTCGGGCACCAAGGCGCTGCCTTCTGGCGACCTGCGTCAGCTGATGTCGGCGTGATGGTCGCCTAGCACGGCCGCCGTCACGGCCTTGCGGCTCCAGTCCACACCGCGGGTGGCCACGGTCACCCACGAACCCAGCCGGAAGCTCATGCCGGTCTGCTGGTCGGTGGCCGTGGTGGGCATCTCGGGAGGCTTCATACGCGCGTCGCGGTAGCGCGCCGACACCCGGAGCTCCGTGCGCTCCAGGCGCAGCCAGATGCGACCGCGCATCAGCCCCAGGATGCGCCCGGGCTCGGTGCGGCCGCCGCCTTCGTAGCGCTGCAGGTCGGCGAGCTTGTGGCTCTCGAAGCTGCCCGCGTCGACGCGGATCTCCATGCGGTTCAGGTGCTCGCAGACCGGTGCGAGCTCTTCGCGCGTGTAGCTGGAGCCCTCACCCCGCAGCGCATCGTCGATGAGCCGGTGCACGACAAGGTCCGAGTACCTGCGGATGGGGGAGGTGAAGTGGGCGTAGTGGAGCTTGGCGAGGGCGCCGTGACCGAGCTGCTCGGTGTGGTAGCTGGCCTTCTCCAGCACACGACCCACGTGGAAGCGGAGCACCTCGTAGGCGTCGGTCCCGGCCACCTCCTCGAGCGCGGCCTGCATGCTGCCCTGATCCCGGATGCGGGTCTCGGCGCCGAGGAAGCGGCCCACCTCGTCGAGCGACTTCCAGTCGGCCTCCCGGACGTGGGGGTGGGTGCGGTAGAGGCAGAGGCCGTCGGGGTGGCGCTCGTCGAGGAAGCGGGCCACGCACTCGTTCGCGAGCAGCATGAACTCCTCGATGAGCTGGTGGCTCGGCGCCTCCGGGTCGGGCTCCAGCGAGAGATCCAGGCTGCCCGCCGCCTTGCGACGCGCACGGAGCTTCTGCGCGAGCTCGCCCAGCTTCTGCACCCGCCAGGCCTCGGGGTGGTCGGCGCCGTCGAGGATGCCCTGGGCCTGCGCGTAGTGCAGGCGGTGGTGGTTGTGCAGGAAGGTGTGCTCGAGGTGGTAGTCGCCGGGCACGCCCTGGTCGTCGACGTGCACGAACAGCGAGAGCGCCGGGGAGTCCTGGCCACCGTGCAGGCTGCAGAGGCCGCTCGAGAGGATGGCCGGCAGGACCGGGATCTCGCCCTCGGAGAGGTAGGTGGTGAAGGACCGGAGGAGCGCCTCCTGGTCCAGGGGCCCGTCCTTGACCACGAAGGGGCCCACGTCGGCGATGTGCACGCCGATGCGCCAGCCGCCGCCGTCGACGGGCTCGATGGAGAGCGCGTCGTCGAGGTCCTTGGTGCGCTTGGGGTCGATCGACATCACGCACAGCTCGCGGATGTCGCGTCGTCCTGCGCTGGGGTCGAAGGCGTTGGCCGCGGCCACGGCCTCCTGCAGCGCGGCCGGCGAGAAGGCCGACGGGCGGTTGTAGCGGCGCGCGATGGTGGCTTCGTCGGCGCCGCGCTCGTCCGCGAAGCGGAGGTCGGGCGCGAACATGCGCGGCTCCTCCAGCATCACCTGCACCCCCCAGTCGGCCTCGAGCTTGTCGGACCAGGCCTCGAGGACCTCGGGCGCTTCGAGCGGCACCAGGCCGTGCACCTCGTAGAGCTGCTCGTCGATGTGCTTGACCCGGGTGAGGATGCCGTGGTCCGGGAAGGCGCGCGCGATGCGGTCCACGAGGAGGCTGCGCCCCACGTCCAGCTGCAAGCCGACGGGCACGCCGAGGCGGGCCTCCAGCGCTTCCTGGAGCTTCTGGAGGGCCTCGGCGTGATCGGGGTCGGCCTCGACCTTGGCGTGCACACCGCGGATCCGGTCGCTCCACGCGGTCTTGTGGCGTTGCACCCAGGCGGTGGCCTGCAGCGCGTTCGCCACCTCGTCCCGGGCGCGGGCCTTGGAGATGCGGTGCTCGACCTCGACCGCGAGGTCGGTGGCGTCGCGCAGGGCGCGAGCGGCGCGCGCCAGGGCCACGGGGCCGGCGTCGGGCGCGTCGATCCAGAGCTGGAGGCGCTGCCGGCGGGTGTCGGCCCGGTGGTCGTGCAGGGCTTCGGGATCGAGCCCGGCGGCACGGATCGCACCACCGAGGGTGCTCAGGACCTCGTCCAGCTTCGAGAGCCCGCCGGCGTCGAGGTTGGGGCCGAGCGACACCACCTCGAGCTCGAGGTGCTCGAGCTCCTGCTGCAGCCGGGGCAGGCGGTTGCGCTTGCGACCCAGGGTGAGGGCGGCGTGCCGTGCCACGATGCGCAGGCCCCCCTCGGTCTTGGTGATGGCCACCACGTCGTCGGCGCGGTCGGCGGCGTCGAGCACCGGCTTCCAGACCATGCGGGGCAGACTCGGGTCGAGCGCCGGTCCCTCGAGCAGCACGGGGACCTGCACGGTGTCTTCGGCCAGCTCCTCGGCGAAGGTGTGCATGGCGCGGTGGTCGGGGTCGTCGTGGCGCAGGCGCCCGACCACGCGGAAGCCCTCACCGAGGGCTTCGATCCTGCTGATCTCGACCAGCCCCTCGAGGGCTTCGGTCAGGAGGAACTCGGCGCTACCACTGTCCAAGGAGGACCAGGCCGTTGGGGGTCGGGGCCACGCTGAGGTCGGTGGTCACCCACAAGGTCGCTGCGCCGGCACCGACCACCGCGGCCGCGCCTCCCAGGGCGAGGGCGCGCGAGCGCGCCGGCAGGAACTCGGTGTTGTAGATGCTCACCGCGGCCGCTTCGCTGTCGATCTCGAGGTAGCGGGCGTGGGCATCCTTGGCGGTGGCGTAGCTGGACAGGGCGCCGGCACCGAGGCCGACGGCCAGGGCGCTGACGGAGCCGTTGAGCACCAGGCGGCCGGTGTTCGAGGCGTCCGGGTCGGCAGGCTCGGGCTCGGCTGCCTCCGCCGTGGGCTGCGGTTCGGGCCCCGCCTCGGGCTCCGGCTCGGGCGGCACGGGCTCGGCGGCGGCGGGTGCCTCGGTCGCGGCGGGCTCCTCGGACGGCTCGAGCTGGGCTGCAGCGACCGGGGCCGCGGCTGCCTGCTGATCGCCAACCTCCAGCACCACGTCGAGGCGGGTCACGGTGTTCTCGGCCACGAGCACCCGCGCCGCGTGCGACACGTAGCCGTCGGCCACCACCGCGAGGTCGTGCATGCCCACGGTCACGTCGTCGAGGGTGATCGGGCCGCTCGCGCGCTTCTCGCCGTCGAGCCAGATCTCCGCGGTGAAGGGCTGCACCGCCACCGCGAGGGTGCCGAAGCTCGCCGGCGTGAGCGTGAAGTCGAGCTCCACCTCCTGGAAGGCGCCGAGCTCCACATCGAGGCGCTCGGGTCCGAAGCCCGGAAGCTCGACCACCAGGCTGACGGAGCCGCACCCGGCGCCGGTGGCCTGCAGGGGCGTGACGCCGAGGGAGCGGCCGTCGAGCGACACGGTGGCGCCCGAGGGGCTGCTCGTGACCGCCAGATCGGCCATGCCGTCGCCCAGCACGAGGTCCAGCCGTTCGATCCGCGAGTCGAGGATCTCGACGCTGGACACCACGCCCTGGCAGCCCTTGCTCACCACCACGTCGTGGTCGCCCACCGGCAGCTTCTCCAGCATCGCGGGGGTGGCCTTGCCGGTGGGCAGGCCGTCGATCTGGATCAGGGCGCCGGCGACGTCGCTGTTCACGAAGAGGTCGCCCCAGGCCTGCACGACCGGCATGGGCGTGGGGGTGGGTGGCGGTGTGGGCTCGGGCTCGGGCTCGGGCTCGGGCTCGGGCTCGGGCTCGGGCTCGGGTGCGGAGGCCGCCTCCAGCGCGCTGGTGAGGCTGCTCGAGGCGGGCCTGGCCTGGCCGGCGGACACCGATGCGCTCTTGCTCGGCAGGTCGACCGTGAGGTTCAAGAGCCCCCCGTCGGCGACCTCGACCACCCGGTCGAAGGTGAGCTTGGCCGTGACGGGATCCCAGAAGCCGACGGTGTGCCGGCCGGTGTCGACCGCGACGTCCATCGGGGTCTGCCCGATGATCTCGCCGTCGAGGCTGATCACGACGGGATCGCTCACGCTGTCGACGTGAAGCGTGCCGGCGAGTGCCGGGCACGACATGCACAGGGCGGCGAGGACGAGTCGCTGGGGTCGCATGAAGGCTCCGCGAGCGGACGATACCGCAAGGGGTGAGGTCCGGGCGGTTAGCACGCGTGCGCGCCGAACCCCACCCTCGGAGGCCGCCTTGACCACGCTCCGCGCCCAGCTCGATGCCCCGGCCCCTGGCTTCGCCCAGCCCGGTGCGCGCCTCTGGTACGCCCCCGACCTCGGGCTCGAGCCGGTCCACCGCGCCCTCGACCTCACCGTGGACGTGTCGGCGCGCACGGTCCGGGGGGCGGTGGCGGTGACCGTGCTCGCGCGCACGCCCGGCGCGAGGTCCCTCACCCTCGACGGCGCGGATCTCGACGAGGTCTCCGCGGTGAGCGCGGACGAGCACGCGCTGAGCTGGCGCTACGACGGCACGCGCCTGGTCGTCACCTGGGAAGAAGCGCCGGGGCTCGGAGAGCGCCGCACCGTGAGCGTGCGCTGGTCGGTGCGCGAGCCGCTGTCCGGCATGGTGTTCGGGCCGGACTGGTTCGCCACGGACCACGAGACCGAGCGCGCCCGCTACTGGTGGCCGTGCGTGGACCATCCCAGCGTGCGCACCACGCTCGCGATCAGCGTGCGCACCGCGGCGAGGTGGACCGTGCTGGCCAACGGCGCCGAGCAAGGCCGCGAGGAGCACGGCGACGGCACGGCGACCACGCGTTGGCGGCTGGACCAGCGCTGCCCGAGCTACCTCACCTGCGTGGCGGGGGGCGCCTGGGCCAGCGCGGATCTGGGGGTGCACCAGGGCGTGCCGGTGAAGCTGTTCGCGCCGGCTCCGTCCACCGAGGCGGACCTGCGACGGAGCTTCGGCGAGACCGGCGCGATGCTCGACTGGATGGTGCAGAAGCTCGGCCCGTACCCCTTCCCGAAGTACTTCCAGCTGGCGGCGCCCGGCGTGGGCGGGGCGATGGAGAACATCAGCCTGGTCACCTGGGACGAGGCCTGGGTGGTCGACGAGCTCGAGCGCGCCGAGTTCGGCTGGCTGGTCGACCTGATCAACGTGCACGAGATGGGCCACAGCTGGTTCGGCGACAGCGTGGTCTGCCGCGACTTCGCGCACAGCTGGCTCAAGGAGAGCTGGGCGACCTACATCGAGAGCTGCTGGCTCGAGGACGTGCAGGGCGTCGAGGCGATGCAGGAACAGCTGGACCTGGAGCTGGCGCAGTACGTGAGCGAGACCCGCGACCGCTACACCCGGCCCATCGCCACCCGCCGCTTCGACAGCTCCTGGGATCTCTTCGACCACCACCTCTACCCTGGCGGCGCGGTGCGGCTGCACATGCTGCGACGGGAGCTCGGCGACGCCGTGTGGTGGCCGGCGGTGCAGGACTACCTGGCTCGCTTCTCCGGGGAGGTCGTGGAGACCGACGACTTCCGGCGCGTGCTGGAGCAGCACTCCGGTCGGAGCCTGGCCGCCTGGTTCGACCAGTGGATCAAGAGCCCGGGCCACCCGAAGCTGAAGGCCACGTGGAGCCACGCCGGGCACGGCACGCTGGTGATCGAGCAGACGCAGGTCGACGAACGCATCGGCTTGTTCCGGCTGCCGCTCACGGTCGCCGTGGAGCGCGACGGGGTGTGGACCCGCCACGAGCTGGTCCTGGAGCACGCCCGCGAGGTGTTGAGGGTCGACGGAGCGGCACCAGGCGCGGTCGTGATCGATCCCGATGGCGACGCGGTGTTCGAGCTCGACTGGGACCCCGGACGCGATCTGCTGATCCGGGCGCTGGAGGTGGCCGGTGTGCCCGGGCGCATCCAGGCGGCGGCCGCCCTGGCGGCCCGGGGGCGGGCCCCCGACGTCGAGGCGATCGCACAGGCCTGGGCGCGCGAGCCGCGTTGGGGGGTGAAGCGCGCCTTCGCGCGGGCGCTGGGGTCGGCCGGCCGGCTGGCGGCGGCGCGGGTGCTCTGCGAGCTCCTGCAGAGCGAGCGCGACGATCGGGTGGTCGTGTACGTGGCGCGCGCGCTGAGCGGGTACCGGTCGCCCGAGGTGGCCCAGGCCCTGGAGACCTTCCTGGCCGGTGAGCCCCCGCGCTGGGCGGCGGCCGCGGCCCTGGTGGCGCTCGGCGGTCAGCGGGGGGAAGCCCACCTGCCCACGCTGGAGCGCTGGGCGGAGGCGCCCGGCTGGGGGTGGGAGCGACGGGCGGCGTGGACCGCGCTCGGCGCCACCCGCAGCGCCAGGGGGCTGGCCGCGCTGCTCGAACGGTCGGCGCCGGACCACGCTCCCTCGCAGGTGCGACGGGTCTTGCCCATGGCCCTGGCCGACGCCGTGCGCTGGGCGCCCGACCAGGAGCGCGAGCGCCTGGTGGAGCGACTCGCCGACCTGGTGGAGGACCCGATGATCCAGGTGCGGCTGGGCGTCGCCGCCGCCCTGGTGGCGCTGGCCCGGCCCAGCGCGGTGGACGCCCTCGCGCGGCTGGAGAAGAACGTGCCCGTGCAGTTCGTCGGTGGGCTGCAGCGGGCGGCGGCCACGCTCCGCAAGACCGCTGCGCAGGGAGTGGAGGTGGAGCGGCTGCGCGATGCCGTGCGCAAGCTCTCCGACCGGGTGGACGCTCTGGAGGCCGGCTCGTGATCGCGGCGTGCGTCGCAGGCGACCTCGCGTCGGTGCAGGCGGCGCTGGCAGCGGATCCCCGGGCCCACGCCGAACGCGACGACCACCTGGGCTCCACGCCGTTGATCTTGGCGGCCCACCGCGGCTTCGGTGCCATCTGCGAGGCGCTGTTGGCCGCTGGCGCCGACGTGGAGGCGCGGGAGCGGGCGAGCCAGACCACGGCGCTGCACTGGGCCGCGGAGGGCGGGCAGGTCACGGTTGCGGCCCTGCTGCTCGGTGCCGACGCCGAGCTGGAGGTGGTGGACGCGTGGTACGCGGGCACGCCGCTGACCTGGACGGCCGTGAGCCGGTGCACCTCGGCCGACCCGATCGGGAAGCGGCAGGTGGCCGACGTGCTCGTGGCGGCCGGCGCGGAGGCCGACGTGTTCGCGTCGGCGTGCTGGGGCTACGAGCTGGAAGGGGACCTGGAGCGCCGTCTCGGGTTCGTGGGGCGCGGCCGGACGGCGCTCCATGTGGGGGCGGTGGACGGGTGGGACCTCGGGCGCCTGCTGGCGGCAGGGGCCTCGCTCACCGCCGAGGACGCCTTCGGCGCGGTGCCAGGCGCCCTGACCAGCGACTCCAGGCTCGCCGTGCAGCATGCGTCGGTGGCCCTGGCGGGCGGTTCGCGCCCGGAGATCCACGACGAGCGCCTGCTCCACTTCGCGGCCGCCGAGGGGCACCTGCCGGGGCCCATCCTTTGCGCGGTCGACGGTCGGCTCCCGGCCCTGGTGAGCGAGCTCCCGAGCGAGGTGACGCCGCTCTGGCGTGCCGTGCGAGGCCACGAGCCCGCGGTGGTCGATGCGCTGCTCGAAGCGGGCGCCGACCCGTGCTTCTCGGACCCGGTCGCCGGCATCTCGTTGCTGCACGCCGCCGTGCAGGCCGGGCAAGGCGGGCTGATCCGCCGGCTGATCGCGGCCGGCGCCGATCCCGCGGCCACCGACACCGCCCACGGCTGCACCGCGGCGGAGTGGGCGGGCTTCCTGGAGCGCCCCGATCTCGCGGAGCTCATGTGCTGAGGGACCTGCTCGCGCGCTTCAAGCCCGCTCTGCCGCCGGTGGACATCGGGCCGCAGACCCGCGGGGCGATCGAGGCGCGGCTGGCATGGGTCGGGCCGGGCGATGCGGAGGGGGTGGCGGACGCGCTCTACGAGATCGTAGAGGGGGTGCTCTGGGAAGCCTCGGAGGCCTGGCGGCAGGCTTGTGGCGTGCCGGAGAGCGAGCTGGCGTGCGAGCTGTACCTGGTCGCGTTCGCGGCGTTCGCGGAGGCCGGCGGCGAAGCCGGTCCGCCGATGGCGGCTCTGCGGGAGCGGGTGGCCTACGGGCTTCGGGAGCGCTTCGATGAGGGGCCGGCCCCCTTGCTGGCCACCGCCCGCGGCTTCGCCGAGGAACGCGCGATCGGCCACGTGGTGGTCGGCATGGTGGGCCGCC
This sequence comes from uncultured Enterobacterales bacterium, assembly GCA_964604675.1. Lineage (GTDB taxonomy): Bacteria > Myxococcota_A > UBA796 > UBA796 > CAJQPC01 > CAZSAT01. The sequence continues at coordinate 12,302 of CAZSAT010000139.1, forward strand.
GGCTGGAGCTCACCGCGCGCCGCGGTGGAGCCGAGGGATGGTTCGCGCTGGGGCTGGCCGCCTGGATCGCCGGCGACGAAGCCATGCGCATCGAGGGCTGATCAGGACTCTGGCGCGCTCGGGGGCCGGGTGCGCGCGCCCAGCCGCAGCCCGATCAAGCTGAGGCCGTAGGCCACCGCGAAGGTCAGCGCGAGCCCCACCGCCAGCGTGGGCACGTAGGCCTCGGTCGCCATGCCCTGCTCCTCGAAGAAGGCTGGGCCGACACCGACCATGGCCACCGCGCTGATCGCCACGTGCGCGCCGCTGCACCGCGCTGCCACCCCGCGGTGCAACGCGCGCTCGGCGAGCACCGGACGGGTTCGTACCGCCAGCTGGGCGCCGAGGATCAGGCCCACGAGCGCGGCCCAGTCACCGGGCAGGCCCAGCAGCGTGGCCCCCACACCGACGCCCAACGAGATGGCGAGCTGCCAGCCGACCACGGCCAGCACGTCGCCCACACCGCTCGCACCACCTTCTTCCATGGCAGGCTCCTATCCATGTGGTGGCTCTTCCTCTCGTGTGCCAAGACCGCGGATCCCGCCCAGGTGCCGCCGGCGGCCACGTGCCAGGCGCGCTGCGAGCACGACAACCAGGCCCGTGCGGTGGCCTGGGCCCAGGTGGTGGCGGACTGCCAGGCGGCCTGCGTCGAGCCGCCGCCGGCCGCGACCCGCTACACGGGTGTGGTGACCCGACACCTCTCGGAACAGGGCGACGAGCTCCGGTTGATGCTGCCGGGAGGTGGCTACGTGGTGATCGCCGACGGGGTCGACGTGGCCGTGGGACGTGAGGCCACGCTGAGCGCAGATCAGGTGGTGCCGTGACGGTCGACCCCGCCTACCTCGCGCCCAACGCCTTCGTCGACAGCGACCATCCGTCGATCGTGGCCTTCGCGCAGGCCCACCGGAAGGACTCGCCGCGCGCGTCGGCCGTGGCGCTGTTCTACGCGGTGCGCGACGGGCTCCGCTACAACCCCTGGCGCGTGAAGTTCACCCCGGAGCACTACACCGCGAGCGGCGTGCTCGCGCGCGACAAGGCCGAGGGCGGTCACTGCATCGACAAGGCCAACCTGCTGGCGGCGGCCTGCCGATCGCTCGGCATTCCCTCCCGGCTGCACTTCGCGAACGTGCGCAACCACATCGGCACCGCGCGGCTCGAGGAGCACCTGGGCACCGACCTGCTCGTCTACCACGGCTACGTCGAGCTCTGGCTGGACAGTCGCTGGGTGGCCGCGACCCCGGCCTTCAACAAGGAGCTCTGCGAGCACCTCGGCGTGGCCCCGCTCGAGTTCGACGGCGTGAACGACTGCATCTTCCAGGACTTCGACCGGGCCGACGGCTTCATGGAGTACGTGGACGACCACGGCAGCCACGCCGACATCCCCTTCGACGCGATGATCGCGGCCTGGCGCACCCACTACGAGACCACCGTGGGGCGCGGACGCTGGCCCGACCGCGGCTAGCGTTCGGCCTGCGCTCCGCGCGCAGCCCGCACGCTCCCGCCTCTGTGGCCCTGCGGGCGTTCGGCGGGTCGGTTCCCCTCTGAAAGGGGGCCCCTCGATGGGCCCCCTTCGCGTGCCCGCTGGGCACGCTGAACCCCCACCGCCGAGGGGTTGGCCGCGGGACGCACGCTGATTGGTGCTCTACCAGGCCGAGCCGCCTAGCCCCCGCTCTCCAGGTCCCGGATCCGGTCCTCCAGCTCCTCCAACCGAGCCTCCCACTGGGCGTTGCTGCGCGGGGGGCGGTCGGGGTGGCGGCCGCGGATGTCGGTGACGGCGTTCCGCGCGGCGGCCCGCAGCGACGGCACGGTCTCCTGGCTGCGGTACCCGTTGAGCAGGATCACGCTCTGATCGTCGCCGGCGTCCGCCAGCACGTCGATGGCGGCCCGTCGGGTGGTGAGGAAGGCGCTCTCCAGGAAGGGCTCGGCCGTGCGCGCCACGAGCGAGAAGCCCTCTTCACGGGCGGGTCCGGGATCCTGGCGATCCACCAGCCGCACGGCCGCCCGGAGCGCGGGCGCGGCGACCTCGTGCAGCTCGCTCGGGTGCGCGCGGTCCAGCAGGATCGGCAGCTCCGCCCAGCCCCCGTGCTCCCCGAGCAGCCCGAGGGCGGCGCTCGCCAGGCTCCCTCGCGGATCGTCGGCGTTCCGGGCGAGCGGCCTCGCCAGCCGGAGGGCGAGGTCGGGGTCGTGGTGGGCGAGGGCGCCCAGCGCGGCGCGCTGCACGCCGAGGTCGGGGTCGCGCCGCACCGCCTCGGCGAGGGCGCCTTCTTCCCCCTTCACGGCCACGCCGCGGCCCAGCGCGCTGGCGGCAGCCTCCCTGAGGGCGGGGTCGTCGTCGTGCTCGAGGATCTGCAGCAGGGCGTGCTGCGCGGGCGCGGAGCCCTTGCCGCCCAGGCCCTCGATCGCGAGGCGACGGGTGGTGCGTTCCTCCACGGCGGATCGGGCGAGCGCGACCAGGGCCTCGAGGCTGGCGTCGTCGGGCTCTTCGCTCAGGGCGCGGATCGCCTGCAGCCGTGCGTACACCGCCTCGCTGCGGAGCTGCGCGCGCCAGCTCGCCTGGGACTGGTCCACCGTCAGCTCGGCGAGCAGGCCGCCTTCGGGGTCGACGGCCACGTAGGCGGGCGGCTCGGGCAGGGCCCGGGAGAAGGTGTGGCTGGCCTCGGTCATCCAGATGCGCTCTCGGATCACGCCGTCAGCGGCGGCGATGTCCAGGTCGATCGGGAGGGTGAACACGGGCACGTCGCCGCTCGTGTCCTGGGTCTGCTGGAGCGTGACCGTGAGCGTGCCGTCCTTCCAGGTCGAGCGGGCCTCGAGGGCGGGCGTGCCTGGTCGGTGCACCCACTGCTCGAAGAACCAGCGCAGGTGGTGCCCGGTCACCTCCTCGAACGCCTGTCGCAGGTCCTCGGTGGTCACGAGCTGATCGGCGTTCTGGGTCGTGTAGTGCTGGATCGCCGCCTGGAACGCCTGGTCGCCGAAGAGCACCCGGAGCATCTGCAGCACGCTCGCTCCGCGCACGTAGACCGCGCTGTTCTCCCCGTCGTGCCCGTCGCCGCGCGACCAGCGCCGTCCGGCCAGGGGGCCGCTGTTCCGGGCGGCCGCGTAGCGCCGGTGCACGCCGTCGTACCAGAACGCCTCGCCCTCCACGGTGCGCATCCAGTCGTGCCCGAAGTAGGTCGCGAAGCCCTCGTTGAGCCAGAGCTCGTGCCAGGTGGAGCACGTGAGCAGGTCGCCGTACCACTGGTGGGCGAGCTCGTGGGCCACCACGTACTGGCTGTGGTCGTGCCGTTCGGGCTCCACCAGCAGGCGGATGGTCTCGACGGTGGAGGTGGTGTTCTCCATGCCCCCGTAGAGGAACCGCTGCACGAACACCTCCCGGTACGCCGGGTAGGGGTAGGGCACGCCGGTGACGGCCGAGAAGTGCTCGAGCATCGCGGGCACGTCGCCGGACAGCGCTTCGACGTCGGCCATGTCGGTGCCGGGCGGCACCCACTGCTCCACGAGCACGTCCCCCCAGGCGTCCTCGCGCACCTCGTAGGCGCCGACCGCGACCATCACCAGGTAGCTCACGAGCTCCTGGTCCAGCGCGTAGTGCCAGGCCCCGTCCTCGAAGTGGCCCAGGCCGTTCGACAGCACCCGCAGGCCGTCGGGGACCTCGAAGCGCGCCGAGTAGGTGAAGCGATCGTTCGGGTAGTCCCACGAAGGGAACCAGAAGCGGTTGTCTTCGCCTTCCCCCTGGCTCCACACCTCCACGTGGCTGTCCGGGCCGTCGCCCCGGAAGTGCAGCCCGGTGTCGGGCGTGGCGCGGTACCGTACGGTCAAGGCCACCGTGTCGTCGGGCCGAGGCACCTCGACGCTCACCCCGTCGTCGTCCAGCACGAAGGGCGTGGACTGCCCGTCGATCGCGACCTCCTCGATGTCGAGGCCCACCTGGTCGAGCCGGATCCAGGCGGAGCCGGGCACGAGCGGAGCGAGGGTCAGGGTCACCGTGCCGCCCACGGTCCTGGCGTCGGGGTCGATGGCGAGGTCGAGGTGGAGGTGGCGCAGATCCCAGTCGCGATCGGGCGCAGCGTCGCCGGGGGCTCCGGCGTTCGGCGCAGACAGCACGAGCGGCAACAGCACGAGCACGTGGCTCCTCCCACGCGCCCACGCTACCCGATGGCCGTTGGACCGAGATGCCCCGAAGGCCGTCTGCCGCCGCATCGACGGCCGGCCCGACACGGCCTCGAGCCCTGCGGGTCGAGGGGCGCGCCGACCTCCGACCGGTCAGCAGCCGCGGTCCTCGGGGCAGGGCACCCGGATGGCGTGCACCAGGTTGGTCTCGCCGCCGCCGATGAACACGATGCCGCCGTCGATCACCGGTGCCGAGTGGCTCCCACCGGTCTCGTGCTGCCACTGGGCGGTCCCTTCGCTGTCGAGGGCGTGCAGGAAGCCGCTGGAGTCCTGGAAGAACACGAAGCCCTCGCCCACCGCGGGGGTCGCGACCACGCTCGACGCGACCTCGAAGGCCCAGCTCTCGGCGCCGGAGCTCGCGCTCACCGCGTGGAGGTAGTCGGCCCGGCCGTCGTCGTACCAGTCCTGGGTGCCGAAGTAGAGCGTGCTGCCGTCGGCGATCACGCCGGTGGCCACGTGCAGGCCTTCCTGGGTCAGGAACTCCCACTGGCGCACGCCGGACTCCGCCGACAGCGAGAAGAGGATCCCGGTGTCCTCGGTCGGGTTGTCGAGCTCGACGCCCACGAACACGTCGCTGCCGTCGACGAGCGCCCGGCCACTGATGTAGTCGCCGAGCGCCTCCACCCACAGCTCGGAGCCGGTGGCGGCGTCGAGGGCGTAGAGGCTGCCGTCCCACGAGCCGATGTAGACCCTGCCGTCGGACACGGTGGGGGTGGCGTGCACCTCGTTGGAGGTCGCGTAGGACCAGATCTTGTCGCCGCTCTCGGCGTCGAGGCCGTAGATGTTGCGGTCGGTGCTGCCGAAGATCACCACGCCGTCCGACACCACGACGCCGCCGTCGACGGGCCCGCCGGTGGCGTAGCTCCACAGCGAGCTGCCGCTCGAGGCATCCAGGGCGTGCAGGCTGCCGTCGCCGCCCCCCACGTAGACGACACCGTCGGCGACGGCGGGTTGGGAGCTTCCGCCGCCGACCGACGCAGTCCAGCGCTCGCTTCCCGAGGGCGCCCCGAGGGCGTAGAGGTAGCCGTCGTCGGAGACGATGTAGACCACGGACTCGGCGACCGTCGCGGTGCCGTCGACCGGGCCGCCGGTCTCGTAGGACCAGACCACGTTGCCGGCCTCTTCTTCGCCGCCCGTGCAGCCCGTCGCGAAGAGCAGGATCAGCGCAGCGCTCACCATGGGTGCCTCCATCGAAGGCGCCGAGTCTATCCGGCCCTCGGCTGCGGTGCGCTTGCAGGGTGGCCGCATCGTCCGGCGATGGCTATGCTCGGCCCCTGGAACCCAGAGGAGACCCCTACGATGCTGATCCTTTCCCTGACCCTGCTCGCGTGTGGCGAGAAGGACTGTGGCGACGGC
>CAZSAT010000140.1:0-17716 GCA_964604675.1 uncultured Enterobacterales bacterium
TCGTCCATCACGACGAGGCCTGGGAGGATCTCCTGGCCATCGTGGCTGCGCAGCATCCGGGAATCAGCGTCGCACAGGAGGCTGTCCACCTCCGTCCCGGACTGCGCGGTGGGGCAGGTGCCGTTGAACGACGAGCTCGTCCGCGGCGCCGAGCTTCGGGTTGCCTACCCCGGTCGACATCTCGCGGGGCTCCCCGCATCGATGGTCCGGGACGTCAAGCTCGAGATCGGCTGGGCACGCGTCGAGCCGGGTGTCCGGGTCGACATCTCCTCCTGGGTCCACGACCACCTGGCCGCGGAAGGCCTCCTCGGGGGTTTCGCCGACAACCGCCCCGAGGCGGTGCACTGCCTCCACCCTCTTGTCACCTGCATCGAGAAGCTCGACGCAATCCGCAAGAAGTTCGCACGACACGACCTCGCGGCGTCGACGATCGCGCGGCACTACGAGGACTGCGGCTGGATCGTTCGGCGCCGACATGAGCTCCCTGCGCTGACCTCGACTCTGGCCGAGTCGTGGGGAGTGGGGGCTGGTGCGTCCTCGGTGTGTCGAGGCCTCGGGGTGTCAGGCAAGCTTCGGCGGGATGTCGCGACGCCCGTGGAGCACGCGCCAGACGTCCACGTGGTCCTCGCGCTCCAGGTAGAAGACCACGTAGGGGTGCCGGCGGAGGGACCAGCTTCGAAGACCTGGCAGCGAGAGCTCGTGAGCCCATCGGGTCGAGCCCGTGCCTGGGTGCTCTCCGAGCTCCGAAAACGCCTGCTCGACTTCGTCGATGAATCCCAGCGCGACATCCGACCCCGCTTCGACGACCAGGTGGTCGATCGCCGCCTCGATGTCTTCGACCGCGCGGGCACGCGGGATGACCGGCTTCACGGGCGGACGCGATCCCGCAGCCTGTCGAAGAAGGCCCGGTCGGCCGGCGCGGCCGGCTCGGAAGCGGCTCCCTCGAGCAACAGCGCACGCAGGTTTCTCCGATCCTGCTCTTCTCGGATGAGCTGGCGCAGGTACTCGGAGCTGCTGGCGTAGCCACCACGCTGGACCTGCTGCTCGACGAAGGCGCGCAGAGCGTCGGGCAGGGAGATGTTCATGGTGCTCATACCGAGAGCGTAGCTGCGATGGCAAGAATTGGCAAGACCGGACCGTGCGCCCTCGGTGTGTCCTGCCGCGGATGGCCCTTCCGACAACCAACTGCGATCACCTGGCTTACAAGTCGTTCCGATCGAAGTTGCAGTTCAGCATGTTGCAGCTCCGCTCGCAGCGACTGACCTCCCACCGACGCCTCAGCGTCGTGGGCTTGTCCCAGATCACGGCCAACGGCGCCATGTCGAACACGGTGGCCACCGGCTCCAGGAAGTAGCAGAGCCGGATGTTGCCCTGGGGATCGAAGCTGATGTCGGAGTGGCCCGCCTTGCACGTGAGCCCGTTGAAGGTGCTCGGCGCCCGGTAGTGCACCTTCATCTGCAACAGCTGGCCGACGGCGTTGCACACCGGGCCGCCGCGGCGCCGCTCCTCGGCCAACAGGTCGATGGCGGTGTCGATGGCGGCGAACTGCTCGTCGGTGCGCGGGAACAGCTCGTGGCTCTTCCACCAGGTCGGGTCGTACGCGTTGTTGCCGAAGTTCTGGTAGAGCGGGTTGAGCACCAGCTGGTACCCGCGCTCGCGAACGAAGCGGTACAGCTCCGGAATCTCGGCCGCGTTGCCGGCATGCAGGATGCACCCGATCACCACCCGCGGCGACGGCAGAGCGTCGAACAGCTCGAAGGCGTCCATGCACTTCTGCCAGGAGCCGGCCCGCCCGCGGCTGTGGTCCACGGTCTCCCGCAGGAAGCCGTCCATCGAGATGTAGGCGATCTCCACCCCGGCTTCGGAGATGCGGCGCGCGCGCTTCTCGTTGAGCAGCCAGGCGTTCGTGTTGAAGGTGACCGTGTTCCCCAGCCGGGTGGCGTGGGCCATCAGGTCCTCGAGGTCGCGCCGCAGGAGCGGCTCGCCGCCCACGAAGTTCACGCTCGCCGGCCCGACCCACTCCGACAGGCGGTCCAGCACGCCGTGCCAGATGTCGCCCGGCAGGTCTTCGTCCTCGTTCTTCCAGATGTCGCAGTGCACGCACGGCAGGAAGCACCGGTCGGTCACGCTCAGATGGATCTGCGTGGGTCGGGTCGGCGCACGCCTCAGCTGCGCGCGGTCCAGGGCGGCGTCGAGGATCTTCATCGCTCGGTCTCCCACGCGGTGTGGCGCGCGATCTCGTCGCCGGCGATGTCGGTGTAGTTGCCGCTCCGCGGGATGAAGCACGTGTCGCACAAGGGCGTGCGGCTGTAGTCACCGCGCGCGACGCGACGCCGGCGCTCCTCCTGCTCGTGCCCCCACCACAGCTCGAGGAAGCTCTTCTCGTAGAGGTTGCCCACGGTGTTCTGCTGGAGGTTGTCGCGGGTGCAGACCGTGAGGTCGCCGTTCCAGCCGACCACCGGGCTCTTCCAGAAGCCGGAGCACGGGGCCAGGTTCTTCGCCTCGACCGCCTGATGGGACTTCTCGATCCTCGGGAGCAGAAGACCCTCGCGCTCCATGGCCTCACGGAAGATGGTGTTCTCCCGCGCCTGCTCCTCGGCCGTGGGGCAGTCGAGCTGGCGGAAGAACACGATGGCGTCTTCCCCGTCGGGCACGTCCTGGGCCGCCGAGCGCACGGGCACACCGGCCCTGCGGCAGCAGGCCTCCCAGCGCTGCCGGAAGCTGGGGACCTCGGCGACGTTGTTGGAGCCGACGATGAACTGGAAGACGGGCCGCGGCCAGCGCGCCTTCAAGCGCCCCTTCTCCTCGATGAAGCGGGCGATGTTGTTCTCGACCTTGCGGAAGCTGTCGCGCCCCTTGACCTTGCGGTAGGTGTCGCGGCGCGCCGCGTCCAGGCTGAAGTGCCACACCTGCGGCACCGTGCCTTCGTTGAGCGCGACACGCACCGCCGAGGCGTCGAGGTGGGTGCCGTTGGAGTGCAGCTCGATCTTGCCGAAGACCCGGCGACGGGCGTTCGCGCGAAGGGCCCCCTGCCAGATCCGCTCCCACGCGGGATGGATGAGCGGTTCCCCGAGCCAGAAGAGGATCAGGGTGTCGAAGGTCGCGCCGATCTCCGACAGCTCCCGGAAGAGCCGCTCGACCAGCTCCGGGTCGAGGAAGCCTGTGCGCGCGTGGTGCGGGTGGCCAGTCTCGGACACGGAGCAGTGCACGCAGGCCAGAGAGCACCGGTTGGTGGTCTCGAGCACCAGGTAGCTGCCCGGCATGTGGGGAGGAGGGACGCCCTTCACCCCGTCACATTAGCCGCGGCGTGCCCGCAGCGCGGGTGCCGACGACTACCGGGGCAGGCTGTGGTGGTACGCGTCGTCGGTGGGGTGCGCTGCATCCGCCGACATCATCTGGTGGTACTCGCGGTTGGTGACCCAGTAGCCCTCCACCCACTCGCCACGCTCGGTGTAGAAGCCCTCGATCCAGACGTAGCCGTCGCGGGACGTGGCGCGCCAGTAGCCCTCGACGTAGTCGTTGCCGACCCAGTGGCCCGGCGCCCAGACGTAGCCGGCGCGCACCGCGGTGGGCGACCAGTGACCGGGGTACCAGACTCCGCCGACGTAGGTGCCGGCGACCCAGAGGTAGCCCGCGCGGTGGCGCGGCACGTAGTTGGCATGCCACGCGCTGTGGAGCGCGATGCCCGCGATGCCCAACGCGATGCCCAGCCCGGTGGCATGGGACGCGTGGGCCGAGACATGGTGGCCGTGCTTCGCCGGGCGCTTGTGACCTCGGGCGGCTTCGGCGTTGGTGGGGACCACAGCGAGGGCGAGGAGCGCGGCGGCGCCGAGGATGGGGAGACGGGACATCAGGGACCTCCGGGAGGATTCGTCGGGCCCCAAGACGCTGACGCGGGGCATCCATTCACAGCCGTTGGACACTGCCCACCAGAAAAGCAGCTACCTCTGCGCCGTGGTGTTGTCCCTGTTGCCCCTCGTGAGCGCGGCTCCCGTCGATCGGGACGCCGACTCGTGGTCGGCGCAGACCCTCGCCCCGGGCCAGTTCCAGCTCGGCACGCACAGCGGCGCAGCGCCCATCGCCCGGGTGGAGGTCGGCACCTCGACCCTGCCGCTTCTCGCTGGTGCACCGAACGTCGACCTGAAGGTGCAAGCGGTGGCGACGGCCCCCTTCGACCTCGCGTTGGTCGGCGGCTACGCCCGCTTCCACGGAGAGGGGCTCGAGGCGTGGACGGTTCGAGCTGGGGGCCGCGCGAGCGCCTGGGCTGGACCGTTCTCCGTGCACGGGAGCGTGCTCTGGCACGGCGCCATGGTGACGGGCTCGCTGGAGGAGACCTGGCTCGCGACTGTGCCCCCGCTGAGCTGGGCCGTGGAGGGCGGCGCGGGCTTCGCCGATCTCGACGACGCGATCGACGCCGTGCGGCCCGCCGTGGCCATCGCGTGGGCGGTCACGGACACCGACACCGTGGTGCTTCGCGGAGAGGGTTGGGTGTGGGCGTGGATCGATCCGATCCCCGGCTTGGAGCTCTACGGACTCGACGACCTTCAAGGGCACAAGGGCCCGCTCCCGCTCCGCGACACCTACGTGGCGAGCGTGTCGCTCCAGCACACCTGGGATCACGCACGGCTGCGGGCCGGCCTGGGCACCAGCGCGGTGCCCCTGGCCTGGGTCGTGCAGACCGTGGAGTTGTCGTGGCGCTTCGGCGGCCCCACAGGCCACCCCAGCGACCGCTCCGAGCCCGGCGAGGCGCAGGCCTCCGGTTAGGAGCGCGTCCGTGATCAGCCTCCTCCTCAGCACCGGCTTCGCGGCGTCGATCGACAACCTGGAGGTCGGCGGCCTGTGGGGCACGCCCACCGCCCACGACGCCACGGCGCTCTGGTGGAACCCTGGGGGCGCTAGTTGAGCGGTTCGTTAGTAACGAACCGCTCCCGCGCGCACGGCGCGCGGCGGCCGAAGGCCGGGGGGAGCGCGCCCAGCGCGCGGTGCGGGGGCTGGCCCCCGCAGGAGACAGTAGTTGAAAGGGCTCGTTACCTACGAGCCCGTCAACTAGCGACGCAGCGGTCGCGGTTCCCGGAGCAGCGCCGCGCCCGCCGTTGCACGTCGCCACTGGCATCCAGCTTGCATGACCGTGGTCAGAACGGTCCCACGGAGCCTCCCATGCCTGCCCGCATCCTCCTCGCCCGCCACCTCCGCGACGTGCTCGGCGTCTCGGCCGTGCTCGTCACCGCCACCGCCTGCGACGAGCTTCCGCAAGTGTTCCAGCCGGAGCTCGACGACGAGGCCTGCCTCACCGTGGCCCTCGACGACGAGTGCCCGAGCTCGCAGGAGGCCGCCGACCAGCTGATCGGCAGCGAGACCTGCGAGGACCCGGTGCGCGAGATCATCGCCATCGGCGACTTCATCGAGCGACGGGAGGTCGACAGCCAGTACTGGTACGACACGGGCTGGACCGCGAACTACGAGAGCTGCTGCTACGAGGCGGCCTACGACGTGAAGCGGGGCGAAGGCTGCGCCATCGGCCGACCGCTGGTGGTGGGAGCCGAGACGCACCTCGCTCCCCCGGTGAGGCGCACCCAGTGGAGCCGAGGCGAGCGTCCCGACGCGAGCGCCTTGTCCGACGCTGCCCGCGCCGATCTCGCGAGCTTCTGGGCCCACGTCGGGCTGATGGAGCACGCCAGCGTCGCCAGCTTCGCGCGCTTCTCCCTCCAGCTCATCGCCCAGGGCGCTCCGCCCGCGCTGCTCCTCGCGGCCCACGAGGCCGCCTCCGACGAGGTGCGCCACGCCGAGGCGTGCCTCGCGCTCGCGAGCACCTACGGCGCCGACGCGGTGGGCCCCGGCGAGCTGCCGGCGGTGCTGGGCGTCGAGACGCAAGACCTGATCGCGCTCGCGGTCGCCACCGCCTCGGAAGCGTGCATCGGGGAGACCCTGTCGGTCGTCCTGGCCGCCGAGCAGCTCCGTGGGGCCACCGACCCGGCCGTGCGGAGGGTGCTGAGCCGGATCCTCCGCGACGAGACGCGGCACGCCGCGCTCGGGTGGGACACGCTGCGCTGGGTGCTCGCGCGCTGTCCCGACGCACGCGACCCGGTGGCGCGGATCTTCGCGAACGCATCGGAGCACCTGCCGTCCCTGCACCCCTTCGCGAGAGGCAGCGCCGCCACCCGCGGCCACGGTCTGCCGGCACCCGAGGGCCTGGAGCGCGCACTGGAGGACGGCCTGGCCCGCGTCGTGCTTCCAGCCGCACGGCAGCTGCTCTCCGGCTGACGCGCGAAGGGTCTCGCGGACCTCCTTCGCACAGGGTTACTCCATGAGCATGTTGCTTCAGCTCTACGTCCTGGCCTGCACCGGTCGCCGCGCGCCAGACACCGAGGTCGCCCCCGAGGTGGGGGACAGCCAGCTCGAGACCGCCCAGCCCGACACCGACACCGGCGAGGGCGTGGAGGTCGGCGACCTGAGCTTCGAGCGTCGCCCGAAGAACCTCCTCCTGATCGGCATCGACACCCTCCGGCGCGACGCCCTGGGTCGCTACGGCGGGGGTCCGGACACGCCCTTCCTCGACGGACTGTTCGAGCAAGGTGTGGCCTTGGATCAACACCGCTCCTGCTCCAACTACACCTTCCTGTCGCTGGTCTGCACCCTCACCGGTCGAGACGGCATCGACGCCGGCTTCGTGCCGCTGGAGAACGAGTCGATCCCCGGTGACCTGCCCCTGCTCGCCGGCGTGTTGGCCGACGCCGGCTACGCGCGGTCGCTCATCTACACCAACGGGTTCTTCGCGCCGACCATCGGCATCCCCTTGGACTACGACCACGTGGCCGAGCCCGACGACCTCGAAGCGAACGAGGTCGTCGCGCTGGGGCTGGAGCACCTCGACGACATGATGACCGGGTCGGAGCCGTGGTTCCTCCACCTCCACTTCATGGACCCCCACCTGCCGTACGACCCACCGGAGGGCTACGCCGACACCTCGAACCTCGGCCCCATCGACTGGGACTTCCGCACGGCCAACCACCACGTCACCGGCGAGATCGGCGACCTGTGGGACGACCTCGAGGAGGAGGACCAGGCGCTGGTGCTCGCCTGGGCTGAGACCCTGTACGCCGGTGAGGTGCGCTGGCTGGACGATCAGATCCAGGAGCTGTTCGGCGAGCTGGAGAGCCGCGGCGCGCTGGATGACACGCTCGTCGTCATCGCCTCGGACCACGGAGAGGCCTTCTTCGAGCACGGAGAGGGCGCCCACGGCCAGACCATCTACACGGGTGAGAACGCCGCCGCGGCAGCGTTCTGGACCAAGGACGCCGCCTCGGGCGGGCCAGGCTTGAAGCCGCTGGCCCACACCGGCCTCACCACCCTCGAAGACCTCCTCCCCACCACCCTGGCAGCGCTCGGCATCGCCGCGCCCGCCACCACGGGGCTGCTCGTGGGCGATGCGCCCGACGATCGGCTGCTCTTGCCCTTCCGCGCGATGAAGAGCGGGCTCACGCCGAGCAGGATCATGATCGTCGGCGAGCGCAGCGGCAGCCGCCTCCACTACTGGACCGACGAAGGCAAGGTGCAGCTCTTCGAGGACGGCACCGACACCGACGACGTGTTCACGAGCCCGCTGGACACCGAGCCCGCCGAGCGGCTCGAGGCCATGGAGGCCGTGGTGCAGTCCATCTCCGAGCTGCACCCCGGCCAGTTCGACATCGAACCCCCTCAGGACTGAACCCATGCTGTCCGTCCTCCTGGCCATCCCGACCGCGGTGGCCCACCTGCCGCACGACGTGGTCACGGTGTCTGCGACCCCCCGCGATCTGGAAGCCGACCTGCCCTGGTACGGCGCGGCCGCGCCGATCAACACCGTGCTGGGACGGAGCGACGACCAAGGCAACACCTGGACCTTGATCGGCGGCGCCCCCACCGTCGATGAGCTGCTCGGCGGGACCGTGCTCGACGACGGCACCGTGGCCTTGCTCGCCGAGGGCGGATGGTGGTGGCTGGGACCCGACAGCACCGAGTGGACCAAGGTCGAGATGCCGAACGCCCGCGGCATCGCCGGCACCGATCGGCTCTTCGTGCACGACGGCTCCGTGCTCTTCACCGGCCACCCTGCCACGGGCATGGATGCGAGCACGCCCTTCAACGGCCTGCGGCACCTCACGCGCAGCAAGACCGACGTGGCCGCGGTGGACGACGACGGCCAGGTCTGGATCGAGCGTTCCGGCTCCTGGCAGTCCCTCGGCAGCCCCGCCGTCGACACCTCGAGCGTGGCCGCGAGCGGCAACGAGGTCTACGCCGGCACGCGCAGCGGCGACGTCTACCGGTACTGGGGCAAGGTCTGGAACCTCTGCGGCGAGCTTCCCGTGCCGGACGAGGGGCAGAGTTGGGAACCCGACGTGGTGCAGCTCGCCCTGACCGACGGTGCCGTGCTGGCCGCGCCCGCGTGGGAAGCCCCCATGGTCAGCTACGACTACTGCGCCACCTGGGTCGCCGACCGCACCGCTCCCACCCTCGACACCGTCTACGTCGGCAACGGCGCCGCCGAGAGTCCCGACGAGTCGTTCTCGGGCCTCGACGCCGACGGCGACCTGTGGGTGCTCGGCGGGTGGGGCGGGCTCTCGGTCACGCGCGACGGCGGCGAGAGCTGGAGCGAGGCACCGCTCGTGCCCCCGGACTACACGCGCGACCTGGCGCTCTCGCCGAACTTCGACGCGGACGGCACGCTGTTCATCGGCGGCTACGCGGCCGGCGTGCACGTGAGCCACGACGGCGGCGAGACCCTCGAGGCTCCCAGCGGTGGCCTCGAGCTTCCCAACGTCCAGGGCGTGGAGATCCCGCGCTGGGCCACGTCCAGTGACTTCGTGCTGGGGATCGTGAACCACGTGCTCTGGCTCAGCGAGGATGGTGGCCAGAGCTGGGACCGCGCCGGCACGCCGTACCAGACCGACAGCTTCGTGACGACGATGTGGCCCGACCGGATCTGGGTGGTCGCCGGTCAGAACGACGGCGTGCTGACGGAGTGGAACATCGCCGAGAGCACCGACGGCGGCGCGACGTGGTCGGGCATGGATCTCTTCGCCCCCGTCTTCGGGAACCACGTGCCGGGCGCCTTCAAGCAGGTCCCCGTGGATGGCGACTACTGGCTCTGTGCGCTCGACTCCGACCCGGTCCAGCTGGCCTGCAGCGAGGACGAGGAGACCTGGGACCTGCTGATCGACACCGATGTCGAGGACCGCGAGAAGGGCTCGCGCGCGAGCTCGCACGACCTCACCTGGTGGCCAGCCGACAACGCCGAACACCTCATCGCGCTGGAGTACGGACGCGCTCACCTCTCCACCGACCGAGGGGCCACCTGGACCGAACCCGAGTGGCCCGACGAAGCGGACGGCCCCGTGCTGGTCACGGTCACCGACGACGACTCGATCTTCGCCACCTCGGCGGCTGGCCGGATCCTGCGCAGCCTCGACGGTGGCCTGTCGTTCGAGGACCTGGGCTTCGTCGTGCCTGCGGCCACCAAGACCCTGCACGCGCGGGAGGGCTTCGCCACCCACCCCGATCTCCTGCTCGCGTCGATCGACGGCGTGTACGTGGTCCAGGATGCCAACACCGACAGCCCCGTGTTCGGCCCCTTCGACGGCTTCATGCGCATCGACGTGGTGTCGGAGTACCTGTCCCGGGAAGGCTGCGGCGACGTCGAGCGAGGCATCGCCAACTTCGGCATGAGCACGCGCCTGACCATCGTCGAGGGCTGTTCGGTCGCCGTCTACCTGGAAGGCGACCGCATCACGCTTCGTGGCGAAGCCGAAGGGAGCAGCCAGGTGAGCCTCTCGCTCGACGGCGTCGAGGTCGCCGAGCTGGGGGACAGCGAGGACACCGACGGCATCCTCTGGGAGACCGACGGCCTGGAAGACACCTGGCACCGGGTGGTGCTCACCGGCCTGGCCGGAAGCGACCTGCACCTCGACGCGGCGGAGTCGTACGGCGCCGCCCTGCTGTTCGGCGAGGCCTACGAACCGCCCGACACCGGCAGCGACACGGCGATCGACTCCAGCCCCCCGGTCGACAGTGGCGGCACCCAAGGGGGGACGGACAGCGGCCCGGCGGATCCCGAAGACCCCGACGACGGTCGCTGCGGCGGCTGCGCGGGCGGGCCGGCGGGCTGGTGGGTGGCCGCCCTTCCGTTCCTGTTCGCGCGCCGCCGGCGAAGCTGGAGCTGCTCCACGACCTCGAGGGTCTGACCGGAGCCGCAGGCGACCAGGAGGGGGCCGATGAGCACGCGACAAACGCGGGAACCAGCAGCGCCGCACGATTAGAGGGAACACGACGACCGTCAAGCGGATTTCGGCATGCACCTCGCCCTCCTGTTCTGCGCCTTCACGGCGTGCCGCACCAGCACCAAGGTCCACGTGGGGGACACGGGGCCGAGCGGCAGCCTCGAGGAGACCCCTTCGGAGTCCGACGACAGCGATGCCGGAGAGGTGGACGAGGCCCTCGACAGCCGGCCCGACGACTCCGGCCCTTCCCAGGACAGTGGTGCGCTTCCCGAGGACGCCGACGACGACGGCTGGTCGGACGACGAGGACTGTGACGACGCGGACGCCACGATCCACCCCGACGCCGACGAACACTGCGACGGTCGCGACGAAGACTGCGACGACGACGTGGACGAGGACGCGGTGGATCCGGCCACCTGGTGGTGGGACTTCGACGCCGACGGGTGGGGCAGCGAGATCGTCTCCCACGAGGGATGCGCCCCCGAGGACGGGTACGTGGCGGAGACCGGTGACTGCGACGACGTCGATGCGGGCGTGAACCCAGGTGCCGACGAGGTGTGCAGCGGCGAGGACGAAGACTGCGATGGCCTCGTCGACGACGACGACGACAGCGTGGATCTGGGCACCGCCACCACCTGGTACGCCGACGCCGACGCCGACGGCTACGGCGACCCCGACGACAGCGTGCTCGCGTGCGACGCGCCGAGCGCCCACGTCGGATCCGCTGGGGACTGCGACGACAGCGACGACGACACCTACGAAGGCGGCGAGGAGATCTGCAACGACGGCGTGGACAACGACTGCGACGACAGCTCCGACGGCTGCGCGCTCGACACGAGCTACGACCTGGCCGACGCCGACTGGGTCCTTCGCTCCAACGGCGAGAACGATCACGTCGCCGTCGTGACCAGCGCGGACCTCGACGGCGACGGGCAGGACGACCTGGTGGTGGCGGCGCCGGATCATGACGGGGGTGGGAGCGCGTCGGGCAGCCTCTGGGTGCACGCAGGCCCGCTCACCAGCGGCCTGGTGTCGGACGGGATCGCGCTCACCGGCGGGGCCGCCGGCGACGCCGCTGGCTCCTCCCTGGCCACGGCCGACCTCGACGACGACGGCCAACCCGACCTCGTCGTGGGTGCCCCGACGGCCTCCCCCGGCGGCGCCGAGGAAGGGCAGGTCCACCTGATACTCGGACCGATCACCGCGGCCAGCGAGCTGGGCGCAAGCGACACCCTGGTGACCGCGAGCACGGCAGACTCTGCGCTGGGCTGCGCCCTCGCCACCGGCGATGTCGACGGCGACGGCGTCGCCGACCTCCTCATCGGCTCCTGGGGCGAGAGCGGCGAGTCGAGCGCTGGAGGGGGCGCGTGGCTGGTGCTCGGACCGATCACCGCCGCCAGCTACGACGACAGCAGCGCGGACGCGATCTACACCGGGCCCGAGGCCTCGGGCTACGCAGGCCAGGCCGTGGCCACGGGCGACTGGGACGGAGACGGCACGGACGACCTGGCCATCGCTGCCGCGTACGCAGACAGCTACGCCGGCCGCGTGTACGCCACCACGTCGGGAAGCGGAGCGATCTCGTTGACCGATGCCGACGCCCTGCACACCGGGGAGGCCACGGGCGACTTCGCCGGGTCCTCGCTGAGCGCCGGAGATCTCGACGGCGACGGCATCGAAGACCTGGTGGTCGGTGCCTACGGGCAGGACGACGGCGGCACCAACGCCGGTGCGGTGTACGTGGTGGCGTCGCCGCTGGACGCCGACGCGAGCCTGGCCGAAGCCCACGCCACGATCACCGGCGGGTCGGCCGGCGACCTGGCCGGCGTGGCCAGCGTGGTCGTCGGCGACGTGGACGGCGACGGTGCCGACGACCTGCTCGTCGGCGGATCCGACGCCGATCCCGGCGGGAGCGCCTCGGGAGCCGCCTGGTTGCTGTACGGACCGATCTCGGGCACCACCAGCCTGTCTGCCGCCGACGTGAGCGTGCACGGCGAGGCCAGCGGCGATCGCGCGGGTAGCGGGCTGACCGGCGGGGACTTCGACGGCACCGGCTACGCCGACCTCGTGATCACCGCCCCCTACGACGACACCGAGGCGACGGACGGCGGCGCGGCCTACGGGATCCTCGGACAGGGTTTCTGAGCGGAATGCGCAGCGTTCGGTAAGCTTCCGCCATGCTTCGGAACGACTGTGTCGATGCCCTGCTCATCGACGACGACAGCGACTACTTCGTGCTGGTGAGGAGCCTGCTCGAGGTGCGCCAACCCGAACGCTGGCGGGTTCGGTGGGCGAACACGCTGGACCAGGCCCTCGAGGCGATCCGGACGAAGACACCCGACGTCATCCTGCTCGACCACCGTCTCGGGCCGAGCACGACCGGCCTCGCGCTCGTGCCGCTCTTGCTCGAGGCGGCGCCGGGGGCGACGGTGCTCTACCTGACGGGGTACGGCCGGAAGGTCGGTGCGGCGGCCATCGCCGCGGGCGCGCACGGCTGGATCGACAAGGGCCAGGTGAGCACAGAGACCCTGGAGCGCGAGATCGACGGTGCCTTGTCTCGACGGGTGGACGAGGAGCCCTCCCCCGATCGGCTCCGTGCGTTCTTGGCGACCCTGGTCGACGGTCTCGGCAACCCCACCACCATGGTGCGGGCGACGCTGCAGGACCTGTGCGACGCCACCCATGCGATCGAGCCGGAAGACCTCGAAGAGGCCCTCGAGCAGGTCGAACAGGTGTCCTGCGTGCTCGACGCCCTCGGCGTGGTCGCCTACCCGGACCGGACCCGCCTGGCAGGGCTCTCCCTGAACGATGCGCTCGCAGAAGCCCAGAGATCGGCCGAGCGCCGCTCGGGCGCACACCGCGTGGTCGTGCTCGGCAACGCGCTCCGCGTGGTCGGGCACCGGCCGTCCCTGGTCTACGTGTTGACGGAGCTCTTGACCAACGCCTTCGAGGCAGCCCCCGGTCGGGCGGTCACCATCCGGGTCACGCCGAGGAAGGGCTCGGTCCGCATCCAGGTGGAGGACCAGGGGCCGGGCTCGCCCGACTGGAGCCACGCCGCGGACCGCTGGACGAGCTCGAAGGGAGCGGACCACGCCGGACTGGGCCTGCACTTCTCCAAGATCCTGATGGACGCCATGGGCGGCCGCTTCGGGCTGGCGGCGAGCGGCGAAGGAAGCACCGCGTTCTTGGAGTTGCCGGCCGCGAGCGACACCCTCCCACGCCTGCTCATCGTCGACGACGAGCCGATGATGCTCGCAACCCTCCAGCGCGCCCTCGTGGGTAGCTACGACATCACCACCGCCAGCGACCTCGCTACCGGGCGAGCGGCGCTCGAGCGCGAGACCTTCGACCTCGTGCTCAGCGACATCGTGATGCCCGACGGATCCGGGCTCGACCTGTACACCTGGGTGGTGGAGCACCGACCCGAGCTGGCCCGACGCTTCGTCTTCATGACCGGGCATGCACGGGACAGCCGGGCCGCCGGCATGTTCCGGCGCACGGCCTTGCCCGTCGTGGCCAAGCCCTTCAAGCTCGCCGAGCTTCGCCGGGTGCTGGCTGGCCTGATCCGAGAGGACGGGTAGCGCTACCGCTCGCCGCGCAGCCCCGCCGCACGGGTGAGCTTGGCGCGCATGGCGGGCACGAGCCGGAAGCGAATCGTGCGAACACCTTCCTCGTCCACGTACCGGGCGCGCACCGCCACGGTCTGACCGTCGGGCAGCACCGTGCGGAGCATGGTGCGCTGCCCGATCCTGAAGGGCAGCTCCAAGGCCAGGCGCCCCCTGCGCAGGCCCTGTTCCCAGTCGAGAGCCAGCGCTTCCGGAGACCCCCACATCACCGTGACGCGCTCGCCCGACGGCGCCCAATGCACCCTGCGCGGCTCGGTCGTGGCCGGGCCCACGGCCCCGAGCAACGCGGCGCCGAGCTCCGAGGGCGGTGGACGCTCGTGCGGCTCGTCCAGCCACGAGTCGGGGCCCAGCAGGCCTTCGTCGGCAGCGTGACGCGCAGCCTCCCGCAACAACGCCTGCTGATCGTCCCGGAGCTCCAGCAGGCGGACCCCGGCCTCGAGCTGCTCGGTGCCGGTGGCGCCTTGGCTCTCGAGGAGCGCGTCGCCCACAAGCACCTCGGACACGCCCGCGAGCTCGGCGCGAACACGCAGGTGCGCCACCTCCGGAAGCGCCTGGTGACGTGCGATCCTCGCGTAGAGCAGATCGCCAGCCAGGGCGACGACTGCGCCGAAGACGGTGCGGTCGCCCGCCGCTACGTGCAAGGCCACGGTGCCGGCAACGGGAACTCGCTCGCTCACGACGCTCCTTATAGGCGTCCAGACGGCACGATGCACGCGAAGCGCTTGCATCGATGGCCTGGCTGCGCTTGACTGGATCCGTCCGGACTCCTTCAGGACGTGGGGGTGTCGCCGATGGGGAGGGTGAATGTCGGAGCGCGACCCGGACCTGCCAGAGCTGCGTGAAGAGCTGGCCCAGCTCCGGGCGCAGCTCGAGACCGTCCGGCGCGCGCTGGAGGCCCTCCCGCACGAAGCCCGCACACCTCTGACGGGACTGTCGGGCATGGTGGAGCTCCTGCTCGACTCCGCGCTCTCCCCGGCGCAGCGTGTGTGGGCGGAGTCCGCGCGCGAGAGCGCCCAGCAGCTCCAGGGCTTGATCGACGATCTGCTGGACTACGGGCAGCTCGATGGCCGCGAAGCCCCCGATGAGAGCTTCGACCTGCGCGCCACGCTCGAAGACGTGCTCGCGCGGTCGGCGAGCAAGGCCCACCGGAACCGGGTCGAGCTCTCGCTCCTCGTCGACCAGGAGGTGCCCCGAAGGCTCGTCGCGCCCGTCGCTCGACTCCGCCAGGTGCTGGCGCGCCTCATCGACAACGCCGTGAGCTTCACCCACGACGGCAGCGTCAAGGTGCGGGTCCTGCCCCAGCGCGTCGCCGACCCGGACATCGAGCTCTGGCTCGAGGTGCACGACACGGGCGCGGGCATCCCGGAACACCTCCACGACTCGATCTTCGAACCGCACGGGCGGGTCGACTCGAGCGCGGACCGAACCCACCAGGGCGCGGGGCTGAGCCTCCCGCTCGTGAAGCGCATCATCGAGTCGTCGGGAGGGTCGCTGGGCTTCGAGAGCACACCGGGCGGCGGGTCACGCTTCTGGTTCACCTTCCCGGCGTCCTTCGAGCCGAGCAGCGCCGGACCGCGCGACCCCCTCCTCCAGGACCGACGGGTGCTGGTGGTGGCAGCCGAAGCCGCCCACCGTGCCCAGCTCCAGCTCCAGCTCCAGGACCTCGGCATGCATGCGGACGGCGCGTCGGACGGACCGGCGGCCTTGACCCGGCTGAGGCGAGGGGCCGCCGCGGGACGCCCCTACGCCGCGTGCGTCGTGGAGCTGAAGCTCACGGGCATGGACGGCCTGGCCCTGGCCGGCGTGATGGGGCAGGACCCGGAGCTGGCGCCCCTGCCCGTGGTGCTCGTGGCGGGCCGGCCCGACCAGCTGGACGATGCCCGCCTGAAGCGCATCGCCCTCGCCGCCGTCCTGACCCGGCCGCTGCGCGGTCAGACGGTCCGGGCCGCCATGTGCCGCGCGCTGGACCAGGGGGCAGGGAGCTCCGAACGGGTCCCGGTCGCGAAGAGCAGAGCCACTGCTCGCATCCTCGTGGCCGAAGACAACCCGGTCACGCAGCGCTTGCTGGCCACCACGCTCAAGCGCCTGGGCTACGCCTGCGACCTGGTGGGCAACGGCGACGAGGCCATCCGGCGCTTCTCCACGGGCCGCTACGACGCGGTGCTGATGGACGTGCAGATGCCGGGTACCGACGGGCTCGTCGCCACCCGTCGCATCCGACTGGAGGAGGCTGCCAAGGGGCGCCGGCGAACCCCGATCCTGGCGATCACGGCCAACGTGAGCCTGGAGGACCGCCAGCGATGCCTCCGCGCTGGCATGGACGACCACGTGGCCAAGCCCTTCCGCCTCGACGAGCTGACCTCGGCGCTGTCCCGGTGGGTGATGCTGGACGCCTCGATGCGGAGCTTCTCCCTGTCGTCCGAAGACGCCGAGCTCCAGGAGATCCCCACCATCGACGAGGAGGTGATGCAGGGACTCCGCGACACGGCCGGCACCGACCAGGCCTTCGGCGAGCTGATCGAGCTCTACCTCGACCAGCTGGCCCGAGGCCTGTCCACGCTCCGAGACCAGGTCGGGAGCCGCCTGAGCCCCGCCGCCCTCCAGCGCCTGCACGAGCTGGAGGCGGCCAGCACGATGGTCGGCGGGCGACGCCTCGCGGTGGCCTGCCTCGAGCTGCGCCGGCTCGCCACGAACGAGGCGCTCACCGGACGGGCGGCGAGGCTCGTGCGCGACGTCGAACAGGAAGCGCGCCAGCTCGACGCGGAGCTGCGAACGAGGGTGGCCACGTCGTAAGCTCCGCCCGGCACCGAGCGTCCCGCCCGCCGAAGGGAGTCCATGACATCACGCCGCCGCATCTTGACGGGCCTCGGAGCGCTGGCCGTGCTCGCCGGGGTCGTGGGGTGGTGGGTGGTCGGGCCATGCACCAAGGCGCTCGTGGTCTGGGGCCTGCGGACCGCCGCATGCCCGGACGGGACGCCGCGCGTGGTCGCAAACGCCTCCTGGTCAGCTCCCGATCGCAACGGTCCGGGCACGCTGCAGCTCCACGTCGAAGCAGACTTCGTGGACCCGCGCTGGGACGAGCGCACCCGACGGGGCCTGAACCGGTACGACGCCTCGGTGCGCCTGGACGACCACGACGCCCCGATGTCCTGCGATCTCGACCACGGCGGTGGCGGATGGGGCAGCTGTGAGCTGACGCTCCCGCCGTTGACCGACGGCGACCACGCGCTCCACGTGACGATCGACACCCCCCTCGACGACGTGGAGCTCAGCCTCGATCTCCCCTTGTACGAGCCCGCGCGCGTGCACGTGCTGACCGACCGGCCCCTGTACGAAGGCGGCCAGACCGTGCGCTTCCGCGCGCTCGCCCTTGCCGACGACGGCCTGCGGCCGCTGCCGGACCGACCCGGTCGCTTCAAGGTGTTCGACCCCAGCCGCCAGCTCGTGCTGGACGAAGACGCGAACACCGGGCCCTGGGGGGTGGCGGCCAGCAGCCTCCCGCTCGCGCCGGAGCCGAGGGAGGGTACCTGGACGGTCCGTTACGAGACCGGTGACGAGCTCGCGGAAGCCCAGGTGGTGGTCGCGCCCTTCGAGCTTCCCTCCTTCACCGTGGACGCCGCCGCCGACGCCGCCTGGTACGGACCAGGCGACACCGTCCGGCTCACCGGTCAGGTGATCTACACCTCGGGGGCTCCCGTGGCGCAGGCCCGCGTGGTCGCCAGGTGGTCGACCGTCGGTGCCTGGCCACCGCCCAACGCCTGGACGGAGCCCCAGGAGGTGATCTCGGGCGCTGACGGACGCTTCGAGCTCGCGCTCGGCGAGGTGCCCCTGGACCTG
>CAZSAT010000141.1:0-17672 GCA_964604675.1 uncultured Enterobacterales bacterium
TGGCGGACGTCGATGGTGCGCTGGTCGGTCAGGCCCTCGCCCAGCTCGCACGGACCTTCCGCGCGCGGCTCGCCCCCGGCTCGACGCTGCACGTCAGCGGAACGGTGAGCGAGGGCGTCGCCATGCTCGCGTTCCGTCTCGAAGGGGCCACGCTCGAAGCCGACGACGACTGGCTGGCGAACGGCATGGGGTTCTGGATCGCGCGTCATGTGCTGGCCTTGCACGGCGGGCGGCTCGACGAGCCCGACGAGCAGGATCAGGCCGTGTTCGTGCTGCACGTGCCGGCCGCAGGCTCGGGGTAGCATCGGCTCGTGCGAGACATCCTCCAGCTCGTAGCGGCGCTCGTGGTCGTGCTCGCCCTCGGAGCGTTGGGCTATCGCGCCTTGTTCGGCGGCGGGCAAGCGGCTCCGCTGGTGGTCGAGTCCGTGAGCGGTGACGTGCTGCTGAGGAGCCAGGACGGCGAGCGGCCCGCCGCCGTTGGAGAGGCTCTGTCCACGGATGCGCGGCTCCGGTCCAGCGCCGACGGCAGCGCGGTGCTCGTGACGGGGACGGACACCCGCCTGGAGCTGAAGCCGTCGTCGAGCCTCCGCGTGGTTGGCGCCGATGAACGGGGCGTGCTCGTGGAGCTGGAGGGTGGACGGGTGCAAGCCCGCGTGCGCCCCGGTTCCCCAGCCGTCGGGGTCCTGGCCGAGGGGCGCCAGGTCGACGCGGTCGATGGTGCCTTTGCCGTCGGCTTGGACCTTGGAGGCACCGTGGCCGTCGAGGCCCTGGAAGGAGGCGTGGTGTTGACCGGCTTCGGCTCCGCGGAAGGTCTTGCGGCCGGAGAGCGTGTGCTCGCCGGCGAACACGGGGCGATCGTCGGGGCGGTTCCGAGCGAGCTGCTGCTCCACGTGGACTGGCCGAGCTGGAACACGACCAAGGAGGAGCGGGTCGCCCTGGAAGGCACCACGGATCCGGGAGCGCGGGTGACGGCCAGGGCGGGAGAGCGGCGGGTCGACGGACGAGCGGGTCCCGACGGTCGCTTCGAGCTCGTGGTTCCACTGCAGCAGGGGGACAACGCCGTGGTGGTCGAGGCCCAGGGCGTGATGGGGCGCGTTCGACGCGACGAGGGCGACCTCGAGCGTGACGATCAGGAGCCCACGGCCGAGATCGAGATCCGGTTCTAGCAGGATGATGATGCTCGCGTGGCTCGGATGGATGGCGACGGCCACGGCTGCCCAGGCCATGCTGTTCGCACCCGGCGGTGATCCGGTGCCGGGGCTGTCGTCCGAGCTCCACCTGGTCGTCTGGGCAGACGGGGGCCAGCCCCTCGCCGCGCCGCCCACCTTGGAGGTCGGCGACGCCAAGGTGAGGTTGCTTCCCGGTGACACGGCAGGGCTCTGGACCGGGGTGTACCTGCCGCCGCCGGAAGCGACCGGCGTGGTGGCCGCCCAGGTGCGCCTCGCCACGGGTGAGCGGCTGCCCACCAGCTTGAAGCTCGGGCAGCTCGCACGAGGTGGACTCGCCGCGCCCGGTGTGATCGACGGGCAAGTGAGCGCCTTGGTGCGCCTCCGGGTGGAAGGCGACGTCCTGCCCCCGGTAGCGGACCTTCGCGTGTCGTCGCCCGAGGGGCACGTGCGCTCCATCGAGCGCGTTGCCGGTGGGATCGAGGTGACGTGGGAGCCGGGCGCATCGCGCACGCCGAGGGTCGTGCCGTTGGGCTTCCGGGACGGGCGGCGCCAAGATGCCTCGCCGGTCTGGACGGCGGTGCGCCTCTCCGCTCGGCCGCCGATCACGATCCGGTCCGAGCCGGGAGCCGAGGTGACCGTGACGGTCGCGGGGCGTGTCTATGGCCCCGTCACTGCCGGCGAAGACGGTCTCGCAGAGCTCGTGGTCGACGTGGCGCCCGGCGAGACGAGCGGCCTCGCGGAGCTGCGCGACGAGGCGGGCAACGTCCAGCGTGTCGCCATCACGCCCGTTCAGGACGCGCGGCCTGCCCTCGGCGCCATGCCGCTCGGCGAGCTCCGCCCGGACGTGCCGTTGCCGCCCGTGGCCCTGGCGGCCTGGGACGCGCGGGGCCGGCCCTGGCGCGGACCCGCGCCCAGCTGTCGGAGCGCGGTCGCCGACACCGTGAGGATCGTCGAGGCTTCTGCGGGCCGGTGGCTCGCGGTGCTCCCAGCCCTCGCAGAGGTCGACTTCGACGTGAGGTTGGACTGCAGCCTGGAGGGGGGAGCCGCCCACGCGAGCCCGCGCCTCGAGCTGGCCTCCGGCATGCCTCGACGGGTCGTGGTGCAGGTGTTCCCCAACACCCTGAGCGCCGACTTTCCCGTCGCTCAGGTCCAGGCCTACCTCGAAGACTCTCGGGGAGAGCGCCAGGCGGCGGTGGGCCTGAGCTTGACCGCGGATCGCGGCGAGATCGTGGAGGTCGAGCAGCGGGGGCACGTGGTCCGTGGGGAGTACCGCGGCGCGGCCGGCTTCGTGGAAGACCGCGTGTGGGCCACGTGGGTCAGCGAGCCGGGTTCCGGGCCGCCCGCGGCCTGTGTCCTGGGCGCGCAGCGGCTCGTGGACGGTGTGCGCGCGGACGCTCGCGTGGTCGACGCGGCAGGGCGGGGCATGGAAGGGGTGGCCGTGACCCTGCGGCTCGCGGGCAGCGAGCAGGAGCTGGTCACCGGTCCGCGGGGCTTCGTCTCTGCCGAGCTCGCGCGCCCCCAGGGGCCAGCCCTGCTGGAGGCCGTGGTCGGTGGCGTCACCCAGCGCCTCGCGCTCTTGCCGTGGGACGTGCTGCGCCCCCTCGACCCCCAGGGCGCGGATCTCAGCGCCAGCGAGGCCCTGAGCATCGAGGCGGGCCGGGTCTCGAAGGTGTTCATCTCCGCGGAACCCTCGCCCCTCTACGCAGGCTCGGGGCAGACGGCGCGCGTCGAGGTCCGGTTGCTCGACCGGGCGGGCATCCCCGTCGTCGACCAGAGCCTGCGCCTGAGCGCATCCGGTGGTGCCCTGACCGAGCCGGTCATGCAGGACGATGGCACCTTCGTCGCCCGCTGGACCCCTCCGCCGGGGCTGACCTCCGGGCGCGTCCTCCTCAGCGCCTCGGACGAGCGTGGGAGCTTCTCGGGCAGCACCTCGGTCGACGTGGCGCCTCGTCCGCTCAAGCGCGCAGCCGCCCTCACGGCGGGCTACCTGGGCGGGTTCTCCGAGATCCAGGCGC
This sequence comes from uncultured Enterobacterales bacterium, assembly GCA_964604675.1. Classification (GTDB taxonomy): domain Bacteria; phylum Myxococcota_A; class UBA796; order UBA796; family CAJQPC01; genus CAZSAT01. The sequence goes on from CAZSAT010000141.1 coordinate 3,185, forward strand.
CCTATGTCGGCCTGGATCTCGCGTGGCGTGTCGATCTGCTCGACGAGCACGTCGTGGTGAGGGTCACGCTCGGGGCCTGGGAGGATCGGGCGACGGTCGACGACGCCGCGCGCGACGCCACGGTGAGCCTGCGACTCGACAGCTTCCTGGTGGCGCCCACAGCTCTGTACCGCTGGGAGGAGGGCCTCTGGGCGCGCTGGGCTGGTGCGGGCGTGGCCGTGTCGCCGTACCTGCTCGAGGCGCGCTTCGACACGGACGCGCCCTTGCGCGGCAGCGGCTTCCACCGGCCTGGCGGCCTGGTGGTGTTCGGGACGGGGTACCGACTCTGGGGCGGCGAGGTGCTGGGCGAGCTGCGCGCGATCGGCATCGGGGCCGGCACCTCGGAGGTCGGCTACGACGGCCAGGTCGGAGGACTTTCGGCCGTGCTCGGGTACCGGGTACTGTACTGATGATGCTCGGCTTGTGGACCTTCCTCGCCTGCGGACCCGAGCTCCCCGAGCCGGAGCTGGTGGGCGTGAGTCCCAGCTGGGCCTACAACGGCGAGGAGACCCCGATCCACCTGGAAGGGGAGCACCTCTACCCCACCGTGCACGTGGACGCGGGGGAGGACGGCGGTCAGGTCGACGCCCAGTTCGTGATCGCGCTGCTCGACGGGGACGAGCGCTACGAGCTCACCGGTGTGACGCTCGAGGACTACACCGAGCTGAGCGCCCGCGTTCCGCCGGGCTACCCGGTCGGTGTCTACGACCTGGAGCTGCTGGCGCCGTCTGGTGGGTCGGCCACGCTCTACGGCGGCTTCGAGGTCACCGACACGCGTGCGGACCACCTGGCCTTCGCGCTCGCCGAGGCGTCCCACCCCGTCTTCGAGCTCGTGAGCGTGGGACTGGCGCTGGAGGACCCCGCCGGTTCGACCGTGCCACAGGCCTTCGAGGTGGAGGTGCGTGCGGTCTCGGCGGACGGCGCCGAGCTCGACCTGACCTTCTCGGAGGGCGGGTTGGACGACCAGGTCGTGTCCGAGGGCCGGACCTCGGGCACCCTCGGTGCCGACGGAACCGGCCACGTGGTGGTCAGCTCGGAGACCCCCCAGGATGTCTGGCTCACCGTCTCCGCGGCGGCGGAAGACTCCCAGGTGGGCGAGGCCTCGGTGTTGTTGTCCTTCGAGCCGAGCACGGCTGCGGAGGTACGGATCGACCTCCCGAGCTCGGAGTTCTCCACGGTCGCCGGGGAGACCTTCGACATCGTGCTCTCGGTGGTGGACGCCTACGGCAACGAGGTCCCAGACCAGCAAGCCACGGTGCTGTTGACCGAGGCGTGCGGCTCCTTCAGGGAACAGGTCTCGCTGGTCGGCACGGCCACCGCCTCGGTCGCCGTGACCGGGGCCACGGGCACGTCGTGCGACGAGAACAGCCTCAGCGCCTTCGGGAGTGGCATGAGCGGCGTGTCGGTCGGCTTCGAGGTGACTCCCGGCGAGGTCACGAGCCTGGATGTGCAGCCGAGCACCGAGGCGGTCACGGCCGGGGAGCCGGAGCTTCAGGTGCTCCTGAGCGCTCGTGACGTCTTCGACAACGTCGTCCCCGACTACCGGGAGACGCTCGCGTTCCGCGACGATCTCGGTGGGCTCGACACCGAGTCCGGCGTCGGCGGGGCCACCTGCGGGGACTGGTGGGAGGGGGGCCTGCTGTTCTGCACGCTCACCTTCGACGTCGCCGGCGTGGCCACCCTGTCGGTCGAGGACACCCTCGGCGTCGAGGGTCGAGCGGATGGCATCACGGTGCTCCCGGCGCCCGCCGCCTCGCTGTCGGCGGCCAGCGGCGACAGTCCGCGGGCGGGCGAAGCCTGGGTCCTGGAGGTCCTCGTCGAGGATGCGTATGGCAATGGAGCCGACATCGATCCGGCTGGCGCCGACACCATCGCCGTGTCCAGCGACGCCGGTGGCACCCTCTGTTCGTGGACGGCGGAGCGGGAGCCGGGTCTGCACGAGCTGAGCTGCCTGAGCACCGTCGCGGGCAGCCAGACCGTCTCGGTGGAGGTCGGCAGCGTGTCACTGAGCACGAGCCTTGCCGTCGAGGTCGAGAACGGGGCGCTGGCCGTGCTCGTCGCGTCCGCCGCGTCGACTGCGTCCGAGGCTGGGGAGTCCGTCGAGGTCACCCTCTCGGCCACCGACAGCTGGGGCAACAGCTACCTGACGCAGGACGAGGGCGCGGAGGTCGACCTCGACGTGGACGCCGGCACGGTGACGCCGACGAGCGTGACGCTCGGTGCCTCCGGCACGACCGTCGAGGGTGTGGCGCTCACCTCCGCCGGGCTCCGCACGATCGACTTCTCGGTCGGGGGGGTGACCTACGGAAGCCTGGACGTCACGGTGTCGCCGGGAGAGGGGAGCGAGCTCGAGCTGCAGCTCGAGGACGGACCCGCCTGGCTCGACCAGCCCAGCAGCCTCACCATCGAGCTCTACGACGACTGGGGCAACCTCGTGGACGATGCCTCGGACACCGTGACGGTCCGCTCCGCCGCCGAGCTCTTCACGGCCTTCGACGTCGACCTTGTCGACGGCCGGGCGGAGACCTCGCTGTCGTGGGAGGCGGCCGGTCTGCAAGACCAGGTGCTCGGCGAGCTCGACGCGGTGAGCGGTACCTCGGCGTCCGTCGACGTCCTGGATCCCGACTGCTCGGACCCCCCGATCCCCGAGCTCACGCTCGACGCGGGCGACGCCGCCGTGAGCTGCCGCTTCTCTGGGAGTGCGTCGGCAAGCGCCGACGCGAGCAGCTCGCGCGCGGGCGACGCGCCCCTGTCCGCCTGGCATCTGCAGGGCCCGGATGGCGGTTGGTCGCGCTGGGGAACCTGGGTCCCCCAGACCGTCACCCACAAGGATGTGGGCGGCTTCCAGCTGGTTGCCGTGATCGTGGACGGCGCCGCGTGCGCCTCCGAGGCCTCGGCGACCTGGTGGGTGGGCGATGACGACGGCACGCCCACGGGGCCGCTGACCGTCAGCGCCGACGACTCCAGCCTGGTCGCAGGGACGGACAGCACTGGCGTGGACATCTCCGCCTCGGACTGCGCGGGCGACCTCGCCTCGGTGGGGGAGGGCGTCCTGGTGCGCGCGGACCTCGGCGACGTGGCCGGAACCTCGACCGGAGCTGGGCTGGAGCTCACCCTCAACGCAAGCGGCGCCACCACGACCACCTGGGACATGGCCGGCGTCGCCCACAGTGGCACCGCCACGCTCCAGGCGGGCACGGCGACCGGGGCGGCCTGGGGCGAGGTGAGCGTCACGGTCACGGGGGACTCGAACCGCCCCACGGTGGTCGGTATCGACCCTTCGGGCGCGACCGACGAGCTCTTCCAGGAGGTGGTCATCACCTTCTCCGAGCCGATGCTCGATGCCACGGTGGACGAGACGACCGTCCTGATCGATGGCCCGGACGGCGCTGAGGCGCTGAGCTCCGTGAGCCTCGACAGCGATGGCGAGGTGGTCACCGCGAGCCTGGCGAGCATCGAGGACGCGGCCAGCGGGCAGTGGACCGTGACGCTCGTCAGCACCGGCTCCGGCGGCCTGCGCGACGCCGACGGCAACCGCCTCGATGGCGCCTACAGCGGCACGTCGTCGGATCACGTCGCGATCTTCGGCGCCGTCGACGACGACGCGATCGAGGTGGAGACCTGCACGCCCGACGTCACGGTGTTCATCCCAGACGGTGACGCGGGGATCGGCGAGCACGCCGACAGCGTGAACCTGAGCGTCACAGCGAGCAGCGAGCCCGCACGGTGGCTGGTGGAGGTCTACGACGCCGACGAGGAGAGGGTCCAGCACCTCCAGTCGGTCGCCACGGGCGACGCGGAGACCCTCAGCTGGGACGGGCGTGGAAGCGACGGGCGTGTGCAGGCGCCGGGTGACTACCGGGTCGAGGTGAGCGCCGTGGACGCGCAGGACAACGTGTCGGCTGCCTGCGAGGTCGAGCTGCGGGTGTCGCAACAGTACGGGGAGCCCGAGTGAGCGGCCGCGACGACCGCCTCGCGCTGCTCGCGGAGCTGGGGCTCCTGTCCGGCTCGCTCAGCCACGAGCTGCGCCAGCCGCTGTTCGCCGTGAAGTCGCTCGGCCAGCTGCTCCAGGCACGCTGTCCGGAAGGTGCCGAGCTGGCCAGCCAGCTGCTGGGCCAGGTCGCCCACCTCGAGCGTCTCGTGCAGGCGCACGCCGTGTACCTCCAGGACGGCAACGGGCCGGTCGCGCCGGTCGACCCCGTGGCGGCCGTGCGGCAGGCGATGGACCTGGTCTCGGCGCGTGCACGGACGCGCGGCTTGCGGGTGGCGTTCGAACCGCTGGGTGATCTCCCCGCGGTGAGGGGCCGGCCAACGGCCGTGGTCCAGATCGTCGTGAACCTGTTGCACAACGCGCTGTTGTCCTGCGAGCGCGGCGACTCGGTCGATGTGCGGTTGCGCGCCGGCGAGCAGGTCACGATCTCGGTCTCGGACAGCGGCCCAGGCATTCCGGAGGCGCTACGGGATCGGGTGTTCGAGCGCTTCTTCACCACCCGCCCCGACGGCGAGGGGACCGGTCTCGGCTTGCCCCTGAGCCGACAGCTGGCCAGGGACATGGGAGGCGAGCTGTCTCTGCAGCCGAGCGAGACCGGTGCCACGTTCCAGCTGACCCTCGAGCGCTGGGCATGACGCCCTTCCCGGCCATCATGGCGTGGGGCGCCCGGCCCGAGCTGGCCGTGCCGGTCGGCAGCTTCCCCTTCGAGCTGATCTTCGTGCAGTCCCAGCGATGCCCCTGTGGGGGGCGGTACGGGGCCACGAGCCACGAGCTGCTCCACCGCGCTCACCGGGAGCTCGAGCGTCAGCGTGCGCGCTGCGAGCGTTGCTCGGACGAGCGCGACTTTTGGTTCGATGTGTCGCAGTACCTCGACGATCCCGGGGCGACGCGGCTGTTCCAGGAACTCCGCCACCTCTTCCAGGAGGGACTCGACCTGATCGACGATGGGGAGCTGGACGCCGCCCGACTCCGGTTCGCGGAGGTCGCTGCGCGAGAGCCCTTCTTCGGGCTGGCGCACTACCACCTGGGCATGATCGCCACGGTCGAGCAGGATCTCGACGCCGCGCGCGTCCACCTCACCTGCGCGGCCGGGCTGCTGCCGCTGGACCCCACCGTGCGGCAGGGACTCTCCGACCTGTTCGTGTTGACCGACGACATGGAGCGCGCCTCCGTGGAGGAAGCGCTCTGCCAGCTGGCAAGCGAGCTCACGGGCGAAGCCCTGGACGACGGCGGCTACCTCCAATAGTCAGCGCAGCCGGAGGTCCAGGTGGAAGAAGCTGCCCTCGAGTCGCTGCAGAGACTGTTCGTGGCCGCGCTCGCCGCCGCCGAGGCACGCCAGGTCGATCGTGCGGAAGAGCTCCTGAGAGCGGTGCTCCGTCAGGAGCCCCGTCTTCCCGAGCCGCGCCTGGAGCTGGCGCGGCTGCACCTGGAGGCCGGCCGCCTCGACGACGCCGAGCAGGACGCCCTGGAGGCCATCGGCTGGCTCGAGCAGGGTGGTCGATGGCTCGACGAGCTGACCGACGAGCAGGAGCTCAGCCTCGCACACAACCTGGTGGGCGAAGCCCTCCGCCAGAAGCTCGACGACGACGAGGTCGTGTTCGGAGACGCGGCGGTCTACACGAGCCTGCTCGAGCGGAGCAAGCGGCACTTCAAGCAGGCCGCGCAGCTCGACCCCGACAACGCCCACGCCGCCTGGCACGACCAGGTCCTTGACCCGGGGGCTTCTGGGGAGCAGGACTAGCAGGATGATGGTTCGGCTCTTCCTGCTCTTCACGGTCGTCCCCAGCCTGGAGCTGTACCTGCTCTTTCGGCTCGCGGACCTGGTGGGGGCCGCCGAGACGGTGGTGCTGGTGATCGGGACCGGCATCTTGGGGTCGTGGCTGGCCAAGCGCGAGGGCTTGAGCGTGGTCAGGCGCATCACCCGGGAGGCCCAGGCCGGCTTCCCCAGCGGCGACGGCCTGCTCGAAGGGGCCCTGGTGCTGGCTGGTGGGCTCCTGCTGGTCACGCCAGGCGTGGTCACCGACCTCGTCGGGTTTGCGCTCATCCTTCCGCCCACGCGACGGCTGCTGGGTCCTGCGCTCAAGCGCTGGTTGCTGAGCAACGTCCACGTCGTCCAGCTCGGCTCACCACGCCCCGGGCCCGGCGCGCGTGGCCGTGCCCGTGTCGAAGAACCGTCCGCCACGGCGGACCCACCCTTCGATCACCCGGTGGTCTGAGCTGCGTCGTGCTCCAGGGCCTTCGCCTCGCGCCACAGGCCATCGAGCGCTCCCGGGTCCAGCGCGTGAAGGCGCAGGCCGCGCTCCCGGGCGAGGTTCTCGACGGTGCGGAACCGCGCTTCGAAGCGTGACGAGCTCGCCCGAAGGGCCTCCTCGGGACCCACGCCCAGGAAGCGTCCCAGGTTCGCGGTCGCCAACAGGACGTCGCCGTATTCCGCCTGTGCCGCCAGCCGAGCGTCGGCTCGCAGCTCGTCGTCGAGCTCGGTGAGCTCTTCGTCGACCTTGTGGCGCACGCTGGCGAGGTCTGGCCAGTCGAAGCCCACCTTCGCGACCTTCTCGCCGATGCGGTGGGCGCGGACGAGGGCGGGCAGCGACCTCGGCAGCCCGTCGAGCATCGATCGTGCCGTGGCGCTGTGCTCCGCCGCCTTGCGGGCCTCCCAGGCGCCCACCGAGCCGGCGTCCTCTTCGACGTGGTCGGGGTCGAAGACGTGGGGGTGCCGACGGACCATCTTGTCGCGGACGTCGCCCACCACGTCGTCGAGGGTGAACGAGCCCTCGTCGGTCGCCATCTGCGCGAGCAGCACCACCTGGAAGAGCAGGTCGCCCAGCTCTTCACGGAGCGCGGCGGGGTCGCCGCCCTCGATGGCCTCGACCACCTCGTAGGTCTCCTCGACGAGGTACGGGCGCATGCTCGCGGGATCCTGAGCGCGGTCCCAGGGGCATCCGCCTGGTCCGCGGAGCCGCGCTACCACGGCCACGAGGTCGTCGAAGCTCTCCATGCGATAGGATCCGGGGCGTCGAGGAGTGTCATGTCGGAGGGCGACCACGTGGGGCCGGGCCCGGCCCAGCCCGAGGTCTTCGGCAAGTACCACCTGCTCGAGAAGATCGCCACGGGGGGCATGGCCGAGGTCTACCGGGCCCGAAGCTACGGCATCAGCGGCTTCGAGAAGATCCTGGTCATCAAGCGCATCCTCGACCACCTGAGCCGCGACGACGAGTTCATCAAGCTCTTCATCGACGAGGCGCGCATCGCGGTGTCGTTGTTGCACGTGAACATCGTGCAGGTCTTCGACCTCGGGGAGGTCGACGGCACCTACTACATGGCCATGGAGTACGTCCACGGCCTGGACATGGCCCGCCTCATCGCGCGCAACCAGCGCATGGGGCCGTTCCCGATCGCTCTGGCCTGCTTCGTGGTGACCGAGGTCCAGAAGGCCCTGCAGTTCGCCCACCAGCGCAGGGACGAAGAGGGCAAACCCCTGGACATCGTGCACTGCGACATCTCGCCGCAGAACGTGCTGGTCTCGTTTGCGGGCGAGGTCAAGATCACGGACTTCGGCATCTCACGGGCCGGCTTCCAGGCCACCACCCACGATGTCATCCGGGGCAAGTACGCCTACATGAGCCCCGAGCAGGTGGAGGGCCGGCACCTCGACGGGCGCAGCGACCTGTTCTCGCTGGCGATCGTGCTCTACGAGCTGATCACGGGTCGTCGACTCTTCAAGGCGAGGAACCGCGACGAGACCCTCTTGCGCGTCCGTCGCGCGGAGGTCCCCTCGCCGCGGAGCTACCGCGCCGAGCTGAGCGAGGAGCTCGAGGGCTTCCTGCTCAAGGCTCTGGCGCGCCGACCGGAAGACCGCTTCCAGGAAGCGGCCGAGATGCACGACACCCTCTCGCAGCTGATGGTGCGCGAGGGCATGCGGGTCACGAACCACGACCTGGCCACCTTCGTGAAGCGCGTGGTCGAGAGCGCCGAGGAGAAGGAAGAGGAGCGACGCCGACCCGCCCGGAACGTCGCGCCGTCAGCCATCGTGGTGCTGGCCTGTGAAGCCAGCCCGCCACCACGGAGCATCGCAGCACCGCGCGCCACCCTGGCGGCCATGTCGCAGGAGTGGACCGGCGTCATCGCGGAGTCCGGCGGCGAGATCTGGGAGCGCAGCGAGGGCGGATCGCTCGTGGTCTGGGTGGCGCGAGGCGGCATGCGGGAGGCGCTCTCGCGGGCCGTGAACGCCGCGAAGGTGCTCCAGCAGATCACCGTCCGCGCGGGGTACCGCCTGAGCGCGGGGCTGGCCCCCGGCGTCGCACGCATCGATCCCGACACCCGTCGCCCGGGGGACGGCTGGGAGCTGGCGGGGCCGTTCTACCTGGCTCGTTGGATGATGAACCTGTCAGCCCACCGCGGGCGGGTGCTGCTGACCGAGATGGGCGCGAGCCAGGTCGCCCACAGCGCGAGCGTGCTGGGCCGGATCCCCATCCAGGGAAACCGGTACATCACCCTGCACGAGCTGGACTGAGGCGCCTCAGAGAGCGATCGTCATCAACCTGACCGCATCGCCACCCTGGGCCACGACGACGAGGGCCCCGCTCGACGTGGCGACCACGTCGATGTCTTCGACCGTTGCCAGTCCGGTGTCGAGCGGGATCTCGGTGAGCCCGGTGGACAGCGCGCCGTACATGAGCCACGCATCTCCGCTGGTGTCGACGAAGGCGGCGAAGACGGTGGTCCCGTCGCTGGCGACCTGGAGGCGATCGACCGTGGTGCTGGTGTACGCGGTGTCGGAGTCGGTGTCGTCGTCGGCGATGACCGCGGCGTAGTTGGCGTAGGTGAACAGCACGTTGGAGCCGTCCCAGCTGTACTCCACGTCGTTGTAGTACGAGCTGAAGCTCGAGTTCACGTCGAAGCTGGTGCCGTTCTGTGCGTAGAGGGTGACCTCGTTGTCACCCTGGTTGGACACGCGCAGGACGCCGTTCGACGGGTCCACCGCGCAGCGATCGCCTCCCTCCCCCTGGCTCTGCAGGCTGTCGTAGCCGACGGCCGTGAAGAGCTCGTCGGTGGTGCCGGTGAGGTACGAGAGGTTGTCGACGAAGGAGCCCTCACAGCCGACCACGTGCCAGGTGGCGCCGTCGTAGCTGACGTTCACGTCCTCCAGCGTGGTCGTCGCCGGTGGCAGCACGAAGTACAGGGAGTTGTAGCTGCCGCTGATGACGTTGGTCGTGTCGACGTAGAGGTAGTTGGCCGCACTCCCGAGCACCGTGTACGCCTCGATGAGGTAGTTGCCGTCGGCGGCGACGTCGGTCGCGCTGAAGGGCACGGTGGTGTTGAAGGTCCAGGACGAGGACGAGCTCGCGCCGGACCACGGTGTCGCCGCGTCGTAGAAGGTCCACAAGGCGCCGGCATCACCGGTGTTCATCACGTCTTCGGCAAAGAAGTGCACCAGCACGCCGACATCGGTCTCGACCACGCCCACCGTGGTCACGTCGGTGCTCAGCTGGACGTCGATCGAGGACCAGGGGCCCGACGCGTCGTAGCCGTCGCAGTCGGTGTCGACGCCGTCGTCGAGGGTCTCGAGGGTCTCCGCGGGGCTGACGCCGCTGTCGGTGTCGTCGCAGTCGTCGCCGCCGTAGCTGTCGCTCTGGTAGCCATCGGCGTCGGCATCGTAGTCGTCGGCGCCGTCGCAATCGGTGTCGACCCCGTCGTACCAGGTGTCGGTGGCACCTGGGTTGATCCCTGCGTCGTCGTCGGCGCAGTCGTTGCCCCAGCTCTCGTTCTCGTAGCCATCGGCGTCGGCGTCGTAGTCGTTCGCGCCGTCGCAGTCGGCGTCGATGCCGTCGTACCAGACCTCGATGGCGTCGGGGTTCACGCTCGCGTCGTAGTCGTCGCAGTCCTCACCGCCGTAGCCGGCGTGCTGGAAGCCATCGAGGTCGGCGTCGTAGTCATCGTCTCCAGCGCAGTCGCTGTCGATGCCGTCGTACCAGGTGTCGTCGGCGCCCGGATGGATCGATGCGTCGCTGTCGTCGCAGTCGTTCTTGGCCTCGTACCCGTCGGCGTCGCCGTCGGCGTCCACCTGGTCGGCACCGTCGCAGTCCTGATCGACGCCGTCGTCCCAGGTCTCCGTGGCGTCGGGGTTCACGGCCGCGTCCGCGTCGTCGCAGTCGGTGCCGCCGTGGGCGCTGCTGTCGAAGGTGTCACCATCGGCGTCGAGGTCGTTGTCGCCGCCGCAGTCGTTGTCGATGCCGTCGTACCAGATCTCGGACTGGCCGGGGTTGGCGAGGGGCTCCTGGTCGTCGCAGTCGTCGCCTCCGTGCTCGGCCGCGTCGTGTCCGTCGGCGTCGGCGTCGTAGTCGCTGGCGCCGTCGCAGTCGGCGTCCTCTCCGTCGTACCAGACCTCGTCGGCCGAGGGGCCGATGGCGGGGTCCGTGTCGTCGCAGTCCCCGCCGCCGTGCTGGTCGCTGGCGTCGCCGTCGCCGTCCGCGTCGTAGTCGTCCGCGCCGTCGCAGTCGCCGTCGATGCCGTCGTACCAGGTGTCCGGGCCGCCCGGGTACGCGAGAGCGTCGTCGTCGTCGCAGTCCTGGAACGAGCAGTACAGGTCGCCGTCGGCGTCTTCGCAGCCGCTGTCGTCCGAGCGGACGCCGATCTCCTGGGAGCAGCCCAAGAGCGCCATCGTCAAGGCCAGCATGTCAGCTCCGGGTGCCAGAATTCGAGGGAACAGGCTTACAAGCGCGGTGCTGGCTGCGCAAGCCCGGCCTCAGGGTGTGAGGGCGGCCTTGACGATGTTGTTGCCCGAGCGGACAGCCAGCATCAGGTCGCCTCGTGACGAGTACGCGAGGCCGACGTCGCTCGCGGAGCCGAGGCCGGTGGTGAGGCGCTCTTCGTCGAAACCGCCGGTGACCGAGCCGTGGACGAGGTAGACGTCGCCCGCCGTGGAGGTCGCCAGCACGTACACCTGGCCTGCTCCATCGGTCGTGACCTGCGCCTTGTCGGGGGTCCAGCTCGTGCTGACGGTGGTGGAGCTTCCGTTGTAGGTGAGGTCCAGGCCGCTGGTCTTGGCGCCGACGAAGGCCGTGTTGCCCGTGGCGACGTCGTAGGTGTAGTCGAGATCGCTGTAGCTGCCCGAGCTCTCGCTGTAGCTCGAGATGTTGCCGCCCGCGTAGTACGTGGACTGCGTCACCACCGCGTCATCGCTCGACGAGGTGGTGATCTTCTGCGTGCTGACCTGGCTGGCGCACACGTCCGCCCCGCGCTCGTCGGTCACCGCCAGGGTGTAGCCGAAGTCCAGCTCGTTGCCGTCCATGTAGTCGCTGACCGGCCCCTGCATGTAGAGCACGAGCTCGTGCGCCGAGACCTCTTCGCACGCGATGGTGCCCAGGGTGGAGCCGTCCCAGCTCAGGTGCAGATCCTGGTAGCCGTCGAAGGCGTCGAGCTGCACCTGGATGCCGTTGGACGCGAAGGTCTTGGTGGACAACTGCGCTGCGATGATCAGCAGATCGATCGTCAGGCCCTGGTCGATCACGACCGCATCGACCATGTGTCCGTCAGCGAACACGGTGTCGTAGCCGTTCGACAGATCGGGCGGGTTGGTCAGGTAGACCCAGCCGTCGGCGTCCACGTAGCTTCCCGCGGGATCGTCCGGGTCGAAGTAGAGCCAGTAGGAGCCCGGGGAGCCGGACCCGTCGTCGCCGTACACCACCGTCAGCGCGAGGTGATCGTCGGTCTCCACGACCCTGGGCCCCTGGACCGACGTGGCCCCGGCCAGCGAGATGCCGTCGAAGCCGGGCAGATCGTCTCCGCTGCAGTCGCTGTCGAAGCCGTCGCCGAGCTGCTCCAGGGCGTCCGGGTTGACCGTCGGGTCGGTGTCGTCGCAGTCGTTCCCGCCGTAGTCCTCGTGGTCCTCTCCGTCGGCGTCGGCGTCGTAGTCGTCGTCGCCCGCGCAGTCCTGATCCACGCCGTCGTACCAGGTCTCGGTCGCGCCGGGATGACGGGTGACGTCCTCGTCGTCGCAGTCCTCGGACGCGGGGTAGCCGTCGCAGTCGCCGTCGTCGTCGGCGCAGTCGCACTCCACGCGAGTGTCTTCCGCGTCCTGATCGTCGCAGTCGTCTGGGTAGAGCACCCCGTCGCGGTCCTGGTCGAAGTCGTCGTCGCCCAGGCAGTCCTGATCGATGCCGTCGTACCAGATCTCCGTCGCACCAGGGTAGGCGCTGGGCTCGTCGTCGTTGCAGTCGTCGCCCATGTAGGCGTCGGAGGCGTGGCCGTCGCCGTCGGCGTCGTAGTCGTCGCCGCCTTCGCAGTCCTGGTCGACGCCGTCGTACCAGACCTCGTCGCCGCCGAACGCGTCGTCCTCGTCGTCGCAGTCCTCGTCGACCGGCACGCCGTCGCCGTCCGCGTCGTCGTCGTTGCCGTCGCAGTCTTGATCGATGCCGTCGTACCAGACCTCTTCGGCGAGCACGTTCACGTCGGGGTCGCTGTCGTCGCAGTCCTTGTCGCCAGCGCAGTAGAGATCGCCGTCATCGTCGACGCAGCCGCTGTCCGTGCCGGTGGAGAAGCCCTTGCTGCAGGCGGTGAGCGTGGCGAGCACGGCGAGGGGCACGAGCAGACGTGTGGACAGTTTCTGGCTCCTGTCGGGCGGATCGTGGAGACGCCCCAGGATAGCGAGGTCCGATGGCCTTTGCCCACCTGCACGTGCACAGTCAGTTCTCACTGCTCGACGGTGCCGTGCCGATCAAGAAGCTCGGCCCCGCCGCGGCTGAGCTCGGCCAGAGCGCGGTCGCGCTCACCGACCACTGCAACCTCTACGGGGCGGTGGCCTTCGACAAGAGCTGCAAGGGCCTCATCCAACCGGTCTTCGGCTCGGGTCTCTGGTGGCAACCCGAAGGGCTCGCGCACACCTCGGATCGCAAGGAACAGGCGGCCTGGCACCTGGTGGCGCTCATCGAGGACCAGCAGGGCTACCAGAACCTCTGCAAGCTGATCACGGCGGCCATCTTCGACGGCATGTACTACAAGCCGCGGATCGACAGCGATCAGCTCGCCGCCCACCGGGAAGGCCTGATGTGGTTGACGAGCGGCGCACGGGGGCCGGTGAAGGGACCCGCGCTCGAGGGCCGTCCGGAGCAGGCGTCGCACCACCTCGAGCAGCTCGCGCGACTCCTGGGCCCTGAGCAGCTGTTCGTGGAGCTTCAGGATGTCGGGCTGGACGGCGAGCTGGAGGCCAACCGGCTGGCTCGCCACGAGGCGGGGCGGCTCGGGCTCGCCACCGTGGTCACCAACGGGGTGCACTACCTGAAGCCCCAAGACGCTCCGATCCTCGACGTGCTCCAGTGCATCGGTAGCGGGGTGTCGAACAACGACGACGGTCGGCGGCGGCCGTTCACCGACCAGCTGTACCTGAAGTCCGAAGCCGAGATGCGGGCCCTCTTTCCCGACGATGGCGCGGCCGTCGACCGCACCGTCGAGCTGGCCGGTCGCTGCAGCTTCGCGTTCGACTACAAGACCTACTACTTCCCGGCGTCCACGCCCCCCGACACCGCCGAGGGCGACGACACCGACCCCAACTGGGACTTCTTCTACCGGGCCTTTCCGCCCCCGCGGGACTTCGGCCTGCCGACCCCGGAGGAGGGGGTCCCGCCGCGTCCGCACGGTGCCGGCAACCTCGATGGCTACTTCGAGTGGTACTGCCGAGAGGGCCTGAAGCTGCGGCTGCAGCGTGTGCCCGAGGCGGAACATCCCGCGTATTGGGAGCGCCTCCAGGTCGAGATCGACATCGTCGAGTCGATGGGCTTTCCGGCGTACTACCTGATCGTCGCCGAGTTCATCAACTGGGCGAAGGACCACGACATCCCCGTGGGCCCAGGGCGAGGGTCGGCGGCCGGCTCGCTCTGCGCGTGGGCCACCCGCATCACCGACATCGATCCGCTGCGCTTCGACCTGCTCTTCGAACGCTTCCTGAACCCCGAGCGCGTGTCGATGCCCGACGTCGACGTCGACTTCTGCCAGGACCGGCGGGAAGAGGTCATCGAGCACACGCGGCAGAAGTACGGCGAGGACTTCGTCGCCCAGATCATCACCTTCGGCAAGCTGCAGGCGAAGAACTCGGTGCGCGACGTGTCCCGCATCCTGGACATGAGCTTCAACGACGCGGACCGCATCGCGAAGCTCATCCCAGACGAGCTCGGCATCAAGCTCGAGGCCGCGCTCCAGGAGGAGGGCCTCAAGAACCTGTTCGAGCAGGACCCCCGCGTGCGGCGGATCATCAACCTCGCGCGCGGCGTGGAGGGTCTGACCCGCCAGACCGGTGTGCACGCAGCCGGGGTGGTGGTCGCGGATCGCCCCCTGGTCGAGCTCGTGCCGCTGTACCGGCTCGGGCCCGACGGGGGCCCCGTCGTGCAGTTCGACATGAAGTCGGCGGAGTCCATCGGGCTCATCAAGTTCGACTTCCTGGGGCTGAAGACCCTCGACCAGATCCGC
>CAZSAT010000142.1:0-17513 GCA_964604675.1 uncultured Enterobacterales bacterium
TGTCGGTGTCGGTGTCGGTGTCGGTGTCGGTGTCGGTGTCGGCTTCCCCGACGCGGCAGTGCCGACTCTCCGGGGTGCCGAAGCTGTCGGTGGTGGCGAACAAGCCGATCGCGGGCTTGTTGGTGGCCTCGTCCTCACGCGAATAGAACAGCAGCGAGTCGTCGCCGGCGCGCACGACGTCGATGTGGGTGAACTCGGGGTGCTCGTCGTCCACCTCGTAGATGGGCGAGTTCGACGACACGTACCAGTCGAGGCCTTGCGGCGAGGTGGCGCGGCCGTAGGCGAGCTGGGCCTCGTCGCACGAGGAGTCGGCGCACTGCTTGCCCCCGAAGAACATGGTCAGGGCGTTCTCCGAGGTGTCCTCTTCGCAGGTGACGCTGGGACCGAACAGACGGTCCTGGATCCAGTACGCGCTGCCGGGCACCAGGACGTCTTCGGTCCACGTCCAGCTGCCGCCGCCGTCCTCCGACACGCCGACGAACATCGAGGGCACCTTCACGAACACGACGTAGAGCTTGTCACCCACCATCGTGGCGGTGGGGAAGCTGGCCGCGCGCCAGTTGGCGCCGTCGTCCTCGATCGTGTTCATCACGAGGGGCTGATCCCCCTGCACGGTCCAGCTCAGCCCATCGGTGCTCGTGGCCCAGCCGAAACCGTTGGCCAGATGCTGGAGCTGCAGCGCGGTCTCGAAGGCATCGCCGGTGTCCGGGTCGGACTCGAGCGGCTCGGACTTCGACGTGAAGAAGAGGTACCACGTGCCGTCGGCGGCCTTGACCACGGCCGGCTGAGCGACCGAGCAGCCATAGAAGGTGTCGGCTTCAGGCTCCAGCACGGGGTCCTCGTCCAGGTTCCAGTCGATGCCATTCGACGAGGTGGCGTGCCCGATGGCCCAGGTCTCCGAGTAGAACTCACAGCCCGCGCTGTCACCGCCGGAGAGCGCGAAGCACTCGCAGGCCGAGGACTGCTCGTGCTCGATCTGCGACTCGAAGTACATGTGCCAGAGCCCATCGTCGTCGTCGTAGACCACGGTGGGCGCACCGATGCCGGACTCGAAGGTGCTTCCTTCCTCGGCCGACAGGACGAAGCCCAGGTCGGCATAGTCCTGGGCAAGTGCCGTCTGGGGTGCCAGAGCGGTCAAGAGCGCAAGGGTCATCGCGTGGAGCTCCTCTCGATGGTTCGCCGCCGCCTACCATTCTAAGACTCCGGCGCGCGGTCCGCTCGCCACCAGTCCCGTCGAGAGTGCGGCCCGGTGCGGCGAGCGATCGGTCCGGTTAGCCCGGCACACCCCCGGAGTGACCCTTGCGCACCTTGATTCCGCTCCTGCTGACCGCGCTCTTCGCCTGCGACATGACGCCGCCCACCGTCGAGGGTCGGGACATCGACGACGCGGTGGCCATGGGCAAGCTCAAGACCGTCTGCAAGGGCCTCGAGATGAAGGACGACGAGGTCCGGCGCTATGCCGCGAGCCGCCTCGAGGAGGTCACCGACCCCGATGCGGCGGCCTGTGTGTGCGAGTGGGCCGTCGATGATCAGGGCCGCTGGGACGAGGCGATCCTGAAGGGCCTGACCGGCTCGGAGCGCGACGACATGGTGGGCTGCTTCGTGAGCGTGCTCGACGATCCCACCGCGGAGCGCAGCCTCGAGCTGGTGGTCGCGCTCTCCGACACCCGGGCGCCGAGCGTCTCGCCGAAGTTCCAGGCACTCGCCAAGGACACGTCCCGCGACTCCGCGCTGCGCGCTCGCGCCCTGGCGTACTTCCAGGGCAACACCGATGCCGCCACGCTCGAGCTGCTCCGCGGCCTGCTCACCGACGACGGCGACGCCACGGTGCGCGCGGCTGCCGCCGAAGCCCTGGTCGGCCAGAAGGGCGACGACGAGCGCGCGGCGCTCCTCGCTGCGGCCAAGGGCGACGCCGACGGCGTGGTGCGCGCCGCGGCGCTGAAGGCCGTCAAGCGCGCCGGCGGCGAAGAGGCCGACGCGATGG
Source organism: uncultured Enterobacterales bacterium (assembly GCA_964604675.1). Lineage (GTDB taxonomy): Bacteria > Myxococcota_A > UBA796 > UBA796 > CAJQPC01 > CAZSAT01. Next base: position 1,985 of record CAZSAT010000142.1, read on the forward strand.
TGTGCGACGCCATGATGAACGACGACTCCCCCGCCGTCCGCACCGCGGCGATCCTCTCGTTGAAGGGCACCAGGCGCGAGCCGATCGTGGCGTGCCTGAAGGATCGGGCCTTCGCCGAGGAAGAGGACGACGGGGTGCGGGAGAGCCTGCTGAAGGTGCTCGAGTCGAGCCCCACCGACGCGGCGGCCGCCGTGCTCTGCGACGCCATCCCCTTCTTCGTGAAGACCTACGTGGACAAGCAGCACCCCACCGACATGACCGGTGCCGACATCATCACCGCCCAGAACGACCGGGACTGGGAGCGCAGCTACGAGTGCGTGCAGAAGGCCCTTCGGTCCCGTGGTGCGTACACGTGCAAGGGTAGCCAGTACGTCGGCGCCTGGTTCCGAGAGCTCGGCGGCGAGGCCTACGTGCCCAAGTGCCCCGGCGACGAGGACCTCGGCGGCGGCGGCGAAGTCAGCTTCGAGTAGACACAGGAGACGATGTGGGTGCACTGAGTGACGCCATCCAGGACATGGAGAAGCGCCGCGCCGTCGTGGACGACGGTGTGAAGGCGATCGAAGCCGAGGTCGCTTCAAAGCGCGGCATGACCGGACTTGCCGTCAAGGGCGCGTTCAAGGTGGTGCGCGGGATCAAGCCGGGCTTCATCGGACAGGCCCTCGATCATCTGTTGGACGACTTCACGGCGCGCGTGGACCCCTTCCACGCCGCGTGGGTGAGCTCCGGCTCGGGCACCTGCGAGCAGTACTTCATCGCCCACAAGGCGGAGATCGCCGAAGCACTCCTCGGGGTGACCGACGAGCGAGCGAAGCGTGCCAAGAACCGGGCGCTCGTGAAGACCTACCAGAAGCTCCGGCCGCAGGGTGTCCAACACGTGACCGAGGCGATGCCGCGCGTCGGTGCGCTCGTCGCGAAGCACACCGCGTAGCCCTGGTGATCGGCCCTGCGATCGCACTGGTCACGGCGGCCTTGGCGGCCCCAGGCACGCTCGGCGGCGTGGTCAGCGGGCTCGACACCGGCGCGCCCGTCGCAGGGGCCGAGATCATCGTCTACGACGAGCTCGGCGATGCGTACACCGAGCTCTCCGCGGACGCGATGGGTGTGTTCGGCGTGGAGCTCCCGGAGGGCACCTGGCTGGTCAGCGTGTGGGCGCCGGGCTTCGACCGGATCGCCTACGAAGAGACCGTGGCCGACGACACGCTCGTGGAGGTGCGCTACAAGCTGAGGCCCGCCACGGAAGGGCTGGTCATCACCGCGTCCCGCGAGCGTGAGGAGGTGAGCCGGACCGTGATCACCACCGACGAGCTGAAGTCGGTGCCCGGGACGCTGGGCGATCCGGTGCGCGCGCTGCAGTCCCTGCCGGGCGTCGCGCGGCCCTCGGCGGTGGAGGGTGACATCGTGGTGCGCGGCGCCGAAGCCTCGAACACCGGCTACCGCGTCGATGGCATGCGGGTGCCCTACATGTTCCACCTGCTGGCCGGACGGAGCGTGATCAACCCGGCCTTCATCGACGACGTGGAGTTCTTTCCTGGCGGCATGCCGCCGCGCTTCGGTGAGTCCTTGCAGGCCACGGTCAACATCCGCACCAACCAGGAGCAGACCGACGTGTTCCGCGGCCGCGTCACGCTCGACGTGCTCGACGGCAGCTTCGGCTTCGAGTCGCCCCTCGGCGAACGGGCCACGATCTCCGCCGGTGGCCGCTACTCCTGGGTGAGCGTGTTCTTCCAGGCGCAAGCCGGGGCCCAGGACGGCGACCGGAGCGACACCGTGCTCCCCAAGTACGGCGACGGCTTCGTGGACCTGCACCTGCAGCTCAACGCCGAACACGCGCTCTCCTGGACGACCTTCGGCTCCCGCGACGCCTTCATCTTCCGCCAGGCGCGCGCTCCCGAGTCCGACGAGACCCTTCCCTTCGATCCCACGTTCTACGTCGACAGCTACTTCGTGCGCAGCCGGTTGCGCTGGGACTTCGACGGCGACAACGCCGAGCACGCCACCTGGATCTCCTACGGGCCGGATCAACAGCAGAACCTGCTCACCGCGGACTTCAGCTTCGGCGAAGGCCCCGTGCAGGGCCGGGTGCAGGGCACCGACCTGGTGTTCCGCCACGACCACACCAGGCGCCCGGGCGACCGCCTCACCGTGAACTTCGGCACCCAGTTCGCGCAGCGCCCCGTCTACGCCGAGGACTACTCCGACGTCTACGAGGGGCCCGCCAACCCGGTCATCTACACCACCGACGAGCAGGTGACGGCTTCAGCATGGACCGAGCTCCGGATCCGGGCTGGCGCGTGGCAGGTGGCGCCAGGCCTGCGCACCCAGGCGTACCTGTGGAAGGGCCAGCGGGACCTCGAACCCGAACCGCGACTGTCGCTCCGCCGCACCCTCTCGGAGAGCTGGACGGCCAAGGCCTTCGTGGGTCGCTTCACCCAGATCCCGCCGCTCGAGCGCTACGCGGCGGGCATGGGCAATCCCACCCTCGAGCTCCAGACCTCCGCGCAGAGCCTGATCGGGCTGGAGGGCCAGATCGGGTCGGGCTTCTTCGTGGACAGCTCCCTCTACTACACGGACATGTTCACGATCGTGGTCGAGCAGCTCGAGGTCGACGTCCAGTCCGACGGCACCGAGTCGAAGGAGGTCCTGGTCCCGGTGTTCGGAAACGCCGAGGGCTACGCCTTCGGGTGGGAAGGCCTCGTGCGGCTGTACCCGGAGAACCTGCCGGTCTTCGGCTGGGTCAGCCTGACCCTCGGCCGCACCGTGCGCACCCTGGACGGCGTCACCTACTTCGGCGACAAGGATCAACCCCTCGGCCTGACCGTGCTCGCAGCGTGGGACACGCCGATCGGGTTGCAGATCTCGGGGCGGTACCGCTTCACGTCTGGCCACCCCTTCACGCCGTACTCGGGCGTCTACAACCCGGAAGCGCAGGTCTACGAACCTCTCCCCGGCTTGCACAACTCCGACCGCTTCCCAGACTTCCAGCAGCTCGACCTGCGCGTGCAGAAGAGCTGGCTGGGTCGACGCATCTTCTGGACCGTGTTCCTCGACGTGCTCAACGCCACGAACGCGAAGAACGCCTTCGCCGCGAGCTATGACTACGACTACGAAGAGCTGGTGCCCGTGTTCTACGTGCCGGTCCTTCCCATCCTCGGCATGGAGGCGGAGTTCTGATGCGACGCCTCGCCCTCGCCGCCGCGCTCTTGCCCCTGATGACCAGCGGCTGCCTGCTCAACGACTGGTCGGAGGATGCCCTCGTCGAGGGCGCCCTTCGGTACCGGATCAAGACGCTGCGCATCCTCGGCATCCGGGTCGACCCGCCCGTGCTTGCGCCCGGGGTCAGCGTCACCCTGGATGCCTTGCTCGTGTCCCCCAAGGGCGAGGCGGAGGCGGGCACCTGGCGAACGTGTGGCCTCTCGAGCGACGAGCCGGCGGTCATCCAGAGCCTCAACTGCTTCGAGAGCGGGCAGGACGTGACCGAGCTCGGGTCGGGCTCGCTGCCGCTGAGCTACTCGGTGCCCCAGCTGGACGTGGAGGTGAGCTGCGGACCACAGGGCGGCGACACGGGGATCAGCGTGCACGAGTGCGCCCACGAGGTCCCGCTGATGCTCAGCTCCAACTTCGCCGACGAAGACGCGCGCGCCGTGAGCCACGTCTCGTGGGCCACCGAGCCGTGGCCCAGCGGGCAGGCCATGCCGGAGTCGGCCGACAGCATCGGGCGCAGCTTCTACTTCACCGACGTGGTCAAGCCCGGCCAGGAGGTGGAGATCCAGTACCGCCTCCGGGGCGACGTGCGCGGCGGCTTGTTCCGGTGGTACGTCGACCGCGGCACGCTCGGCGAGACCGGGCTCACGGTGGCCCAGAGCTGGACACCTCCCGCGAGCGCCGGACAGAAGGGCGTGACCACCACCTTCAACACGTGGACGCCGCCCGACGACAGCTCCGGCCAGGAGCTGCGCATCTACGTGGTGTGGGACGGCGGTGCCTGGGCGGAGGCGTCGGCCCTCGCCACAGCGCCCGACATGGTGTGGGACCTCCGCACGGTGACGGTCCAATGACCGGCCTCGCGCTGCTGCTGGCCTGCGAAGGCACCGGCAACCTGCCCCCGATCTTCACCGCTGTGAACGGCCGCGAGGTCTTCACCGAGCTCGGCCAGGCCACCATCGACGGCGTGTTCGAGGTCGAGCCCGGTGGGAAGCTCCGGCTCGAGATCGACGCCTACGATCCAGACGGCGACACGGTGTGGCTGGCCTTTCCCATGCGCCCACCGGGCCTGAGCTACGAAGCCCGCGCCCCCGAGGGTGTCTGGGAGGTGCCCGAAGACTACTGGGCGACGGAGCTCACGCTCTACGTGCTGGCCCTCGACACCAAGGACCACGCGCAGGCCGCCACCGAGCTGCTCGCGCTGCAGATCGATCTGAAGCCAGGCCCGAACGGCGCGCGGTAGACTCGCCTGATGCCGCTCAAGCTCGTGAAGGTGCCGCTGAAGCTGGTCAAGAAGGCCGCCCAGGCCGTGCGCGACGGTGGGCGTGACCAACCCGCGCCCAAGCGCCGACAGCACAAGGAACCCCGGGGGCAGCGCCCGGACAGCGACAAGGCGTGAGGCGAGTGCTCGCGGCGGCCTCCGCGGTGGCGGTGGTCGGTGCCATCGCCTGGTTCACCCACCGAGCACCGACCACCGACCACGTGGTCGTCGCCGGCGACACCTTGTCGAAGCTCGCCACCACCTACGGCGTGACGGTCGAGGACCTGCGGACGTGGAACGGTCTGAGCGGTGACCTCATCGTGGTCGGCCAGGTGCTCGTGGTCGGCCGAGAGGCGCCCGCTGAGCGCACCGCACCCGCCGTCCCTGCGCCGCGCGCGTCGACCGGGGACGCTGCACCGCACAAGCCCGACAGCCTCGAGATGCCGGTTCCGGAGGCCTGCATTCCCTTCGATCCGTCGCTGGGCGATCAGGACATCGTGTCGCCCGACGGCCTGGAGCCGCACGTGTTGAGCGCCTCGCTGGAAGCGGTGCTCCCCGCCGCGCTCGAGCGGTGCTCGGGACCGCCGGGACCCTTCGCCTACCGCTACGCCTTGACCGTGGGCTGCGACGGTGTGGTCGCCAGCGTCGACGGTGGTGACGACGAGCTCGGGGCCTGCATCGCCGACGTGCTGCGCTACGCAGACTTTCCAGCGCACGACATCGCTGGAGGCATGCGCTTCGACTACCCGGTGAGCGGCGAACTCTGAGGCCGCTTCACCAGGTGCGCCACACCACCACGCCGCCCACGTCGAAGCCGACGCCCGCCGCATCCAGCCTCGGTGCGCCGACCACCAGGTCGAAGCGACCGTCACCGTCGATGTCCACCGGACCAGCCAGAGCCGTGCCGAAGGCATCGAAGGCCTCTTCGCCGTAGGTGGCCACGAGCTCACCGCCGTAGCTCTCCACCGTGCTGCTCGACGTCCACTCGTCGAGTCGGACCGCGTAGACCGCGCCCGCGTCCTCGAACGTGACGTCGGCGCCGGGCGCGCCGAAGGCCACCCACTGTTCGTCGCGCCGTTCGCCGACCTGCGCGACGCTGTTGCCGAGCCGCATGCCGTCGACGCCGGACATGGCGATCTGGTCCTCGAGCAGGTGGTCGCCACCCTGGACCTCCCAGAGCCAGGCAGCGCCGTTGTCGGAACCGTTCCCCGGACCGCCCACCAGGAGCGCCGATCCCCCGCTCTCCAGCTCCACGTGCACCATGCTGGTGAGCTCGTCGGTGTCGGCACCCGACAGAGTGGCGTAGGTCAGGTTCTCGATCGCCAGGAAGCTCGGGGCCGGCGCAGCCGTATCGGCTGGAGCTTCGTAGAAGGCGTCCGCGTCGAGCAGATGGATGCTGCCGCTGCCCGCCGAGGCCACGGCCAGGTCGTCGAAGCCGTCGCCGTCGAGGTCCGGCAGGTGGGTGAGCAGGGACCCGACGCCGTCGCCAGAACCCAGCACCACCATCGCGCCCTCGTCGACGCTTCCGCTCAGCTGACCACTGAACGTGTCCACGGCGTCCTCCGGCCAGATGCGCAGACCGCCCTTCACGTCCCCCTGGTCGACCAGGCCCGGCACACCGACCACCACGCAGGCCTGCCGCACCCCGTGGAGGTAGCAGTCGTCGAGGTCGAGCAGGCTCGTGCCCGTGCGCTCGTCGGCGTTGGCCGCGGAGTGCGTGAGCGTGGCGTCGTACACCGTCAGCGCGTCCGCCTCCTCGAGCGCGCTGCCATCCGACCGGAAGAGGTAGACAGCGCCCGCGTCGGACCCGTCCGTGGCACGCCAGCCCGGGGCGCCGATGCCGAGGTCGGCGTAGCGATCGCCGTCGAGGTCGAGCGCAGCAAGAGCGCTCCCCGCGTACTCGGTGGTGCTGCCACCCTGGACCTCCCAGACGACCGCCTCCTCCTCGACCGTGGACTCGTCGCCGAACGCCATCGAGCTGAGCAGGTAGGCGGCGCCGCCCTGGGTGGAGTTGTCGGACGCGTGAGGCGCGCCCACGAAGATCTCGGCCGCGCCATCGCCGTCCTGGTCCTCGACCGCCACGAGCGTCGTGCCAGCCCGCGCGGCCGCCGACGTGGTGCTCCAGAGGTAGCGCATCACACCCCCGCCGACCTGGGTCGTCGTCGTGGCGACCTCGCCCACGCCGCCGTCGTCGTCGCTCGGCGTGACCTCGCAGGTGTAGGAGCCGCCCGCGAGCACGTCCCCCGCAGCCAACGTGAAGCTGTCGGCCTGCCCATCCGTGTCGACGTAGTCCGTGACCACGCCAAACGAGCGCCAGACGAAGGCGTAGCTGACAGCGTCGCCGTCTGGATCCTCCGACGGTGCGACCACCACACAGGAGATGGGTTCGTCGCCGACCAGCTCGCCCTCGATGGCGATCTGCGGCTGCGACGGCGGCGCGTTGCCGATCGTGACCGGGTCCGCCTCGACCAGCGGGCTCCGATCCTGGTACTGCCGGATCTGGACCCCCAGGCCCACGACGTCGCCCTTCTCGAAGTACGCGCGGCCGATGGCGTACTCGTCGATGCCGGCTTCGTCGCCATTGACGGTCCAGCTGTAGGTCACCTCGTAGTAGAGCTCCGAGTCTGCCGGATCGGGATCCTCCACCTCGAGCTCGGCGTAGACCACGGTGTCGTCCACGGTCGGATCGTCCGGGAGGATGGTGACGCTCGTCGGCACGGGAGCGGAGTTCGCGATCTGCACCAGGTTGGAGTCGACCGCGCTGCCGCCGTCCGGCGTGACCACGCAGCGGACCCAGTCCTCGCGGTCCCACCAGGAGCTGTCCAGGCTGTCGTCGGTCACCGAAATCGGAACGCCGTTCACCTTCCACTGCACCGAGCCTGCTTCGGTGCCCTCGAAGGTGTAGCTGCAGGTGAGCACCTCGCCCTCGCGCGGCTCGTCCGGGCTGAGCACCACGTCGACCGCCTTGGGGCTCGTCTCCGCTGGCGCTTGCCCGGTGTCGTTGCCCCCCTGGCAGGCGAAGAGCAGGCTCAGGATCGGCATGGGACCTCCGAGGCCCAGGATACCCTGGTCACTCCTCGCCCTCACCCTCCTCGAGACAGCGGGCGTCCGGTCCGCTCCCGTCGTCGTCCGGCCGTCGCTTGAGCGCCCGAAACGGGGCGGTGAGGAGGCCGACGATGAGCGCCTGCGCGAGCTGGAACCCGAACGCCACGATCCGCTCGACGAGCCTGGAGAGCCAACTCATTCCGCGTCGCCGCACGGGGCGGCCTCGCCGACGTAGCCGAGCGCCTGGAGTTGTTCGACCGTGGCAGCCGGCAGGACCATCCGAGGCAGCTCCGGGCGCATGTGCGGGGCCAGGGCGGCCTCCAGGCTCCGGTAGAGCTCCAGGTCGACGCCCTCGAAGGCGGTCTCGAGATCGCGCAGCTCGCTGGGGTCGGAGGCCAGGTCGTAGGCTTCGACACGCCCGCCGTCGTGCCAGATGGTCTTGTCGGAGGCGCGGCGGGCCGCGATCCTGGAACCCGGCAGGCACGGGTCCGTGCGCGCCCACACCACGTCGCGACCCGGCTCCCCCGCCATGGCGCCGGTCAACGACCGTCCCGTCACCTTCGCCTCGCCGGGCAGCCCAGCCAGGTCCAGCACGGTGGGCATGATGTCGGTCAGCGCCACCTGCTCGGAGACCGTGGTGTGGGGCACGTCTGGACCGGCGACCACCAACGGGACGCGCAAGGTGCTGTCCCAGAGCGCCTCCCGGTGGTTGAAGAGGTAGTCGTGCTCGAAGCTCTCGCCGTGATCGGCGGTGACCACGATCACCGCGTCGTCTCCGATGGCCCGCACGAGATCGGCCAGCAACCCGTCCAGGAAGCTCAGCTCACCGTCGTAGAGCGCGATCGCGTGCGCCAGATCACGCTCGGAGATGGGCACGCCCAGGTCGCGGTGAGGCTGGAGCCTGGCCTCCGAACCGTCCATGAGACCGATGTAGTCGGGGTCGTACAGGGTGTCGTAGGGCACGGGCGGTTGGTAGGGCGCGTGCGCGTCGAAGAAGTGCACGAAGGCAAGCACAGGGCCTGCTTGAGCGCGGATCCACTCGGTCGCCCGGAAGGCCACCTCGGAGCCTGGACGCTTGAGCGCGTGGGGCCCCCAGCTGTGGTAGTCGTCGTACACGTGGAAGCCGCGGTCGAGCCCTGTGGCGCCCCGCGACAAGGTCATGCCACCCACGAAGGCGCCGGTCGCGTAGCCTTCAGCCTTGGCGATCTCGGCGAGGGTCGGGCCCCGGTAGCGGGACCCACCCGTGGCAGGCACGTCCCCATGCGCCGCGGGTTCGACGCCGGTGAGCAGGCTCCAGTGCGACACCGCGGTCTCGGGGTAGTGGCTGATGGCCGCGTCGAAGCGAGCGCCCCGAGCCGCCAGGGCATCGAGGTTGGGCGAACGCGCCCGCCCGCCGTACGCGCCGAGGTGGTCGGCCCGCACGGTGTCCCAGGACACCAAGAGGATGCTCCGCCGAGCGTCGCGCGTCGGGGCAACCGGCTCCCGCTCTCCGGGTTCGGGGGGAGGCCGCTCCCGGGGCACCGCGGCGGGCGGCTGCGCCACCTCGGCCGGTGGCGTCACCGGTGCGCCGGAGGAACACGCGCAACAAAGCAGGAACCAGGTCACAGCCGAAGCCTATCGTGCAGTTAGGCTTCCCTCTGCAGGATGCGTGTCCCCTTTGCCCTCGTCGCGGCCGCCTGGTCGACGGCTCTGAGCCTGGTGCTCACCTGGCCCATGCCCGCCTGGATCGGGTCGGCCGTGCTCGGCAGCGCCCGGGCCGATGGCATGAAGCACGTGTGGACGCTGTGGTGGATGCGGCGCGAGCTGGCGAGCGAGGGGCACCTGCCCTTCTCGACCGACTACGTGAACTTCCCTCGGGGGATGGACCTGTACCCGATCGAGCCCCTCAACGGGCTGGTGGCCGCCGCGCTCTCATGGGCGTCCATCGAAGCCACCACGAACCTCATCGCGCTCGGAAACCTCACCCTCACGGGCATCGCCACCGCCTTGCTGGCCCGCCGCCTGGGCGCCGGACGTTGGGGGGCGCTCGCGGCCGCCACCCTGCTCCAGGGCAGCGCCCTCGCACTCTTCACCATCCACGTGGGTGTCGGCGAGCTGCAACACGTGTGGTGGCTGCCGATCGGCTTCCTGGCCTGGGTCCGACACCGTGAGACACCCGGCCCGACCCACGCCGTGTGGTTGGCGCTCGTGCTGGCCACGGCGTGCTTGAGCTGCTTCTACCACGGCTTCTTCCTCGCGATCGGGCTCGCCGTGCTGTCGCTGAGCACGCTCTGGGCGGGCCGACGAACGCCCGCGCTGTTGTTGAGCTACGCCCTGGCGGCAGGCGGCGCGGTCCTCATCGTGGTGCCTGTCGTCTCCACCTTCTCCACCTCCTACGGCGGCGACGACCCACCGGACATCGGGCTCCAGGCCTACGTGCTCGAGAGTGGTCACGGGCAGCCGGTCACCGATCCCCCCTCCGCGCGGCTCGACCCCTCGCACCTCCTGAGCTCCAGGCGCGCCGACCGCGACAGCGCGCTCCCCGAGGAGCTGGCCTACGGCGGGGGGCGCTACCTCGGGTGGCTGGCGGTGCTCATGGGATGCGGCGCGCTCGTCCTCAGGCCACGGGCCGCGCTGCCCTGGCTCGGCGTGGCCGGGGCAGGCATCCTCGTGGCGCTCGGCAGCTACCTGGTCCGCGGCGGCGACGAAGCGCTCACCGACTGGGGGGCGCGCTACGAGCTGCCGTTCCTCTACCTGAACCGAGCCTTGGGCTACGTCGCCGAACCCCTGAACTTCCCGGTGCGTGCGCTCGCCCTCACCAGCACGGCCCTCGCAGCCCTGGCCGCGCTCCTGTCCACCGTGTCGGTCCGCGGACGCGCGCTGGGGCCCTTCGTCTTCGTTGCGGCGGTGCTCAACGTGGTCGACGTCCAGGCGAACCAGCTGATCCCACGACCGATGCCCGCCTTTGCGATCCCCGATCTGAGCGGGCTCGACACCCTGGCGGACTCGTCGGGCGCGCTGCTCGACGTCGCCCTGGCGTGGCGCTCCGATCAGGAGACCCGCTCGCTCAGCCTCGCGGCGCAGCTCCGGCACCAGCAGCGCATCCAGGGGGTGCCGCTCGAGCGCATCGAGTACTTCGCCCAGGACGGACAGCTCTGGGCGCGCTCCCTACCCCTCGTGCAGCTGTTGGAGCTCGCCACCTACGAGGCTGCGGAGCTCGACGACGAGACCCTGCGCGCCGACCTCGGCTTGCTCCACGACGCCGGCTTCGAGCACGTGATGGTGCTGGGCACCGGTGGCGATCGGCAGGTGCCGCCGAGGGTCGAGCGCCTGCTCGACGAGCACCTCGGCGAACCGGTGGTGGACGAGCTCGCCGTGAAGGTGTGGGCCGTGCCGGAACCGACGGCCACCGACGAGGAGCTCGCCGCATGGAAGACCGCCCAGGCCCTGCGTGTGGAAGCCTCTCGGGGCAAGGCCGAGCACGAGATGAACCCGATGCTCAAGTAAGATCCCAGATGAGGTGCATGTGAAGCCCGTCCATCGGGAGCTCATGATCTGGCTCGGCGGCGCTGCGCTGGTGCTCGTGGCGCTCGGGGTGTACCTCGTGCTCTCCGCGCCGGAGCCCGACGTCCTGCCCGAGATCTACCCCGTCCTGTGACGGCCAGGCAGCTCACGTGTTGGGGCCTCGTCGCGCTCGCGGGTGCCGGCCTCGGGGCCCGCCTCGTCGTGGGCCTCGGGCAGGCTCGTGCACTCCAGGCACCGGAGACCTGGTCCCGCACCGAGATGGAGGTCCCCTTCCGCCGCCCCGATCTCACCGGTGCACTCGGGCTCTCGCCCCGCGCGCACGCGCTCGATCACTTCGAGGGCCTCCAGGCTCCCGCACCGACCACACGGCTGGACCTCGACCTGACCCTGCCCACCGGCTCTTCCGCGACCCTCTGGTTCGGCCCGGCCGAGACCGCGCCTCCAGGATTGGCCTTGAGGCCCTCGGACGGTCGCGTGCAGCTGGTGGAGGACAACCGCTTCCAGCCACGGTGCACCGGCGGCGTGGACCTCGAGCCCGGCCGCCACGCGATCTCGGTGACGACCGCGGGCCAGCAGATCGCGGTCGCGATCGGCGACCAGTCGCTGGTCTGCAGCGGGGTGTCCGTGCCCGAGCGCGCCCCGGTGCTCGCGTCGGGCCTTCGGCGCATCCACGTCCATGGATTCGCAGGGGATGGGTTCGCGCTGCCCCCGCCGCTGAGCGACCTGGCGCTCGTGGGCGGCGGTCTGATCGGTGCGCTCGCCGCCGTCGCTGTGGTGGCTGTGGAGCTGGCCACGGGGGCGAGCCTCGCTGGGGCGACAGCGAGCACCCTCCCCTGGCTGCTGGCCTGGTTCGTGCTTCGCTCCGATGGCTACCTGCTCGTCGAGAACGTGCGCCTCGCAGGCTTCGATCCCGCGCACATTCCCGCGCTGTGGGTGGGCCTGGCGGGCGCAGTACCCAAGCTGTTGCACGCAGCCGGTCGTGTGGCCAGGTCCCGCTTCCACCTGGCCGCCCCGCTCCTGCCGGCCATCGTGCTGGCGTCGTCAGCGCTCCTGCTGCGACCCAGGTGGCCGATCAGCGTCGGCTTCGGCGCCCTGGCCGCCGGGCTCGTCGGCCTGATCGTCTGGGCCAACGTGCGCACGGTGCGCGGCTTCAACCTCGTCTCGCTCGCCGCCTTCGCGGGCGCGATGGTGCTGAGCGAGCAGGCGGTCCGTTTCACGGAGACCGGCGTGGCGTGGAGCCGATCCGGGACGCTCGAGGAAGACCCTGTGCTGGGGTGGACGCGCACCGCCGTGTCGGAGTTCGAAGCCTTGGAGCGTGGCGACTACACGGACTACCCGGTGGAGGGCTACCCGGTGGATCCCGGCCTCCGGCAGGGGCGACCGCGGCTGGTGGCCTTCGGTGGGAGCTCGACCGGTGGGGCCTTCCAGAACGACGATCTGAACGCCTTCTACCCGGCGCGAATCGAAGAGCTGTTCGGTGGTCGCTTGGAGGTGGTGAACCAGGGCGTCGGAGGGTGGTCGACCTTCCACATCGCGGAGTACGCCGACCGCCGCCTGGAGGCGATGACACCAGCCATCGTCACCGTCTACGTCGGACACAACGACGGCTTCACCCGTGTCAGCCAGACCTACCGAGACATGTACGCCGCGTGGCGAGGCGGTTCGGAGCTCGGCCGGGCGCGCTCGGGCCCCGATCTGCGACTGCTCAACGGACTGGGCTTCCTGGTCCGCGCGATGCTTCCGCGGGAGATGACCGTGGCCGTGCCCGTGGATCACGCTCGCGACAACCTCGAGGTGGTCATCGAGCGCTCCAAGGCGGCTGGCGCAAAGGTGGTGCTGGCCAGCGAGGGCATCAACCCGGACCCGGGCGCGTTGGTGGACTACTGGGAGATGATGGAGGCCCTGGCGACCGAACACGACCACGTGACGTGGCTCGACACAGCTACGATGCTCCGGAGCGCCGGAGACGGGATGTTCATGGATGACTGCCACCTCAGCGAAGCCGGGCATCGCCTCGTCGCTGGAGCCTTCAAGGAGCGCCTCGAGGAGCTGGCATGGGTTCCCTAGACGGCGGCACCACCGCCGCGCGGTCCAAGGCGGTCCGCGGCGGCGCCTCACTCCTGGTCCTCGCCGGGCTCGCTGGGGCGTGGCACGTGGTCCAGACACGCAACGGCAACAAGGAATCCGACGTGATCATCGAGATGCGGCCGGATCTGGGTGGGCACCCCTGGCTGAAGGCGAACCTCGAGGGCGCCGACGTGGTGTGCCCGGATCGACCCCATGCCATGCAGGAGGTGCGCGCCCACCACGAGGGCGGACAGACACCCTTCGCGCGCAAGCGGAGCTACGAGCTGCGCACCAACAGCCTGGGGCTACGAGGACCCGAGCTGGGTGACGACGATCCGTCTGTGCTCCGGCTGCTCGCGATCGGCGACTCGGTCACCCATGGCTGGGGGGTGGCGGAGCACGAGAGCTACCCCTCGGTGCTCGAGGACCTGCTTCGGAACGAGGGCCACGCGGTGCAGGTGATCAACGCCGGCGTCCCAGCCAACCAGATCCCGACCATGCTCGCCTGGTGCCAGAACGTGGCACCGAGCCTGGGCATCGACGTGCTGCTGTGGACCCGCCGCCCGTCTGGCTTCGACCAGGCGCCCTACCCGGAATACCGCGACGCCCTGTTGGCCTGCGCCGACGCGCTCGACGCCGAGGCGGTGGCCGTGCTGCCACCGATCTCCACCTTCGATCTGCGCGGAAGCCACGTGTGGGAGCAGGAGTACCGTGCCCTCGACCGTGAGCTCCGTGCACGCGGCGTGACGGTGGTCGAGCTCACGCCAGCGTTCCGGGCAGGTCAGCAGGGGCGCGGCGAGATCCTGGTCGAACAGGAGAACCAGGTGCAGGTGGTCGACCAGGAGACCGGCGAGGTCTGGCTCACCGCGCCACCCGTGGCACCGGATCTGCACCCGTCGATCTACGAGCTCTTCGAGAACGAGCCGGAGGTGCGCGAAGCCTTGTTCTTCGACTCGGGCCATCCGGATGCCGAAGGCCTCGCCCTGTTCGCCCGCGAGGTGGCCGACGCCGTCATTCCGATGCTCTGAGCGCGTCCACCACGAACGGCTCGACGAACGCGGCGAGCAGCTCGTGACCGGCGGCATCGAGGTGGATCGGATCGTCGTCGAAGTAGGCGTGCGCCGGGAGCTCGGGCCGAAGCACCGTCCACGGCAGCCCGTCGAGCGCAGCGAGGTGCGCGACCGGCGGCCGGCGCATGGGGAACGCGAGCACCAGAGGCGTCGCACCGGCGGCCTCGACTTTGCGGCCCGCGGTCAGCAGATTTCGGCGAAACCGTTCGGGGTCGACCCGCGCCACCCCCACAGCCGGGTCCCACACCTCCGAGCTCGGCGTCGGCCTGGCCAACAGCCCGGTCAGGCCCCGAAAGAGCCGCGTTCCCTGGAGCCATGGGCGAGGGCTGGCGTCGGCATCGGCGCGCGCTGCACGCTGCGCGTCGCGCACGAGCCAGCCGAGAACCACCACGTCCGGCCCCATCGCGAGCAGGCCGTCGAGCTGCCGCAGCCCCTGCTCCGAGGAATAGCCAGGCACGCCCGCGTTCAACACGGTCTCGTCGAGGCGCGTCGCCAGCCGCGCGGGCCAGGCCGCCTCGGCCGGCAGTCCCCACCCGAAGGTGGTCGAGCACCCCGTGGCCACCACCCGCGGCCCGCCGTCGGGGACGTCGCCTCGAAGCCCGTCCGGTCCGGTGACCACCGGAAACGTCGTGCCCCGCTCGGGGTGCGGGACGGTGCGCTCGTCAAGGTTGGCCCGGAGGGTCCAGTAGAACCCCGGGTCCCCATCGAACAAGCCGTCGGGCGGCACGCCCAGAAGCGCGAGGGCGCCCTCGGACAAGCCGAGGACGCCCACAGCGACGAGGACCGACCCGACGAGCCGGGCCAGCACCTTCGGAATCAGTTCTCGTACTGGATCGAGAAGTTCTCACCCGTCAACGCATCGCCGACGTTCACCGTCAGCTCGGACGAGTAGCCGTAGTAGCAACCCGAGTAGTTGCCGCCGCCATCGTGGTCGAAGAACGCGAACACGTAGCCGGTCTCCGGCGTGGACTTGCCCGGCGGGTACACGGTGACGTTGTAGCTGGTGGAGCCGCTGGCCGAGACCTTGATGGTCTCGCCGCTCGCGAAGAACTTGGTGTACTTCGGGTAGCCCGCGGAGTCCAGCAGGCCGCTGGCCCAGAACTCGACGCTCACGTCGCCGCTGACGCTGCCCGTGGCGTCCGTCACGGTGCCCGCAACGGTCGCCTCACCGCCAGCCACGGGACCGGAGTCGGGGCTGCCGATGCCCGTGTCGCCGTCGCCACCGTCGCCGCCGTCACCGCCGTCACCGCCACCGTCGCCGCCGTCACCGCCACCGTCGCCGCCGCCGCCGGTGTCACCGCCGCCGTCGCCGCCGTCGCCGCCACCGTCACCGCCGTCGCCGCCACCGTCACCGCCGTCACCGCCACCGTCGCCGCCGTCA
>CAZSAT010000143.1:0-17422 GCA_964604675.1 uncultured Enterobacterales bacterium
TGTCGGTGTCGGTGTCGGTGTCGGTGTCGGTGTCGGTGTCGGTGTCGGTGTCGGACTCCTCGATCGGCTCGGTCGAGGTGTCCTCGGTGCCCTTGTCACACCCCAGCAGCAGCATGGCCCACACAAGCATCGTTCGCCTCCAGCCCGTCCGTGGCCTCAGAGTGCCCGGGGATCCGTCAGCACGCCAGTGACGGCGCTCGCCGCCGCGACCGCGGGCGAGACCAGGTACACCGGCCCGGGAGCACCCATGCGTCGGGCGAAGTTCCGGTTGGTGGTGCTGGCGGTGGTCTCGCCCGGCTCGGGCACGCCGGGTCCGTTGCCGATGCAGCTGCCGCACCCGGGCGGGGTCACCACCGCACCGAGCTCGCGGAACATCGCGAGCAGCCCCTCGCCTTCTGCGGCAGCCGCGACGTCGGTGCTGGACGGCGTGACCGTGAGCCGTACGCCGTCCGCGAGGGTGCGTCCGCGGAGCACGCCCGCGGCGGCGCGGAGGTCCGCGAGGCTGCCACCGGTGCAGGAGGCGATGACCACGTTCTGGACCGGGACCCGCGACTCGGAGAGCGGGGCCCTGTTCCGTGAGTCGCCGGGCGTGGCCACGGTGAGCGGCACGTCACCCAGGTCGATGGCGAGCACCTTGGCGTAGGTCGCTCCCTCGTCGGCGTGCACCAGGCGGTCGCTGACGTCCACACCACGTCGTTCTTGCAGGAAGTCGATGATGGGCTGGCAAGGCTCGACGACACCGGTCATGAGGCCGCCTTCGACGGTCATGTTGGTGAGCACCGAGAGCTCGTCGACGTTCCACTGAGCGAGGGCCGGTCCGCCGAACTCCACCACGCAGGTGTCGGTCGGCGAGGTGCGCCAGTGCTCTTCGCGGAAGAAGGGCATGCCGATCAGGTGCAGGATGAGGTCCTTCGGCGAGAGCACGCTGTTCGCCTGGCCGGTGATCTCGACGCGCACGACCTTGGGCACGGTGACCGGGATCAGCCCTGTCCGCAGCGCGAAGGCCATGGCTGTGGAGCCGACGCCGAACGCGAAGGCGTTCAGCACGCCGGCGGTGGGGGTGTGGGAGTCGGTGAGCACGACCACGTCGCCCGGCAGGGCGTAGTCCTCGACCACGATGCGGTGGCACACGCCAGCGGGGTAGGCGCGGCCGGGGCCGTGCAGGCGGATGCCGTTCTGGTCGCAGGCCTCGACCATCTCGTGGGTGAGCTTCATCGCCGGACCGAGCCGGCTGTCCTTCACGGCGCCGGGCACGGCTTCGTGGGACAGGAGCACGAAGTGGTCCTCGAAGGCGGCCACCTGGGAGGGGTCGTACATCGGGGCCGCGCCCCACTCCTGCTTGTAGAGGTCGACCACCATGCCGGCGGTGTATTCGTGCATGCCCCGGAAACCCGCGCGGCAGAGCACCTGCTCGCCGGGCGCCACAGCGCCGATGCCGTCGCTCAGCCCGTCGCCACGCCAAGCGCGTGCCGCGATGATCTTCTCGGCCACGTTCATGGGCCGGGCCGCGACGTCGGTGGCGTAGGTCGGCTCGACGTCGCCTGCCAGCAGGGAGGTCCCGTAGCTCATCAACCCGCCCGCCTCGGCGACGGCGCGGAAGAAGGGCGGCAGCTCGGCGTAGAAGGCGGTCACGTCGAGCTCCTCGCCGCCCTCGAGGCGTGCGACCACGCCCCGATCGGTGGTGAAGGGCATGCCGGCGTAGACCATGTTCTCCTGGAAGATGCGCTGGAAGCTGTCGGCGACGACGAGCTCGATCCCGGCGCCCTGGTGAGCGACGACGGCGACCTCCCGGCTCGAGCCGCTGCCGTAGGCGTCGCCTCCGACGACCACCTGGAAGCCGCCCGCCCTGACGGCGTCCTTGGCAACGACCTCCCGGAAGTTCTCCAGGAAGTAGGGGCCGAGGACCTCGGGTGTGTAGCCCAGGGTGCAGGCCCGGCCGCTGATCATCGCGTCGGTGTTCACGCCGTAGTGGTAGGCGTCGCCCAGGGTGGGCCGCTCGCCAGCCAGCTGGGCTGCGAGAACGGCGGAGTCGTCGACGAGGTGGAGGATGCGGCCGGTGAGCTTCATGCCGCCGGTCTAACGTGGCCCGCGCCCCTCAGCCGGGCGGCGTCACCAGCGTCAGGGGGGTGCCGCAGGGGTCGCGGCAGATCGCGATGCGGCCCACGGGCGTGTCGAAGGGCGGGTACTCGACCACGCCGCCGGTCGCGGTCACCGCCTCGGTGGCGGCGTCGAGGTCCCGGACCGGACCAGGGCCTTCAGCCAACCACCGCCCAGCTCGTCGAAGCGCCAGCCCAGCACACCTTCGTAGAACGGTCGTGCACGGGGCACGTCGGTCCTGAGGTCGATCCAGCAAGGCGTTCCGACGGGCTGCATGAACCCCCGGGGGAGGGGGGTTGGTATCGTTGGGCCGATGTATCCCCACGAGGCCCTCCCTTGCTTCGGGCAGCAGCCGCTTCCGTGGCGCCACGTGCTGTTGACCGCGGCGACGGGTGGTCGGCTCGACGACCAGGTGCTCGGCGTGTTCTCGGCGACGGTGCAGCAGGTGCTGGGCCTCGATCCGGCGGAGCTCACCGAGGAGCACGTGGATCGCCTCCTGGAGCGACTGCCCGACGAGTTTCCGGGCCGTCGCTTCGAGGCCCTGACCGCGCCCCTGGACGTCCAGTTGGGCCCGGACCTCGGCCACGGATCGAGCCAGTCCGAGCTGCTCCACGACGCCCTGGTCGTGCTGCGCGACGGCTGGGGACCCCTGAGCGCGCGCGCGCTGCTCGAGCTCGAGGGTCCTCCTCACGAACAGCTGGCTGCGGTCCTGTACCTGTGGGTGCTGTTGGAGGGGTGAAGGACCACGGTGCGGTCACCGCGGCCGGGTCGAAGTCCAGCACCACCAGCCCAGTGGCCGTGTCGCTCACCAGGACGGGGGACGGCTCGGTCCCGCTGTCTGGGGGAGCATGAGGAGCGCGCACGGCCTGGACGCAGGCCGACAACCACATCGACGCGGCGTGGTCGGGCTCGGCCGCGACGACGGGGGCACGCGACGCGGCTCCGGCGTCAGCTCGACCCGGGCCCCGTGCTGCGCTCCACCCGGCGGCACCAGGTGACGAAGGCTCGCGTGGGCACGTTGGCCTCGCTGCCCTCGGCCAGCCGGTAGGTCACCTCCTCCGGCCCCGAGGCCACGATCTGGACCTCGGGCCCGGCGGGCAGCGTCCAGCGTTCGCCCGGAAACGGCAGGGACTCCCTCAGGCGCCGGCGCCGCGCCCAGGAGCCGGCGAGCACGCCGACCGCGATCAGGACGCCGAACCCGAGCACGGTCATCACGCCGCTCAGGATCATGGGCGCTCCGTGAGGTCGACCAGCTCGGGGGGCCCGCCCCATCGCCGCCCCTGTTGCTCGAACTGCCGGATCGGCGCGGTGTGCTCCTGGTCCCCGAGTCGGTAGCGGACGTGGTCGCCCTCGATGCCCAGGACCTCCGCTCGGTCTCCGGACGGCAGCTGCCACCACTCGCCGGGAAAGGGTGGTGCCGTGCGGTCCAGGTGGCCGAGGCGCGGGAAGACGTAGCCGAGCGCGAAGCCGGCCGAGCCGAGCAGGCCGAAGAGGAGCACGATCAGAGCGGACACGACCAACATCATAGGCTCGACGGGGTCCACCTCGCGCGCATCGGTGAGCGTGTTGATGCTGACGCGGGCCATCGGGGTGCCCCTGTTGATCAAGAGCTGGCCGAGCGCGAAGCGCACGGAGGGCATCCAGTAGCGGTTCAGGCGCGCAGCTCTCGCTGGAGCCAACCGATCGCGCTCTGAACCGCTGCGACCATGGCTTCCCCGCGTGCCAGGCGGCATGCGATGGCGGAGGACAGCCGGCACCCGGTGCCGCGGTGCGGACCGGGAAGCCGTGGGTGGCTCCACCAGTGCTCCGCCCCATCGACGAAGAGCCGGTCGACCAGCTCGTCGCCCACGCCGTGGCCGCCCTTCACGAGCCTCGCGCCCGTGAGGGGGCCCAGGCGCTCGAGCTCGCACAGGTTCGGGGTGATCAGCGTGACGTCGGGCAGCCAGCTGCGCAGCGCCGCCACCCCGTCGTCGGGCATCGACCACCCCCCGCCCGTGTCCCCCAACACCGGGTCGACGACGACCGGCCCCCGGAAGCCGCGGAGGGCGCTCGCCACCGCCGTGACGCAGCCGACCGAAGGCAGCATGCCCACCTTCACGGCGTCGACCGGGAAGCTCGCCAACAGCACAGCGACCTGTTGTGCCACGGCGCCAGGCGGCACCTCCCAGACCCCGCGAATGGCCCTGGCGTCCTGAGCGGTGACCACGGTGACCGCGCTCAGGGCGCGGCATCCGTGCGCCCGGAGGGTTGGGAGGTCCGCCTGCAGGCCGGCGAGGCCGCTCGAGTCCGATCCGGCGATGGCCAGCACGTGGCTCACTCGCGCTCGACCTCCAGCCACAGGTCGAAGGTGGCGTCGCCGGAGCTCGCGCTCGCCTGGTGCAGTCCCACGGCGAGCACGTGGCTCCCGGCCGAGATGCCGCTACCCAGGTCGTGCTCCCAGAAGGTCTCTTCGTCGCTGCCGTCCATGCGCTCGCTGGCCAGGGTGTCGCTGGTCAGCGAGCCGCTTGGCAGGTTGTCCCGCGCCACCTCCTCGCCGTCGAGGTACACGACGCCCCCGTCGTCTCGCATCAAGCCCAGGGTGAGGGCACCGTCGTGCGCTTCGTCCAGGGTGAAGCTGTGGCGGAACCACAGCGTGATGCCGGTGGCCTCGACCGCCGTCTCGACGTCGGTCCCGTACCCGAGCGGGGCCGCCCCGTTGCTCCACCCGCTGTCGTCGAAGTCCCCAGACGCCCAGTCACTGGACGGCTCGCTGTTCGTCCACCGCCACTCGGAGCCCTCGGCGACCAGGGTCGCGTCGCTCCATCCGGGGTCGTCGGTCGTCGGCGGCGTGCAGCTCTGGGCTTCGGCCGTGACGCTGGGGTGGTGGGTGGTGGCCACGTCCAGGATGTCGTTGACCACGCCGTTCCAGCGCTCCAGATCGATGAACGGGTCGGCGTCGATGGCGCTGGCCAGGTGGTCGCGGAGCCGCTCGACCTCCAGCGCCAACACCTCGGGCGCGACCCAGGCCGCGGCTTCGTCCACCGCGGCGCAGTACTCGTCGGCGAAGAGCTGGCGCAGCCGGTCCACCAGCTCGATCTCCCGGTCCGCCGCCCACACGGGATGGAGGGCGTAGATGCTGTCGCTGGTGACGTTCGCCAGATCGAAGGCCTGGTCCTTGTCCCAGCTGTAGGGGGTCAGACCGGCCGCAGGATCGGCGTACAGCATGTAGTTCTGGCCGGCGCTGGGGAGCCCGTCCACGTCGGGCATCACCATGTCCGCCGCGACGTGCAGGAGCCAGGTGTCGACCTCGATCTGTTCGCCGATGCACGCGCGGAACTCGTCGTGGCCGGTGTTCGAGGCGCAGTCCAGGAGCGGGATGAGGTCGTCGGCGTGGGTGTCGCCCGTGCCGGCCTTGGCGTCGTAGATGTCGGTGTACGCCTCGGGTTCCGAGCCGAGCCAGGTCAGCCGACCGGTCCCGCCGCAGTAGCCCTCGACCTTGTAGAGGTTGCCGTCCGGGTCGTCGAAGTGCGCGTCGAGGTAGCCCTGGGTGTCGGGCTCCTCGGAGAGGGGGTACACGCCCTGGTACACGTCGTTCACGTACACCTGCGCGAAGCCTGCGTAGGGGGCGGGGAGACCGAGCTGGCGCATCAGCTTGTAGGCCAGCACCTCGCGGATCAGGGAGTAGTCGCCCTCGGTGCCGAGCAGGTTCAACTTCTCCCGGTCGTGGTAGGTGGTGCCGTAGGGTTCCAGATCGATCTTGAAGCCGGGTCGCTCGGTGGTGGAGCTCGGTCCGTCGTCGAGGGCGCTGTGGCCGCGGAAGCGCACCTCGGCAGAGCCCAGATCCGACGTCACGCCGGTCACCGCGTTCTCGAAGGCGAGCTCGCCCACGATGGTGCGGCGCGGCTCACAGGGGTCGTCGGCCTGCGCGTAGTTCCACAGCACGCTCTCCCAGTCCTCCTGCAGCGTGAGCCGGACGGTCTGCAGGGTGCGATCGGAGAACAGGGGGTGCTCGCTGTCGGCCCAAGCTCCAGTCGCGGAGGGGGTCGAATCCGCGCCCCCGGTGTCGTCCGGCAGCGGGTCTGCGGCGCAGGCGAGGAGCAGCAGCATCGGTCCAGGGTACCGCACCGGACGATGTGCGAGACTCGTGGCAACGAGGTGAGCATGAAGCGTCGCGAGTTCCTGACCGGTGTCGCCACCGGCACCGCTGCCACGGCACTCGTCGGGTGCGAGGGCCCCCAGCCCCGGAAGGCCGCACCCAGCACGGGCGAGGCGCCGGCGGTGCACACGGGCAAGCACGTGCAGTGGCGCTGCACGTCGAGCTTTCCACGCAGCCTCGACACCCTCTACGGAGGCGCCGAGGTGGTGGCCGAGCGGGTGTCCGCCATGACGGACGGCGCCTTCCAGATCAAGGTCTACCCGGCCGGGGAGCTGGTCCCGGGCCTGCAGGTGCTGGATGCCGTCCAGCAGGGCACCGTGCAGCTCGGACAGACCGCCAGCTACTACTACATCGGCAAGAACCCGGCGCTGGCCTTCGACTGCTGCGTGCCCTTCGGCCTCACCAGCCGCCAGGTCACCGCCTGGCTCGAAGAGGGCGGTGGACGCGAGCTGGTGGACGAGCTCTTCAGCGACTTCAACGTCAAGACCTTCATCGCCGGCAACACCGGCGTGCAGATGGGCGGGTGGTTCAAGCGCGAGGTGGGGCCGGTCGACGAGCTCGCCGGCCTCAAGATGCGCATCCCGGGCATGGGCGGCAAGGTGATGGCCGAGCTGGGCGTGGCCGTGCAGAACATCGCGGGAGGCGAGATCTACCAGGCGCTGGAGACGGGCGCGATCGACGCCACGGAGTGGGTCGGGCCCTACGACGACGAGAAGCTCGGCTTCCACAAGGCCGCCAGCTTCTACTACTACCCGGGCTGGTGGGAGCCCGGCCCGAGCCTCTCCTTCTACGTGAACCAGCAGGCCTGGGGGACGCTGTCGAAGGCCTACCAGGAGGTGTTCGCCTCGGCCTGCCGCGAGAGCGCGCTGGTGATGCAGGCGCGCTACGACGCGAGGAACCCGCCGGCGCTGCAGCGTCTGCTCGCGGCCGGTGTGCAGATGCGCCCGTTCCACGCCTCGATCCTGAAGCAGGCCAAGGAAGCCGCCGAGCAGATCTACGCCGACGCCGCCGCCGCCGACCCCGCCTACGCGAAGGTCTTCGCCAGCTTCGACAAGGCGCGCAAGGAGGCTGCGCGTTGGTTCGGCACGGCCGAGTCGGCGTACCTGCAGGCCACCCTCGGATGACCTACAACGCCCAGCTCACCAGCTCGGGGAAGATGCAGATCAGGGCCAGGCCCCCGAGCTGGATGCCGATGAAGGGAATCGCGCCTCGGTAGATCGAGGCGGTCGACAGGTCGTCGGGGGCCACCCCCCGCAAGTAGAACAGCGAGAAGCCGAACGGTGGCGTGAGGAAGCTGGTCTGCAGGTTCATCCCGACCATCACGCCGAACCACACGAGATCGATGCCCAGGAGCCGCGCTGCGGGCACGAGCAGCGGCAGGATGATGAAGGCGATCTCGAAGAAGTCGATGAAGAAGCCCAGGAGGAAGATCGCGAGGTTGGCGACCACCAACAGGCCGATCTTGCCGCCGGGCAGGTTGGTCAGCAGGTGCTCGATCCAGACGTCGCCGTACAGGCCGCGGAAGACCAGCGCAAAGGCGGTGGACCCGATGAGCAGGTACACCACCATGGCGGTGAGCCGGGTGGTCTCCTGCATCGTGCCGTGCAGGGCGGCCTTGTCGAGCCGGCCGTTGGCCAGGGCCAGCGCCATGGCCCCGACGGCTCCGAGCGCCCCGGCTTCGGTGGGGGTGGCGATGCCCGCAAAGATGCTGCCCAACACCAGCAGGATCAGCACGAGCGGCGGAAACATCACCTTGAGCACGCGCACGGCGAGGTCGCTGCCGTGCACGTTGCGCGCCTCCAGCGGCAGAGCGGGCGCGGCCTCGGGCTTCACCACCGCCACGGCGACCACGTAGAGCGCGTAGAAGCTGGCCAGCATCAGGCCCGGGACCAGCGAGCCCATGAACAGGTCGCCCACGCTCACGCCCATCTGGTCGGCCAGGACCACCAGCACGACGCTGGGTGGGATGATCTGTCCGAGGGTGCCGCTGGCGGTGATCACACCGGCCGTGAGCTCGTCGCTGTAGCCGAACCGCCGCATCACGGGCAGTGAGATCATGCCCATGGCGACCACGCTCGCGCCCACCACGCCGGTGGCCGCGGCCAGCAGAGCGCCCACGAAGACCACGGCCAGCGCCAGGCCCCCGCGCAAGCGGCCGAACAGCATGCCGATGGTGGTGAGCAGGTCTTCGGCGAGCTTGCTCCGCTCGAGCATCGTGCCCATGAAGATGAAGAAGGGCACGGCCAACAACACCGTGTTGGACATGATCCCGAAGATGCGCTCGGGAAGGGCCAGCATGAGGGTGTAGTCGAAGTACCCCAGCTCGACGCCGAGCACGGCGAAGGCCAGCGCGGTGCCGCCCAGGGAGAAGGCCACCGGGTAGCCCGAGAAGATGAGCACCATGGCCACGAGGAACATGGTGGGGCCCAGGAAGTCTCCGCTCACGGCTCGCCCAGCAGCACCGCGATCTGCTTGATCGCCTCGCTCACGCCCTGGGCGATGAGCAGCCAGAAGCTCACGAGCATGGTCGCCTTGATGGGCCACCGGGGCAGCCCGCCCGGGTCCGGGCTGAGCTCGCGCACGCTGAAGCTGGCCGCCACCGACGGAAAGCACACCCAGAGCGCGAAGCAGCAGAACGGCAACAGGAACAGCAGCGTCCCCGCGAGGTCGAGCAGCGCCTTGCGCTTCTTCGACAGCCGGCCGTAGAAGACGTCCACGCGCACGTGACGGTCTTCGAGCAGGGTCGGCGCCGCCGCCAGGAGGAACACCAGCGAGAAGAGGTACCACTGGGCTTCGAGCAGGGCGTTGCTGGTCAGGTTCTGGTGGGCGAAGCGGCCGAGGTAGCGAAGCACGGCGTTTCCAGCGCCGATCAAGACCATGATCAGGGTGAGCCAGGCCACCTGGCGACCGAGGCCGGCCATCAGCCGATCGATGGTGCGGGAGACGGCCAGCAGCGCGGTCATGCGGGCCGGTCCTATCCTTCCGGGTCGCCCAACAGGGCGTAGAGCTGTTCGTGGGTGAGCGGCGTGGTGTGGCCGTTGTGCTGGTCGCCCTTCCAGGTCATCTCCCAGGCCACCTCACCGTCGTGGGTGGCCTCCGCCATGTGGCCCCCTGCCCCGTAGACATGGAGCGTGTTGCCGCTCGGCAGACGGTGCGCTTCACCCATGTACTGGCCGTACACGCCGCGCCCTTCGCCGAAGCTCCAGATCTCGGTCAGCGTGCTGGTCTTCTCGTCCACGGTGTACTCACGGACCAGCGTCTCGTCGCCGTACTCCTCGTTCTTCGTCGACACCATCAGCGTGCGCTCGTCGGTCCACGTGGGGCCGTGCTGCCACCAGAACTGGCTCTCCTCCGGGTCGAAGGCGTAGGCGCCGGACATGTCGCCGAACCAGCGCACGACCTCGCCAGCATCTGGGTCGATCTCGGCCACCGTGTCGGTCGAGTACGCCGACATCAGGAAGTGACCCGTCTGCTCGTCCCAGAACAGGCCGTTGGTGCCGCACGAGCCGGAGGCCCCGGTGCGGTCGTGCAGCTGCTCGCAGTCCCAGAGGGTGCGTTCCTTCCCGTCGAAGGTGACGCTGTGCAGCTCTTCGTACTGATCGTCGGTCTTGGCCATCCAGGCCACGCCCTTGTCGGGCAGGGGCACGAAGCTGTGGTGCAGGCCACGGGTCTCGTAGGTGTGCTCGACCGTGCCGTCGAGGGTCATGCGCACGATGGTCGAGCCGTAGCCGTTGTCGAAGTCCACCCACAGGGTGTCGCGATCGACGAGCATCGCCTGCCCGTCGAGCGTGACGCTGACGTGGCGGCTGATCCAGGTCTCCGGGGTCTCCTGGGCCCAGATCACGCGGCCTGCGCGGTCCATGACGAAGACCCACCACAGCCCGTAGCGCGTGTGCCCCTCACGGTTCATGCTCGTGAGCAGGAAGGGCATGGTCTCGTCCTGCAGGCTCGGCTCGTCGGCCAGCAGGGTGCCGGTCGGGAGCCCCTCGGGCCGGGCGCCCGTCGCGATCTCGCCCGTGTAGAGGGGGGGGTCGACCCCCTCCTGCATCACCTCGAAGACCAGGGTGTCGTCGTAGGTCGCCCCGAGCACGATCTGTTCGACCTCCCCGGCCTCCACGCTCCGGGCCGGGGTCGACGCGGCCGCGCCGTCCGCACCGGTGTAGTCCACCCAGACGGTGCCGGCTGCCGGCTGATCCCAGCGAACCCGCACGACGGTCTCGAGGCCCTCGACGAGCTCTGCGTAGACCGACGGGGAGGCATCTCCTGGCTCGGCTGTCTCGGTGTTCTCGGCGTTCTCGGTGTCCGGACCGTCGCCGGTCTCGGCAGGGTCAGGGCTCGAACAGGCCCACAGCAACAGCATCATCGCGCCACCCTACACCCTGGTGTCAGGTCCACGTCAGGCGGTGGCGGGGCGCCGGCCTCGACGGGTAGCGTGCTCCGAGCTGTGGAGGTGCCCGGTGGTGTCGTTCTTTCTGCTGGCCTGCATGCCGCTGTTGGACGAGGCGCAGCCCGAGAAGCGCGGCGGCGACCAGGGCCCGTCGGAGACCGGGACCGAGCCGGCGACCGCCACCGACACGGGCACCACGGATGGCGGGAGCGACACCGACACCGGTTCGGGCGAGCCGAACTACGACGGCCGCTACTCAGGCTCCCTGGAGTTGGAGCTGGTCTACAGCTGGTACGGCTACGAGTCCACCACCACCTGCCGCGGTGAGCTCGAGGTGGAGGTCGACGCAGGCGCGCTGCCCCCCGTCGAGGGTTGGGGCGACTGCCGGCTCGGTCAGGACTGGGGGAGCGAGCAGCTGGAGCTGCACCTGACGGGCGAGCACGACGGACCTCACGCCGCTGGTGAGCTTCGCCTCAGCGCCTGGGGCGTGGACATCTGGTCGACCTGGGAGGGCAGCTTCGACGAGCAGGGTCGGCTCACGGCGACCTTCGGCGGTCACGAGGACTGGGGCGGCGACGCGGTCGCGCACGAGGGCAGCTTCAGCGTGGAGCGCTGACAGCTACCGCGGCAGCATCAGCGTCACCCGGGTGCCGTCCGGCCGTGGCACCACCCGTACCTGACCGCCATGATCCTCGAGGATCCGGCGCGTGATCGCCAGGCCCAGGCCGGTCCCACGACTCCGCGTGGAAAAGAACGGGTCGAAGGCGCGCTCGGCGACCTCCGGCTCCATGCCGCCGCCGTCGTCGGTGACCGAGATCTCCACGTGGTCGCCGTCGAGGAGACCGACCACGACCCGCGTGGCGCCGGACTGCGCCGCGTTCCGCACCACGTTCAACAGCGCCCGCCGGATCTGGTTGCCGTCGAGCACCACCTGCCCGACCTCCTCCACCTCGAGCCTGAGCTCGACCCCCGCCTGCCGCAGCTCCTCTTCGACGAGCCGCGCGACGCCCCGCACCAGGGCGGGGAGGTCCTCGAGCTCGGGACTCGCCTGTCGGAGGCGCGCCAGGTCCAGGTACTGCTCGGTCACCTCCTCGAGCCGGCCGATCTCCGAGGTGACGGTGCCGAGGATGGCCAGGGCCTCGCCGCGCCGCTCGGCGGGCAAGGCCTCCAGCTCCTCGTTGAGGAGCTCGGCATTCAGGCTCATCGCGTTGAGCGGGTTCCGGACCTCGTGGGTCACCTGTGCCAGCAGCTGCCCGACCAGCGCGAGCCGCTCGCTCCTCGCGAGCCGTTCGCGGGCTTCGAGGCGCTCGGTGACGTCCTCCCCCACGAGCAGGCTGCCCTCGCCGAAGGGTACCTGGCGCAGGTCGAAGCGACGGTCACCCACGGCGAGCGCCTCGCCGTCCTGTTGCAGCTCGCCGGGCAGCTCGCCACCATCGACCACCCCCCACATCTCCCTCGCGGCCGGGTTGGCGAGCTCCACCCGGGTGCCGGAGACCACCACCAGCCCGAGGCGGATCGCGTCGAGCACGCTGGAGAGCCGGGAGCGCGCGCCCTCCAGCTCCGCCGCGCGCTGTTCGATCGACGCCGCCATCGCATTCACCTCGGCCGCCAGGATGCCGAGCTCGTCGGTGCCGCCCACATCGACGCGGGCGGCGTAGTCACCGGCCGCGATCCGCTGGACCTCGTTGGTGAGGCGGGGAATGGGGCGGAGGGAGATGGCGGCCAACGCAAGCATCACGCCGCCCACCAACAGCGCGCCGAGGCCCAGGCCGCCCGCGACCAACACGGCTCGTTCCTGTGCGGCGGCCGTGCGCTCGTTGACCCGTCGCACCGAGTCCTCCACACGCTTGCCGAGCTGGCCGATCTCCAGGTCCAGGGTGCGGCGTCGCTCGACCAGGGTCGGGTGGAGCGCCTCGGCACCCGCCCGGTCGCCGCCCACGCCGAGGCTGAGGTAGCTCGCCGTGAGCGCCTGGTAGTCGGCGTGGGCCTCGGCGATCGTGTCGAGCTGCCCGGCCAGGGCCGTCAGGACCGCGATGTCCTCGGGGTGGGTCGCCTCGGGAAGCACGCCGTTGACCGTGCCCTCGGCGGCGCCCACGACCTCCTCCAACAGCCGACCGTGGCGCATCGTGCTCGCCTGCATGCGCTCCCACGGGGGATCGGGCACCTCCAGGGCCCGCTCCAGGTCCAGGTCGATTCGCTCCTGGGCGGACTCGAGGCGTGTGGCCATGCGGCTCAACGGCAGGTAGCCCGCGTTCGACACCGTGAGGTCCTCGCCCACGGCCTCCAGTTGGGCCAGGGCGTAGACCATCGCACCGCTCAGGCCGAGGAAGCTGAGCAGGAAGGCCGCCAGGATGCGGACCGTGAGGGAGCTTCGGGGACTCATGCTCCAGGGTGATACCAGGGCTGGATGCAGCTCGCCCTCTCAGAGCACCTCCTCGCCAACGGCCTCCGGGTCGTGCTGGCGCCCTCTCGGCGGGTGCCGCTGGTCGCCAGCGCGCTGTGCTACGACGTCGGCAGCCGCAACGAACGCCCGGGCACCAGCGGCTTCGCCCACCTCTTCGAGCACATGATGTTCGAGGGATCCGAGCACGTCGCGAAGGGGGAGCACTTCAAGTGGATCCACGGCTTCGGAGGGCAGGCCAACGCCACGACCACCACGGATCGCACCCTCTACTTCGCGTCGGTGCCCAGCTCACAGCTGCCTCTGTTGCTCTGGCTCGAGGCCGATCGCATGCGCAGCCTGGACGTGTCGTCGGAGAACCTCGAGAACCAACGCGCCACGGTGCTCGAGGAGCGGCGCCAGCGCTACGAGAACGCCGCGTACGGGCAGGCCTCCCTCCGCGCCGGAGAGCTCTCGTATGGCTGCTGGGCCTACCAGCACCCGGTCATCGGCTCGGTGGAGGACATCGAGCGCGCCACCCTCGACATGGTCCGCGGCTTCCATGCCACCTGGTACCGACCGGGCAATGCGGTGCTGGCCATCGCAGGAGACTTCGAGCCCGACCAGGCGCTCGCGCTGCTCGAGGGCTGGTTTGCGCCCATCGCGGATCGGCCGGTGGGCACCGCGCCCGACCTCGCGGACCCGCCCCGCACCGGCCCGGTCGTCGAGACCCTGCACGACGGGCTCGCGCAGTTGCCGCTGGTGCTGGTGAACCACCAGGCCCCGGCCTTCGGCACCGAGGCGTTCTGGGCCCACGAGGTGCTCGAGAGCGTGCTCTTCGGCGGGCCGAGCTCGCGCATCTACCGGCGCATGGTGCACGACCAGCGCATCGCCGTGCAGGTGGGTGGTGGCTACGACGCTCGCCGTGGGCCCAGCCTGTTCGCCTTCCAGGGGGTGGTCGGGCAGGACGCCGACCCAGACGTGTTGGTGCGGGCCTGGTTCGAGGAGCTGGAACGGCTGGCCACCGAGCGCCTGCCGGACCAGGAGCGCGAACGGGTGAAGAACCAGCTGCGGGCGGGCCGGGTGTACGCACAGGAGGGAGTGCTCCGGCGTGCGCGAAGCCTGGCCGAGACCACCCTCGCCACCGGTGACCCGCACTGGGAGGAGCACTACCTGGAGCGCATTGCGGCGGTGAGCGACCAGGCGGTGATGGACGCGGCCGCAGCCATGGCGCCCGACAGCCGCGTCGAGCTGCGCGTGCTCCCGGAGAGCCCATGAGCTTTCCGTCCGTCGCCCCGGTTCAGCCGCTGGTCAACAACTGGTCCTTTCCACAGCCCGAGGCCTTCACCTGGCGCGGCCTGCCCGTGGTGCTCTTGTCCGACCGGGAGCTGCCGGTGGTGCACCTCAGGCTGCTGAGCCTGGGTGGTCGGTCGTTCCAGTCGGGGCCGGGTGTGGCCGGCCTCGCGGCGAACCTCGCACGCCATGGGACCCGGAGCTACGACTCCGCAGGCCTGGCCTGGCGCCAGGATCTGCTGGGCGCACGGATCTCGAGCGGCGCCTCCACCGACTCCCTGCGCACGAGCGTGCACGCGCTCTCGGAGCACCTGCCTGCTGCGGTCGAGCTGCTGGCAGAGGTGGGGCTCCATCCCACCTTCCCCGACGAGCAGGTGCAGCGCGAGACCGAGGCGGCCGCCGAACGGCGACGTCACGCTCTCCGACAGCCCGACACGGTGGCGCGGGCCTGGGTGGCGAAGGGCCTGTACGGCGGGCACCCCTACGGACAGCGTCCCGCGGTGCCCGACGACCTGCTGGCCATTCGCCGGCCGGCGCTTCACGCCTGGTTCCAGGGTGCGCGGGCGGTGGATCGGTCGCTGCTCGTGGCGGTTGGCGATGTCACCGCCGAGCAGCTCGTCGTGCAGCTCGAGGACCACTTCGGTGGGTGGACACGAAGCGCGGGTCCCCTGCCTGCGGTGTCGGCGCCACGGGCACCCGAGCGGACCATCGTGCTCGTGGACCGGCCAGGATCGGAGCAGGCGAGCGTGCTGCTCGGCCTGCCAGGTCTGCTTCGAACCGACGCGCGCTACCCTGCTGCGCGCGTGCTCGCGCAGGCTGTGGGCGGGGGCGCCAGCTCGCGCCTCTTTCGCGAGCTCCGCGATCGGCGGGGGCTGACCTATGGCTGCTACGCCGGCCTCGACACCGGGCGGCTCGCTGGCGATCTGAGCGCGAGCTTCAGCTGCGCCACCGAGAAGGCGGGTGAAGCCCTCGACGTGTTGCTCGACGAGCTGCGTCGCACAGCGGATCGTCCGCTGCCGTCCGACGAGCTGGAGCACGCCCGTCGGTACCTCGTGGGCGCGTTCCCCAGGGCCGGGGCGTCGTTGTCGGGTCTGGCGGACCTGCTGTCTCTGCGCTGGCTGCACGGGCTCGAGGACGACTGCTGGACAGCGTGGCCCTCCAGGCTCGAGGCGGTGGATGCCGAGGCCTGCGTGGACGCGGCTCGGGGCCTGCTGCGTCTCGACCGCGCGGTGCTCGTCGTGGTGGGTCGGGCGAACGAGCTGCGCACCGCGTGCTCTGCCCACGGCCCGGTGATCGAACGCCCCCTGGAAGAGCTCCCGGCCTGAGCGCGGCGATCTCGCCGGTGTCGACGTCCGTCACGGCTCTGTGACGCCCGCCGGGAGCGGGATAGGGACCGACTTCCACGTGTCTGGAGAAGGACTTCCATGCGTCTCGTCAGCCTCGCGCTCCTCGCCTTGACCGCCTGTGAGGGCGGCGACACCGAGCCCGCGTCCACGACCTCGGGGGCTTCCGCCGCGAACGATGCCGCCTCCGCCGAGGAGGTCGGCGAAGTCGTCGCCACGGTCGGTAGCCTCAGCGTCTCGCAGCAGGACTTCGAGCAGGCGGCCGCCCGGGTCAGCCCGGCCGACGGCAAGGCCTTGTCCGCGGAAGAGAAGCAGGAGGTGATCGACAAGCTCGTCGAGGAGAAGGTGCTCTACCTCCAGGCCCTGTCCCAGGGGCTCGACAAGGACCCGAAGGTGCAGAAGGTGATGGTCAACACGCTGCTTCGGGAAGAGGTCTACGCCAAGGTGCGGAACTCGGACTTCACGGACGAGGAGCTGCAGGCCTACTACGCGCAGCACATGGACGAGTTCGTGGTCCCGGAGAAGGTGCAGATCAAGCGCATCCTCATCCGCGTGAGCGACGACCGTCCCGAGGCGGCTGCCTCGGCCGAGGCGGATCGTCTGCGCAACGAGATCAGCGCCGACACGAAGCAGTTCAAGGAGCTCGCCACCACCTACTCCGAGGGCCCCTACAAGCGTCGCGGCGGCGACCTGGGCTTCGTGAGCTCCGAGGGCAAGCCGGGTGTGGACGAAGCCATCGTGGAGAAGGCCTTCGGCATGGAGGTCGGTGCGGTCTCCGATGTGTTCCGCACGGATGAGGGCTACAACGTCCTCTACATCGCCAACAAGCGCGACAAGGTCGAGCGCACCTTCCAGCAGATGAAGGGCTCGGTGCTCCGCAAGCTGAAGAACGACCGCCTCCAGGAGATGTACGAGAGCTACGTCGACGGTCTGTCGGGCACCGCGGCCGTCGAGATCGACCAGGCGAAGCTCGACGCCATCTCGATCGAGTCGTCTGCGCGCCCGAGCCTCCGTCCCGGTCTGCCCGGCATGCCGTCGATGCCCGGCGCGGACAAGAGCGAGGAGGGAGAGCCGTCGCTGCGGCTGAAGACCCCCAGCGAGATCGTGGGCGGCGGCGAGTGATCCTCGGGCTGCTCGTCGGGCTCGCGCAGGCGGAGATCGTCGACCGTGTCGCGGCCGTCGTGAACAAGGACGTCATCACGCTGTCCGAGATCTACGAGCTCGGCGGTGAGTTCGTCGAAGAGCGCGCGGCCGGGGAAGGGGCTCTGGGTCCCAACCGCGTCGCCGCCGAGATCGAGGTGCTCGACGCGCTCATCCGACGATCGCTGATCGACCAGGAGATCGACCGGCTGGGACTGTCGGTCACCGGGGACGAGCTCGACCGGGCGATCGACGACATCGCCCGGCAGAACGGCATGGAGCGCGACGCGCTGATCGAAGAGGTCGAACGCACCGGGCTGCCCTACGCCGCGTACCGCGAGGAGCTCGGCGAGAACATCAAGCAGATGAAGTTCTCCCAGCTCGTCATCCAGCCGCGCATCAGCATCGGCGACGACGAGATCCTGAGCCTCTACAACCAGCGGACCGAGCAGTTCGCGAGCGACGGTACCCGCGGTGTCGATGCCATCCTGCTCCGCTTCGAGACCGATGCTGCGCCGGAGGAGAAGGCCGCCATCGCCCTGAAGGGCAGCGAGCTCAAGGCACGCGCCGACGGCGGCGAGTCGTGGAGCGATCTGGTCGCCAGCACGCCGGAGTCCCCGTACTCCGCCGGCGGTGGCGACATGGGG
>CAZSAT010000144.1:0-17410 GCA_964604675.1 uncultured Enterobacterales bacterium
AGGTCGACGTGCGCAAGGACCAGTTCGGGCGCCCCTACGCCTGGATCGGGGGCCCCCACGATCGCTTTGCCGGCGGACCCGACACCGACGGCCCCCTGCTGTCGCAGGGCTTTGCGGTGGTGACCACGCTGCGCCCGGATCTGACCGACCGTGCGGCGCTGTCCCAGCTGCGCTCCTGGAGCCTCGAGAGCGAGTAGATCGCTACAGTCCGAGGAGGCCCTTGATCATCGGCTTCACGGTGGTCTCGACCGCTTCGGTGCCCATGGTGACGCCCACGTACAGGGCGAAGCAGGCGATGGCCGCTGCCACGGGAGCGAGCAACACGCCGCCGAGCAGCACCAGCCCATCCTCTTCGAGCATGCCGGCCGCGAGGACGAAGATCACGAAGCTCGGCGCCGTGTTGGTCAGAGGGACCGGGAGGGTCATGAAGCACGCCATCGCCACGACGATGGCGCCGACCGCGGCCAGGAAGGCTCGGTTCCGCGCGAGGCCCGCGAGGCGCGGACGGATGAGGAACTCGACGAACCCCAGCGGCACCCGGCCGTTGCGCACCGAGAAGCTGAGCAGCTTGTGGCTCACCGTGCGGCGCCGCAGGCGGTCGGGGAGCCACATCGAGGTGCGTCCGATGATGATCTGCACCCCGAGCACGACCATCAGGATGCCAAAGGGGGTGGCGTACCCAGGCGCGGGGACAGGGAGGGCGGCTGGGAGCGCGAGGAGCAGCAACATCAGGCCGAAACCGCGGTCGCCGATGCGTGCCATCAGCTCGCCCATCGTGCAGTCCTCACCGCCCAGTTCGTCCACGAAGGCTTGCAGCGTGTGGCTCAGGCTCTGGTGGGCGTCGACCTCTGCCATGGGGTGCTCCTCCTTCGTCCGCCCGCGGCTAACCGGGTGCTTGCACGGGGGCCTGCAGGCGATAGGACCGGCATGGACCTCCGAGAGCCAGGAGCACGCGTGGCGGACCTCGTCGAGCAGGTGAAGCAGACCATCCGGGACGTACCGGACTTCCCGAAGCCGGGCATCCTCTTCAAGGACATCACGCCTGTGCTCCAGGACCCGGCGTTGTTCCAGGGCATCACCGACCACATCGCCGCGCGCTTCCGGGTTGCAGGCATCCAGGCGGTGGTGGGTATGGAGTCGCGGGGCTTCATCTTCGGCTGCCCCGTGGCCTTGGCGCTCGGCTGCTCGTTCGTGCCGGCGCGCAAGCCCGGCAAGCTCCCGTACGAGGCCATCGGAGTGGAGTACGCGCTCGAATACGGCACCAACCGCCTCGAGCTGCACACCGACGCCGTGAAGCCCGGCGACAGGGTGCTCGTGGTCGACGATCTCCTCGCCACCGGCGGCACGGCGAAGGCCACCGTCGAGCTCGTCGAGAAGCTCGGCGGCGAGGTGGTGGGGTGCGCCTTCGTGGTGGAGCTGTCCTTCCTGGATGGGCGCTCGGTGCTCGGCGATGTGCCGGTGGACTCCCTCGTCGTCTACTGACGCCGGCTCCGGGGCGTCGGTGCGCCACCTCACGTGGTTCGGCGTGGGCGCCCTCCTGGTCGCTGTGGCGGTCCTCTACGGCCGCGCGCTCGGCTACCCCTTCGTCTACGACGACCGGGTCCTGCTGGAAGGGAATGTGCTCCTCGGCGACTGGTCTCGGCTGGGCGAGGCGCTCGGCCACGATCTCTTCCACGGCACGGGCGTGCGCGGCTCGCCCTACTGGCGACCGGTCGTCACCTTCAGCTACTTCCTCGATCACACCACGGGGGCCGGTGCTCCCTGGGCCTTCCACCTCACGAACCTCGTCCTGTTGGTGTCGGTCGGAGCACTGCTCGCCAGGTTGTTGACCCTTCACCACGCGCCATGGCCCTGGCTGCTCGCGTTGTTGTGGGTGGTGCTTCCGGTGCAGGTCGAAGCGGCCTGCAACATCACTGGGCGTACAGACCTGCTCGCGGCGGCGTTCGCACTGGCTGCGCTCGGCGCGCGCCGCCCGTGGGTTGCGGCGACGTGTCTGGCGCTCGCCCTCGGGAGCAAGGAGGTCGCACTCACGGTGCCCGTTGCGGCCTGGCTGCTCCGGCCGGCGGATCGCCGGCTCGTCGCCATGGTCGCCACGTGCATCGGCTGGCTCGGAGCGCGTCACCTCGTGCTGAGCGGTGTCGAGGTGGCCGCGGCCGACGCTGGCGGCGGGAGCCTGGCGTCCTGGGGGGCGGTCGGCGCCCACACCATGTGGACGCTGCTCGGGCTCGTCGACCTGCGCCGAGTGGCTGGAATGGAGGTCCCGGAGCACCATTTCCTCGGTCTTGGATGGCTGGCGCTGGCGCTGGCCGTGGCTGCGCTGGTCGTGCATCTCCGGCAGCGTGCACCGCTCGCCGCGGCCGGGTTCGGACTCGCGCTCGCCAGCGCGGGGCTGGTCAGCGGGACCGCCTCGGCCGCCCTGCGGTGGGGCGACACGCTGCTGCTCCTGCCCTCTGTGGGCGTCGTGCTCGCCGCGGGGAGCCTGTCTGGAGGACGGGTGAAGTGGGCCCTCGCAGGGCTCGGCGTGCTGGCTTCGGTGTTCGCGGTCGGTCGGGTGGAGCGTTGGTCCAGCGAGGAGGCGCTGTGGCGGACGGCCCATGCTACCCGGCCCGATGACGCGCGGCTGCGCCTGAACCTCGCCCGTGCCCTGGTCGGGATCTCGTCTCCGGAGGGCTTCGGGCTCCTGGTCGGCGTCGAACACGACGACCCACGCATCGCACGGGAGATCGCAGCCACGCGCGCCTTTCACCTGCTGGAGCTGGGCCGAGCCGAGGAAGCGTTGCCGAACCTCCTGGCGGCGCGCGCGGACGACCCGGAAGCCGCCTGGCCCAACGTGATGGCTTGTGTGCTGCTGCCTCCTGCGCATCCCGAGGCGATCCCGAGCTGCGAGCTGGCGGCTTCGGTGGTGCCCGACGAGCCGAGCGTGTGGGAGGCCCTGGAGCGCGCGAGGGCGGCCGCGGACTAGTTGACAGGCTCGTAAGTAGCGAGCCTTTTCAACGACTGACTCCTGCGGGGGCCAGCCCCCGCACCGCGCGCTGGGCGTGCTCCCCCCCGGCCTTCGGACGCCGCGCGCGGTGCGCGCGGGAGCGGTGCGTTACCAACGAACCGCTCCACTAGTCCTCCATGCGTTCGATGTACCGGAAGACCGTGCGCGGGTCGACGCCCAGGTCGCGGGCTGTCTGGGCCTTGTTCCAGTTGTTCAGGTCCAGGACCTCACGGATGTACCCCATCTTGAAGTCTTCCTCGGCTTCCGCGAGCGGCTTGACGGCGCGCTTCTCACCGGCCTTCAGGCCGAGGTCCTCGGGGGTGAGCAACGCGCGGTCGCTCATGATGACCGCCTTCTTCACGCGGTTCTCGAGCTGCCGGACGTTGCCCGGCCAGAAGAAGTTCTTCATCGCCAGGCTGGAGGCGTTCGTGAAGCCCCGCACCTTGCTGCCGTAGGTGCTCGCGTACTTGTTGAGCATGAACTGACCGAGCTGCACGATGTCGTCGCCTCGTTCTCGCAGCGGCGGCAGGTCCACGTGGACCTCGTTGATCCGGTAGAAGAGGTCCTCTCGGAAGCGCCCCTCGGCGATCTCCTCCTCGAGGTTCTTGTTCGTGGCGGCGATGACGCGGATGTCGATCGGCGTGCCCTCGTACTCCCCGACACGCTCCACGACGCGCTCCTGGAGCACGCGCAAGAGCTTCACCTGGAGGCTCATCGGCATCTCGCCGACCTCGTCGAGGAACATCGTGCCGCCGTCAGCAGCGAGGAACTTGCCGATCTTGTCGGTCACCGCGCCCGTGAAGCTGCCCTTCTTGTGGCCGAACAGCTCGCTCTCGAGGAGGTGTTCTGGGATCGCCCCACAGTTGAGCGAGATGAACGGCCGCTTCTTTCGCGGCGAGAGCCGGTGGAGCTCGCGCGCGACCATCTCCTTGCCGGTGCCGGTCTCCCCGGTGATCATCACCGAGATGTCGGTGGGCGCCACGCGCCTCAGGGTCTTGAAGACCGACTTCATGCCGCCCGAGCTTCCGATGATCTCGCCCTGCGAAGCGTGCCGGAGCTGATCGCGCAGGTTCTTGTTCGACACCTTCAGGTCGTTCACCAGAAGCGCCGTGTGCACGATCAGGCTGGCCTGGGACGCGAACACGCTCAGCACGGCGAGCGTGGCCTCGTCGAACAGGTCGGTGATGTTGTCGTTGCCCAGGTAGATCACGCCGAGCATGTCGTTCCGGTAGATGAGCGGCACGCACATCACCGAGCTCAGGCGCAGGTCGACCACGCTCTTGGCCTTGCCGAAGCGGGTGTCGTTGACGGCGTTGGACACGATGACGGGACGACGGGTCTTCACGACGTTGTCGATGATGCTGTCGCTCACCCGCGACAGATCCAGGGTCTCCTCCCCGACGTTGTGCGACGACGCCAGGTGCCGCGCACCGTCCTTGAACACGATGACGAAGCCCTTCTCGGCCTTGGTGAGCTCGACCACGGCCTCCAACAGCGCCTTGAAGAGGCGGTCGGGCTTGGTGTCGGCCATCAGGGCTTCGGAGAACCCCACGAGACGCGACAGCGTCGCGAGCTGCTGCTCGGGCGAGACGGCGCTGGCCTTGGGCCGCTCGGGTTCGCCTGCACAGACGGAGAGCTCGTAGCGGCCGAGCAGCAGCCTGTCGCCGACCTTGAGCTCGCTCTTCTTCACCTGTCGACCGTTGACGTAGACCTCGTTCCGAGGGTCCAGCACCGACACGGAGAGCGCGTCGCCGGCCTTGAGCAGGTTGCAGTGGGTGGTGGCGAGCATCGCGTCGCGGAGCACGATGTCGTTGCCCTTGGCACGCCCAATCGAGGTCAGCGGCTTCTTGATGGCGATGTTGCGCTCTTCGCGCGTTCCGGGATCTGCGTAGCGCAGGAACATCGTGACTCGCTCCATGCAGATGGACTCCGCAGGAGCCGTAGCCTACCAGCGCGCGACCAGCACCACGCCGGTCGGTGTCGGTGCCACCGCGACCGCTGGCGGACGGCTTGCGTGCACGACCCCCTGGATCATGCCGGTCGCCCAGATCCCCAAGGTGGACCAGCCCACACCGTTCTGCACGGACTTCAGCGCACGAAGCGAGGCGCCGCGATCCTCGTCGTCGGCGATGTCGATGCCCCACCCGGGCTCCTCATCCTGGGCTCGCAGCCAGAGGTTCATGCCTCCTGTCGTCAGCCCGAGCGCGCCGACGCCACCGGCGAAGAGCCAACCGAGTCGCCGCTGGTCGTTGTAGAACTGCAGCCCCCCGGGGGCGACGACGGTCAGGACGCGGGGCGGCGGCGGAAGCTCGGGCACCACAAGAGGCCCTCGGTCACCGATGGGGCCTGGGCCGATGGGCTGCATGTTCGTGGCCATCGTTCGCGCGACCTCGAAGTAGTCGACGATCTCCGGTGGGTGCACGAAGCCGTCCAGGCTGTAGCTGGGGTCCGCAGCCAGCACACGGACGAAGGCGGACAGGCCCTGGTCGACTTCGCCCAGCTGCAGGTGGACCTCGCCGAGGTACACCAGGATCTCGTGAAGCAACGCTTGGTCGTCGACCCGCGCGTCACCGTGCAACACGATGAGCTGGTCCCGGGCCTGCTCGAGCCGGCCCTCGTAGTAGAGCTCGACCGCCGCCTCCAGATCCGACCGTGCCGAGCTCTCCGTGACGGTCTGCGCCCCATCCTGCGCGGCGGCCACGGCGCTCAGGATCAGGAGGGGGGCCAGAGCGAACATCGCGCCGAGCGTAGCCGTCAGGGCCCCCCGGGGCAATTCGGGTGCCAAGCACGCAGGACTGTAATAGGTGGTCGACGTTGGGGGGAGTCAGCGCGGAGAACGACAGGCGATGCGAAAGCTGGAATCGATGGACTGGTGGTCCGATCTCGTGTCCAAGAAGGACGACTACTCCCTGCGCGAGCTCGCCGAGATGTTTGGAGCCACGCCCGGTGCCATCAACACGGCCCTGAAGCGCAACGGCATCACGCGCAAGCCGGCACCTCCGGGCCCGCGAACCCGCCGCGGCCGGAAGCCCGCGCCGACCACCGTCGTGGAGGCCGCCGGCACCCGTCATGCGCCCTCGAAGCGTGGTGGCGTCCGGGGACTGCGCAAGGGCACCGCCGCCAAGCTACGGCCCTACCTCGACCAGATCGGTGTGGCGTCCGACGCCACCGTGGCGGAGCTCGCGGGGGTCTCGATCCAGACCATCGCGCGGTACCGCAACACGCACAGCATCCCGTCGGCCCGCGCGTCGAAGAAGGCCACGCGGGAGGCCACGACGGCGCCTGCGCCGAAGGCGACGCACCGGAAGCGCGCGTCCAAGGTCGATGCCTACGTGGACCTGTTGGGCGCGGTGCCCGACACCGAGATCGCCAAGATGGCTGGCGTCACGGTGAATGCGGTGCGCGCGTACCGCATCCGTCGCGGGGTGGCGGCGGCTCCGCGCAGCAGCAGGGCCCCTTGGGGTACGCGCTCGAAGGGCGGTGCAGCCCGCAAGGCAGCGGCGCCCCGGAAGGCGGCACCGAGTGCCGTCGCCCCGAAGGCCGCCGCTCCCGCGCCCGCCGCCCCGTCCAGGTCCGCGGCTCCCAAGGCGGCACCGACCGGTGTGCGCAGGGCCTACCGCATCACGCTCGCGGACCGCACGGCCATCGTCGTCGCGAGCGGTGTGGTCGAGGCCGCCCGAAAGGCGGACGCTGTCGGCGAGGTCCGCGGCATCGAGCTGCTCGGCGACGTGCTGGGCTGAGCCGAGCCTTCAGCGCTGCGGATCGATCCGCACCGAGAAGCAGCCCTCCTCGTCCGTGGTCGTCGTGGCGTACACGCGCTCGTCGTCGGCGACGTCGACAGGGGTGTAGGCCAGCGGCTCGTTCTCGTAGGAGATGCAGCCATCGACGAGCTCGCCCTCGCTCAGGGTCAGCGTCTCGTCGCTCAACACGTCGGAGGTCGCCTGGAAGAAGGTGACTGCGGCATCCACGTCGCTGGGCGGGGCGAGGGTGAACTCGAGCGCCCCGAGCGCCGCCTCCAGCGTGAACAGCCCGTCGACGTCGGTGGTGGTCTCGTAGGTGAAGCCGTCGAAGTCCAGCTCCCGCGCCTGGACCCGCGCGGAAGCCACGGCGTTCCCCTCTGGACTGACCACGCGGCCGTGGATCACGGGGCGGGCCGGCACCTCGAGCGCCCCGAGGTCCTGGTCCACGTTCGCCTCGACCGACAGCGACTCCGAGAGGGTGGTCGGGCTCAGGTCGCCGTCGTACGGCGGAATGAGGACCAGCTCATAGTCGCCCGCCACCACCTGCACGCTGAACTGCCCGTTGCCGTCTGTCTCGGTCTCGACCACCAGGGTGCCCCCAGGGCTCACGTCGAGGTTGCGCGCCTCGAAGCGCACGAGGACATCGTCGGCCGACTGACCGTCGGGATCGAAGACCCGGCCCGTGACCGTCGTCGCCGCGACGCTGGCGTAGGCCATGTCGAGGCGCATGCCCTGGTCGTCGATCACCGTGGCGCCGCCGATCAACGACGGGAGCCAGTACCGAGCGTCCGAGGGTGCCGCATGCACCTCGTACTCGCCCGAGAACACGCGGAGCTCGTAGCTGCCGTCGCCTCCCGTGAGCACGCTCGGCCCCGCGACGCCGGTGGCCCCGTCGACGGCCCACACCGCCAGGTCGGACACGCCCAACCCACGCTCGTCGGTGATCACACCGTAGAGGGGTGCGCCGAAGTCGAGGAAGGTCGACAGATCCGTGCCGGTGACCAGATCGAGGGTCTGCACGAGGAAGGCGACGCGCGCGTCATCGGGCACGAAGCTGACCGTGTAGCGCTGGCGGGGAACGGCATCGAAGGCAAAGGCGCCGGTGGCGTCGGCCTGCGCGCTGGCGACCATCGGGGTCCCGTCGAGCGAGGCGACCACCCGGCCGCTCAGCCCGCCTTCCTGCCCGGGCACCGTGACGGCGGTGTTGTTGGCTGCGAAGCCGGTGAGCTCGCCGGTGAAGGTCTCGGGGGCGCTCATCTCCAGGTCGAGGTCGGTCCAGGTGCGAGCGGAGACCACGAAGCTCTCGGACAAGAGCTCCGGGTGGCTGTAGTCCGACGGCGTGACGTCCACGCGCAGGGAGAACACGTCCTCGGCCTCCTGGGCCTCGGCATCACCAGCGTCGACCGCCGAGGTCTCGTCGGCCGAGACGCCACCGCAGCCGAGGAACCCGATCCAGCAGAGGACCGTTGTCATTCGACCACCAGGGTCCAGGCCCAGGAAGAGACGTACTCACCGTCGTCGGCGATGCACGTCACGAGCTGGCCGTCGTAGGCAGGGTCCGGGGACAGCACGACCTGGCTGCCGGGGTTGTCGCCGGTGATGAGCTCCACGTTCGGCAGGATGCCCTCCCGCGACATGGTCCAGGTGAAGTCGAGCAGATCGGGTTCCTCGTCCGAGACCACCACGAACAGCTTCTGTTCGGTCTCCAGCACGTAGTCACCGCCATCGGGAGCGTGCGCGTTGAGGAGCTCGGGCGCGGTGTTGGTGCTGTAGACACGGATGGGGCCCAGGTAGCAGGCCGACAACGACGCTGGCAGCAGCGCGGCGACCACGACGCCACCGTGGGACGGGCGGTGGGACACGCTCACGGGGTGGTCGCCGTGAGCTGGATGCGGCTTCCGGGCTGCTTGCTCTCGAGGGAGAAGCTGTCGAGGGTCCCACCGGGACAGGTGACGTCGACCTGGTGGGCGACGTGGGGCTCCGCGAGGCGAAACTGCCCGCCGATGGTGCCCACCGTGCCGAGGGCCGTGCCATCGCGCATCACCACGCAGGCGTTGTCGAAGCCGTCGAGCACGACGGTGGCGGGCTTGCGCGTCAGGCTCACGTTGAAGGACTTCCGCTCGCCAGCCGCGATCTCGAAGTCCTCGGTCCAGTCCTCGGAGAGCGGACTGCGGACGGTCAAGGTGTGTGCGCCGGGGGCCACCTCCACCTCGTTGCGGGTGGACGTGCGCCCGACGCGTTCGCCGTCGATCAGGATGTCGCCCCAGGCTCGGCTCGCCAGCCTGACCACCACGGTCCCCGGCGCGGCCGCCACGGGTTCCGGCACCACGACCGGCGCGGGGTCGACCGGCCGTGGCGGGCGCGTGTCGAGGTTCAGCGCCGTCGCGACCGGCTGGAGGTCGGGCTGGGGCGCCGCCGCCACCGCAGCGGTCGCATCGACGGGCGCCGTGGGGACGACGACCAGGGTTTCCGGTTCCAGGTCCGGAGCCTCGACAACCTCGGCGACCACGACCGCCGGTTCCGGTCGAAGCAGCCAAAGGGTGAAGAGCGCCAGAGCCATGGCCAACGCACCGCCGATCCAGAGCGCGCGTCGGTTGCCCGACGTGGGGGGCTTGGCCCTGTGCAGGTCGTTGAGCAGCTCGAGCACCTGTGCGTGCTCGGGGTCGAACGCCAGCAGCCTGTTCAGGAGGCGCTGGGCCTTGAGGTGGTCGCCCTGCTCGAAGGCTTCGCGGCCGCGCTCGAGCAGCACCCGATCGAGGTGGATGCGCAGCCGGAGCTCGTAGCCGTCCGGGTCCTCGAGGAAGCCGCGGAGCTCCCACTCGGGCCGGGTCGGATCGAGGTCGGCGTCGGCGAGGACCTCGGCGACGTGCTCGGCGACCTGCTCGGCGGTGTCGAGGCGCGCCTCCACGTCAATCTGGAGCAGGCACTCGATCAGGTCGGCCATCTGGGGTGCGATCCCGGGTTGCAGCTCCAGCACGTCGGGACGGTTCGACTCGATGATGTTGCGGAGCACCAAGGAGGGGTTCGACCCGGTGAAGGGCAGCTGCCCGGTGACCAGGTGGAACAGCAGGGTGCCGAGGGAGAACAGGTCGCTTCGCGCGTCCACCGTCTTCTCGAGGGCCTGCTCGGGGCTCATGTACGCGGGGCTGCCCACCAAAGCACCGGTCATGGTGACCGTGGACTCGTCGAGGAACCGCGCGATGCCGAAGTCCATCAACTTCACCGCGCCATCGGCGCGGAGCATCACGTTGTCGGGCTTGAGATCGCGGTGGATGATGCCCGAGCGGTGGGCGTAGGCCAGGGCATGGGCGAGGTCCAGGGCGAGCACGGCGGCGATCTCGCTGGGCAGGAGCCCCCGTTCGTCCACCAGCTCGTGGAGGGTCTTGCCTTCGACGAACTCCGTCACGATGTAGCAGTCGTTTGCGTCGACACCGCTGTAGTCGAAGATCGTGAGGATGTTGTCGTGGGTCAGGTGTTCGATGGCCCGCGCCTCGCGGGCGAAGCGCCGCCGGTTCCGGGTGCTCGCGCTGAGGTGTGGGTGGAGCACCTTGATGGCGACTTCACGGTTCAGCGTCTGGTGCCGTCCGCGGTAGACGGTGGCCATGCCGCCCTCACCGACCTTCTCGACGATCTCGTACTTGTCCAGGACCGTGCCAATCAAGGCAGACTCCATCGCCAGCCCGATGGTGTTGCCAGCCACTATAGGCCCCGCTCGCCGGCCGCGAGGGCGCGGATCGTGGGCCGGTCGGCCGGAGGCACGTCGAGCGAGCACAGCTCGGCCCGGGTGAACCACGCCAGCTCCTGGCCCAGCAGGGGGGTGGGAGCGCCGTGCAGCACCACCTCGTAGCACCACAGGTGCACCCGCTCGTCCCGTCCGTCCGCGACGAGCTCGCCCACGGTGCCCTCCACGCCGAGCTCCTCGCGCAGCTCGCGCAAGAGCGCGTCGGCGTCGGGCTCGCCCGCCTCGACCTTGCCGCCTGGAAACTCCCAGAGGCCTCCGTGGGCGCCACCCGGGAGCCGTCGCGCCATCAGGACGCGCCCGTCTCGTCGTGCGACGGCGCCGACCACTCGGAGGCGATCGGTCACAGCTGTCCGACCTCCCCGGTCACGTTCGCCAGGCCCCTCTCGCTCAGGATCTTGAGGATGACGCTGGCGGTCTCCTCGACCGCGCGACGGGTCACGTCGATCACGGGCCAGTCCCGGTTGCGCTTGTAGAGCGCGTGGGCCTGATCGAGGTCAGCGAGGATGTAGTCCATGTCGTCGTAGTTCATGCGGGTCTGCACTCGCATGGTCTGCACCCGTTGCTTTCGGATCGACTTCAGCGTATCTGGATCGATGGTCAGCGCGAAGATGCGCTTCGGGTCGACCTCCCAGAGCTGTTCGGGTGGCTCGCGTCCGAGCACCAGGGGAACGTTACCGACCTGGTAGCCCTTGTGGGCGAGGAAGACCGAGAGCGGGGTCTTGCCGGTGCGGCTCACGCCCACGAGCACGATGTCGGCCTCGCAGAGCAGCCGAGGCTCCTTGCCGTCGTCGCACTTGACGGTGAACTCGACCGCCTCCACGCGTCGGAAGTAGTCTTCGTCCGCCTGGTACATCAACCCCGGCGAGCCCTTGGGGCGGACACGGAAGAAGGCGGACATCGCCTTGAGCGGGCCACCGAGCACGTCGACGAGGCGCAGCCGATGGTGCTGAGCGAGGCGCTCCGCTTCGGCCCGCTGCTCCGCGCGGACCAGCGAGATGACCACCAGCGCACCCTCTTCG
The DNA here is from genome assembly GCA_964604675.1 of uncultured Enterobacterales bacterium. Taxonomy (GTDB): domain Bacteria; phylum Myxococcota_A; class UBA796; order UBA796; family CAJQPC01; genus CAZSAT01. The sequence goes on from CAZSAT010000144.1 coordinate 11,485, forward strand.
CGAGCGAGCGCCATCAGCCGTCCGAGCTGCTCCGCGTCCGTCACGTTGGGGAAGGTCTGCACGACCACCGGCACGCCGCGGAACTGCAGCCTGCAGGCGCGCACGACGCCTTCGGCGGTCTGGCCGGTGCCGTCGGAGATGATGTAGATGGCTTTCGGAGCCGCGGGTGCCGTCATGTGGTTGGGCTTAACCTCGTGTTAGCCAGCGGTGGCTGGAGGGCTGATGGCTCCGTTGCAGGGTGTTCGGGTGCTCGACCTGTCGCGGCTCCTCCCCGGGCCGATGTGCACCTGGTACCTGGCGTCCCTGGGCGCCGAAGTGGTGCGCGTCGAGGCCCCCAGCGGCCATGACTACACACGCAGCATGCCGCCGCTGGTACAGGGTCGGAGCCTCTTCTTCGCGTCGGTGAACCGGGGGAAGAAGAGCGTGGCGCTGGATGTCCGCAAGCCCGAGGGGCGGGACGCGTTCCTCATGCTCTGCGCGACCGCCGACGTGGTCGTCGAAGGCTTCAAGCCCGGCACGCTCGCGCGCCAGGGGCTCGACCCTGCCGGGCTCGTCGAGCGCTTCGAGAAGCTCATCGTGGCCAGCATCACCGGCTACGGCCAGACCGGGCCGCTGGCCGACGAGCCGGGGCACGACCTGAACTACCTCGGGCTCGTGGGCGTCACGGCGGCCAGCCTGCCGGACGAGCACGGCGTGCCGCCGACCCCGTTCCCGATCGCCGATGTCGCTGGGGGGGCCTTGACCGCGGCGCTGGGCATCGCCGCCGCCGTTGCAGGGGTCGCGCGCGGTGGCCCGGGCCGGTGGCTCGACGTGTCGATGACCGAGGGGGCCCTCGCAGCGTTCGGTCCCTTCCTCGCGATGGCTCAGGGCGAACACCGGGCGCATCGACCGGGGCAGGAGATGCTCACCGGTGGGCTCGGCACGTACAGGGCGTACCGCTGTGCGGACGGTCGGATCCTCTGCGTCGGTGCGCTCGAGCCCAAGTTCTGGATGCGCATGCGCGAGCTCGCTCCGGAGCTGCCGTCGGTTCCGGCCACCCACGAGCTGGTGCCGGTGTTCGCGTCGCGCGACCGCGACGACTGGGTGGCGCTGTTGACCGGGTGCTGCGTCGGACCCGCGCTCGGTGCCACCGAGGTGTCCGACCACCCTCATCACGTGGCTCGGGGGGCGTTCCAGGACTACCTGGGCATGCCGCTCGCGAACGCGCCCTTCGGGTGGTCACCGAGCCACGAGGTGCCGCGGGTGGGGGAGCACACCGAAGAGCTGCTGAGGCCGCTCGGCGTGGACCTCGAGGCTCTGGTAGCTTCGGGCGCAGGAGGCCTCGGATGAGCGTTCCCATGTTGGAGCAGGCACCCTTCGTGTTCGGCACGATGGAGTGGATCGTGACCGGCATCGCCGTGGTCATCAACCTCGCGATCAACGGCCCGCGGCTCGTGCGCATGGTTCGCGACGGCCCGGCGCCCCGCTCCTAAGCCAGCGCAGCCACCACCCAGAAGAGCGCCGTGTTGACGCTGGCCTGCAGGGTCACGCGCTTCGCTGCGGCGGCGTAGTCCCCGGCGATCTGGCCGCTCGCGATCTTGCGGACCGGGTCCAAGGTCCAGATCTCGAGGTGGAAGGCGCTCGCCCAGAGCACCAGGAAGACCAGGTGCTTGGCCGCGACCCGCTGCTGTTCGGCGGTGTCCACGGGCCATTGGAAGCCGCCCGTCTGCAACCAGTACGTGGCCAGGCCGCCGAAGATGAGGGCGCCCATCGACAGCCCGAGTCCGGGTCCCCAGGCCTGGAAGCGCCGCATCCAGGCCCGGAGGTCGCCTCGGCCCATCGTTCCGGTGAGGATCAGGGCCACCGTGAAGGTCGTGAGGGACACGCCGTAGATCGCAGCACCAACGATGTGTACCCAGGACAGAACGCTGACCACGTGACCTCCGGCGCCATCCTACTCCGACGACCGTGGTCGGCCTGCACTACGCTCGCGAGGCATGCGCGACCGCTTCCCGATCCTGCTCGAGTGCCTCGTCCTGGCGGCGGCGGCGATCAGCGTGGTCGCGCCCACCCTCGGGAGCACGGAGGTGCCCGGCACAGGGGTGGATCTCCACGGGACCCTCTGGTTTCACTGGTGGCTTCCGCACGCGCTGGTGGAAGGGCTCGACCCGCGAACCACCGACCTCTTCTTCCATCCTCTGGGCAAGGACCTCTTCACCCACACCGGGATGAACCTGGTCGATGCCGCGCTCAGCGCCCCCTTCCAGTGGGTCTTCGGCCACCCCGGCTACCTCGGCCCCTTCACCGCCGCTGTGCTGGTCGCCAACGGCCTCGCCTTTCGTCCGCTCGTGGCGGACTGGGAGCTCGGGCCGCGCCTCGTCGGCTGCCTCGCCTTCGCCCTCTCGCCCTACGCGCTGGGCGAGATCGCCTCTGGTCGGACGGCGCAGGCGTGCCTGTTCACGGTGCCGCTGGCCATCCACCTGGCCCTCCGTTGCAGCCGGCCCGGCTGGCGATCGCCCGTGCTGCTCGGGGTCGCCACCGCCGCAACGGGCTGGATCTACTGGTTCTATGGCTACTTCCTCGCACTTGGGCTGGCCTGGGTCCTGGTGCACCAGGCCGTGGTGTCGCGGGACCGAGCGGGCCTGGCTCGGCGCTGGCTCGTCGCGGTCGTGGTCGGCACCGCAGGCGTCGCGCCGGCGGTGGTGCCGATGCTGGTCGCGGCTGCAGCGGGGGCGGTGCCGCTCCTCCACGGGGGCGCAGCGGCTCCGACGCCGCCGGTGGTCGGCTCGGTGCTGTCGCCGGCCATCGCCGCTGCGACGCTGATCTGGTTGTTCGTCGGGCGGCAGCGCTCGCTGTGGGCACCGATGGCCTTGTTGATGGTGGCCGTGGTGGCCGGTCGGTTCCCGGGTAGGGTGCTCAACCCGATGTACGCGTTGATGGACAACGTGCCGTTCTGGGAGCGCCTCGCGTTTCCCTACCGCGCCCTGGGTGTCGCGGCGCTTCCCCTGGCCTGGATCCTGGCCGACCTCGCCAGGCGGTGGGGGCGGGTGCTGGGCTCCGTGGTGGTCGGCGCGGTCGTCGCGGTGGGGGCGGCACCGTTCGTCCCAGCGCCCACCCAGGACGTGTCCGTGCCCGAGCTCCTCCTGGCGCTCGAGCCGGGGGGCTTCATCGGACTCCCCATCGAGAGCGCTGGGGCGCTCGTGGCGTGGCAGCCGCTGCTCCAGGAGCCGCTGTTTGGTGGGATGGGCGCGACGGCGGAGGCGCTGTGGCCCGCGGGCTTTGCGGAGCGCCGGGCGACCGGCTTCGTGAAGGCGCTCGAGCTCGCGGCCTCGGCTCGGGCGCCCCAAGCCTACGAGGACGACGACGTCCTGGCCCTCCGGGCCGAGGGGTTCCGCTACGTCGTGTACCAGGCACCAGCCGACGGCGGGCCGCGCGCGCGCGCGGCCCGGAAGCGTCTCGACAGCTTGCTGGGCCCCGCGCTCGGGGAGCAGGGACCCCTGGTGGTGTGGGATATGGCGAGGCTTTCCGGAGGCGTGCGATGAGCAGTCCCTTGACCGGCGTGCGGGTGCTCGACCTGACGCGCGTGCTGAGCGGCCCCTATGCCTCGATGATCCTCGCCGACCTCGGCGCCGACGTGGTGAAGGTCGAGCGTCCCGGTCGCGGCGACGACACGCGTAGCTTCGGCCCTCCCTTCGCCGAGGGCGTGTCGACCTACTTTCTGGGCGTGAACCGCGGCAAGCGTTCGGTGGTGCTCGACCTGAAGAAGTCCGACGGCCGCGCCACGCTGACACGCCTCGCGGCGGTAGCTGACGTGGTGATCGAGAACTTTCGGCCCGGCGTGATGGAGCGCCTGGGGTTGGGGTTCGACACGCTGGCGGAGGCGAACCCGCGGCTGGTGTACTGCAGCATCAGCGGGTTCGGGCGCGACGAGCCCGGTCCCGGCTACGACCTGGTGGTGCAGGGCGAGAGCGGCATCCCGACCCTGACCGGCGACGGCGCCGCCCCTTGGAAGTGCGGCGCGAGCGTGGCGGACCTGGTGGCCGGCCTGAACGCAGCCCAGGGCATCCTGGCGGCGCTCTACGCCCGGGAGCGCACCGGGCGCGGCGACCGGGTCGACGTCTCCATGCTCGACGGTCAGCTGAGCCTGCTCACGTACCACGCGTCTGCCTGGCTCAACGCCGGCGTGGAACCCCGTGCTCGCGGCAACGCCCACCCCTCGATCCACCCCTTCCGAAGCTATGGAACCGCCGACGGCTGGGTCAACCTCGCGGTCGGGAACGATGCCCTGTTCGTGACGCTGTGTGAGCTGCTGGACGCGCCGTGGCACCACGAGGAACGCTTCGGGACCAACGCAGCGCGTGTTCAGAACCGCCACGCTCTCGATGGCCTCCTCGGCCCGCGCATGGCGTCTGCCACCACCGCCTCCTGGATCGAGCGGCTGCGCGCTGTCGGGATCCCGTGCGGCGCCATGAAGACGGTGCCCGAAGCGCTCGAGGCGGCGGAGCTGGTGGAGCACGAACACCCGGACGCTGGGGGCACCGTGCGCAGCTTGGCGCTGCCCTATGCGGTGGGTGACGCGCCTCGGGCAGCGCGTCGCCGTGCGCCGCGCCTCGGCGAGCACTCCCGCGAGGTCGTGGCCGACTGGTTGGGGGCCGGGTAGGGGACAGCACGCGAAAAGGAGCGCTTGATGGCCATTGACAACCCCGGGGGCTTGGAGTCCGACACCCCGGAGCTGCCCCCCGAGCTGACGCTGCCGCTGCTCGCCATCCGCAACACCGTCATCTTCCCCGTCCTGGCGTTTCCCATCAACGTGGGCCGGGACAAGTCGCTCAAGGCCATCGAACAGGCCATGGCGGGGGACAAGCTGCTCGGCATCGTCGCGCAGCAGGATGCGAAGAACGAGGATCCGCGGCCGGACGAGCTCTACCAGACGGGCACGGTCGTCAAGATCTTGAAGTCCGTCATCATGCCGGGCAACAAGCTCAACGTGATCATCCAGGGCATGTCGCGCATGACGGTGGCGGGCTGGAACCAGACCAGCCCCTTCCTCGAGGGTGACGTCGACGTGGTCGCGGCCGAGGAGACCGACGATCGCGAGATCGAGCCCCTGCTGTCCCAGCTCCGGGAGCTGGCGCGCAAGATCATCGATCTCTCGCCGCACATCCCCAGCGAGGCCAGCTTCCTCGTCCGCTCGATCGAGAACCCCGGGATGCTGGCCGACATCGTGGCCACCAACCTGTCGATCGGGGTCGAGGAGAAGCAGGAGCTGCTCGCGACCTTCGATGCGAAGGAACGGGTCGAGAAGGTCATCGCGCTCCTCCAGAAGGAGATCCAGGTCCTCGAGCTCTCCAACAAGATCCAGACTGAGGTCAAGGGAGAGATGGACAAGGCGCAGCGGGAGTACTTCCTCCGCGAGCAGCTCAAGGCCATCCAGAAGGAGCTCGGCGAGGTCGACGAGCGCCAGGAGGAGTTCGAGGAGCTCAAGAACAAGATCAAGAAGGCGCGCATGCCCAAGGAGGTCGAGCAGGTGGCCTTCAAGGAGCTCAAGCGCATGGTGCGCATGAGCCCTGGCGCCGCCGAGTACACGGTGTCGCGCACCTACATCGACTGGCTGGTCGAGCTGCCGTGGGACAAGACCACCGAGGACCGGCTCGACGTCGACGAAGCGCAGACGATCCTCGACGAGGACCACTACGGCCTCGAGAAGGTGAAGCGCCGCATCGTGGAGTACCTCGCGGTGCTCCAGCTCAAGAAGGACATGAAGGGTCCCATCCTCTGCATGGTCGGACCACCGGGTGTCGGCAAGACCTCGCTGGCCAAGTCCGTGGCCCGCGCCCTCGACCGGAAGATGGTCCGCATGGCGCTCGGCGGCGTGCGCGACGAAGCCGAGATCCGCGGCCACCGCCGGACCTACATCGGCTCGATGCCGGGCCGTGTGATCAAGTCG
>CAZSAT010000145.1:0-17382 GCA_964604675.1 uncultured Enterobacterales bacterium
CCTCGCCGCGCCGCGACCATGCCGTGCACGTAGTGGCGGCCGAGGGCCACCGGGGCCTCGCAGTTCAGGCGCACCATGTCGGCCTGCCGATCGGTGGCGTCGAAGGCGCCCATCCGCCCGAAGCCGGCGTTGTTGACGAGGACGGAGCACGTGGGGGCCGCCGCGAGCACCGCCCGAACGCCCGCGTCGGTCGCGAGGTCCGCGGCCACGACCTGGGTGCCATGACCCAGCTCCGTCGCCAGCGTCTCGAGACGCTCGCGGCGTCGGGCCACCAGCACGAGCCGCCGACCCGGCGCGATCAAGGCGCGCGCGACCGCCTCGCCGATCCCGGCGCTGGCCCCTGTGATCACGATGACGTCGTCGTTGTCGGTGCTCATGGACCGGCACTAACCGGAGCCTCGTCGAAGAGGATTCGACCTGGCGCTCACCTGTCGACAGGAACGATCCGATGTCCGGGCCAGGAGGCCGAACATGACACCGATGACGCTGTACACCGATGCCGAGATCGCCGAGATCCTGGGCGACCCCGACGTGCCCGATCTCACCGAGTTCCTCGTGGACGACGACGAGGACGACCACTAGTTGGGCGGTTCGTTAGTAACGAACCGCTCTCGCGCGCACCGCGCGCGGCGGCCGAAGGCCGGGGGGAGCGCGCCCAGCGCGCGGTGCGGGGGCTGGCCCCCGCAGGAGTCAGTAGTTGAAAGGGCTCGTTCCTTACGAGCCTGTCAACTAGCGGCTCGAGCCCGGCTACTCCACCGTGAGCGCGCCCGCGTTGGCCGGGTCGTACCCGTCTTCCGAGCCCCCGGGATCGCTCCCGCAACTCTGCCCGTTCGCGCCGTCGCAGTAGAGCCAGGTGGTGCCGCCGTCCGCGCTGGCCCGGCAGGCATAGTCGTAGTCGCCGGCTGTCGACGGGGCCGTCAGCGTGGCCTGGTACTCGTCGTTGTCGAGGGAACCGAGCCCGTCGTAGTCGGCGTTGTAGGTCATCCGACTCCAACTCCAGGAGCTGTCGCTGGACGGATCGGTGCCGCCGTCGCCGATCCCGAGCTCGAAGGAGAGCCCAGAGCCCTGCCCCTCACCGACCGTCACCTCCGGCTCGTAGACCCAGCAGAACACCGCCTCGAGGTCGTCGCCGGCTGAGACGGTCTGCTCGCACGGGTACTGAAGGTGGCAGTAGTCGACCTGCTCGTCGGTGTCGGTGTCCGTGTCCGTGTCCGTGTCGGTGTCGGTGTCGGTGTCGGTGTCCGTGTCGGTGTCCGTGTCCGTGTCCGTGTCCGCCTCCACGTAGGTGTAGCTGCCAACGGCCTCGGCCCCGTCGTCACCGCGCACCGCGAGGACCTCCACCGTGCCCGGCCCGAGCGCAGGGGTGACGCACGCCACGGCGGTCTCGTCCAGGTAGGTGAGCCGCTCGCAGGCCTCCCCATCCAGGCTGACCTCCATCGTCGCATGCGTGAAGCCGGCTCCCGACAGGCGGATGGAGGTGCCTGCCCAGGCGTCACCCTCGGGGGGCTCGACCAGGTCGACACGCAGCTCTCCGAGCGCTTCCGCGCTGGCGGTGTCGTCGCCGTCGTTGACCTGCCACTGGTCGTCCTTGGAGCACGCCACGAGCAACCACCAGACCATGCCTACCTCCATGGGATCCTCACCCCTTCACACTACCCGCCGTGAGCCCTTCCACGAGGTGGCGTTGCAGCGCGAAGAAGAGCCCCATCACCGGGAGGCTCACCAGGATCGCGCCCGCCGCGAAGCTGCCCCAGCTCGTGGAGAACTCGCCCACGTAGCTGTTGAGCACGACCGGGAGGGTGAACGCGCGCTCGTCGCTCATCAAGGTGGCCGCCAGGATGAACTCGTTCCACGCCGTCATGAACGAGAAGAGCGCGGTCACCACCACGGCCGGTCGCGCCAGCGGCAGGATGATGCGGGTGAAGGTCATCCACCGGCTCGCCCCGTCCATGAGCGCCGCCTCCTCCAGGTCCTTCGGGATGGTGTCGAAGTAGCCCTTGAGGTTCCAGGTGCAGAAGGGCACGGAGGTCGAGGCGTACACCAGGGTCAGCCCCCACAGCGAGTCCAACAGACCCAGCTCGTCGAGCAGGATGTAGAGCGGGATCAGCATGACCACGCCCGGAAACATCTGGGTGGCGAGGAACAGGTTCATGCCGATGTCCCGGCCGGGGAACGCCCAGCGCGAGAAGGCGTACCCGGCGGTGCAAGCCAGCACGACGCCGACCGCCGCCGTGGTCAACGACACCACCACGGAGTTGAAGAGCTGGCGCCCGAAGAGCCACCCGCCGGCGGCGTCCTCGGTGTTCACCACCGCCGCGAAGTTGGACAGGTCGAAGCTCGTGGGCAGCGGGTTGAGCTCGAGCGAGAACGCCTGGCTCGGCGTGAGGGCCATCTTGACGACCCAGAGCACCGGGTAGAGCGTGGCGACGGTGGCCAGCACGAGCAGCCCGTGGGTGGCCAGGAGCCGGCCCATCGAGGGCGCCTTGACCGAGGACTCCGCCATCAGATCACCTTCCGCCCGAGCATCGTCTTGGTGGCCTGGCCCCAGCCCACGAGCACGCCGAAGATGAGCACGGCATAGGCCGCCGCGTAGCCGTAGCGGTGCCCGCGGGTGAAGGCCCACCGGTAGGCTTCGCTGATCAGGATCTCGGTCGAGCCGTCGGGCTCACCGCCGCTCACCAGGTAGATGATGTTGAAGTTGTTGAAGGTCCAGACGCTGCCGAGCACGACCGCCGGGAGCAGCGCCGGCTTCAAGAGCGGCAGGGTCACGTGCACGAAGCGCTGCACGGCGTTCGCGCCGTCGACCTCGGCGGCCTGCTCGAGGTCGCGCGGGATGGCCTGGAGAGCCCCCAGCGTCACCACCATCATGAAGGGGAAGCCGAGCCAGGTGTTGGTGGCCAGGTTGGCGGCAAAGGCCGTGGAGAACTGGGCGAACCAGCTCACCGGCTCCAGGCCGAGCGCGCTCAACAGAGCGTTCACGGCGCCGAACTGCCGGTGGAACATGCCCTTCCAGATCAGGGCGGTGATGTAGCTGGGCACGGCCCAGGGCACGATGAGCAGCACCCGGTAGACACCGCGCAGCTGCACCCACGGCTCACGCAGCAACAGCGCGAGGGCCACGCCCAGGGTCACGTGGAGCACGACGTTGGCGACCGTCCACAACAGCGTGACGAGCAGCGTGAAGTAGAAGCTCAAGGGATGCGACGGGGAGAAGTCCCGCGCGAGCAGGATGTCGAGGAAGTTCGCCAGACCGACGAAGGTGAAGGTGCCCTGGTGGTGCGTGAAGAACGCCACGCCTGCTCCCACCAAGAACGGCGCCACGACGAGCAGGCCCATCGCGATCGAGGCCGGCGCCGCGTAGGCGTAGGCGTGCCCCCAGCCACGCAGCCCGGCCACGCCCCCCGCGCGCCGCACCCCCAAGCCGATCCATGCGAGCAGCCCGAAGAGCCCCAGCGCGGCCGCCGCGATCCAGGGCACGGGGTTGGCCTCGGGAGGCGGTGGCCGGAGCGCCACGTCGACTTCGAACTGGGCGGACCTCATGGCGACTTCGGGCGTGACCGAGCCGCGCATGGCAGCACGCAGGGCCCGCGCCAGCGGCTCCCAGGTCGCGGCCATCTCGGGTTGGTTCGGCATCGGAACCGAGGTGTCGAGCACGCGCCGAAAGGCCGCGAGGACCTCGTCGCCCTCCAGGCTGTCGTAGGCGGCCAGCGCGGCCACGGGCTGGCGACCCTCGCGCGCTCGAACCAGGGCCGCCTCCGGCCCGGCGAGCCACCGCGCGAACGCCGAAGCCTCGGCGGGGTGCTCGGCCTCTCCGGACACGAAGATGCCCTCGACGGTGAGGTAGGGAGCCGCCGGCAGGCCGGTCTCCGAGACCACCGGGAGCGGTGCGATGCCGAAGTCGACCCCGTCGATCTCACCGAGGAACCAGGGCCCGTTGAAGACCATGGCGGCGCCGCCCTCGTTGAACAGCTGGCTCACCAGCGCACCCGTCGGTTCCTCCGGCAGCAGGCCCGCTTCCTGCACGCCCCGGGCGAAGGACAGCGCGGCGGCGTTCTCGGGCCGGTCGAGCGACACCGCCTCGCCATCGAACACCCCGCCGCCGTAGCCGTGCAACAGAGCGCCGAAGTAGTACGCGCTGGCCGACTCGTAGGCCAGGCCGTACCGTCCGTCGCGGGTCAGCTCGCCCGCCACCGCGAGCAGCTCGTCGGTGGTGGCCGGTGGCTCGGCCAACAGGTCCTTGTTCCAGAACAGGGCGACGGCCTTGAAGGCCAGCGGGTAGCCGTAGCGGACACCGCGGTAGGTGAGCGCCTCGACCGTCGCGGGATGGAAGGTGCCCGCGTCGTGCTCGGCGGCCGCCATGAGCCCCCGCGGGCCCCACGCCCCCACCCGCTCGTGCGGGCCGATGAAGAGCTCAGGACCGTTGCCTCGCGGGATCGCCGCTTCCAGCTTGGAGCTGATGGACTCGCTCGGAAGCGCCAAGGGCGTGATGGCCACGTCTGCGTGCTCGGCCTCGTACCGGTCGACCAGCGCATCGACCGCCGCGCGCTCAGCCCCCCGGTAGGCGTGCCAGAGGGTGAGCTCGACCGGCTGGGCGAGCGCGGCTCCGACCAGCAGGATCACAGCCGCGCTCCGGTGTGCACGTCGAACAAGTGGCAGTGGGCCAGCCCGATCCGCAGCACGTCGCCCGTGTTCACCCGCCCGACGTCCTGCGCCTCGACGCGCGCCACCAGGGCGGCCTCACCGACGCGGAGGTGCAGGTGCAGCTCCCACCCCAGCGCCTCCACGACCTCCACGCGGGCCTCGACGCCCTCGGGGTCCAGCACGATCTCGTGAGGTCGTACCCCCACCTCCACGGGGCCGTGCACGGTCCCGGGCACGCTCAGCCCCGCCACCCGGACGCGCTCGCCATCGCCGGTGCCGGGCATGAAGTTCATCGCCGGCGACCCGATGAAGCCGGCCACGAAGCGGTTGGCCGGGCGGTCGAAGAGCTCCTGGGGGCTGCCGACCTGCTGGAGCACACCGCCGTTGAGCACCACGATGCGATCGGCGAGGGTCAGGGCCTCCACCTGGTCGTGGGTCACGTACAGGATCGTGGCGTCGAGGGCCTGGTGCAGGCGCTTGAGCTCGACCCGCATCTGGTTCCGCAGCGCAGCGTCCAGGTTGGACAAGGGCTCGTCGAACAAGAAGACCCGTGGGCGCCGGACGATGGCGCGCCCCATCGCCACGCGCTGGCGTTGCCCACCGGACAGGGCCTTGGGGTGGCGGTCCAGGTAGGGCGTCAGGCCCAGCATCTCGGCCGCCTCGCCGACCGCCCGCTCGATCTCCGCGGAGGGTGTCTTCTTGACCTTGAGGGCGAAGCTCATGTTCTCCCGGACGGTCATGTGCGGGTAGAGCGCGTAGCTCTGGAAGACCATGGCCACGTCCCGATCGCGGGGGGCCACGTCGTTCATGCGCCGTCCGTCGATGTGGAGATCGCCGGCGCTGATCGTCTCCAACCCGGCCGCGCACCGCAGCAGCGTGCTCTTGCCGCAGCCCGAAGGACCGACCAGCACCACGAACTCGCCGTCGGCCACCGAGAGATCGACGCGGTGCAGCACCTCGACGTCGCCGTAGGCCTTCCGAACACCCTTGAAGTCGACAGTCGCCACGGCGCCTCCCAGCGGCCCGACAACTAGTAACCCAATCTTGAGTCACGCGCGGATCGCGCCGAGCTGTCCAGCTCAGGTGGCGGCCATCCCCATCGCCCGCTGCAGCAGGTCTTCGACCCGCTGTTCGGCCTCGGATCCGTCGAGATCGCGCGCCGCAACCCCGGTCCAGAGCCCAGGCAGCTTGCACCCCAGCGCAGCTGCGAGGGGCGGTTGGGCCTTGCGGACCTCGGACCAGCGGCTGGCGTCGGCTCCGCCCTTGGCGAGCATCCGGCGCACCAGGTGCGCGACCGCTCCCGCCGGCTCATCGGACCGTGGCACGACGAGCGCCACCAGGTCCCCGGGGAGCGCGTAGGCGGCCAGCGCACCCTCTGCGGCTTCCGCCGGGCTCAGCCCCTGCTGCTCGATCAAGAAGGCGTCCTGGCGTTGTGGACGGAGCAGGTCCAGCGCCGGCCCGACCACCGCGAGATCCGCGCGGGTGGGAAAGAGCTTCCTGAGCCCGAGCACGGCGGCCATGCCGACCACGCCGCCCGCAGCCCGGTCGAAGCCGAGCTCCTCGGCCGCCACCACGCCCGCGGCACCGCCCATGACCACGTGGTGCACGGCATCGTCGCCGAGCTCCGAGGCCACGGTCACCACCGCGTGCCACACCAGGGCGTGCCGAACGCGATGGGGCCCCAGCAAGCGGATGACATGCGCCGCCGAACGCACCTCCCGCCCGAGGCCGAGGTACCCGCTCTCGGCCAGCCCGTGGAGGAAGCGTGCCACCGGGGAACGCTCGGGCACCAGACCACCGACCTTCGCGAGATCGAGGTCAGCCCAGGACGCCTGGAGCAGCGGTAGCCAGCGTTCGCTCACGGCCGAATGCTAACCGAAGGGGTAAACCGGTGCGGGGCGGCCCATGCAGCAGGTGGGGGATCAAGGTCTGCGGCTACGTAGCCGCGCCGCAAGAGCCACCCTCACACCGGATGAACGTTGTACCGCCTGCTGCGTGTAAAGAAGCGCAAAGCGATATGAAGATCCGCTCAGGGCAACGAGCGCACCAGCCACGAGGCCTGGCCATCGGACTGCACCCGAACGGCCATCCGCCGGCCGTGCTGCACGGGCTCCGGTTCCACCACCAGAGCACAGCCGCTCTCGGTGGGCTCGCCGCGCACCGTGTAGCCCGGGAGGAGCTCAGGGCGGCCCCCGTCCCCCACGCAGGCGGCATCGGCCGACGCGGCGAGGCCGGGCAGCAAGGCCTCGAGGACCTCCCGCTCGCGCGCGAGCCCGGCGTCGGTCGCCGCCCTGGTAGCCATCACGGCCTCCTCGTCGCCTACGGTGCCCGGCACCAGCGCCAGCCAGCGGTCCAAGGGCGTGGGCTCCGCGGCCGCCGGCACCACCACCTGGCCCGTCGGGACGTTGACCAGCAACAGCCCGTCTTCTTCCTGGAGCGCGGGCATCACCGGGAACTGCAGCGCGAGGTCCGGACCGTGCGGTGCGAGGGCCGCGCGCACCAGGCCCTCGGTCATCCAGTGGGCGTCGTAGGTGGCCACGCTCACCTGCCCGGCGCCCTCGAACTGCACCTCGCCCACGAGGCGCTCGTCCACCTGCAGCCGGAACACGCCCGAGGACCAGGCGGCCTGCCACACGCCGATCCGCTCCGAAGCGCTGTCCGAAGCCTCACGCCGCGCGGCCGCGCCCAGGGCACCCAGCGTCCGGGTGAGCACCATGTCGTGCTCCCCGTCGCGCGAGCCGAGCGGCAGCCTGGCGCCCTCGTCCGTCCACTCCAACACCCCGGTACCCTCGCCGAGCCCCGTCTCGAACGGAAAGCTCAGCCAGCGCCCCCGTTCGTCGACCGTGACCGAGCACGCCACCACCCCGGCTGTGCCCCACGCGGGGCCCCAGAGCCCCAACCGACAACCCCCATCCGTGCGAAGCTCTCCCACGACCGACGGGCCGCTCAGCAACCACGGCCCGGATCCGATCCCGGGATCGACAGGCGGCGTCGAACGACACGCCAGGATGGAGATGAGCAGCAACACGCAGCAGCCAGGAACGTCGGGCCCATCGGTCTGGAGGGAACCCCTGGACGAACGCTACAGCCTGGGCGCGGTGATCGGCAAGGGCGGCGTGGGCACCGTGTACGAGGGGCTGCAGCGCGCCCTCGAGCGACGGGTCGCCATCAAGGTGCTCCGCAGCGAGTTCACCACGAACCCGCGCGCCGTGAGCCGCTTCCAGCGCGAGGCGGTGACGCTGAGCCGGCTGCACCACCCCAACGTGGTCACCGTGTTCGACGTCGGTCAGGACCCACAGGGGCGGCACTTCCTCGTCATGGAGCTCCTCGAGGGCGAGACGCTGGCCCAGCGGCTCCACCGCGAAGGTGTGCTCTCCCTCGAAGACGCCCTGGGCATCGCCCGCGGCATCGCCAAGGGCATGGGTGCGGGCCAGGGGGTGGGGCTGGTCCACCGCGACCTCAAGCCCGACAACCTGCTGCTCACCGACAACGGCGTGAAGATCCTCGACTTCGGCCTGGCCCTGCTCCGGGAACACTTCGGGGGCGGGGAGATCGAGGATCCGAACCCCAGCGCCAACACGCTCCACACGTGGAGCGATGCGGCCACCGAGGAAGCCGACGACGACCCGCCGACCGAGTCGGCCCGCCTCACCCAGCACGGCTCCCTCCTGGGCACACCCCGCTACATGTCGCCCGAACAGGCGCTGGGATGGGCGGTCGACCACCGCGCGGACCTGTACGCCTTCGGCATCATCCTCTTCGAGCTGCTCGCCGGTCGACCACCCTTCCTGGCACAGACCCCTCGGGACTACCTCCAGCTCCACGTGCACAGCTCGCCGCCCACCCTCCAGGCCTACGTGCCGGGACTCCCCCCCGTCATCTACCGGTTGGTGTCGAGGCTGCTCGCGAAGGACCCGGCCGCGCGACCGCAGAACTGGGCGGAGGTCGCAGCCGACCTGCGCCGCGCGCGGGGCTCGGCGCGGGGCGTGTCGACCGGCGAGGAGGAGTCCGACGCCCGGCCCACCGAACCGTACCGATTCCTCTCGCCCTTCTCCGCGGCGACACGGAACATCTTCTTCGGCCGCCAACGCGACACGCAGCGCTTCCAGGAGCTCTGGCGACACCCCGACCGGCTCCCCATGCTCGTGGTCACCGGCGCGAGCGGGGTCGGGAAGTCCAGCTTCCTGAACGCTCGCATCCTGCCGGATCTCCGCTCGTCGGGTCATGAAGTGATCGTGGTGCGCGGTGGAGCCGAGCCACTGGTGATGGTGCGCAACGCGGCCCAGCGGCTCCTGGCGCGCCACCGGGCGCTGCCCATGGAGGACGCCCCGATCGCCGCCGTGCTCGACGCCGCCGCTGCGGCGGCCGGGCGGCCCATCGCCGTGGTGCTCGACCAGCTGGAGGAGCTGTTCACGGGGGGTGACTCAGAAGACATCCAGGCCTTCCAGTCGGACCTCGCCTCCGTGGTGGGAGGGGGCGACCGCTCGGTTCGGTTCCTGATGTCGTTGCGCGAGGACTTCCTCGGCCAGCTGCTCCGGAGCCTGGAGCCGCTCCCCGTCGACCAGCTGCTCCGCTCCCTGCCCTTGCGGCCCCTGTCGAGCTCCGACATCCGAGCGGCGCTCCTGGGCCCGACCGACTCGGCGCTCCCCGTGGACTTCGCCGCCTTCAGCTTCGAAGACGGCCTGGTCGACGAGATCGTCGACGACCTGATCGCCGACGACGCGGGCGAGGTCGCCCCCCGCATCCAGGCGGTCGGCCACCGCCTCTGGGAGATGGTGCGGCACAGTCCCTCCCCGGTCATCACGGCCGTGCACTACCGCGAGCGACTCGGCAGGGCGCGCGGCATCGTCGGGCGCATCCTCGACGAGGCCATCGACTCGTTGTCCCCCGCGGACCGGGGCGTGGCCAAGGAGCTGTTGCGCGCCCTCACGCACCTCCCCGGCTCGGCGACCGCTCGTCCCGCGCCCGCTTCCGAGCTGCTGGGGTCGTCCAACGATCGACGTCGGGAACGCATCCTCACGAAGCTGGAGTCGCCCTGGCGGGTCGTGCACGGCTACAGCGACGCGCGCTGGCCGGGCGAGCGCAGCTACCGCCTGACCCACGAAGCGCTGATCGGGCGGGTCCGCGAGTACGGCGACGAGCACGACGGGCGCAACCGGGCCAGGCAGGTCTTCTCGCACGGCTACGCGCTGTGGCTCCGCAACGGCCAGCGAGAAGACGACCTGCTGCCCGAGCAGCACATGGAGCTGGTCGCCGCCCACCGGGAGGAGCTGGTGCTCACCCCCGAGCAGCAGGCCTTCTTCTCCGAGTGCGAGTTCGTGCACAACGAAGGCTGGGACAAGCGCCGACGGGCCGAACGCAAGGCCCGCATGCTCCGCTGGGCCACGCTCTCGATCGCGCCCGCCCTGGCGCTCGGCACCGGCATCTTCATCGGGCAGGCGCCCGAGGACTTCCGCAGCCTGCGCGCCTGGCGCGTGCGCGTCGCAGCGGGGCTCGACGGACGCGATCTGAGCGGACTCTCGCTGGTCGGGGCCGATCTCGAGGACGTGGAGATGCTGCGCCCGGACTTCAGCGGTGCCCGACTCCAGCGTGCGTCGCTTCGGGGAGCCGTGCTCGATCAGGCCCGGCTGGTCGACGCCGATCTGCGCGACGCCGACCTGCGCGGCGCCAACCTCCGCGACGCCGACCTGAGCGGCGCCAACCTCGACGGCGCACGGCTCACCGGCGCGAACCTCAGCGGCGCGGTGCTCCCCCCGTCCGTCGCGCGCGCCGAGGTGCGCGGTGCGGGCTTCTCGAAGGACACGGAGTGGCCCGACGGGCCGGCGCTCGGCGCCCTCGGCCCCGGCGGCAGCGCCATGGCCACCGACCTCCGGGGCTTCTCCTGGCCGATCAGCTTCGATCCGCTCGACCTCTACCAGGTGGACCTCGCCGAGGCCGACCTCGGTGGCGCGGACCTGCGCGGCATGAAGCTCCAGTTCGCCGACCTGAGCGGTGCCGATCTCACCGATGCCCGGTTGATGCGGGCCGACCTGTCGGGCGCCAGGCTCCGCGAAGCCACGCTGACCCAGGCGGACTTCACCGATGCCCGGCTCCTCGAGGCCGATCTGGCCGACGCCGTGATGACCGACGCGATCTGGACCAACGTCGACCTGTCCGGCGCCAACCTCTGCGGCACCGACCTCCGCGGGGTGGACCTGGCGTCGGTCACGCTCACCGCCGTCGAGACCTGCCGCACCACCCGGTGGGACCCGGAGGACGCGCCCGACTGATCCGGGCGGCCGGAGCGCCCGGAGCTCCACCCAGGATCCTGCTCGTGTCCCAAGCTCTCGCCCTCACCGGTGCCGCCACCGTCGACGCCGGCACGCTGAACGATGGGGGCCTGGCCAGGGAGCTGGGCGCTGTCGTGGAGCGTTCCGGCGTGATCCCCGGGACGACGCTGGGCCCTGGACTCAGCGACCGCATCCAGCACACCCTGGACGGTCTGGCGACCCGAGGTCTCCGCGCTCGCCGAGTGGGGCCACGAGCCCTGGACGCTCGGCGTGGAAGGCTCGCTGGTGGAGATGCCGAGCACGGCGCTCGGACTCGACCGGACCGTGAGCGAACGCTGGACGGCCGGGGGCGTCGTCCGCTGGGCAGCGTCCAGCGAGTTCGCCGCCCTGGCGGCCGTGGCATGGGAGGGCCGAGGCACGGTTAGCAGGAGCCGATGACCATGCTCCTCCTGCTCGCGTGCCACAAGGATCTCGGCGGCGACACGGCCGCTGTGGAGCTCGTCGCGGCGGTCGTCGATCCCAGCCGCGCCGGCCACTTCTTCGACGCGCCCTTCCCAGACGACGCGCTGCGCACCGACGACGGGGGCGTGGACCTCAGCGGCTACCCCACCTCCGAGGGCGTGCTGGCGGGGATCGTGCAAGGCTGGGCCGGCATGGCGAGCGAGGCCACGCGCGGCTTCTCCCCGAACATGCCCGCCTACTTCCGGTTCGAGGGGCCGCTGTCGTTGCCCGAGAGCACCGAAGGCACGCCCGACGACCCGGTGCTCTGGGTCGACCTCGACAGCGGAGCGCTCCACCCGCTCACCCTCCGCTTCGTCGAGGACCCCCTCGACGACCCCTACTGGGGCGCCAACACCCTGGCCGCCGTGCCGTGCATCGGCCACACCCCGCGCTCGGGGGCACGCCTCGCGGCGGTCGTGATGCAGAGCGCGGGGGCCACCTCACCGGAGGGCTACGCTGTGCCCGACGAGGTCGTTTCGGCGCTCGAGCTCGCGGGGGTCACGGGCGTCCCTGCGGTGGCCACCGTCTTCACCGTGCACGACAGCCTCGCACAACTCGAGGTGCTGGCTGCGGCGGCCCATGACTGGTGGGAAGCCAGCGATCGGGCGGCGCCCACGTGGAAGCGCGTGGTCGGTCTGAGCTACGCGCCCGGCGAGACCGAGGGCGGGGAGGAGGCCACGATCCAGACCGTCACCTTCGAGGACGGCACCACCGAACAGGCCTTCCTCGCAGCGCAGGAGACCGCCTGGGACATCGACCTCGTCGACGACTGGCCCATGGCCGTCTACCAGGCCGAGCTCGCCGTGCCCTACTTCCAGGGGCTCGAAGGACGCCCGTGGATGACGCCCGGCGTCGGCATGCTGCTCGACACCGACCGGCGGGACGGCTGGATCCACTTCGCCGCCGACGGGCTCACCCTGGAGAGCACGCCGGACACCGACGTGGCACGCCTGGTGCTGTCCATCCCCCTCCAGGGCGGCGCACCGATCGACGACGCACCCCTGGTGATCTGGGACCACGGCACGGGCGGCACCGCCTACAACCACGTGTACCGGAAGAACGGCACCGACGAGCAGCGCGACCTCACCGCGCTCTTCGCCGAGCGTGGCGTGGCCATCCTGAGCAAGGACCAGCCGCTCTACGGCACCCGCTTCCCGCTGGTCGACAGCGGCTTCACCGACGGCTCGCTCGGCTTCTACAACATCGCCAACCTCCCGGTCTTCCGAGACAACCAGCGGCAGGGAGGCCTCGAGGGCGAGGTCGTGAAGCTGTTCGCGGAGGAGGGCTTGAACGCCAGCCTGCCCGCCGGCTCGATCGACACCGATCGCATCGCGCGCTTCGGCCACTCCCTAGGCTCGGTGACCGCCAACAACGGCCTGGCGGCCAACCCGGACTGGGGGCCGACCCTGCTGAGCGGGGCCGGCAGCATCCTGACCCTGAACTTCCTGGAATCGGGACTCGCGGGCACCGGCCACGGCCTCTTCGACACCCTCTCGAGCCTCTTCGGCATCGACCCCTCCGAGAGCGACGATCTGGGCTACCTGCTGGCGGCGGCCCTCGGCCTCGAAGACGAGGAGGCGCGCCTGCGCGTCGACCGCCTCCACCCGGCCATCGGGCTCTTCCAGTGGCTCATCGACCCCTCCGATCCCAGCACCTTCGGCCATGGTGAGACCCTGCCCATCACGGTGCTCATGGGCATCGGCGACTGGCAGGTTCCGAACGCCGGCACCGAAGCCCTGGTCGAGGTCCTCCCCGAGGCCGCGCTGGCCCCGTGCGAGCCCCTCTCGGACTACGACCCGCACCACTGCGCCTTCCGCGAGCCACAGGCCCTCGAGATCGTCGGCGCCTGGCTGGACAGCTTCTGAGCGGGCGATCGCGCCTCAACGACCGGCGCGAGCGGGCCGAGGAGATCCGTGGAGGTCTCCATGCCACGACGCGCCTCGGTCTTCGCGGCTCTCGCGCTCGCTGCGTGGTGGTGCTGGCCCGCCGAGGGACGCGCCACCGAGACCGGCACCGTGCTCACGATGGTCCGCCGCGCCCCCCCGAAGGTGCACACGGTGCGCACCGGACAACCGGAGCAGGCGCCCGTCGAGCAGGCTCCTGCGGCGCCGGCACCGACCGACTCGGTGGCGCCGGCTCCCGACCTCACCACGGTGCATCTGTACGTGAGCACCCACGACGGCGACGCCTTGCCCAGCGCCTTCGTCACCAGCGAGGACTGCGGCCTCTCCACCCTGGTGATGGACGGCTACGCGTCGGTCCGGCTGGAGCCGAACCAGACGTGCCACTTCGTCGCCAGCCGGATGGACGGCGTGATCATCGTCGAGTCCGAGCCCGAAGCGGTCGAGCTCCGGCCGGGTGAAGAGCCCGAGCTCGAGCTGTACCTGCCTGGCGGCCGCGTCGGCGGCCTGGGCGTGACCGTGATGGAGCACCCCGAGGGCATCGAGGTCATCCGGGTGTACCCCGACGGCCCCGCGGACGACCTCGGCATCCTGGCAGGCGACCTGATCCTGGAGGTCGAGGGGGTGCCCGCTGCGGAGCTGGAGCTGGCGGCCTTCATCCGACTGCTGACTGGCCCCGAGGGCACCACCACCGACATCGTGCTGGCCTGGGAAGACGAGCACGGTTGGGAGGCGGAGGCCCTGGACTTCGAGCGGGCCTGGATCGACCCGGAACCCGCGGGCGAGGAGCCGTAAGCTCGGGCATGCTGTGGCCGTATGGGACGCATGCGACGACCCCTGATCCTCCTCACCGCCCTGACCGCCGTGCTGTGGGTGTGGCCCGAGCAGCAAGCGCCACCCGATCCCGCCCCCGTGGTCGAGCACGAGCCCCTTCGAGCGAGCACCATCCGAACCGGCGTGGAACAGCTCGAACGGGCACCACAGGCCGAGGACATCGACGACCTGATCGCCGCTCTGGAGGCCGAGGATCCGCTCATCGGTCTCGGGTACGTCGACGGCATCGAGCCGCTGGCGCTGGCACACGCAGAGATCCATGTGGTGGACGAGGACGGCTGGCCCGTGCCATGGGCCTACGTCGACGGAGGGGCGTGCGGCGGCGGCACGACAGGACACGAGGGCCTGATGGTCCGGGTCGTCGCCGACCCGGGCTGGTGCAGCTTCACGGCTCGTCGGCGCGACGGGCTCCTCGTCACGCTGTCCGATCCCCTCGACGTGTGGCTGGAAGAAGACGGCACCGCCGTGGTCGAGCTCGTGCTCCCCTCCGAGCGCACGGGCGGGCTCGGGGTCGCCTTCGAGCCGGTGGCCGACGGCATGCTCGTGGTGCAGGTGCACCCGGACACCCCGGCCGACGACATGGGCCTGATGGAGGGCGACCTGATCGTGGCGGTGGACGGCTACGAGACCAGCGAGCTCACGACCGACGACTTCGTCGACCTGATGACCGGGCCCGTGGGCAGCGAGGTCGACTTCGTGGTGGGCTGGGAAGGCGACAGCGGTTGGATGGAAGAACCCCTCGTCCTGGAGCGCGCGTTGCTGGGGGGCTGATTAGGGATCGGACGCGGAGGCGCCCATGATCCCCTTCTTCACGCTCTTGTCGTGCGCGACCGAGACCATCCCGGCCCCCGAGCCCGGCGAGCTCGTGGCCGGCCTGGCCGAGGCACGCATCCCCGCGCCGCTGGGCATCGGCACGGCCGGCAACGGGCCCTTCGACGCCCCGTCGTCGAACTCGCCCTTCGCCGACATCTACCCGGCCACCACGCGGCTGCACGGCCACCCCGAGATCAGCGTGGTGGCGCTCTCGCGGGGAGCGGGCTTCGAGGTGGTCTTCGTTCGGGTCGACGCGGTGGGCATGTTCCAGCAGCTCCGACGCGCCGTCGTCCTCGAGCTGGAAGAACGCCTCGGGCGAAGCATGGACGACGCCCTGGTCCTGGGCGCCACCCACACCCACTCCGGCCCCGGTCGTGTGATCGACGGCGGCGGCATCTTCGATCTCATCGCCGACAGCTTCTTCCCCGAGTACTACCAGAGGCTGGTCGACACCATCGCCGACACCGTCGAGGCCGCGCTCGCCGACGCTGCGCCCGCACGCGTGGCCCACGCCATGGCGGCCAGCGACGACGCGCACTCGGACCGGCGGTGCGAAGACGGCGGGGAAGACGAGGATGGCTACCAGAACCCCACGCTGCCGGTGCTCGCGGTCGAGCGGGACGGACGCATCGAGGCGCTGGTGATGTCCTACGCCATCCACGGCACCGTGCTCGGCATCGACGAGCTCACCCTGTCCCAGGACGTCTCGGGAGCGATCGAGGAGGCGGTCGAGGATCGCTTCGACCACCCCGTCCAGGCACTGCTCTTCCAGAGCTGGGGCGCCGACATGGCGCCGGGCAACCCGGACGTCGCCTCGACCGAGGTCGACGGGCTGCCCGAGGGCTACGCCAAGATGGCGCGCATCGGGAGCACGGTGGCCGACGCGGTCGAGAGCGTGACCGTGGACCTGGACTGGGACGAGGCCCCCGAGATCCGGATGCACACCCACCGCCACCCCATCGACCGCACCTGGATCGGCTACGACGACGAGACCTTCCCCTACGAGTACGGCGCGGTCTACTGCGCGGCCGACGAAGACTGCGACCCCGCCACGAGCGACCCCGACCTCGATCAGCAGTGCGTGCCCTTCAACGAGGACTACCCGGCGCCCAACCAGACCCTGATGACCGCGGGCGTGATCGGTGGCCTGCACCTGCAGACCTTCCCCGGCGAGCCCGGCACCCGCCTCGCCGAGAGGGTGCTCGACGACATCGCGGCCCAGCACGGCGACCTCGACGTGATGTTCCTCGGCTACGCCCAGGACTACCTCGGGTACTCCATCCTCGAAGACGACTGGTGGCAGGGGGGCTACGAAGCCTCGGGAGCGCTGTGGGGGCCTCAGCAGGGCGAGTACCTGGTCGGGCGGGCCGTGGACACCTTCCGGCGCATGTTCGACCGCGACACCTTCGACACGCTCGAGCCAGACCACATCACGCCCTTCTCGCTCGGTGAGCTGGACGACTGGCCGGTCGAGGGCGCGCTCGAGGTGGGCACCTTCCAGATCGACGCGAACACGGGCTACGGCCCCGACGAGATCGTGAGCGTCACGGTGAACGGCACCGACCCCTGGCTGGGAGCGCCGGTGGCCACGCTCCAGAGCGCCGATGGCACCCCGATCAGCCGCCCCGGGGGGCAGCCGGTCACCAGCGAGGGCTACGCCTTCTGGCTCGACCTCGTCCCCGATCCCGCCTACGACGACGCCGCCCATCCCACCACGCGCACCTTTGCGTGGACCGTGTCGATGCCCGTCACCCGGCCCGTGGACGGAGCGCTGCCTGCCGGCGACTACCGCCTCTCGATCGCCATCCCCACCCAGGACGGGCCGGTGACCGTGACGAGCGCCGACTTCAGCGTCAACTGATGCTGTCCACGTCCACGTAGACCCCATCGGCGGTCACCTCCACGTCGACCTCGGCGAGATCGGTGGTCGCGGGGCCGTTGGTGACGCTGCCGTCGGGCTCGAAGGTGGAGCCGTGGCACGGGCAGGTGTGCTGGCTGCCGTCGAAGCTCGTCGAGCAGGCCTGGTGGGTACACACCGCGAGCACGGCGTACACGTCGCCCCCTTCGTTGATCACCACGATCGACAGCCCGCCGTTGGAGATGGTGCAGTAGCCGCCGTCCTCCTCCAGCTCCGGGCAGTCGTCGTAGGACAGGAAGTAGCGGTCGTCGTCGGTGGCACCACCGGTGTCGGCGGTGTCGGCCACCGAGGTGTCGCTCCCGCCGTCGTCGGCACCGCCGCCGGTGGTGTCGGGCGCCTCCGAGCCGGTGCCGCCGCTGCCGAAGCCGGCGTCGCCGCCTCCACAGCCCGCCAGCACGCCGAAGGCCAGCCCACCCCGCAGGAGGCCGCGTCGATCGAGTCGGAGTCGCTTCACTGGTAGACCTCCTACCGACCCGCCGGCATTGCGGCACGTCGGGTCAGTAGG
>CAZSAT010000146.1:0-16807 GCA_964604675.1 uncultured Enterobacterales bacterium
TCAACCCGAAGGGCAACGGGAGCTGAGGACCCTGATCGTCGCGGCGCACCACGGTTCGAGGCTATCGTCCGATGACAACGACGTGGTGTACGCATTGTCCTGGCTCCTGTTGATCGCCTGCGAGAAGCCGACGATGGGCCCGGACCTGGACGAGGCCCGACCGCTCTCGGACCTGCCTGGACGGGACCCCGAGGGCGAAGAGCTCGACTGGCTGGCCGAGACGTACCTCTCGCTCGCTGCGGCCAGAGGCACCGACTCCGCCCCTCCCCTGGTCCGCGTGGTGACCACCGAGGAGCACCGCGAGCTGGTGGCGCGGCAACAGGCCGCGGCTCCGCGGCTGCTCGAGGAGCAGGCGCTCAAGGCGATCGGGCTCCTGGGCACGGACGACAAGCTCGCCGAGCTGACGGTGGTCGCCGCGCCGCCGGCCGTCTGGCTCCCCGACAAGCGCGTCCTGACGGTGCTGGAGCCCGCGCTCGGAACCCTCGAGCTCGAACACGCCCTGGCGCTGTCACTGGACGGCACCTGCACGCCGGCGACCGCTTCGCGAGACGCTCGCCTGGCGGCGCTCGCCGCCCACCAGGGCATCGCGACGGCCACGTGGCTGGCGGACATGCTCGCCGAGCGCGAGGTCTCCCTGAGTGACGCTGCCATCGACGGCCAGGTCGCGACCGGCGTGCTCTCGGAGCGTGCGGCCTGGATCAGCGGCCATCCCCTCGTCGCCGCCGAGCAGGCGTGGGCGCGGACCCAGGGCACGCTCGTCGCCTTGCGGCTGCACCAGGCGGGCGCCTTTCGCAGCCTCGACAGCCTGTGCAAGGACCCGCCAGCCGCCACCCACGCCTTCGAGCGTCCCGAGGAGTGGTCCGCTCGCGGTCGGCCACCGCTGGCCGGCCCGGCCGTGCCGGCCTGGGAGTCTGCCGGGTGGCGCCGCCTCGGCGAGGACCGCATGGGGAGCTTCACCCTGGGCTGGTGGTTGACGCAGATCGGCGGCGACCCCGAGCTCGCCGAGAGCTGGGTCAGCGACGCGCTGACCGTGTACCGGGGCGACGGGACGCTGCAGGCTGCGTGGTCCGTGCAGCTCTCCGACCTCCAGGACGCACACCTGCTTCGCTCCCTGCTCGACGGGCGCACGCTTCGCGACGGCCGCACCTTGCACGTCGAGCTGGCTGGGCAGACCGTGACCGTGCTGACGGCCGCCGGCGAGCCGGTGCTCCAGACCGGCGAGAACCCCGGCGGTGGCGGGTGGAGCCACGGCCTGCGTGCAGCGCCCAAGCGGGCTGCGTCGGCGGTCGGTCGACGCCTGGCCGCCGCGCCCGCCCGCTTCTCGGGTGGCACGTTGACGCTCGGCGAGCGCGAGACCGAGGTGGCCGACGGGTGGTCCAGCGTCGCGTCGGGAGTGGTGGGCGAGGTGATCACGCTCAAGAACCGCCAGGCGCGCACCCGCGTCGAGCTGTCCATGGTTCCCCGCGTGCTCGCGGGCGACTCCGAGATCGCTGTCGCACAGGGCATCGAGCTCGCGAGCCAGCAACACGGAATCGCCGGGATTCCGCGGGTCCGCACCACCTCCGACGGGGCGACAGCCCGTGTCGACGGGTCCGACAAGCACGGGCGCGCCCGTGTGCTCGAGGTGCACGCCATGCCACGCGGCGACCAGCTCATCCTGGTGGTGGCCCTCGTCCAGCGCTCCGACACCCCGCTCGCCTACCGTCGCCTGCTCGACAGCGTGAGGCAGATGTAGGTCAGACCGCGGAGCTCACGGGCACCCAGAGCACACCGAAGCTGATGCAGCGGACGTCCGCTCTCTCCAGACCGACGGGCCGCTCCTCGATCTCCGAGAGCGCCTCCTCGTGCTTCTCGCGCAGCGCCGACTCCTCGGCCTCCAGCTCCAGCACCAGCTCGGCCTTGTCGTCTTCGTAGCGCTCAATGTCCGCCTCGGCTGCCTCCAGGCGGAGCTCGGTCTCGGCGGTCTGGCGCCGCTTCGACACCAGCGAGTTGACGCTGCGGCTGCGGCCGAAGAAGAAGCTCGCGACCACCTGTCCGGCGTTCATCACCTCTTCCGCCTGCCGCCCCTTCAGTGTGGTCTCCAGCAGCGTGATCGTGTCGCGCTTCTTCTCGGCCTTCTTGTCGAGAGCATCGGCCTTCTTCTCATAGCGAGCGGAGACCTTGGCCAGGTCTGCCTCGATGCGCTCCTCGACCTCGTCCCGACAGCGCGCCGTGAACGCCTCCAGGGTCTCGCCCGCGCGGCCATGGAGCTTCAGCGGGGGGCAGGTCCACATGCCGCGCGACTCGCGCCGGTAGATCCGGTCGAGCAGTGCGTCGCGCGCCGCGGTGAGCTCCCTGGCCTCGTCGCACGCCGCAGGCAAGGGCTGGTACCAGCCGTGCTCGGGGGGGCTGTCGAGCACGTCTCCGGCCTGCAGGTCCAGGATGGTGGCCTCCTTCGGGATGCCGTGGTCGAGCGGAAAGAGCACCAGGTGGTGGTGCTCGTCGATCACGAAACCCAGGCGTTCCTCGTCGAAGCGAAGCCCCACCTCAGCGTGGAGCACGGGGCGGTGCACGGCGCCGCCCGCCTGCGCGTCCTCACGGAGCGCATCGAAGGCGCCCTCGAGCCGCGCGGCGAAGGTTGCTGCCGGCGACAGGAAGCGGCGCGCGTGGCCGCGCAGCGCAGGAGGGGGCACGGCCAGGAGACCTTCGGGCTGCGGAGGCGGCGGCGGCACGAGGCTCGCTGGCGGCGACGGAGGCGGGACGGTCGCGCTGGGCGGAGGTGGGGGCACGGCGGCCGGAGCAGGCGGAGCCTGCGGGGGGGCGTGCACGACAGGCACCGGATCGACCTGGGCGGCGAGGCGCGCGAGCTCGCGCGGCGTCACGGGACCGCGCAGCCACGTCATGGCCCACCGGGTCGAAAAGGTCGGCATGCCTGGCGAGCGGGCGTTGCGCAGCAGGAACTGACGAGGAGCCAGTCCGGCGAGGGACGTTGACGCGTCGACGCCGGTTCCGGCCGCCCGGAGCCCATCGGCGACCCGGGCCACGTCCTGCCGGGTGCTGAGCTTTCCGAGGAACCAACAACCCGCGTTGGAGAGGGCCTTGTAGTCCAGGTCGACCGGGTTCTGGGTCGCGAGCACCACCCCCACCCCGACGGCGCGGGCCTGCTTCAGCAGCGTCACGATCGCACGCTTCGTGGGGGGGTTGGCCGGATGCGGCGGGAGGTAGCCGAAGGCCTCGTCGAGGTAGAGCAGCGCGCGCAAGCGCGAAGTGCCCGGCTGCCGCCGCGACCACGCGACCAGGCGCTCGAGCAACAGGGCCGCGAAGAACTGGCGCTCCGACTCGGCCAGCTGCGACATGCAGAACACGTTGACCGGCGTGCGGTCCCCCTGCGCGAGCATGGCGTCCAGGTCGAGCGGCTCTCCACGTCGCCAGGCCGCGAAGGCCGGCGAGGCCAGCACGCCGTTGAGCTTCATGGCCAGGTCGAGCCGCTTGGTCCTCGGGAAGAAGGTGTCCACCGGGAACACGCCGAGCTTGGCGTAGGGGGGATCGACGAGCTGGAGGATCAAGGTCTCGAGGCTCAGCTCACGCCCACTGGTCCAGGTGTCTTCGACGAGGCGCGCCAGCAACACCGGCTCCGGGTCGCGCAGCGGGTCTGCGTTCACGCCGACGAGCCCCAACAGGGCCTGCACGGTGCCGATGACGAGGTCGCGCAGCGCGCCCGCGTCGCCCGCCACATCCGCCGTGGGCCGTCGGAGCGAGCCGAGGAGATCGACCCCTCGCGCGACGTCTCCCCCGGGCGCGTAGAGCCGAAGATCCAGCTTGTTCTTCAGCGTTGCGAGCTCAGGGGCGCCGAGTCCCGAGCCCGCCAGGCCCTGCTTCCAGCGGGCCGCGACCTCCCCTGGGTCTCCGTCTGCCAGCCAGGGCGCGAAGTCGTCCGGGGCGAGATCGGGAAACACGAGGCCCAGGTTGGCGAGATCGCCCTTGGGGTCGAGGGCCAGCACGGGCACACCCTGGAGCACCAGCTCCTCGAGCAAGGTGACCGCGAGTCCGGTCTTTCCCGACCCGGTCATCCCGATGATGACGCCGTGGGTGGTGAGGTGGTCGGCCTCCAGGTCGAGGCGGCCTTCAGGTAGCTGGCCCAGGTAGAGCTGGCGCGGCATCCATTCCTCCGAGACGGCCCACCGGTATCTCGCGCCAACCATGGGCGAGCCGAGGACGGATGCCGAGCTCCGCCGCTCCAGCCGCGAAGGCCTCGAGATCGTCGAGATCCACCTGGCGACCCAGCGAGAACGGGGCCGCCCGACCCGTGACCGCCATCACCAGGGGTTCGACCACGCACGCGTAGAGCTGCCAGGGACCGTAGCCAGCGAGCCCGTGGTAGAGCCAGCCCCAGAAGCCCCGCCGCCAGCCGTCCGGGAGCGTGACGGCTTCGCCCGCGAGCACGATCACGCCAGCCGGCCTCGGGCCCGACGAGAGCGTGGCCGGCAGAGCCACGTCGACCACGACCGTGCCTTCGGAGAGCGCATCTGGATCGACCAGCCCGCCGTTCGTGCTCGCACCGACCAACACCCGCGCCCCAGCCAGCGCCTCCTCGAGCGTCACGCCGTGCGCACCGAGCCGCGCGGCCTTCTTGACCTGCGCACGCCCCTTGCACACCGCCAGCACGCGGACGTCTGCCCCGACCAGCCGCCGCGCGACCGCGCCACCCACCGCGCCGCCGATCCCGATCAGGGCGACGGTGCGCGCCTGCCGTGCACGCAGCACGGCCAGCGTGTTCTCCGCCGCCGCCCAGGCGGTGGCAGACGCCCCCGTCGTGATCGGCGGTCCCCGCCCGTCGAGCGCGTCCACCAGGCCCGTCCCGCGACCCGCAACGACCGCGCACAGCGAACCCAGTCCGACCGCGTTCACGTCGAGGTCCTCCACCGCCCGCTTCATCGCTTCGAGCGCGACGACCTGATCACCGATCATCTGGTCGGGCAGCAGCGGCACGCTCACCACCTGGCCCTCGGCCACACCCGGCACGACCGGGCGGCAGATGAGCCCCGCCGGCGCCCCGAGTCCGTCGGCACCCAGCGCCATCGGCAGGTAGCCGCGCCTCACGCCGATCACGCGACGGTGCAGACCGCTAAGCGGGTGCACCAGGAAGGCGAAACGCGGAAGCTCGCTCAACCGGCGGCGCGGACCTCGGCCTCGGCCATCAGGTGCAACACCAGGCGGTAGAAGGTCGCCACCCGGAACAGCGTGGGGACCTCGGCGGTCTTCAGCCCCTCGTGGAACTCGTCGGGGGGTACCTCGGGCATCGCCTCGCGCAGGGCCTCGAGGCCACGAGCGGTCAGCACGCCCTCGAGCTCGTACGGCTCGCCGTCGACCAGCCCGTCACGCGCCGCGGCCTCGACCCCGCCGCGCGGGATCTTGACGTCGAACGTGCGCTCCAACCGGAACGCGATGTCGAGGAAGTCGAGGGACTCCGCACCCAGGTCGTCGATCACCTTGGCGTCCATCTCGACCTCGTCGTCGTCCAGGCCCAGCGCTTCGGCGAAGGCGTGCTGGACCTTGGCGAAGACCTCGGCGTCGACCACGTGCAGCTCGGGCGCCATGAAAGCTCCTCTGTCGGTGCGAGGGGGCAGCCTACATGCGACTCGGGATCTCATCCACCGACTGCAACCGAACTGAAGCCGGTCTTGACACGCTCTTCATGCCTCGGGGGGTCCCCAACGGAGGCCATCGACCCCGACGGCCTCGCGCCGCAGGAGCGTACGAGCCACGCTCACCGGCGTGGTGGCAGCACCGAGGTACCCGAGGATGGGCTCTTCGTCGGCCAAGGGAGCGGCATCGGCCGGCCCCACCACGAACCGGTCGTCGGGGTGGGCGACGCGCAACACGAAGAAGGCGGCACCTTCGCCGGCACGCCGGCCGGCGAGCACGGCCTCGAGCCCCACCCAGGCATCGGCGGCGCCCGCAACCACCAGGTCGGCGCGCCCTTCCGCAACGGCGGCCCAGCCTTCCCGCAGCGCGATGGCGCCGCTGGCGTCGCCGTCGCAGTAGTTGGCGTTGGTGCCCTGCAGGTCGTGAACGGCGGAAGCGAAGCCCAGCACGTTGTTGGAGAGGCCCTTGACCAGCCAGAGCGGGTGGATGAGGCGGTAGCCGTGCTCCCCGAAGCGCTTCAGGTCGAGCTCCCCAAGATCGTTCGTGGCGACGTCGATCGCCGGGACCAGATCCCCGATCTCCCCGCCGACAGGCGTCGCGCCCACGAACATGCCGCGCCGCTCGGGCGGCACATCGCCGAAGCCGTCGGTTGCCGACACGGCAAGACGGACCGCGCTGACCCCGAGCTGCACCGCCCGACTCATCAGCTTGAGGTTCTTCCGGTTCTCGACGTAGGCGCGTGCTCGAAATCCTGGCACCTCACCGGGCCGGCCCCCCGTGGCACCCTCCTGGCCGACCCCTGCCGGACAGAAGAGGCCGATGCCCGCCACGCTGACTGGCCTCACGCGCACCTCCGACGCGCGTTCATAGCCCGGGAGCCCGCCACGGGCTCCAGGCGCGCGCGGCCTGCCGCCAGCGCTCGGCCGAGGCCTCGTCCCCGGCCGCGTCCCACGCGTCGGCGAGCACCTGCATGCCGAGGGCCGCCTGGTCCCACGACTCGTACTCCCACGTGGCGGTGGCCTCGTGTTCGTCTTGCGGGCGGCTGCGCACGGTCCACGCCTCGAGCTGAGCGCTCATCCCGGCCTCGGCGTCCGCGGGCGAAGGCAAGCCGTCCCCAGGTCTCGACAGCCGCATCCAACCCGCCACCGGCCACGCCGGCATGGCCGCCACCTCGGTCTCCCGAAAGTGCCGGAAGGCCACGTAGATCGGGCGTTCCCCCGCGCGCTCCACCAGGAGCGGGATGGGGACTGCAACCTTGCCATCCAGCGGTGGCAGGAGGTGCGGCGCCTGGCTTCGAACCCGCTCGCGGTACCAGGGGTAGCCGAGCATGGCCGGCTCAACGTACGTGACGTCCGGGCGGAGGCCGAGGGCGGTCTGGGCGTAGAGGAACGCGAACAAGCGCGAGTCGCCGTTTCCGATGATGAGCGCGTCGGCCGGCGCCTGCGCCAAGGTGTTCCGGACGAAGTCCTCGAGCACCGTCCACCCCCGATGGGGTGCGGTCCGCGCTCCCAGCCCGGCGGACACGAGTGCGGCCGTCGCCAACAGAGGCAGCGCCATCCGACCGGCCGACGCGGAGCGCAGGCACGCTGTGAACCCCAGTCCCACGAGGACAGCGAGGAGCACGTTCGGCAGAAGGTGGAAGCGTGTCGTGACGACGATCCAGAAACCCTCGGACGGGAGGTTGAAGCGCCAGAAGAAGCCCGGTCCTGCTGCGATCACGGACAACAGCACCGCCAGCCGGAAGCCTCGGCGCTCACCCGGCCGGGCCGCGTGGGCGACGCCCACCAGCGCGAACGCCAGGAAGAGGCCGAGCTCCCCCGGGAGCCGGGTCAGCCAGTCCAGTGGGTGCTCCCACCACGCCACCTGCGCATCGGACAGTGCCAAGGAGAAGGTGCCGTAGTCGCGTCTCAGGAAGTGATCGACGAGCCCCGGCGCGGTGGCGGTGTCACCCCATCTCCAGCCCCCTCCCGGAAACATCAGCAGGGCGTAGGCACCAAAGCCCGGCGCGAGTCCGGCGAGGCCTGCTGCCGCAGTGACCGCCGGACGGGGACCCCGCAGCAGGGTCCACAGCCCCCACAGGCCCAGGGGATAGAGCAAGACCACCGTGTGGTGGTTGGCGATCCCCGTGGCGAGCGCCAGCCCGAAGGCGAAGGAGGCCCGCGGCCCGGACCATCCCCGAGCGACCCGCGCAGCGACCCAGAGCACGAGGCCGGCCGTGAGCACGCCGCCGGTGAACACCTCGGCGACGGTGGCGTACCGCCAGACCAGCGGAGCGAGGCCGGCTGCCAGGGCTGCAGCCCACGCAGCGAGCGGCTCCTCCGTCTCGATCCAGACCGCCCGGTGAAGCGCTGCCACGCCACCAGCTGCACAAGCCGACGCCGCCAGAGAGGCCTTCCAGGCCACGGTTCCCGAGGGCACGAGCAGCACCGACAGGCGCGCCAGCCAGCTGAACAAGGGGTAGCCCGGCGGGTGCGCGACGCCGCCCGTGGCGGCGACGGTCATCAACTCGCCCGCGTCGCCACCCTGCACGGTGGTCGCGGCCGTCCCGGCGTAGAGCGCGAAGAACACCAGGCCGCACAAGCCGGTGTGGAGAGGGCTCACGGAGCGCCGAACAACAAGGTGCAGTTCTGCCCCCCGAAGCCAAAGCTGTTCGACAGCACCACCGAGGGTCGGTCCTCGCGCGGCGACCGCTGCAAGGTGATGCCGAGCGCATCGTCTTCTTCGAGGCCTGCTGTACCCGCACTCCAGCCCTGCGACAGTCCGGCGACGATGGCGGCGGCTTCCACGGCACCAGCCGCCGCGATGCAGTGCCCGATGGCCCCCTTGATCGACGCCACCGGCACCTGCGGGCCCAGCACGTCGAGCACCGCCCTCGCCTCCGCGGCATCGCCGAGCGGCGTACCGGTGCCGTGCGCGTTCACGTGGCTCACCGCCTCCGGACCGAGCCCCGCGTCACGCAGCGCGCGTCGCATGCTGAGCGCTGCACCGCGCCCCTCGGGGTGAGGCGCCGTGAGGTTCCACGCGTCGACCGACGTGCCGCACCCGAGCAACCAGCCGAGCACCCGGGCGCCGCGCGCGCGGGCATGATCTTCGTCCTCGAGCACCAGGACCGCCGAGCCCTCGCCGATGGTGAAGCCGTCCCTGCGTCGGTCGAAGGGTCGGCACCGATCCTCGCTGAGCGCGCCGAGCGCCGCGAACGACAACACCCCCAGGGGGTGGATCATCGCGTCGTGCGCGCCGCCGAGCGCGACCTGCACATCGCCCCTGCGCACGGCCCGTGCGGCCAGGCCCAGGGCCTGTGCCCCCGCGGCGCACGCCGAGAAGCTGGTCGCCGCCGGGCCCTCGAGCCCCAGCGCCACGACAGCCTCCGTGGCCCGTTCGGGCAGATGACGCCGCGGCGCGACCCGGTCCCGGGCGATGTCGCCGATGACCGCTGCCTCATCGAAGCCGGAGCCCGCCAGGTACGGAAAGGCGTCCTCTTCCAGCTCGCGCGGGGTGCACGACGACAGCCCGGTGCCCAACCACACGCCGGCCGCCAGCGGAGCTTGGAGATCTGCATCGAGCAGCGCGGCGCGTGCTGCCTCGAGGGCGAGCGCGGACTTGCGGTCGTCCTCGAATCCGGGGGGTTCGTCGACCGGCTCCCGCAGCTCTGCGGTGAGCGCAGGCCCGAGGCTGGTGAGCGGAAACGCCGAGAGTGGACCCAGGGCGTGGCGCCCTTCCCGCAAGCCCGTCGCCAGCGCGTCCACCCCACGGCCGAAGGCACTGGTCACGCCGACACCGGTGATGGCGACCCGCCGGGTCACCTCCTCACTCCTTGGAGCAGCTCGCGTCGCCGCCCTCGAAGCAGGTCCAGGTTCCAGCGGTCACGTCGGTGACGACCGCAGTCTTCC
Organism: uncultured Enterobacterales bacterium; assembly: GCA_964604675.1. Classification (GTDB taxonomy): domain Bacteria; phylum Myxococcota_A; class UBA796; order UBA796; family CAJQPC01; genus CAZSAT01. The sequence continues at coordinate 9,516 of CAZSAT010000146.1, forward strand.
GGGTGAGATCCGCGAGCACGACCTGGACCTGGCACTTCTCCGAAGCGCTCAGGTCGAGGCTGGCTTCACCATCGCCGGAGGTGCGGCCGCCCGTGCAGCGCACGTTCAACTTGCCGGCCTCGGCGCTGACGAACCGGATTCCGGTGACCGCGGCTTCCGCCGGATCGGGAACCAGCTCGGGCTCGGGCTCCGGCTCCGGCTCCGGATCGGGCTCCGGCTCCGGCGTGCCTTGGTCGACGGGCTGCTCGGGCGGCTCGGCCTGCTCGGGCTGCTCGGGCTGCTCGGGCTGCTCGGGCTGCTCGGGCGGCACCTCGGTCGGCTGCTCGCGGAGCACGAACCACCACACGGCGCCACCGACACCCGCCACCATCGGCACGGCCAACAAGAGCAGGAGCAAGGGCAGCAAGGCCGAGCTCTTCTTCTTCGGCGGGGCATCCTGAGCAGCACTGACGGGCGACGGCACGGTGGCGGCCGGCGCCGGCACCGGCGCGGGTGCCGCCACGACGGGTTCCGGCGGTGGGGTGGCCTTGGGAATCGGGCGCGCGATGGTCTCCGCAGCCAAGGGGTCGTCGGTCGGGACGAGCGTGGGTTGCGGAAGCGGGACGCCGGCCGCAGGAGGCTGGATCGGCTGAAGCGACGACGGCGGCGGCTCCGTGAAGCTCGGCGACACCGCAGGCGCAGGCGTGAGAGCGGGGACCGCCTGGGTCTCGGCGCCGCCCTCGGCGAACACACCCCCGACCAGCTCCGGCGAGGCGTCGGTGGTGGAGTCGTAGGGCGCCTGCTGCTCGCCGGGCAGCGCGAGATCCGCCCCGCTGTCCACCATCGCCTGGTCTTCGTCGCGCGACATCAGCCGGGTGGCGTCCTCGTCTTCCGCGGACTCGGGCAGTCGATCGGTGAAGCTTCCGGTCTCCACCGCATCGGTGGCCACGCCGGGATCCGGGAGGATCCGAGTGGGCAGGTCCGACCACTCGGCCGCGAGGTCCGCAGCGCTGTTCACCGGGTCGCGCTCGATCCGGGTGGGCACGTCCTCCCACTCGTCCTCGACCTCCTTACCGATCACGCGGGGCATCGGAAGGGCTTCGAAGCGCGCCGGCCCTTCGGCCCAGGGGTCCCGCGGTCCCAGGTCGAGCTGCGGGCGTCCCTCGGGCGTGGTGGGGGGCCGCGCGGGCTCCGACGCGGGCGCGCGGAGCTGATCGACCTGGTCGACCCCCATGCGCTGGGTGGCCAGCTCCGTCTCGGCGCCGCCGTCGAAGGCGGTGTTGGTGAGGACGGGCTCCTGCACCGCGGGCCCGTCGCCGAGCGCGGTCTTGGAGGGCGAGCCCTCGTCGTCGTGGACCGAGTCGGTCGGCGAAGCGTGCACCGGCACGGGCTCGGGCGGGTCCTGTTCCGTGGCCGGCTCGTCCGCGAGGATCTGCTTCTGAGCTTGTGCGGGAGCCTCGTCGGGCTGCGGCACGTCCGACAGGAGCGGCGTGAGGGGCGTGGGCCGCTCCAGCTCCTGACGGGCGGCCTTGCGCAGCTCCGCCCAGCGCGGGTCGGTGTCGGGCACGGGCCCGGCGGGCACCGCTTCCGGTGCCGCCGCTGCGGTCTCCTTGGCCGGTGCCTCGTCGGCCTCGTCGGCACGGGTGAAGCCCAGCGAGTCCTCGGTGAGGATGGAGTCGGTGAGCGGGTTCTCCTTGGCGGGCTTGTTGCGCACCTCCTCCAGCAGTCCGGGCACGTGGGCCTCGGACCACTCGACCAGGCCCTCGTCGCCCAGCGAACGCGCCAGCGTGCGCGCGTGGATGACCACTTCCGCAGCGGCCGGGCGCTCGCCCGGGTCGAAGGCGAGCGAGGTGTGCAAGAGGTCCTCGAGGGTTCCTGCTTGTCGACCGGGCACCGACAACAGCCCGCGGAGGTAGCTCAGCCGATCGGCCACGAACGCGGCGTGCTTGGCCGCGCTCATCTTCGCCTTGCCGAGCTTCTCGAGCGCCAACAACTCGTAGAGGCTGGCTCCCAGCGAGTAGACATCCGCCGCCGGGGTCTCCGGCTCGAAGAACATCCGCTCGGGCGGCATGTAGTCCACCGACCCGAACTGGAGATCACGCGTCTCGGACTCCCGGCTGTCGAAGTCCGCACGGGCCACGCCGAAGTCGAGCACCTTCACCATGCCGGTGTCGTCGACCATCACGTTCGACGGCTTGATGTCGCGATGGATGACGCGCAGCGGCTTCTCGCCGGCGTAGGGCGGGCGGTTGTAGGCAGCGTCGAGGGCGCTGGCCACGTAGGCGATCATCTCGAGGGCGGTGCGAGCTGGGATGTGGTCTCCCCGCTGGCGCATGCTGCGAATGATCTGCTTCAGGTCGATCGCCTCGAGGTACTCCATGACCACGGCGGCGCGACCGTCGATCGAGGTCAGGTCGACCACGTCCACGATGTTGCGGTGTCGGAGCCATCCGAGCAGCCGCGCCTCGTCGCGCATCCTCTGCGCGACCTCCTCGTTCTCGCTCCACCGACGGTGCAGGAGCTTCACCGCCGCGAGGCGTGAGAAGCCGTCGTGGTGCATCACCTTCGCGAGGTAGACGGACCCGAAGCCACCCGACGCAATCTCGCGGATGAAATGGAAGCGTCGCGCCGTGTCGCGGCTGGCCAAGCGTGCTCCGTCCCGACGACATGGAGCCTACCACGCGCCCTGGGGGACGACGCGGACGTGAGGCCCGTCGCCCACCGACTCGGCGTGCAGCAGCAGGTGGAGGAGGAGGTCCGCGCAGCCCAGATGACCGAGCACAGCGCGGTGTGGCGGCGGGCCAGATGCGGGAGCGGGTCCTCGAACGCGCTCGAGGTGCGCGAGGGCTCCGGGAGCATGGGGGGGCTCGAGCAGGAAGGCCACGCCACCCTCGCCCGGCACGTCGGTCATCCCCCGCCGCGCCCAGTCCCGCAGGAACGCGTCGCGCACCGAGCTGTCGGAGGCGCCTACGAGCGCCGCAGGGCAGTCCCCTTCGGCGACCGCTTCCAGCCCCTGCACGAGCGCGGCCACGCCAGCAGCCGGACCGCCTGCGCAGGTCCCGGAGGCGCCCCGGATTCCCAGCTGGATCGCGACGTGCGCGAGGTTCAGGTTGGGCAGGGTCTTCAACGGCAGCAGCGGAGGGTAGAGGGCCCTGCCCCGGCCGGCCAGCGCTTCCGTCGAGAACCGACCGTCGACCGCGCAGGCGGCGAGCGCCGCGTCTGCTTCTCCGCCATCGGCGGGCTCCCGACGCACGCCCACGAAGAGCCCGAGCTCTTCCCGGTCACCCTCCCACGCGCCCAGTGCGTCGATCATCGGAGGCAGGAGCAGCTTGGCCGCGCGCGAGAACAGCTTGGCGTCCTTGCGCCGGGTCAGCAGGCCACGCAGCCGGGGCCCCTCCACCCGTCCGACCACGGGCACAGGGCTGCCGAGCTGATCCGCAGCCGAGAGGCAGCTCTCGCCACGAGACACCCGCGCGCGCACGTCGGCGCGCTCCGTGCCGGCGGGCGTGAGCAGCCCGACTCCGGTGACCGCGACCCTCATCGGTAGCGGCTCACCACCAGGCTGCCGTTGGAGCCGCCGAAGCCGAAGGCGTTCGTGAGCGCGTGCTCGACCCGATGCTCCTGCGGCGCGTGCGGCACGTGGCGCAACGCGCAGCTCGGGTCGGGGCTGTCGAGGTTGATGGTCGGAGGCACGATGCCTTCGCGCACGGCGAGCACGCTGATGATCGCCTCCACCGCCCCGCAGGCCGCGACCAGGTGGCCGGTCATGCTCTTCGTGCTGGACACCGGCACAGCGCTGCCCGCCGCGCCGAAGGCCCGGTGGATGCCGGCCGTCTCGCTGGGATCGTTCATCGGGGTCGACGTGCCGTGGGCGTTGATGTAGCCGATGTCGGTCGGGGCGAGCCCCGCGTCGGCGAGGGCGGCGGCCATGGCCTGCCCGGCACCGCGCCCGTCCGGTGGGGAGTCCGTGATCCGGTAGGCGTTGCAGCTGCAACCCCAACCGCGAAGCTCCGCGAGGATGACCGCCCCCCGAGCGCGAGCGCCGTCTTCCCGCTCGAGCACGAGCATGCCGGCCCCCTCTCCCAGCACGAACCCGTCCCGCGACACGTCGAAGGGCCTCGACGCGGCCTGGGGGTCGTCGTTGCGGGTCGACAGGGCCCCGAGGAGCGAGAAGCCGGTCACCATCATCGGGTCGACCAGCGCGTCGACGCCGCCGACCACCATGGCGTCCACTTCGCACCGTCGGAGGCGAAGAACGCCCTCGCCCACCGCCTGGGACGAGCTCGTGCACGCCGTCGACACGGTGCTCACGGGGCCGCTGGCCCCCAGCCGGCGCGCCACCAGCTCGGTGGGAGCGCGCGGAGCACCGCGCTCGAACTCGGCCAGGGTGGGGAGCGTGCCGGACCGCAGGCGTTGCGCGATGACCGAGAGCTCGGGACGGGCGGCCTCGGAACCCAGGCACACGCCGATGCGCTCCGACAGGTAGGGCAAGGCTCCGCTCTGGGCGAGCGCCTCGTCGAGGGCGGTACGCGCCAGCCGCAGCTTGAGCGCCGCCTGATCCTCGTCGCCCTGGGCGGCCACCTCGGCGGCGAAGCGAACCGGGAGCGTGCTCGCGTCGAAGCGACCGATGGGACCCACGCCGCTCCGTGCGGCGAGCAGCGACGCCCACGTGGCCGCCACGGTGTCGCCCACCGGGGTCACCATGCCCATGCCGGTGACCACGATCTTCACTCGGGACACTCCGCCCACAAGAGCTTCAGGGCCTTGCGTTCGATGCCCTCGAGGCGCTCGCCGTCCTCGACGTCGTCGAGCGGCACCGCGTTGAACACGAAGGTCTGCTCGGCCTGCACGTGCACGGTCTTGCCGACCCTCGCTCGGACCTGCACCTGGCAGGACTCGTCCCGCAGGCTCACGATTTTGGCCTCCAGGGTCACGACATCGCCGGGCCGGACGAAGCGACGGAACTTCACGCGATCGGCCATCGTGAAGATCGGGAAGGGCCAGTCACCTCGCTCCTTGCGCACCGTGTACCCGATCAGCTTGCCCGCGATCTGCGCGAGGCTCTCCAGCAGCAGCACACCCGGCACCACGGGGAAGCCCGGAAAGTGATCCTGGAAGAAGGGCTCGCTGTAGGTGAAGCACTTCCGACCCACGACGCGCTCGCCCACGACGAGCTCGTCGATACGGTCCACCAACAGCCAGCGCATGGGGGCTCCTTCCCGGGACAGGCGCGAAGCATACAGGGTGCCCGAGCCGCTCCAAGTCGGTGTACGTTGGGCGTGCGCGCGACGACGACGACGGGAGGCAGTTCTGGCCACCACCAGTGCGACCGGGATGACCACGTGGCACGCGGTGACGCGCGCGCTCGCCACGGCCAACCTCACGCCTTCCGATGCGACCTTTCGCGTGCGCGCGGCGCGCGCCTGGGTCAACAGCTCCGGAGCCGTGGCTCGGGGTGAGGTCACCCTGTCCATCCGCAAGGCGCGGCCGCTCGGCAAGTGGGAACCGCACGAGCTGCAGGGCTGGGTGAACCCGGACGGCGAGCACCCGCTGATGACCGTCGGGCTCCTGCCCGACCCCACCTTCGTCGACGTGCTGCCCGTGTCGTGGGCGCGCTGGCAGCGCACGACCCACGAGCCCATTCCCGAGGGGCACGACCCCATGCACCCTCGCACGGGCCTCGACTGGGAGACGGCAAGCGCCTGGGCGGAGGCACAAGGGGCTCGGCTGCCCACCACCGGTGAGCTTCGCGCGCTCTGGGGGGACGCACGCTTCCCCTGGGGAGACCGACCCGACCCGAGGCTCGGACGCGACGCGCCGCCGTCGTACGGAGCGCTGGCCGAGCTGGCGGAACACCCTCCGATCGGGGCCACCTACGATCTCGGCGCCTGGCTGTGGGTCTGGACCGCTGAAGGGCGCGTGGCGTGCGGTGCCGGCCTGGAGGCCGCCTTCGGTCGACGCAGCGACGCGATCGATGGCCCCATCGGCGTGCGGCTGGTGCTGACGGCCGGACCCTGACGGGCCTCACGGCACGTTTGCTATGCTCCGCCCGTGCTGATCACCCTTCTCTCCCTGGGCTGCTGGAAGACCGACCTCGAGGTGGTGGACACCACCCTGGTCCCCTTCCAGAACGACTACACCAACACCAGCTCTGCGGTCGTCGAGACCGTCGAGACCGGGCTCAGCTGCCCGGACGGCGAGCCGGCGCGGTTCTACGCGGTGTACGACCCGGGCGAGCCGGGACCACAGCCGGTGGTGATCGTGCTGCACTCAGCCGCGCTCGACTACGTCTACTTTCCGAAGGCGGACTCTCCGCTTGCCGGGGAGCACTACGCGCCGAGCGACGCTGGGGACCACCGCCTCTCCTCGGCCTGGGGCATCAAGAAGACCTGGGAGACCCTGGGCATGTACCCGCAGGTCGACACATCGGAAGACAACTTCGGCACCCTCCCCGCCACCCTCGCCAACGACGGGATCATCGGCCTGTACCCGGCGAACTGTTGGGGCGACCTCTGGCACAACAGCGAGGAGTTCCAGCCCAACGACTCGTCGTCGGATCTGTTCTGGCGGAACGGGCTCACGATGGCCTGGTGGATGGTCCGGGCCGTCATCGAAGAAGAGCCCACCTTCCTCGGCGCCGAGGTCCCGGCCTTCAAGGAGCTCGCCGACCCGGACAGCCTGCACCTGATGGGCCTGGGCGACGGAGCTCGTGGGGTCTACGACCTGGTGCTCAAGCTGCACGGGAACGACGACTACGGGGCGCGTTTCGAGAGCGTGGTGCTCGACAGCCCGGTCGACGATCTGGAGCAGTGGGCGACCACCGTCACCGGCGTGCAGGGGGGCCTCGAGCGCATCTTCTACGGCCAGCGCACCACCCCTGGCCTGGCGTATTGGAGCCTCCCGGCCCTGCTCGGCGCGCACCCGGACTACGGAACCTTCGACTTCCTCGACGGCACCCGCGTCGGCGTCGTGCACAGCTCGATCGACCCGCGCGTCCCGTCGGGCAACCTCGAGGCGGCCGAGCTGGAGCTGGCGGCCCGCCCATCCACGTGCCTGATCGACACGCAAGCCCAGGGCCACGTGTTCCTGAACAGCGACCTCACGCTCGCTCGGGAGATGGCCGACTTCGCCGTCCGCGGGATCGGCAACGCCACCTGCCAGGACGTCGGGAGCACGGGGGGCGACACGGGCGACTGAGTCTCGTCCCGCCGGGGTGAAGCGGCCGTGGGTGGTTGGCAACTCGCGGAGACGGTTCGGGCGGTAGAGTCCGAGTCGGAGGGCAGATGTTGCTCGCGATGGCTCTGCAGTCGTGC
>CAZSAT010000147.1:0-16777 GCA_964604675.1 uncultured Enterobacterales bacterium
GGGGCGGTCGCGGCACCCGTCAGAACAGGGCCAACAGCCCGGCCGTGGTGGTCACGTCCAGCAGGGCCATGCTCTGGAGGCCGGGAACCTGTGGGCTCCAGGAGACCGCCGCTGTCCCGACGAGCCGGGGGCGGAAGGCCCAGGACGCGGAGCCCTTCGCCTTGGTCTCCCGACCCCAGGTCTCCATCCAGTCCACCCACGTCGCCGAGCCCACCACCCCGCCGCTGACGAGGACCGAGTTGCCCACGTACCGGGACACCACGAGGCTGTACAAGAAGGTCTGGGGCCGCCACTCCGGGTTTGTTGCCACCACCTGGTAGCGGTACTCCCCCGAAGCGTTGAGCAGCAGCTTCGACCAACGCTTCGCTGCCGAGAGGCCGAGGCCGGCATCCCAGGTGCCCGTGCCCGTGATGTCCACGCCCGTGGGCGTCTCGTAGTCGAGCGACGAGGTCCCGGTGGGGACTCCCAGGCGCCCCGAGACGGCGAGGGTCGGCCCGCCCCAGTCCAGCTCGGGCGACCAGATGGCGGTCGCCGCCATGTCGCCGACCCCGCCGCCCCACTCCTCGACCCCGCGGTCGCTGGGTGTCCTCATCGGGTCGGAGAGCAGGAGGCCGTCGCTGTAGTGGGCGGCCCCGCTGGCGGCGAGCTCCAGGGCGAAGCGGTCGTTCGGGAGCCAGCCGACCGACGCGCCGAGGACGACCCCGGTGGCCGACAGCCCGTCGGGGATGCCGCCGACCTCGCCGCCCATGTCGGCGTACCCGGTGTACCGGAGGACGTCCACGGCCGTCCCGACGTAGGCGCTCGGAGAGCCAGCGGAGGTGGCGAGCCCGTCACCCCCGAGGAGTGCCGACCGCTCCGCCTGTGTCAGCGGCTGCCGGCACAGGGAACACGCCTGGGCCTGGGCCTTCGGTGACCAGGCCAGGGAGAGGGCTGCCAGGGCGGAGAGTGAAGCGAGCGTCCGCACCGAGAGACCTCCGGGGGTTCTCTCGGTGTACGCATGACTCGCGATCCGGTCGCGGCCGAAGGTCTCAGGGCTCCGGTGTGGGGTCCTGGGGGTCGGCGCAGAGCCCGACTCCGAGGGCTCGAAGGGTGCCGGCGTACCCGAGGGAGCCGTGCAAGCCCTCGACGTGCCGTCCGTCGACGAGCAGGCGGGGGCCGTCACCCTCGACCTCCCGGATCTCGACTTCGCAGGACGGGCAGGCCAGGTCCCGCACGAGCCGGAGGACATCCTCGCAGCGCTCGCAGCCGGCGACCTCCAGCTCGATGGTCCTCTGGGCGGGGAGCGGTGGGGTGTGCTCGGGGGTCTCCAGGTACCCCCTCAAGGCGGCGTATCCTCGGGACACCCGGCTCTTGACGCCCGGGACACCGGTCCCTGTGAACGCCGCCGCCTGCTTCATCGACAGGCCCTCGTACTGCGTGAGCAGGATGGCATCGCGCTGGTCGTGTGGAAGGGAGGCCAGCGCTCGAAGGATCTCCGCCCTCTCCGTGGTGTCCGCGCCAGCGGCGCCGTCCTGGCAGCTCGGGCAGCCGGCCTCTCCAGGGGGCGCGTGTTCCGCCTCGACCTCGCCCGCCTCGGTCCGGGTCCGCCGGCGCCGGAGGGTGTCCCACCACAGCCTGGTCGCGATCTGGGCGATCCAGGGGCCGAAGGGAAGCTCGGGATCCAGTCGGCGTCGGGCATCGACGGCCCGAAGCCAGGTGCGCTGGACCAGGTCGTCCCGCTCCTGGTGGGGGCAGCCTCGACGCGCGAGGATCGCCCGGAGCCGTGGCGTGTGCTGGCGCACGAGCGCAGCCATCGCGGCTGGGTCGCCGTTCCGAAAGCCGAGTGCCAGGGTCCTGTCGTCCACGAGATTCTCCAGCCTATCCGACCCGGATGCCGCCGCGACCGTGCCGTCGCAGGCCCGCCGGTGCTGTCGTTCGAGCAGGACTACGGCCAGGGCCGGAAGCGGTCGCGGATGCGACGGGATGGAGCCCCGTCCGTACCCCCAAGTGCGAGGGGGCGGTTGGACTCCCCCTTCACCGGTCCCGTGCGTCACCGTCGCACCCTCGTCAGCGGGTGAACTCCCGGAGGACGCGCATCGCCCGGTCGCGGCGCTCGTCCGGGACAGCCGCCCAGGTGGCGAGCAGCTCCACAGCGCCGTCTGCTAGCCGGGCCGAGGGCAGCTCGGTGTCCCGGGTCTTGAGCAGCTCCGACGGCTCTACGTCGAGCGCGGAGGCCACTTCACGGACCCGAGCCAGGCCAGGCCAGGCCAGGGAGAGGCTGGTCCGCCCGTGCTCAGCCCTCTGGATTGTCTGCGAGTCCGCGTCGTCGTCCGTTCCTCCGGTCGCCCCCTCACTTACCGCACGCTACCCGTTGTGAGGCGCACCAGCGCCACGGAGGTCTCCCCCGGGTGCCGCGGTCTCCAGACATCGACTTCAAGCGGATTGCTCCGAGGGGGGACAGCCAGGACGCGGCCTTCGAGGAGTTCTGCTGCCAGCTCGCCCTCGATGACGTGCCTGACCCCGCCGCCCTCCGCCGTGTCCGCGGCGCGGGAGGTGACGGCGGCGTGGAGTGCCTCTGGACAGCCCCTTCGGGCGAGGTGCACGGCTGGCAGGTCAAGTACATCTTCGACCTGGGTCGGGCCCTTCGGAAGGTGGCCTCGTCGTTGGCCACCGCACGACGGAACCACCCGAGCCTCAACCGCTACGTGGTCTGCCTCCCCTTCGACCTGTCGGGCTCCAAGGGTCGCAGCGGACGGAGCGAGCAGGAGAAGTTCGACGAGTTCAAGGAGCGGCAAGAGGCCGCCGCAGCAGCGGACGGCCAACACCTCACCATTGAGCTCTGGAGCGCCTTCCGGCTCCGTGATCGCCTCCTGCGAGCAGACCCGTCCGGCGGCCGGGCCCGGTACTGGTTCGACTCCGTCACGCTGAGCGCAGGCTGGTTCTCCGACCGGGTGGAGGACGCGGTGCGGCGAGCGGGGCCCCGCTACAACCCGAAGCTCCACACGGGGCACGCATTGGACGAGGCCCTGGCTGCCCTTGCGGGTTCCCGCGCCTGGTCTTCCGTCCTTGAACAGCGCCGGGAGGGAATCGAGGAGCATGTAGAGCGGTGGAGCCGCGCGCTCGCTTCCGGCAAGGGCTCCATGTCCGAGCCCTTTCCACCCTCAGCCAGGGCCTTCGGGCAAGAGGTTCTCGCCGGTCTCCGCGCGGCCGTCGAGTTGGACTCGGAGACAGGCGATCACGCCTCCGCCCTGCAAGGCGCTCGGGCCGCGCGGGAAGCTGCCGCCCGCTGTGAGCGGGTCCTGGCGGAGGACATCGACGAGCGTTTCGGTGCTGGACAGGCCGACTCCGTCCCATTCCGACACTTCCAGGCGGAGTATCAGTGCCGCTTCCCAGCGCAGCACCTTGACACCTGCCGGGAGCTTCGCGAACCGATCGCTGAGATGGTCGCTTGGCTGGAGGCACCCGCGGTGCGCGCCGCCGCCGAGCGTGTGCTCGTGCTCACTGGTCCGGCTGGCATCGGGAAGACCCACGGGCTGTGTGACGCTGCGGTCCGCCGCCAAGACGAGGGCCTTCCCACCATCCTGGTGAGCGGTGGACAGTTCGGCGGCGGGCGAACGGTGTGGGAGTCGCTGACAGCCGCGCTGGGGCTCGATTCAACCTGGTCCCCGGACATGCTGCTCGACGCCCTCAACACCGCTGGCGCGACGTCGGGGAGGCTGCTGATCTGCCTTGACGCCCTGGACGAGCGCCCGCATAGGACGCGCTGGCTGGACGAGATCCCCGTTCTCATCGCTGCGGTATCCAGGCGTCCGCACCTCGCCCTCTGTTTGGCAGTCCGCAGTGGCTACCTCGATCAGGTGCTGCGTAGCGATCTCGACTTGGCCGTCTTCGAGCACCCGGGCTTCGGCGGCGACGTGTTCGACGCCTGTTCGAGCTTCTTCCGGCACTTCGACCTCGATCCGCCGGTCGGGCCGCTCCTGGAGCCCGAGTACAGCAATCCACTCTTTCTCCTGGTCCTGTGTAGCGCCCTAAAGGCCCGAGGTCTTCGATCGGTCCCGGTGGGTTGGAGCGGGGCGAGGCGCGTCCTCGGCCAACTGTTCGCCGCCCGGGACCAGCAGCTTCAGGAGAAGCACCCCGCCATCGGCAATCGAGTCGTTACGGACGCGTTGAGGGTCGTGGCGGACGCATTGCAGGACGGCGGGCCGATTGCCTGGTCCCGAGCCGACGAGCTCGTGACCGCTTGCCTCCCTCAGTCGCAGCGCTCCAACGTGGCGCTCCTCGATCACCTCGTCGGGATCGGGCTCCTGCGCGTGGTGCCGGGTGAACCCGATGGTTGGAGGCGCAACGAGGACGGTGTCGACATCGCCTTCGGGCGCTTGGGGCATCACCTCCTCGCTGAGCGCTTGACAAGCGGCGCTGCACCGGCCTCGGACCATGAGCTCCGCGCTCGGGCCCTCGACGATCCCGGCTTGGCCCACGCGCTCGCCTTGGCCATGCCGGAGCTGGGGCGAGGCGAGCTTGTAGACCTCGCGGCGGAGGCCGGCAAGCGGTCGGAGCTACTCGACGCCTGGATTGCCGCGCTGCCCTGGAGGTCGGCCTCTTCGCTGGGCCCAGGGGTCGAGGCGCTCGTGCTCGAGGCCCTGCGTGAGGCCGACCTCGAGCACGCTGCCCTGGACGCCCTGCTCATCCTGGCAATGCGCCCGGGTCACCCCTACGATCACCGATACCTCCACGCCTTCCTGGCCCGACCCGCGATGCCGCTCCGCGACGCGGGCTGGTGCTGGTTCCTCCACCGCTCCTTCGAGAGGACCGCTCCCCCGTCGCCGCTTGTCCGCGTGCTTCGATCGCCGTGGGAGTCGGATCTCACGGGTGTCCAGCCAGACCTTCGCGAGGCGTGGTGCGTGGTGCTGGCGTGGTGCGGGGCTGCAGCAGACCTACGCGTCAGGGACCACGCCACCAAGGCGGCGGTCCGGGTGTCCGAGTCCGATCCCGCATGCTGGGCGGCGGTGATCGCGCGGTTCGCGGACATCGACGATGACGCGGTGGTCGAGCGGGTGCTGTGCGCGGCCTACGGCGCCGCGCTTCGGAATCCCGTGACCGAGGCCGTTCGAGAGCTGGCCGCTGCCGTCCGTGACTCTGTGCTCCTGCGCGCTGGCGGTCCACCCCGCCACGCCCTTGTGCGGGACCACGCTCGTTGCATCGGGGAGCTGGCGGCTCATCAAGGCGCGCTCCCCAAGGGCTCCCGCATCGAGGAGTTCCGGCCGCCCTTCGATGCGCCGGGTGAGATCGAGGCCCCCGAGGCGGAGGCGCTGAAGCGCTACGACGACCAGCGCGAGTACCCGCAGATCTTTGCAAGCGTCATGAGCGAGTGGACTGGCGACTTCGCGAAGTACACGATGCCCTTCGCGCTCGCCGGTCTCGAATCGCTGATCGGCAAGGACGTCTCCCGGCGATGGGTCATGGGCCAGGTCATCGAGCTGGGGTACGCGCCCCGGCTGCACGCACCCTACGACCACGAGATGATCGCCCGCTACGGGCACGGGCGCGGACGGCCGGGTTGGGCGGAGCGCATCGGCAAGAAGTACCAGCGCATCGCCCTGGGCCGACTGATCGGTAGCCTGGACGACATCGCGCGGGCCGAAGGCGCGGCTGAGCCCGGGCTTGCGGGGCTTCACCTACGCGCCATTGACCCCAGCATCGTCGCGCGTGGCTTGGAGTTCGGCGACCCCGGGCCAGCGTCGTCACGCTGGTGGGAGCCGGCGGTGCTGGACTTCTCCACCCACGCCGAGCTCACCGACGTGGAGTGGGTGGGTGCCGACGACTTCCCCGACCCGGCCGCCCTGGTCGGTGCCCTGGTGGACGCGGACCATTCCCGGGCGCGATGGCGGTTGCTCGAAGGCCACTTCTCGTGGAGCAACCGCGGTCCGCGTCGAAGGGAACGCCGCTACCGAGACGCGTGGATGATGATCAAGGGCTACCTCGTGCCCCGGCAACTCTCGGCCGAGTGCTTCGAGGAGCTCGCGGACGCCGACTTCATGGGCCGGTGGATGGTCGAGGGGTTCGACCTGGAGGGCCGCTGCTACCTGGGAGAGTACCCTTGGGCGGCACCGTTTCCGGAGCTCCGCGAGCCAGCCGAGGCGTGGCAACATGAGGCTGAGCGCTACGCGCGGTTCAAGCTCCAGCCGACCGCGAACCGGATGGTGGGCCTGTCGGACTCGTGGGCCCTCGACCGCGTCGCCGTCACACTCCCCACGGCGCCGCTCCTCGAGGCCACGGGTACTTGGTGGGACGGGACGTCGGGATTCCGCCGGGCGGACGGCCGCCTGATCTTCCGGGATCCCTCAGTGACCGGCGGCGGGCCCAGCGGCATCTGGATGGACGATGAAGTGCTCGCTCGCGTGCTTGAAGAGCGAGAGCTCGACCTGATCTGGACGGTGCTCGCCGAGCGCCGGATCATCGGGGACGACCACGGGGACGGTTTTTCCGGGATGAAGCACGCCAGCATGGTGATGCAGCTTGATCGAGGGCAGGTGGCCGTTCGGCGCGCTCGCGGGGAGCATCTCCACCCTGACCACACGAGGACCCCAACGTAGTCAGTGCCTTGCCCCCGCCCAGTGCCCCGCCGCTCGCCTTCCACCCTTGGCAACGCCCCTTCGCCCAGTCAGGGAACCGGTCGCCGTCAGCCTGGACCTCCGCGCCTTCAGCGGTGCATCGCTACGTGTTGTCGCACATCACGAAGGAGTTGAAGCAGTCGGAGCACTGGAAGATCCCATCTCCGGCCGGGTGGAACAGCTCGCCGCAGTCGCTGCACTCCCGGAGATCACCCTCGGCTGCGCCCCAGACGCAAGACATGCAGAGGGCCTCCTGCGGGTTCGGGCACGCATCGAAGCTGTTGCGCTGGTCGATGACCAGCGACTCCGACCCGCACTCGGGGCAGATCCGCCGCGGCGGCTCGCCTCCACCCTTGATGATCCGATACTCGCTCTCGCCGAGCACGCTCTCGACGAAGCGGCGTGTGTCAAGCGCCACCTGCATGGGACCACCCCCGCGCCACCAACTAGGGACCACCCCACAGCGAGGCTCGATCCCGCGCTGACAGGCGTCGTGTAGGCCTTTCACGAGGCCACGCTGTTCCATGTCGCGGTCTCGTGGAGGGTCCTGATGACCACGCTCGCCATCCTGTTCCCCAGCCCTCTGGGCTTCCACCTGTTCGTGCGCTGGCCGCGCGATCGACTCCGGCGCTGCTCGACGCTCGTCGACCCCAGCGACGTGGCCGGGGTGCTCGGTCCACTGGGGCATCCTCTCGTCGTCGTCCTCGTCGGTACGCGCCACACGGAGCTCGTCGCGGACCAGGTCCTCGACTTCGCCGACCTCGTCGCCATCCCCGCTTCGTGGCTGCGCCGCGTGCCAAGGAGCGACCTCCGGCAGCGCGCTACGGTCGCCGCCCGCATCGTCACGGCGCATCGAGCCGATCCGCTCCGGGACTACTTCGGGCGGGACACCATAGCGGCAGGGGAGCTGCCGTTCTGACCGCCTCAGAGATCCGGGGCCAGGCTCGGCTTCTGCCGCTTCCGGTACGACTCGCCCTCGATCACGAGGTCGTAAGCGTTGTTGGTGAAGCGGTCGACGAGCGCCTGGGCCAACAGGGGGTCGGCCAGGATCGACAGCCACTCCGAGGGGTCCCGATTCGAGGACATCACCATCGACCCGGCCTGGTGACGGGCGGTCACCAGCTCGTAGATGTCGGCTGTCTCGAGCTCGTCCATCGCGCGCAGCCCGAAGTCGTCGACGATGAGGAGGTCGACCCTGGTCAGGCGCCGCATCTCGGCGGCGTGGGTGTCGTCCAGGCGGGCGCCCTTCAGCCGTCGGAACAGCTTCTCCGCGGACTCGCAGTGCACCGAGTGCCCTCGGCGGATCGCCAGGTGGCCCAGCGCGTGCGCCAGCATCGTCTTGCCGACGCCCACCGGCCCCATGATCAGCACGTGGTGGCGGCGCTCGAGGAAGCCCAGCAGCCGAAGCTCGTCGAGGAGCCGGCGGTCGTAGGTGATGTTGGCGCTGAGATCCCACTCATCGAAGACCATCGACGGGTCCAGCTGCGCACGCCGCGCCCGCGCCACCAGCCGGTTGCGGTCGCGCCGCTGCACTTCGTCGGACAAGACCAGCAGCAGCACGTCCTCGGGGTCCATGCCGCGCTCCCGGGCTTGGCGAAGACGCTCCAGCAGCGTCGGGATCAGCTTGCCCAGCTTCAGGCTCTTCAGGACGCGGATCAGATCCCTGGACAGCTCACGCGGTGGCATCGGGACCTCCCAGCCGGAACTCGCTCGCGTCACGCGCGAACCGGAGGACCTTCCCGCCCCCGGGAGGGGCCGGCGGCGCGCACGACGACAGCAGGTTCCTCCGTACCAGCCCCTTCTCCAGCATCCGTTGGATGCGCATCACGTCCACCACGTCCAGCTCCAGGGCGCGGGCGCAGGCCTCGTCGGTCGCCGCTCCGCCGAAGCGTCGGGCCAGGCCCAGCAGGCGGTAGACGTGGCGGATGCGGCTCCAGGGCAGCGGCCCGTCGGCCAGCCGGCGCGCGTACTCGCCGACGTGAGGACCGTAGCGGTCGCCCTGCTCGCAGAGCGTCGTCGCGTCCCTGGTCGCCAGGGCCGCCTTGCCCGGGGGCAGGTCGGCCGGGTCGATCTTCGTACCGCCGATGGGCTGTCGCGGGTGGACCTTCACCAGCCGCGCGCCCCGGTAGAACCTCACCGTCTTGCGGTCCCGGCGCACGCGCAGGTCGCACTCGCCCAGCGCGTAGGGCACCGAGTAGAGCGCGTAGTCCACCACCACCGCGTGGTCGCGGCCCACGTGGTGGTCGCCCCAGACCGGCTGGTCGTACGGCTCGGTCGGGGCCGGCAGCAGCACCGGTTTCTCCTCGGCCTCGAAGACCTCGACCGGCCGCCGCCTCGTGCGGCCGTGCGTCCGCTCGCCAGCGAGCCGCAGTGACCAGTCGCGAGCCGCGATCCGGGCCTCCTCGACCGACCGGAAGCGCTCGCCACGGAAGAAGTCGTCTCGGACGAAGCGCACCTGGCGCTCGACACGCGCCTTGTCTTTCGCCTTCCGAACGCGCGCCGGGTCGGCCTCGAAGCCGCGGGCCTGGGCGTACTCCAGGAAGCCCTCGGTGAACAGCGGGGCGACCGGGTCCGCCCGCTTCACGATCGGGCTGCAGTTGTCCGGAACGATGAACGGGAACACCCCGCCGAAGAAGGCCCAGGCCGCCTCCAGCCCCTCGATGAGATCGTTCTGCGTCAGCCCGAGGCACGGCCACACGAACTGGTGACGGCTGAACCCGGCGGTGCACAGCAGGGCGTGCATCTTGCGCACCTTGCCCGTCCCGATCTCTGTGAATTCGCCGAGCTCCAGGAAGTCGATCTCGAGGAGCCCGGGATCGGGGTCCTCGACCCGCACGGTGTCGCCCTGGCCGCTTCGCACGCCCAGGTCCTCCGCCACGAAGCGCTGCACCGTGCGCAGCGGCACAGGCACGCCTGTCGTCCGCATCACCAGCCTGGCCAGCTTCGGTCCGTGGCAGCCCTCCTCGACCCAGCCGCGGATCAGCTCGGCGTGCGCGCGGAGGTGCTCGCGCATCGACCCCATCGGCGACGCCGAGCCTGGGCGCACAGCCTCCACGGCGTAGGCGACCAACTCGTCGTCGATGACCGCGTCAGCCCCGCGGGCGAGGCCGGCGGCCTCGGCCGCCGCGACGTAGCGACGCACAGTCTTGCGGTCGACGCCGACTCTCCTGGCCACCGTCCGGTACCCGTGCCCGCGGCTCCACAGCCGCAGCATCTCCTTGATCTCGACCACGTGTAGCTCCCGGAACGCCATCTCTTCCTCGGCTGGATGCCTGAGGAGACCGCCGACCCAGACGCCGCCCTGCGCGCCGCGGCAGGTGGTCCCTAGATCGCGGCGCGGGGGTGGTCCCTAGTTCGTGGCGCGGTGGGCGCTCGGGGGGAGCATGTCCGTGGCGCCCTACAGGCGTGCGATCTCCTCGCCCTCCCCGTGGTTGCGGCAGAACAGGCACGCCGGCCTGATGTCTCCCAACACCAGGGCATCCTGGAGGCAGCTCGGGCAGGTGGTAAGGCTGTGGGCCCTGTCGAGGTCACCGTCGATCTCGGCCATACGGTGGTCCACGAAGGCCTTGAACTCGCCCGTTCTCGCCCGGATTTCTTCCGACAACGCGGCGTCCTCGGCGCCGAGGGTCTCCGGATCCAACTCCTCAGCGATGAAGTCGAGCAGGATGCCGAGGGTCTCGGCAGCCGCGCCCGTGATGGCTGTTGAGGTGTCGACGATGCCGAAGTGCTCGACTTTGTTCCTCTTCTTCTTGAAGTTGGCGAGCATGTCCTGCGACTCCTTCGTCAGATGGACGCCGCACGACGACTCCAACCGCTTCAGTGCGCCGTCCAACCCCACGCTCTTGAACTCGCCCGCCTGGTACGCCTGCTCGGTCGTCTTCGCCGGGTTGACCACCACCAGCCTCCAGTCCTTGCGGCGGAGGCGCTCCTTCAAGATGAGTTCGACCGCCGAGGAGAGGAAGAGGATGGCGTGCTTGAGGTCGCGCTTCGTCGGTGTGCCCGCCAGACGCTCAAGGGCGTAGTGAGCGGAGTCGAGGCCGTTCTCCAGGAGATCGATCGTCAGGGGTCAAGGACATTGTGCACCGGCAGCGGGTGGCGGGAGCGCGAAACTTGGGGCCCGAACCCCCGTGCGTCAAGGCGGAGGGCGTGGTCCCAGCCGGCCTGACCGCCTCCCTCCACTCCCACAGCGAGGGCCGCCACCGCCGCTCACTCCGCCCGCCGACGCTCTGGCTCCAGCTCGATGACCTTGCCGCGTTCCTTGTGGGTCTCGGCCAGGGCCTCGCGCATCGCCTCGATGCCCAGGGGCACATAGACGCGCTCGGTCACGCTGTCACGCGGATGTCGGAGTGCCGGAGCAACCTCGACGCGATGTGCAGGCCCGCCCGCTCGGCGACGTGGAGGCCGGAGGTGCGGCGGAGGTCGTGGATGGTCACGTCCTGGACCTCTGCGTCGGTCCGGATCTTGTTTCACGCCCGCTTCAGGGTCCACCCGGTGCTTCTTGGGGTCGCGGCCGGGGACCAGCCAGGGGCCCAGGCGCCCCAGCTCCCGCAGGAAGGCAACGGTGCTCTCACCGAGGGGCACCACCTGGGGACGGCCCGCCTCGGGCGACGGGATCCGCCAGGGGCCGCCGAACCGTACACGGCCGCAATATCGCGTCGATCTGGATGCTCCCGAGGTTCAACGCCCGAGGGCGAGGACGCGCTCGGAGGACATGACCCCGGAGCACCGGCGGTGGACGAAGCGGGATAAGTCGAGGCGGAGGGCGAGGGGCCACGGCAGCGTAGCGGACGACAGACGTGCTCCGGCGCAGGACGGGCGGTGACGCCTTCCGCGTGAGCCCGGCCTCTGCTGTGCTGCGATTGAAGGCGGAGGGTCGGGGACCTGGCAGACACGTGCCGCGACTCGGCGTAGCTGGGAGGCTGGGCGGACCCGATCAGGGGCTCGTCAGATCCCCCGCGCACCCACCATCATGAGCACCAGCGCGGTACCGATGACGACGAGTCCGGCGCGCGGCACGATTCGCAAGAGGCGGATCACCTTGTCGGACAGGTCCAGGTCCCCTCGGTCCGCCGCCGAGCAGATCATCCCGTCGAGCCGGGGTTCGAGGATGAAGTGAAAGACCGTCAGCAGCAGACCGAGGCCGGCACCGGCCGAAAAGGCACGCCCGGGCCACGTGGTCCACAAGACCTCCGGGTTGGAGCCATACCGCCACCACGCGAGGTAGGCTCCCGTCACCACGGCCGTTCCAGAGAGCCAGGACGCCAACCGGAAGATGCGCGGGAAGACACGCGCCAGAAACCGCGCGCCTTCCTCACGTGGGAGCCGGGCGACGACGGGGACAAGCACGACATTGATCGTCACCACCTCACCGAACCAGGCCGTGGCGGCGAGGATGTGGAGCCACCGGATCATCAGGTAGGTGCTCATGCTCTGCCTCCTGCGGTCGGGGCCCTGCCCGAGCAACCCGAGCGCCCCGCGAGGACGAGGGCCTCGAGGAGGAGAAGCCGCCATGCGCGTGGCTCCGGCCGCACGGTCGGCAACCAGGCGCCCAGCGGTCCTTCATGGGCGTCGATCCACAGGACCGTGCGGAACCCTCCGCACGCGGGCCGCTGCGAGATTCTCGCGTTGCAACCCAGGGTCATGGCACAGCCCAGCAGGGCGCGCGGCGAGCACACCCGCCAACACCCGCCCTCGGCGTCCTCGACACCACAGAGGTCGAGCCCGCGCGCCGATGCTTCGGCCACGATCCATGGAAGCCAGTCGGACGGCACGACGCAGTCCTGTTGCGCGGGGTGTTCGAGCTCGTTCATGGTGCTCCCGGGCTGTCGGATGGGTGGTGTTCGCCGTGGAGCGCACCGAGGGCCACGTTCAACGAGAGGCCAACTCGGGCGTCCGTGCGCCTCGCCTCGGTGAGGGGCAGCTCGCCGCGAATCCTGATCGTGGTCCGCCCTGTCCCGATGTCGAGAAAGGGCCCAGCCGACACCAGCGTGCTGCGGGTCTCCACGAGCTCCTGCACCACATCGATCTGCGGGCCGAGGCGCAGCCAGTCCTGGCCGCGAGCCCGCGTCCACCCGGCCTGCCCGCGCAAGCGCAGCTCGGAGTCGGAGTGTGGGTTCACCAGCGGGGTGCCATCGTGCCCGTGCGAGTGGCCGTGCCCCGGGGCGACGGTCCTCGCCCAGCCAGCAGTGACCGTGAAGCCGAACGCGGAGCCCAAGGCTTCGACGCGCCCGTACGGCAACACCATGAGGTGGGCTTCGCCGAGGTCCCCATCGGTGGCCGTGGGAAGCTCCACCTGCGAGCCGACCGCGGCACGCCAGGTCGAAGATCGAACCGGGACCGCCCAGTCGACCACGACAACGGCGTTGCCGACGCCGGCGACCGTCCCCTCGGGTGTGGACAGGGCGACCAGGGGCAGGCTCCCGCCCAGCCGGACGGAGCCCGGCGCGAGGACCAGCGCGCCGACGTAGGTCTCGCCGTACCAGGCGCCGGTGGCTCCGGCTGCGGCCGAGACGCGAGTGTGCGAGCGAAGCGCCACGGCGGGTGCATCGGACGACGTGGGGGCCGCGTCGATCGGACACTGGTCCAGCCCGCAGCTCGCATGCGCCGGCGTGGGGGCTACCGAGCACAGCGCGACCAGCGAGCCCACGAGCAGCGCCCACGACGGCTCACGGCGTGGCGGCATCATCCCCCCCTTCGCCGACCCGGTAGAGCGCGATCATGCCCGCCTCGACGTGATCGGCCACGTGGCAGTGGAACAGCCACGTCCCCGGGTTCTCGGCGACCATGTCGGCCACGAGCATCGACGCGGGCAGCAGCTCCACGGTGTCGGTCCTGCGCCCTGCCTGGAGCACCGTGTCGCCATGCCAGTGCGGCGTGTGAAGGTCCACTTCGCTGCCCAGCGCGAGCAGGTACCACCGCACGCGATCACCCGAGACCATCGACAGCCCGTCCAGGTTGCCGAAGATGCGGCCGTTCATCGCGTGCATCAGGTCACCCTCTTCCTCGCCGCCGTCGCTGTTCTCGTCGTACACCTCGAACAGCGTCACGAACTCGCGGTCCACGTCGTCGGGCGTGCCTTCGGCGCTCGCGCGATCCGCCGATGTGACGATGATCGCGCCGGACAGGCCGGCGTTGACGTCCGCCGACGGGTTCACGTGGGAGTGGTAGAGCCAGACGACGGAGCTTCCGTCCTCCGGCCCAGGGCCTGCCCGCGGGGGCACCGACCACCGGTAGGTGTACTCGCCTCTGGGCGCGACCTGGTGCCCGGCACCGGGGATGCCAGCATAGGGGGCGCCCTCGTTGTCCTTGTCGTAGAAGACTCCGTGCGGGTGGATGCTGTAGGGCCTCGATGCATCGTTGCGGAAGTGGACCTCCAGGGTGTCACCCACGACTGCTCGCAGGGTCGGCCCGAGGATGCCCTCGTGTTCGGGCTGAACCAGCCGCTCGGTGAAGGTGGCGTCCGTGTACCCGACATACCGAACCTTGGGGTAGGTGCGCTGCTCGCCCCACACGCCGAGGCCCATCTCGGGTCGGATCCGGTTGCTTGCCGATGGCGCATAGTCCCAGTCCACCTCTTCTGCCGCGAGGAAGTACGTGCGCGTCGTGGGCGAGTAGCTCGACGGGGAAGCCTCTGGCGGCGGGTCGGAGGCGGGGTCGGTGCCTGCGCTGCAGGCGGTGAGCAGGGCGGCGAGCGCCAGTTGGTGGAGGAAGAACATCAGGATGGACCCGCAGGTGAGTGGGTAGGACGGAAGAAGAAGCCAAGGGCCGCGAGGAGATACCCCAGCCACGCGACCACCTGGACCAGCGAGGGGTCGTGGTCGTAGCCCAACAGCGACCGGGCGAAGGAGCCGACCGGACCGTGGTCGTCGAGCAACATCCCCGTGTCCCACACGGCATCGACGAGCACCGGGACGATGCCGGCCTCCTGCAGCTCGTGCAGCCCGTGGGCGAGCACGCCGGCGGCGAACACGACGAGCATCGCCCCGGTGACCTGGAACACGGCGCGGAGACTCAGGACTCGCAAGCCGCGATAGAGAAGGACGCCCAGCAGCACGGCAACTCCGAGGCCAACCAGCGAGCCCGCCCAGACAGCGCCCGCCGATGCGCTTCGGCTTGCGGCGTACAGGAACAGGGCCGTCTCCACCCCCTCCCGAAACACCGCCACGAAGGCCAGCACGCCAAGCCCGACCCCGGACCCCGCCCCCACGGCCCGGGAGACCCCCGCCTCCAGCTCACTCCGGATGGTCGCGGCGTGCCGCCGCATCCAGAAGATCATCCACGTGAGGACCGCTGCCGCGGTGAGCATCGCGAACCCCTCGAAGAGCTGCTCCGACGCCCCTTCGAGCCCGCCCACCGTCGCCGAGAGCCCCACGCCGACGATCCCGCTGGCGACGACGGCAAGACCCACGCCCAGCCAGACCGCCCGGTGGCGGTCACCGGCTCCGAGGCGGTCCAGACATCCGAGGACGATCCCCACGATCAGGGCGGCCTCCAGACCCTCGCGCAGCGTGATGAGCAGGGACGTCAACACGGGAGTTTCCGCACGCTGAAGCTCACTTCGCGGCGCTCTGCGATGGCTCCTCAAGCAGCCGCAGCGCCGGTCGCTCCCGGAGCCTGCGCAGCGCCAGGCTCCCGAGCGCCTCACCGAGCGTCTCGTAGAGGCAGGTGAGCGCGTCCTCGTCGAAGCGCAGCGTCACGTGGGCCACGGCCAGGTGCAGGGCACCGCAGCCACAGCGGTCGACGCGCATGTGAGCGGCGCGGGCCAGGGTTTCGCGTTCGGTGCAGTCATCGGTCATCGAGAGGGTCCTCGTTACGGGGTTCGGGGGATGGGAAGGGGTCCGGGCCAGGCGCTGGAGAGCCGCCAGCTCGAGCGCACCCTCGGCGCGACGCTCGAAGCAGCGCCAGGCCACGCCGGGGTGGCGGGCCGCGCACCAGAGCACCGCGGCG
The DNA here is from genome assembly GCA_964604675.1 of uncultured Enterobacterales bacterium. Taxonomy (GTDB): domain Bacteria; phylum Myxococcota_A; class UBA796; order UBA796; family CAJQPC01; genus CAZSAT01. Next base: position 15,537 of record CAZSAT010000147.1, read on the forward strand.
ATACGGGCACCGTCTCCCGTCGTCATGGCGATGCGCAGCAACGGACAGAGCCACGCGATCGCGCGGGGAAAGTCCCCAGTGTGCGCGAAGGCCCGGTCCAGCGCCCCTTCCAGCCGTTCGGCCGCCGCCGGATCGCGGCGAGCGGTGCGGACGAGACGTTCGGCAATGGCAGGTGCGCGGACGGCCGGTTCGTAGGGCTCGTCGAGCAGCGCACACATCGCCCGGGGCGTCAGGGCGACGCAGACCAGGCGGCGCAGGGTCCCCTCCGCGATCTCGGGCACCGGGCGCAGCGTCATGACGGCCTCGGCTTCGGCACCGCGCCGATCTGGGCAGCCAGGACGAGCCACGTCTCGAAGTGGTCGACCAGCCGCGGGCAGGGGGGCGCCGTGCCGAGCTCGTCGAGGAGGGTCCGGGCCAGGTGGCCGTAGCAGCAGACGCGCCACCGGCCCGCGGGAGACCACAGCTCGAAGGCGCCACCGGTGAGAATCGAGCGCGTCAGGATCGAGAGCCCCGCCCTGGGGTTCCAGAGCTGGAGGTGCAGCATCCCGCGGGGTGCGAGGTAGGCGTGCTTGTCGTCGTTCCAGGCGAAGGCCCGGACCTGCCAGTCGCCGTGCTCGAACACGCAGGCCCGCTCGGCCGGATCGTGGGGCGGAGGAGGAGCCTCGGACCGAGCAGGGCGACCGACGACCGCGGCGTCTACCGTCATCGCTCAGTACCCCTCGACGGCGCTGGACTCGAAGCTCACCATGCCCGAGGTGCCCTGGCCGTCGTAGTAGTCGAGGAAGCGCAGACGGAAGTAGCCACCGCCGGTGCCATGCACGAAGTACAGGACGTCCGCCGGGCTCAGCGTGTGGGTGGTGCTGTCGTAGTCGTACCAGCCGCCCATGGCGTACTCGGGCACGTCGTCGCCGTCGGCGTCCGCCTCGTCGGTGATCCAGCCGTGCGGGGGCGCCTGCGTGTTCGTCTCGAACTCGTCGTAGTAGCCCTCGAAGGGCGCGACCTCCACGCCCCCGGTGCCGCTCACGCCGCCGTTCACGATCACGGTGGAGCGCAGGAAGCCGATGTCCCACTCGGTGGAGTCCGAAGGGTCGGACGGCTCGACGACGGACAGCGTGTCGAGGTCGAGGTAGACCCAGGTGTCGTAGCTGGTGGCGTCCACCGTCGTCTCGGTCACGGTGAGGTCGACGTCGGTGTCGGTGTCGGTGTCGGTGTCCGTGTCGGTGTCGGTGTCGGTGTCGGTG
>CAZSAT010000148.1:0-16393 GCA_964604675.1 uncultured Enterobacterales bacterium
AGAACCTGTCCAAGCGGCAGGTGAAGGCGCCCAAGGTCTACGTGCGGGACAGCGGACTGCTCCATGCGCTCCTGGGACTCGGTTCCGAGCACGATCTGCTCGCCCACCCGAAGCTCGGCGCGAGCTGGGAGGGCTTCGCCATGGGTCAGGTGGTCCGGTGCCTCGGGGCCGAGCCGCGAGAGTGCTTCTTCTGGGCCACCCACGGGGGCGCCGAGTTGGACTTGTTGGTGGTGCGCGGCAACGTGCGCCGGGGCTTCGAATTCAAGCGTTCCTCTGCTCCCCGCAGGACTCGCTCGATGACCATCGCGATGCGGGACTTGAAGCTCGACCGGCTAGAGGTCGTGCACGCGGGCAACGCTACCTTCCCCCTTGGCGAGGAGATTCGGGCCGTGCCTATCGGCGCCCTCCAGTCCGACGTGGAGCGGCTCTGATAGGAGGGCGCACCGAGGGTGCACCGGGAAGCTACCGCCCACGACTACGCGCCACTCCCTGCGACTCCACGCCCTCCCAGATTCGCCCACCCACGCGATCTCACCCCCTTACGCCCCGCCCACTGCCGAATGCAACGTTGATCGGAGCGATCGGGGATCTCGGCATCCACCCCATGGTCCCGACGGTGGCCTCCGTGCCGCTCGTGGGCCACGGCGGGTGCCTTCAGATCTTGCCCAGCAGTCGCACGACGTTCTTCCGCTCCGACTTCGTGCGAGCCATGAGCAGGAAGGACCAGACCTTGGCGTCCTTGACGTGCGCCTCCGGGGCATGACGGCGTACAAGGTCGGTCATGGGGTCGAGGGCGCCCTCGAGCTCGTGCTCCTCGAAGAGGCCCTGCACCTCGAGCGCGACCTCCTGCGGCGCGAAGTCGACCAGCAGGTCGAAGAGCATGGCGCCGAACACGTTGGCCGTGGTGTGCGCCCTGGGCCGCTCGCTGCGCTCGTCCCACCGCCTCAGGATCCTCAGCTCGCTGTTCGAGTCCACCGCCTTGCCCAGCAGGTCCAGCAGCTCCCGTCGGGTCCTCGGTTTGCGCAATCACAGCCCTCCCTGCTCACGTGGCCGGCGATGGGTGGGCCACCGGTGATCTGCACGCTACCCGGCTGCGATCTTCACGTCGTTGAACCAGGCTGCGGGCATCGGTCGCTCCAGCTCCCAGACGATCTGGAGGGGCTGGCTGCCCGTGGCCGACACGCACCGGACGGGCCCCAGGAACAGGTAGGGCATCGTGAGGTTCCGCTCGTCGGTCTTCGCCTGGCGCACGAAGAGCAGGATGCGCCAGTCCTCCGGCGGGTGCGCGTAGCGACGACCCGTGGGCGACTCCAGGCGCGTGGCCCTCTGGCTCTCCCAGTGGAAGCGACGCTGGGACAGGGGGTAGTCGTTGTAGAGCGTGGTCGGTGTGAAGTCCTTCTCGTCCTTGTCGAGCGTGACGAAGAGCACGTCGCAGCGATGCTCCTCGCACTTGTAGACGCCGCCCTGGGTGCGCAAGAGCTTGCCCTTGCGGAGCTCGACCAGGCCGGCGCTCACCTCGTCGCGGCTGTAGGTGCCGTGCACGTGAAAGGGCAGGCCGGGCAGGGGCTGGGTGCGCTTGCTGAGACGGTCGTCGAGCAGCTCCATCAGCTGGGCGAGCTCGTCGAGCACCAGCCGGTCGGACCACAACGTGGCGGCCGACCAGGGGCTTGTCGGTGCCAGTGAGCAGCTCGCCGTACCCTCCGTCGCCGAGCGCGGCGCGGTAGGTCGCCCGGCTCTTCTCGAGGATTTCCCGGCGGTGCGCGAGGAAGAGCAGGCTGGGTCGGCCGCCGAGCTGCTTGCAGAGGGCCTTGTAGTCCAGCGCGGCGATCACGGTCTTGCCGGTGCCCGTGGCGGCGACGACGAGGTTGTGGCGGTGGCCCGCGACGCGCTCGGCTTCCAGGGCTTCGAGCACGGCGGTCTGGTGGGGGTAGGGATGGAGCCTGACCGCGGCGGCCAGTGCGTCGCGTTCGGGGTTGCGCCGGGCGGCGAGCACCTCGACGAAGCGGTCGCGGTCGTAGGCCTCGAACGCGCCTTCGTCCCAGTATTGCGCAAAGGTTGCCTCGAACTTGCGCAGGATGGGGGCGTTGTCGACCTTGGAGAGGCGCACGTTCCACTCGCACCCGTCTCGGAGCGCGGCGTGCGAGAGGTTCGAGGAGCCGACGATGCCCGTGGAGAAACCCGTGTCGCGGTGGAAGAGCCAGGCCTTGGCGTGGAGGCGGGTGCGGCGTGCGTCGTAGCTCACGCGGACCTCGGCCCCGAGCGCGACGAGCGCGTCGAGCGCCTCGTGGTCGGTGGCGCCCATGTACGTGGTGGTGAGCACCCGTAGCGGTGGCCGCCCGTCGTGGCGGTCGCTGAGGGCGCGGAGGGCGTCGCGGAGCTCGACGAAGCCGGTCCACTTCACGAACGAGACGAGCACGTCGACCCTGTCGGCGGAGACGATCTCGCGTTGGATCTCGCGCCCGACTCGGAGGTCTTTCGGACCGTTGACGATGAGGTCGCTGTGGCGGAGCGGAATGGAGGGCCGGGGCAGCTCGCTGGTGCCGAGCCGGACATGGTGGGCGTGCAGCACCTGGAGGAGCCGCTCCGGGGTGACGCGGTCATCTGTGTGCACGCCGTCGTGGTGCCGTGCGAGGCAGTCGAGGAGCTGGTTGGTGAGCTGGATCTGCTTGGCGATGCGTTCGGATGCGGTGCCCTTCACCGACGACAAGACCGCCGCCGTGAAGCGCTCGACGTGCCGGGCCAGGGCCTCGGGCGAGGTGTCGGGGCTCAGGGGGACGCGCCCGGCGTGGAGCTCGGGGGCGTCGAGCCGACGTTGTAGCGCCAGGGTGACGATCTGGTCGTAGAGGCCGGAGGGGAGATCGGGCACGGGTGCGAGCGTACTCGAGGCTGAGGTGGCGCAAAGGGGGTGCACGGGCGGCCCGGCGTCTTCAGCCTACGTCGAGCTCGGTCCCGACCCTGAGCTTGTCCAGATACCGGCTGTAGGCGAATGTGCGGTCCCGCTTGCGGCCAGTGGTCTCTGCGAGGATCCCGGCCGCCACGAGGGCGTCCATCGCCCTTGCAGCGGTGGGTCGGCTGGTCTCAAGCATGGCCGTCGCAGCCCCCACGGTCAGCATCGGGCGCTTGGGGAGCGCCTTGAACAGGCGCAGGGCCGTCACGGTGGCCTGGTCGTGCTCCAGCAGACGATCGCCGTCGGCCGTCACCAGCCCGTGCAGCTCCTTGGCGCTGTCTACGGCTTCCTCCGAGACGGTGGCGATGCCGTCGAGGAAGAAGTCCAGCCATCCCTCCCAGTCGCCCGTCGTTCGGACGCCGTCGAGGCGGCGGTAGTATTCGAAGCGGTGTCGCTTGAAGAAGAGGCTCAGGTAGAGCAGGGGTCGGGTGAGCAGGCCCCAGTGCTCAAGGAGCAGGGCCACGAGGAGACGGCCGATCCGGCCGTTGCCGTCCAGGTAGGGGTGGATGGTCTCGAACTGGACGTGCACCAGTCCGGCCCGGATCAGCGGCGGGAGCCCGTCGTCGTGGTGGATGTAGCGCTCGAGGTCGGACAACGTGGAAGCCACGAGGTGGGGGGGCGGCGGAACGAAGGACGCATTGCCCGGCCGCGAGCCGCCCACCCAGTTCTGGCTGCGGCGAAGCTCACCTGGCTGCTTGGTCCCCCCGCGCACTCCGGAGAGCAGGCGCCGATGGGTCTCGCCAAGCAAGCGGATCGAGAGCGGCAACCCCGTCGGACTCGCCAGCTCGGTCCGCGCATGCCCGACCGCGTCGAGGTAGTTGCAGACCTCCTCGACGTCGGCGTCGGGGTCGGAGCCCTCCTCCTGGGCCTCGAACGCCAGCAGATCGACCAGGGAGGCCTGGGTGCCCTCAATCTGCGAGGAGAGGACCGCCTCCTTGCGGACGAAAGCGTAGATGAACCAGTCCAGCGACGGGACCATGGCTCCCGCCAGCTCCAGGCGGGCGAGGGCGGCCTCGGCGGTGTGGAGGCGCTCGCGCAGACTGGTCTCCAGGTCGAGAGGCGGATCCCGAGGTGGCAGCGGCGCGGGCACGAAGGCCGCGACCTCTTCGCCAGCCACGCTGGTGCGCTCGTAGTGGCCGGTCGCGCGCATCACCTTCCCTGGAGAACGATCTCGTGCATAGCTCGACTAGATAATAACGTTTGTGATCTTATTGGCCGAGGAGAAGCACGCTGCCGTTCGTCCGTCCGCCCCCTGGCGCGGCGACGTTCCCGAGCTGACGTGGGTGCCTGGGAGGAGACACCGACGTGAACGCTCCTCACCAAAGGCCGCCGAGCCGGGCCCGCGCGACCGCCAGGTCGATGAAGGCCCGCACGCGAGGCGCCAGGTGCCGACTCCGCAGCCACACGAGCGACAGCGTGGCCGGTGGAACCGTCCAGTCGGAGAGCACCCTCACGAGGCGGCCCTCGGCGACGTAGGACGCGGCGACGAAGTCCGGCAACACACCGATGCCCGCGCCAGCCGCCATCATGGATGCGAGTGGGCGGTAGTCGTCAGCGGTCAGGTCCGGTGGCGCAGGCCACTCGGCCAGGTACGCCCTGTTGTGCGACAGCGTTCGGTGCTCGCCGAGCGCGTCCAGGCTCGCGGGCTCGCCATGGCGGGCCACGTAGGACGGGCTCGCGAACACCCCAAGCGTCACGGGGCCGATCGTGCGCGTCACCAGGTCGTCCCGGCTCGGCAAGGCCCCGATGTGGCTGCGAAAGCCGAGGTCGATGTTCTCCTCGAGGAGATCGACCACCCGGTTCGTGATCTGGAGGTGAACGCGCACGTCGCGGTAGCGCTCCGAGTAGCTCGCCAGGAGCTCGGCCAGGTACTGGCTCGTGCCGACGTCGATCGAGGTCGTGACCCGGACCCGGCCCCGCGGGGAGGAGGCGGAGTCCGCCAGGTCGCGCTCGACGTCTCTGATGTCCCGGAGCGCCGGGGCGCAGCGTGCATACAAGGCCAGTCCGTCGTCGGAGATCTCGAAGGACCGCGACGAGCGGGTCAGCAGTCCCGTGCCGAGGTGCGCCTCGAGCCTGGCCACGCGGCGGCTGACCGTGGACTTGGGGACGCCGAGCTGCTGGGCCGCCTGGGTGAAGGTGCCGGCCTCGACCACGGCGACGAACGTGTCCAGGTCGTTCAGGTTTATGGGTAGCTCCAGCGCAACTTTGAGGAGCATCTTTGCGTCATTGTACCGATGGAGCAACTGTATACGTTGGGGACAGGCCCGCTCCACGGGCTCCAACCCCCAGCGCCGAGATCGCCATGAACGCTCGTACCCTCTCCCTCCTCGCTCTTCCCCTCCTCTTCGCCTCGGCCTGTGTCGACGACGTCGGCTCCGGGAAGGTCGCCGCGGAGGTGGTCGAGCCGACCACCCAGACGCAGTCGATCCAGGGCCGCACCCTCGCCGTGGACACCTCCCGGTCGCGCATCCACGCGCTCGGAGCCAAGGTCACCGCGACCCACGACATCGTGTTCGACGACTGGAGCGGCGCGCTGAAGCTCTCGGGCGACGACGTGGTCGGCATCGAGGCCACCGTGCAGATGAGCTCTCTGAGGGCCGACGTCGACAAGCTCACCGCGCACCTGCAGTCCCCGGACTTCTTCGACGTGGCGCAGTGGCCCACCGCCACGTTCGCGTCCAGCCGGATCGCCCGCGAGGCCGGGCCCGGTGGTGCCACCCACCAGGTCACCGGCGAGCTCACGCTTCGCGGCACCAAGAAGGCGATCGCCTTTCCCGCGAGCGTCAGCACCAGCGGCTCCGACGTCACGGCGAAGGCCGAGTTCGTGATCGACCGCCGGGACTTCGGGGTCGTCTACCCTGGCATGCCCGACGACCTGATCCAGGACAACGTGGTGCTGACGATCGAGCTCACCGCTGACCGGACCGCGTCGTGAGGCCCTTCCCGGCCACCTTCGTCGCCCACGGTGCCCCGCCGCTCCTCGACGATCCCGTGTGGGTCGCCGAGCTGGCGAGCTGGGGCAGGGCGCTGCCCCGCCCCGAAGCCATCCTGGTGGTGTGCGCCCACTACGAGGCGCGACCGATCTCGATCGGGGCAACGCGCACGGTGCCGCTGCACCACGACTTCTGGGGCTTCCCCCAGCGGTACTACGAGCAGACCTATGCAGCGCCAGGGGCGCCGGCGCTCGCCCGGCGGGTGCGGGAGCTCGCACGCGAGGCGGGGCTGGCCACGGCCGAGGACCCGGACCGCGGCCTGGACCACGGTGCCTACGTCCCGCTGGTGGCCATGTACCCCGACGCCGACGTGCCGGTCCTCCAGGTCTCGCTACCGTCGTTGTCGCCAGGCGAGCTGCTCGAGATGGGCCGCGCCCTCGCTCCCCTGCGCGCCGAGGGGGTGATGGTCATGGGCAGCGGCTTCCTCACCCACAACCTCCGAGCCATCGACTGGCAGGCCACCGAGCCGCCGGCGTGGGCGGCCGACTTCGACGCCTGGGTGGCCGACGTCTTGCGCTCCGGCGACCTCGACGCGCTGGCCGACTTCGCGGCCCGTGCTCCCGCCGCCCGGCTCGCTCACCCCAGGACCGAACACTACGTCCCCGTCATCGTCGCTGCTGCGGCCGCCGAGGGCGAGCCGGTGTCCTTCCCGATCGAGGGCTGGGCGTGGGGGCCCTTCACCAAGCGGTCGGTGCAGTTCGGCGGGGCGTCTTGAACGGCCGGACACCGGCTGGACCCGCGGCTCAGGGCGCGGCCCCACCGCTACGCCACAGCCAGAGCGCGGCCACGGCCATCACGACGGCCTCCACCGCAACCAGCAGCCACTGCTTTGGAACGGCGCCGTCGATCATCAGGCCGAGGAGACGGGCCGCGAGCGCCCCGGTCATGAAGTAGAAGACGGCCAGGGGAAGGCTCGTGGACCAGGGACGAAGCGAGGGCACGGCGATCAACGCCAGGCCCAACCCGAGCACCATGCCTCCGCGGACCCGGCGTTCGACAGCCTCGAAGAGGTCCGCCGTCGGCTCGGTCGCCCCGGTGAGGGGCCCGAACCAGGCAGGGAAGACAGCGGCGACGACGCCGAGCGCCGACAAGACGATTCCGACGACGCGAAGTCCGGACATGGGGACTCCTCTTCAGTGATCGCGGTGAGACCCAGGGTCAGTCTGCACGGCTCAGGCCTCGAGCAGCTCGTGCACCTGGAGCCCGTTGCGAACGCGCTCCAAGCGCACCTGCGCCTCGGGGCGCTCCAGGTACCGCGGGAGCACACCCGGCGGGGTGAGGACCCGTCGGCTCTGGAGCTCACGCACGATGGGGAGGTGCGTGGCCGCGATCTTGCCCACGAAGAGTGGCTCGAGCTCCACCCTGGCTCAGGTGGTCGAGAACGGTCAGCAAGCCCCTCAGGTAGACCAGGTCCTTGGTGAACCCGCCCGAGCGGTAGATGCGGACGACGAGGCTGAACGCTGCGCGCTTGCCGAAGCCGTAGCGGCGCAGCAGGCGGTAGGAGTCGATGAAGCTCGCGCCGCCCGCGCAGGCGTCCGCGATGATCACCCGGCCGGCCAGGATCCGAAGCCGCGCCGGTGACATGCCGCCCGCGAGGTATTCGGCCAGGACAGCGATCCCTTCCTGCAGCTCCTCGTAGCCCGCGAGTCCGTGCTGGAGCTGCTTCAGCCTCTGGGACCGCCCGTTGCACCAGGTGAGCAGGTGGGTGCCGACCTCGTGCTGGATGAGGGCGTCGACGCGCGCCGCGGGCGTGGAGGTGTTGCCGGGCACCAGCAGCCTCCCCTGGGACACCATCAGGCCGCCGCTCATGTCGCTTCGGATCTCGACCGAAGCGTCGAAGCCTTTCCAGCGCTCGCGGTACCAGGCCAGCTCCTCTTCCGCCCGCCGCGCGAACTCCGTTGCGTCGACCGAAGCGCCGGAGTGGCGTCCCCGCGCCGTCGCGGAGACGGTCTCCAGCACCTCCTCGGCGCGACGGACCAGGGCCGAGGAGCACGCCCCGTAGGCGGCGAGGCTCCCGTACACGAAGCGGGGCGTGCCTCGGTCTCCCAACATCGTGAGCTGGCGGTCGAGCTCGGCCCGCTTCTCGAGGAAGAGGTCGCTCAGGGTCGGATCTTCGACGCGTTCGATGGGGATGCGGTACAGCGTCCGCTTCAGCTCGCCGGGGTCGACGGGCAGCGGGCGGTACCGGAGCAACGGGACCTTCTCGAAGCCGCTCCGTTGGAAAGCCCTCCAGGCGCCGTCGCCGTTGACGGGACTCACGCAGAGCAGGAAGTCGAAGCTGCGCGCCACCCTCGAGAGCTGCTCGTCGACCGTCCAGACCGCCTTGACGACGGCTCGCCGACCGAGCGCATGCCACGAGGTGGTGCGGTAGGTGGTGTGGTCCTTCGCGAAGCGGTAGGCCGTGTGGCGCATGGCCGCGCCGACGATCTTGCGGGCCCTTCGGAGGAGGCCGGGAAGCTCACCGCCCTCGTTCTTCCACGTGGCGTCGATGGCGACGGTGAGCTGCACGCAGCCGAGCTCGGCGGCGAGCTTGCGACCGAGGAGAGGCCGCGGTCCACGGGCGCCGCGCACCCGGGGGAGCACGCCAACGGTCTGGGCGCGGCCCGCGATGCGGAGGCGTCCCAGGTGGCGGGCCAACACGCCTGCAAGCTCGACGCTCAGGTCGTTGTCGTCCGTGTAGACCCGGATCGGGTCGTCGTGCGCGCCCACCTCGGTCGGGACCAGCTCCATCAACAGGAAGCCGCCGTAGCGCTCCTGCGCAAGCAGCGCGAGCTCGCGGGCCACCGCGCGTGGACCGGGGTCCTTGTGGACCGGGTCGAGCAGGTAGGCGGCTTCGCCGTCGACGAGGGTCGCGTCCGGACCGCGCTGGAGGCAGAGAAAGGGCAGCGGGCGGTCGACGTGCACCCGCACGTCGCCGGGGAGGATCTGGCGCACCGGTACGCCGCCTTCGAGCTTGGCCCGAAGCGCGGCCGCCCGATCGGCGTGGTTCTTAGAGGGTCGCGATGTTAGAGTTGTCAAAGTCGCGCCTGTAGTAGGTCATGAAGCCGACCTTGCGTTCCAACGCCCGGATCACGGCCACGGAGAAGTCCACCCCCTCGAACTTCTGGGCGCTGCCGAGCCCCCCGGGGCTGAACACGTTGATCTCCATGAGCTTGTCGCCGACGACGTCGAGACCGACCAGGAACATGCCGTCCTGGACCAGCTTCGGACGCACCATCTCCACGAGCTCCAGGGCCTCCCGTGTGACGTCCGCCTTGGCCAGCTTGCCGCCTGCATGGATGTTGCTGCGCAGATCGCCTCCGGTCCGCACGCGCCGGAACGCCGCGTAGCGACCCTTGTGCATCAGCGGCTCACCATTCATCACGAAGAGCCGCATGTCGCCCTGGGCCGCGCGGTGCAGGTATTCCTGCGCGATGACGTAGCCGTCCCGGGTGACGGCCTCGATCATCTGGTTCATGTTGGCCACGTCCTGAGGCTCGATCAGGAACACGCTCTGGCCACCACTGCCGGTCAGCGGCTTGAGCACGACCCTGCGGTTGGCGTCGCGAACGAAGGCTTTCACGTCGGCAGCGTTGCGCGTGATCAGCGTGCGCGGCCGCACCTCCTCGGGGAAGCCCTGGAAGTACATCTTGGAGTTCGCCTGGGCCAGACCCTCGGGCGAGTTGACCACGATGGTTCCACGCCGGGCGGCCATGCGCCCGAAGGTGATGCTGGCCCCGACCGCCCAGGGTCGGATGAGGGTGTCGTTGGCCGGGTCGTTCCGGAGCATGAGCACGTCGAGCTCGTCCACGGTGATGCGTTCCCGGACCGCACGAGGGCCGCGGATGGCCTCCAGGAAGGCCTTGCCGTCCTTGTAGGCCTTGTTCGGAACCGTGCGCGCGTGGGCGCGGATGTGCTCGTCGGGGTCGTAGGCGAGGTCCCCGACGGTCATCAGCCAGGCCTCGTGTCCGGCGCGACGAGCCGCGAGCGCGAGGCGGATGGTGGTGTAGCCGGCCCGTTCGGTCTCGAAGTCGTTGATCACGAAGCCGATGCGGATGGCCTTCTCGCGGTGCAGGCGAGCGCTGCGGCTGCGGCTCCGCGTGGGGCGGGACGACACCGACGGCAGCGCGGCCTCCGCCGCTGGCGTGGCAGCGCGGAGGGCTTCGAGCACAGCGGCGTGTTGCGCCTTGTCGAGCTTGCCGGTCCACTCGTCCATGAAGAACTTCTTGACCTCGATGGCGAGCACGCACGCGTCGCGCGGGAAGCGCTCATGGATCCAGCGCGAGAGGTGCCCGCCCCGGAAGCGCACGTTCTCGCGCACGTCCAGGGCCCCTCCGGGAAAGTCGTGCGCGCGGAGGCCAGCCATCATGGCGTCGACCACGGGCGCCCAACGCTTCCGATCGAGCGAGCCGGTGCCGATGTTCACTTGCGGGTTCTGGGCCGGGTCGGCCTCCGTGCCGGGACCGGAGCGGCGGTGGTTGTAGCTGTGCAGGTCGAGCACCAGGATCCGCCCGTGGCGCTCGATGGCGGCCTGGAGCACCCGTTCGACCTCGGCGTAGAACGCGTCGTACTCGGCGAGGGACGTGGCGACGCTCCGGTCGCTCGGTCCGTCGGCGTAGAGCTTCAGGCCCCAGGCGTCTTCGGGCCTGCGGTAGACCGCCGTCGCGCGGGACCGGTTGAAGTCGACCTGGAACCGCGAGTGCGTGGCGCAGATCGCGGTGGGCGCGACGACGGTCCATCCGTCGGTGAACGGGTCCTCCTCGCGGAGGCGCTGGTCTTCCGAGAGCTGGAGCTCCTTCGCCACGTCGGAACGAAGCTCGTGGCCGGCATGGATGGCGAACGCGACGGTCGCTCCGTCTCCTTCCCTCAAGGTCCAGAGAGGCAACTGCTTCTTCGGCTTCGACATGGATCCACCCTTCGCCAATCGACTTGTGATGGCGCGGCGACATCTATCTCCAAGCGCGGACGGGGTCGCTGCGGGCAAGGATACAACCGGTGCGAAGTTCGCTCAGCTCGCAGCGCACGCGCGGCGCAGGCAGATCACGGCGTCCACGCCTCCGCCAGCTGCTCGCGGTCGGTGCTCCGCCACCACAGGCGTCCAGTCGTGTGCGTTCAGCGCGGCGACGTCCGCGAGCGACACCTGGACCTGCGCGGCCGCGATGGTCGGCTCACCGGTCTCGGGATCGAGGGCTTGATGACCGATCAGCAGGAGCGTGCCGCCGGGCGCCACCCCGGCCGCAAGCCGCTGCACAGCGGCCGAGACGTCCCCGGGGATGTGCACGTAGGCCATCACGACCAGGTCGTAGGCTCGCGGTTCTGGAGACCACTCCGCCAGATCCCGCTGGTGCCACGCGATCCGGGAGGCCAGGCCCGGGCAAGCCGCTGTGGCCTGACGGCGCCCGTGCGCGAGAGCGGCCTCGGAGACGTCCACGGCGGTCACCTTCCACCCCCGGCTGGCCAGCCACAGTGACTCGGCACCGTGGCCACAGCCCGCATCGAGTGCATGCCCCGCGGAGAGCCCCCCGGCCTGATCGATGACGTGGCGGTTCGGCGGGCGCTGAGCCACCTTCTCCGCATGGTCGCGGAGCGTCCGGGTCCAGAGCGCTTCCCAGAAGTCGCGGTCGAAGGCGGGTGCAGGCATCGGCCACCTCCTGCTCGACCGATGGTCGAGCCATGCGTTCGGAGCCGCTAACCGAGGCGTGCTCTCGCGCCTCCCGGCCCCGTGTTGCGCGCCGCACCACGCCACGGCATCCTCCCGCTTCCCGTTTCCGGACGTCTCGTGATCGCCACTGCGCTGCTCCGTACCCTCTCGCTCCTTCACGGCGTGCACCGTGGCGCCGGAGGCCTGAGGCCGTGATCCTGCGCATCGCCGTGGCCGCAGGCGGCCTCTGCACCTTGGTGGCGGCCGCCCTGCTGGCCGACGCCTGGGTGGCGCTCGGGCACGGCCCCGACGACGAGCGACGCGCCCGCATGGAGGCGTCGCCCCAGTGGGAGGACGGCGTGTTCGTGAACGAGGAGCCGATGTGGAACAACTACGTCGGGATGTTCACGAGCTGGTCGCGGGCGTCTGCGTACGGCTCGCCGGAACAACCTGTTGCCGTGGAGCGGGGCGACGCCAGCCGCTTTGCGTCCGCTCCGCGCTCCGGGCTGCGGGTGACCTGGCTCGGGCACAGCACCCAGCTCATCGAGATCGATGGGGTCACGGTGCTGACCGACCCGATCTTCGGAGGACGGGCGTCGCCCTTCACCTGGGCGGGGCCGGCCACCTGGTACGCGCCACCGATTCCCCTCGACGCGTTGCCAGTGCCCGACGCGGTGCTCTTGTCGCACGACCACTACGACCACCTCCAGGTCGAGACCATCCAGCGCATGGCCGACTGGGACACACGCTTCGTGGCCCCGCTGGGTGTCGGAGCCCACCTGGCCTACTGGGGGGTGCCTCCGGAGCGCATCACCGAGGTGGACTGGTGGGACTCCGTCCAGGTGGGGGCCGTCGAGGTCGTGGCCACGCCCGCGCGCCATGCGTCGGGGCGCCAGGTGTTCGACCAGAACCGCACGCTGTGGGCGGGGTACGCGCTCGTGGGCCCGGAACACCGCGTGTTCTTCTCCGGCGACACCGGGCTCTTCTCGGCCCTCCAGACGATCGGCGAGCGCTACGGGCCCTTCGACCTGACGATGTTCGAGGTGGGCGCCTACGATCGGGACTGGCCGGACTGGCACCTGGGCCCGGAGAACGCGGTCACGGCCCACCGGTGGGTGCGCGGCGAGGTCTTGATGCCGATCCACTGGGGGCTCTGGAACCTCGCGCTCCACGGCTGGACCGAGCCCATCGAGCGCGTGCTGGTGGCCGTCGAGGAGCGGGGCGTGCCGGTCGTGGCGCCTCGTCCGGGGGCGAGCTTCGAGCTCGAGCCCCTGCCCACCCTGGAGCGCTGGTGGCCGGACGTGCCGTGGGACTCCGCGGAGGTCCACCCGATCGTCACGCGTGGCCTCCGGGATCCTCCGGTGGCTGACCCCGCGGGAGTGCACTAAGATAGCAATCGAACGCTTTCTATGTTGTGCCCATGCCCTACGACCTGCTGATCCACTCGGGCCTCGTGATCGACGGAAGCGGAGGGGCGCCGGTGCGCGCGGACGTCGCGGTGAAGGAGGGGCGGGTGGTGGCCATCGGTCCCTACCTCGATCGCACGGGCGCGGACCGCTGCATCGATGCCACCGGGCGGTGGGTCACGCCCGGCTTCGTCGACAACCACACCCACTACGACGCCGAGGTGCTGCTCGCCCCGGGGCTCGGGGAGTCGGTCCGCCACGGCGTCACCACGGTGTGCATCGGCTCGTGCTCGCTGGGCACGGTGTTCTCGTCGCCGCGCGACTGCGCCGACCTCTTCTCGCGGGTCGAGGCCGTGCCTCACGACTGCGTGATGGCCGCCCTGCAGGGAAAGCACTGGAGCGACCCGGGCGCCTACGCCGAACACCTCGACAGCCTCGCGCTCGGACCCAACGTCATGGCCTACGTCGGCCACTCCGACATGCGGACCGCCGTGATGGGGCTCGAGCGCTCCACCGACCGTCGCACCCGCCCGACCCGCGAGGAGCAGGCCCGGCTCGACGCGATGCTCGAGGGCGCGATCGACGAGGGCTTCCTGGGCCTCTCGTGCATGACCAACCCCTGGGACAAGGTGGGCGGGACCCGCGCCCGCTCGCGCCCGCTGCCGTCGACCTTCGCCACCTGGGGGGAGTACCGCCGCCTGCACGGCATCCTCCGTCGGCGCGGCGCGGTGCTGCAGTCTGCGCCGAACATCACCACCAAGGTGAACGCGCTGCTCTACCTGATCGAGAGCGCCGGCTTCGGCCTGCGCAAGGCGCTGAAGACCACGCTCATCACCATCGCCGACACGAAGTCCGACCCCTGGCTCTCGGCCGCAGCGCTCGGGGGCACGCGCCTCTGGGAGCGTCTCACGGGGTCCGACCTGCGCTGGCAGTCGCTGCCGGTCCCCTTCGAGGTCTACGCCGACGGGGTCGACCTCGTGGTCTTCGAGGAGTTCGGGGCCGGGGAGGAGGCCCTGCACTTGACCGAGGAGGTGGACCGCAACGCGCTCTTCTCCGACCCCGCCTACCGCCGTCGCTTCCGCCGTGACCTCGACAAGCGCTGGGGGCCGCGGGTCTGGCACCGCGACCTGCACGACGCCCAGATCGTGTCGGCGCCCGACCCGACGCTGGCCGGCCGCTCCTTCGGCGAGGTGGCCGACGAGCGCGGCGACCACCCAGCCGACACCTTCCTGGACCTCGTGGTCGAGCACGGCAAGGCCTTGCGCTGGCGCACCACGCTGGCGAACCACCGACCTCGGCAGCTGGCCGCCATCGTCGACCACGAAAACGTGCACATCGGCTTCTCGGATGCGGGCGCCCACCTGCGCAACATGGCCTTCTACAACGTGCCGCTGCACATGCTCCGACGAGCGGCGCGTGGGGAGCTTGCCCTGGAGCGTGCCGTGCACCGGGTGACCGGTGAGATCGCGGACTGGTACGGCGTGGACGCCGGGCACCTGCGGCTAGGGGACCGCGCCGACGTGGTCGTGGTCGATCCGCAGGCCCTGGACGGGCGCCTGGACGCCGTGCACGAGGAGCCGGTCGAAGCCTACGGCGGACTGTCGCGCATGGTCCGGCGCAACGAGGGCGCCGTGGTCGCCACGGTGATCGGCGGCGAGGTGGTGTTCGCAGGAGGCGCGTTCGCAGCGGGGTTCGGCGTCACCCGCGCGCACGGCCGCTTCCTGCGTCGTGGGGTGAAGACCCCGGCGCGCACGCGGGCCGAGGTGGCCGCGTGACGCAGGTCCGGCGCACCCAGGCCCAGCGCAAGGCCGCCACCGTCGGGCGCCTTGTCGAGGCGGCCGCCGGGGTCCTGGCCGAGCGTGGCTTCGCGGGCGCGTCCACCCGCGCCATCTGCGAGCGGGCAGGGGTGTCCCAGGGCGCCCTCTTTCGGCACTTCGCCAGCCGCAACGAGCTGTTCGTGGCCACCCTCGACCAGATCGCCACCGAGCACGTGGCCGCCTTCCGCGCCCTGGCTGGGCTGGGAGTCGGCGACAGGGTCGACGAGCTGGTGCTGTTGATGCGGGGGCTCGCCCGCTCCGACCGCCACGCGGCCTGGCGGGAGATCGTGAGCGCTGCCCGCACCCACGCGGATCTGGCGGAGGCTGCGGAGGAGGCCGTCGCGCGCTTCGAAGGCGCGATCGTCGAAGCGGTGGCCGAGCTCACGGGGCAGGCGGAGCGCACGGGCGCGGCCACCGTGGTGCTCTCGCTGATGCACCTGTTCGACAGCGAGGCGGTCACGGTGCGCGTGAAGCGGAGCCCGGACATCGAAGCCGCCCGCGTGAGGTGGGCGGCCGACGTGCTGAAGGGTCTCCTACAGCCGTAGGGTGCGCGCCACGGCCTCGGCCACCGAGTCGCCCGCTTCGAGTCGCGCCAGCAGGTCGATCCCGATCAGCTGTGCGAAGGGGGTGGACAGGGCATCGCACGCCGCGAGCAGGCCCTCCATGCTGGTGAGGCTCTCCCGATCGGCCGCTTCCAGCGCGGCGGTCAGGGTGGCCACGGCGCGCCCGGGAAAGTCCGGGCGGCTGCCGTCGCGGTCGTTCACCTGGTAGAGGCCGCCCAACAGCCCGCTGCTGAGGACCGTGCCTCCGAAGCGCGCCCGCTGCGGGTCGGCCGCCAGCGCAGCCAGGCCGCGCCCGACGAAGCCGGGGCTCTCGGACCAGGCGAAGTGCGGGTCGGCGGCTTCCCGCCAGGTGGCCTCGGTCACGCCGAAGGTGTCGAGCATGGCCTCGCTGCGCAGGAAGCCCGGCGTGATGGCCACCGCCGTGTGGCCGTGGGGGTCCAGCTCGCGGTGGAGCGCGTAGGCAAGCCGCCGCGTGTCGGCCTTCGCCAGGTCGTAGAAGAGCGAGAACCGGTAGTGATCGCCCGTCCCGTCGGTGATCTCCACGTGCAGCCCGGCGTCGCTCTCGAGCAAGAGCGGCAGCGCCAGGTTCGCGGTGATCAGGTGCGTTCCGACGCCCAGCTCCAGCATGCGCAGGCCGGGACCCACGTCCTGTTCCCAGAAGGGAGCCCATCGGGTCAGGTCGTCGCCCCCCCAGATGTCGTTGACGAGCACGTCGAGGCGCCGGTGTTCCGCACGGATCGCGTCGACCAGGCCCCGGACTTGTTCCACGTCGGTGTGGTCCACCTGGCGCCAGAGCCCGTGGCCGCCCGCGGCCGTCACCAGGGCTGCGGTCTGCTCGATCGTCTCCGGTCGGCCGGGGGGCGTGCTGCCCGCCACGCTGCGCCCGGTGCACCACACCGTGGCGCCTCGCTCGCCGAGTCCGATGGCGATGCCGCGTCCGGCTCCCCGGGTGGCGCCGGCGACGAGGCAGATGCGTCCTTCGAGATCGCGTGGTGCCACGGTCCTCCTCGTTCAGTCCAGGTGGTAGATCGCGGACACCTCTTCGAG
>CAZSAT010000149.1:0-16375 GCA_964604675.1 uncultured Enterobacterales bacterium
CTGCTCGGGCATCGGCACAGCGATGGAGGCCAACGGCCTGGCCCAGCAGCCGGTCATCCTCGGCGGCTCCGATGCCTTGAAGAAGAAGTACCTCGAGCCGATGGTCGAGGACTACGGCCTGTGCGCCTACGCCGTCACGGAGCCGGGCGCGGGCTCCGACGTCCAGGGCCTGAAGACCACGGCGGTCAAGCGCGGCGACAAGTGGATCCTCAACGGCAACAAGATGTGGATCACCAACGCCGGTGTGGCCCACTGGTACTTCGTCGTCGCGCTCACCGACCCGGAGAAGAAGGCGCGAGGCGGCATGACCGCCTTCATCGTCGAGAAGGACTGGCCCGGCGTCAGCGTCGGGAAGAAGGAGTGGAACCTCGGTCAGCGCTGCAGCGACACCCGTGAGGTCGTCTTCGAGGATGTCGAGGTGCCGGCTGCGAACGTCGTCGGTCGCGAAGGCGACGGCTGGAAGCTCGCGATGGCGGCCTTCGACTACACCCGCCCGTCGGTGGCTTGCGCCGCGGTCGGCCTGGCCAGGGCGGCGTTCGAGCATGCCGCGAACTACGCCACGGAGCGGCGGGCCTTCGGGGTGCCCATCGCGTCGCACCAGGCGGTGGCCTTCATGATCGCCGAGATGGCGATGAACATCGAAGCGGGCCGCAACCTCTGCCTCAAGGCCGCCTGGCTCAAGGACAACGGCCAGCGCAACACTGTGAACGCCAGCTACGCCAAGGCCTTCTGCGCCGACATGGCGATGAAGGTTGCCACCGACGCTGTGCAGGTCTTCGGAGGCTACGGCTACTCGAGCGAGTACCCCGTGGAGAAGCTGATGCGCGACGCGAAGGTCTTCCAGATCTACGAAGGGACGAGCCAGATCCAGCGCCTCATCATCTCGAAGGAGATCTTCACGCGGGGCAGGTAGTTGAAGGTCCTCGTCACCGGCGGCACCGGCTTCCTCGGCGCCAACCTCGTGCGCCACCTGCTCGCCCGCGGCGACGAGGTGGTGTGCACGACCAGGAGGACCTCTCCCGGCCTGTGCCTGGACGGTCTCGACGTCGTGCTCGACCCCACGCCGCTCGACGACGCCGAGGCGCTCCGTCGGCTGCTCGACGACGTCGACGGCGTGTACCACCTGGCCGGCACTTTCGACCCGGGACCCACCGGCGAAGCGCTCATGCGGGCCATCCACGTCGACGCCACCCGGTCGCTCTGTGAGGCCTCGCTCGCCGCGGGCGTCCAGCGGCTCGTGCTGTGCTCGTCGAGCATCACGGTCGGCTGGGGCGGCTTGCACGACCTGGGCGACGAGACCCGCGCGGTGACCGACCTCGACCGGTACTACGGCCGCAGTGGGCCGTTGCGCGCTTACCACGACACCAAGGCCGAAGCCGAAGCCCTGGTGGCCTCGTACGTTCCGCGCGGGCTGGAGACCGTGACCGTGAACCCGGACTACATCCTCGGGGCCTGGGACATCAAGCCGACCTCCGGCGCGATGGTCCTCGCCATGGCGAAGCGGTGGCTGCCCGTCTACCCGAAGGGCGGAAAGTGCTTCCAGGATGCCGACGACTGCGCCCTGGGGCACGTGTACGCCATGGACCGGGGCGTGCCAGGCGAGCGCTACCTCCTGGGGCGGTGGAACCTGAGCTACCGTGACTTCCTCGGCACCGTGGCGTCCGTGGTGGGGCGTCGCCCGCCCGCGCTGCCCCTGCCTCGTCGCGTGGGGGAGCTCGCTGGCCGGCTGGGCGCGGTGCTGCAGCGCCTCGATGCTCACAAGTTCGCCGGGCTCGACCGCTACGTCCTGCGCTCGATGGCGGAGGAACGCTACCGCAGCGGCCGCAAGGCCGTGGCCACGCTCGGCGTGCCGGAGACCCCCATCGAGCAGAGCATCGAGAAGGCGCTCCGGTGGTTCCGCGACCATGACTACTACTGAGCCGGCCTTCCTCGCAGCCGGCCGGTCGTGGGAAGCCGGGCTCGCGGCGAGCTCGCGGAAGCGCCTCGGTCAGTGGTTGACGCCGTGGTGGCTCGTGCAGTCCGCGCTCTCCGAGGCCCTGCCTGGCCTCCCCGCGCGGCCCACGGTGCTCGACCCGTCGTGTGGCGATGCACGCTGGCTGGTGGCTGCCGGACGCCACCTGCCCGGGGCGCGCCTGGTCGGCTGGGATGTCGACCCGGGTGCGCTCCGGGCCGCTCATGCGGTGTGCCGAGCTGCTGGGGTCGACGTGGAGCTGGTGCAGCGCGACGCCCTCTTCGGACCGACGATCGACGCGGACCTCGTGGTGGGCAACCCGCCCTACGTGCGGCCGCAGCACCTGCCGGCCGCTCACCGGGCGGCCGTGTGGGGGGCCTTTGCCACCGCGACCGACAAGTGCGATCTCTACGCGCCGTTCGTCGAGCGCATGCTGCAGTTGGCGCCGCGGATCTGCGTCGTCGTGTCGGACACCTGGCTGTGCATGGCGTCGTTCCAGGCACTCCGCGACCACCTCGCCCAGCATCCGGTCGACCTCCTGGCGCGCGTCACGGACGCGGCCTTCGAGGCCCGCGTGGGCACGGTGCTCTTGAGTGTGAGGCCCGAGGGGCGGTGGCGGCGCGGTCTCGTGGCGCCGTCTGGCTTGCACGAGTCCGGTGAGGTCCAAAGGGTCGACGGCGTGTTCGCGATGGAGGACGCGGTGGCGCTCCACGGTGTCGGCACGCTGGCGGATCACTGGCGTCTCCGGATGGGGGTCGTCTGCGGCGACTACGCGCGCTGGGTCCGTGCTCGCGCGGGTCACCCGGACGACCGCCGCACGTGCCGGGGCAAGGACGTGCGCCGCTTCGCTATCGAGAGCCGGGAGTGGCTGCGCTACCAGCCGCGCGCCATGCTCGACGCGAAGCCGTACGTGGCGCCCAAGCACGCCGGGCTCTTCGATGTGCCGGAGAAGCTCGTGCTCTGCGGTGCAAGCGGGGCCACGCTGCGGGCGGCCGTGGACACCGAGCGCCTGTTTCCGCTGGACAGCTGCTACGTGTCCGAAGGCCCGGGCGACCCCTGGGCCCTCTGCGGGCTCCTGAATGCGTCGTCCGTGAACGCCTGGTACGGCGCTCGCTTCCCGAACACGCGGGTGAAGGCCATCGAGCTGGCGCGGCTCCCCTGGCCGGCGGGTGGGCTCGCGCGGGTGGCCGCCGCCGCTCGTGCAGCGGACCAGGAGGGTGTGGACCGCGAGGTGGTGGCGGCCTACGGCCTCTAAGGCGGACTCGCCGACGGCCTGGCGATCCGCACGCGGCTGACCTCCATCGGCACGCCCTCGCTGGTGGTCAGGAACCCTTCCTCGGTCCAGCTGATGGCCTCGCCCTGCTCCTCCACGGGCAGGGGCACCCGGCACGGGGTCGACGTCCACCATCCCTCGTCCCGGTCTGCGTAGACCCACGCCTCCACGTAGCTGCGCAGCACCACGGCATCGCCGGTCGGCGCCCAGTCGCCCGCGGTCACCTTCCTGTGCGACTTGCTGTCGCCGCTGAGGGTGACCGCGCCGACCTTCGTCAGGGCGCCGACACCCGGCTGGGCGGGCAGGGCGTAGATCTCGCTCTGGCCGTCGCTCTCCTTGGTGACCAGCAGCACCTGGCTCCGGGTAGGGTGCACCAGCAAGGTCTCCACGTTTCGAGCGCCGTCGGGGTAGCTCAGCTCGAAGTGGGCGTAGCGGGTGCCGTCCGAGTCCTCGGGCACCGCATAGACCTGGACGCTGGAGCGCTCCTTGCGGTTGTCTCCGACGTCGGCGAGCCACACGCAGCTCCCATCCTGCTGGGGGCAGGGGCCCACGGCGAGGTCCTCCCAGTCCTTGTTGCGCGCGCCGACCACCGGGTGGCGGGTGACCGCGCCGTCCAGGGTGAACGCCCAGTAGGCCGGCCCTGCGCCCGAGTCGTTGTGCGTGTAGTACACGCCCTCGCGCGTGGCCGAAGCATCCACCCCGGAGCTCTCGGCGAGCCGCGCGTCGCGCACGGTCACCACGTGCTCGGGCGGATGGAGGTCGGGACAGTCGATCGGCATGCCGTCCGTTAACCCTCGAGCATGCTGCTCTGCGTCCTCGCCTGCCTCGTGCCCGCCGAGCGCATGGGCGTGGAGTTGCCGAAGGCAGGCGGCGTCGAAGCGCTCTCGATGGAAGACCTCAAGCGGGACACCTGGCGCCTCGTGGAGCCCGCGCTGGAGGGCAGGGGCTTCGGCACTCCGGGGTATTCCGAGGGCGTCCGGCGGGTCGTGCAGCGCTTCGAGGAGATGTCCCTGCACGGTGCGTTCCCCGACGGCTTCACGCATCCGGCGGGACCGGGGACGGCGGTGTGTGGGCGCCACGACGGCGACGGGCCAGTCCACGCCCTCTTCGCCCACGACGATGGGTCCGGCGTGGCCGGCGGAGCCCTGCCGGCCGCCTTGACGATCTCGCTCGCCAAGGTCAGTGACTCGCTCGACGGCGAGCGACCGGGGATCTTCGTGTTCTGCATCACGCCGGATCTCGACGCGGTGCAAACCTTGGCGGGTGGGACGGAAGCGGTCGTCCTCCAGGGTCTCGACCTGCCCGATGCGGTGGACGAGGTCGACTACCGAGCGCTCCGCGCGCTGGCCGAGTCGATCTGGACCGAGCTCACTCCCAGGCCCCGTCCGTGATCCACTGGTCGATGATGGCCTTGTCCGACTCCGGCATGTGGGTGGACGGCGGCATGTAGCTTCCGGTGCCGCCGACGCCGGTGTGCGTGCTGTTCATCTTGTGGGACAGGTAGCTGTTGGACGTGTCGTAGGGCTCGACGAGATCCATCGTGCTCAGCTGCGACGAGGGCGTGTTGACGAGGTTGTCGTAGGTGTCGTCGGCGTCGAGGTCCAGGCTGCCCGACGCCGCGCTTCCGCCGGTGTGGCAGGAGGTGCAGTACCGGTCCATCACCGGCCGCGCGTCGATCTCGAAGGTGTACGCATCAGCGTCCTCGTCCACCGTGCCGTCACAGTCGTTGTCGACCGTGTCGCCCCAGTCCATGGCGCCGCTGTAGGTGGAGGGGTCGATGTCGTCGCAGTCCCCCCCGCCGTAGGCGTCGCTGTCGTCGCCGTCGCTGTCGGCGTCGTAGTCGCTCGCGTCGTCGCAGTCTTGATCGATCCCGTCGTACCAGATCTCGGTGGCTCCCGGGGAGAAGCTGGCGTCGGCGTCGTCGCAGTCGTCGCCGCCGTAGCTCTCGCTGTCGTAGCCGTCCTCGTCCGCGTCGTAGTCGCTCGCTCCGTCGCAGTCGCCGTCGACGCCGTCGTACCAGGTGTCGCTACCGATGGGTGAGACGGACACGTCGGTGTCGTCGCAGTCCAGGCCGCCATAGCCGTCGCTGTCGTAGCCATCGCCGTCTGCATCGTAGTCGCTGGCGTAGTCGCAGTCCTGATCGGTGCCGTCGTACCAGATCTCGGTCGCGCCGGGGTTCACGGCCGCGTCGGTGTCGTCGCAGTCGCCATCGGCGACCGTGTAGCCGTCGACGTCTTCGTCCACGGCGGTGCTCTCGTCGGTGGAGCCGTCGCAGTCGTTGTCGACGCCGTCTCCTTCGACCTCGGCGCGGCCCGGGTTGGCGGTCGCGTCGGTGTCGTCGCAGTCGGTGCCCCCATAGCCGTCGTGGTCGTAGCCGTCGCCATCGGCGTCGTAGTCGCTCGCGCCGTCGCAGTCGCTGTCGGCGCCGTCGTACCAGGTGTCGATCGCTCCGACGTAGGTGGTGGCCGCCGTGTCGTCGCAGTCGCTGCCACCGTAGCTGTCGCTGTCGAAACCGTCGGCATCGGCGTCGTAGTCGCTCGCGCCGTCGCAGTCGGTGTCGATGCCGTCGTACCAGGTGTCGGTGGCGCCCGAGTGCACGGTGGCGTCGGCGTCGTCGCAGTCGTCGCCGCCGTAGGCGTCGCTGTCGTCGCCATCCGCGTCGGCGTCGTAGTCGCTCACGCCGTTGCAGTCGCTGTCGATGCCGTCGTACCAGGTGTCGAAGGCACTGGGGTAGATGGTGCTGTCGGTGTCGTCGCAGTCGCCATCGGCGACCGTGTAGCCATCGCTGTCGGCGTCCACGGCGGTGGACTCGTCCACGATGCCGTCGCAGTCGTTGTCCTCGCCATCCCCCGCGGCTTCGATGGCCCCGGGGTTCGCGCCGCCGTTGGCGTCGTCGCAGTCCTCGCCGCCGAAGAGGGCGGCGTCGTAGCCGTCGCCGTCCGCGTCGTAGTCGCTCGCGCCGTCGCAGTCGCTGTCGGTGCCGTCGTACCAGGTGTCGGTGGCTGCTGGGTTCACGCTCGCGTCGGTGTCGTCGCAGTCTTCGCCGCCGTAGAGATCGCTGTCGTAGGTGTCGGCGTCGGCGTCGTAGTCGCCGGCTCCGTCGCAGTCGCTGTCGGTGCCGTCGTACCAGGTCTCGGTGGCGCCCGGGTTCACGGTGCTGTCGGCGTCGTTGCAGTCGCCGTCGGCCACGGTGTACCCGTCGCTGTCGTCGTCCACGAGGATGGACTCGTCGATCGTGCCGTCGCAGTCGTCGTCGGTGCCGTTGCCCTCGACCTCGGTCACCGAGGGGCTGACCGCCGCGCTGGTGTCGTCGCAGTCCAGTCCGCCGTAGCCGTCGCTGTCGTACCCGTCGCCGTCGGCGTCGTAGTCGCTGCCGTCGTCGCAGTCGCCGTCGAAGCCGTCGTACCAGGTCTCGGTTGCCGCGGGGCTGACGCCCGCATCGGTGTCGTCGCAGTCCTGTCCGCCAGCGGCTTCGATGTCGTAGCCGTCGCCATCCGCGTCGTAGTCACTGCCTCCGCTGCAGTCCGCGTCGGCGCCGTCGTACCAGACCTCGGCAGCGCTGGGGTTGACGCTCCCGTCGGTGTCGTCGCAGTCGCCGCCGCCGTAGCTGTCGCTGTCGCTGCCGTCCAGGTCGGCGTCGTAGTCGCTGCCGCCGTCGCAGTCCTGGTCGGTGCCGTCGTACCAGATCTCGGTGGCGGCGGGCCCGATGTTGCTGTCGAAGTCGTTGCAGTCGCCCTCGACGTAGCTGTAGCCATCGCCGTCGAAGTCGGCGTTCAAGGCCGCTGTGTCGCCTGTGTCGAAGGGCGTCGCGGTGCCGTCTTCGTCGACGATGCCGTCGCAGTCGTCGTCCAGGCTGTTGGAGGTGTCCTCGGTGCCGTCGGGGTTGGTGGCCGCGTCGGTGTCGTCGCAGTCGTCGCCGCCGTAGCTGTCGGACGAGAAGCCGTCGTCGTCCTGATCGTAGTCGTCGGCGCCGTCGCAGTCGCTGTCGATGCCGTCGTACCAGGTGTCGGCCGCGCTCGGCGCGATGCTGGCGTCGGTGTCGTCGCAGTCGGCTCCACCGTAGGCGTCGCTGTCGTAGAAGTCGCCGTCGGCGTCGTAGTCCGACAGTCCATCGCAGTCGCTGTCGACGCCGTCGTACCAGGTGTCCGTGGCTCCGGGGTACACGGTCGCGTCGCTGTCGTCGCAGTCTCCGTCGTCCGCGGTGAAGCCGTCGCTGTCGGTGTCGACGTCCGTCGCCTCGTCCACCGTGCCGTTGCAGTTGTTGTCCGCGCCGTCTCCAGCGATCTCGGTCCCCGAGGGGTTGGTCAGCGGATCGGAGTCGTCGCAGTCGGTGCCGCCGTAGGCGTCGCTGTCGTAGCCGTCACCGTCGGCGTCGTAGTCGCTGTCGAGACCGCAGTCCTGATCGAAGCCGTCGTACCAGGTCTCGGTGGCTCCGGGGTTCGCGACGGCCTCGGTGTCGTCGCAGTCCAGGCCGCCGTAGTCGGAGCTGTCGTAGCCGTCACCGTCAGCGTCGTAGTCGCTGTCGGCCGCGCAGTCCTGGTCGGTGCCGTCGTACCAGATCTCGGTCGCTCCGGGATTCACCGTCGCGTCGCTGTCGTCGCAGTCCTCGCTGGGGCCGTAGCCGTCCCCGTCCAGGTCGGAGGAGCCCGTGTCCGGAGGAGCCGTGCCCGTGTCGGGCGGCGCCAGGCCGGTGTCTCCACCCAGCACACCGGTGTCGCCCCCGATGAGGCCCGTGTCTCCGCCGATGAGGCCGGTGTCTCCACCGGTCCCAGCGGTGTCGCCGCCACCCGGCGACTCGTCGATGACGCCGTCGCAGTCGTTGTCGATGCCGTCGCTCGGATCTTCGATCGCCCCGGGGCTGATGGTCGCGTCGTAGTCGTCGCAGTCGCCGTCGTTCGGGGTGTACCCGTCGAAGTCCAGGTCCTCGTCGGGTCCACCCGTGGGCTCCGACGTGTCGGTGCCGCCGTCGACCTCGTCGATGTCGCCGTCGCAGTCGTCGTCCAGGCCGTTGGTGGGGTCTTCCAGGTTGGAGGGGCTGATGGTCGCGTCGTTGTCGTCGCAGTCGTCGCCGCCGGCGCTCGTGGTCTGGTGGCCGTCGTAGTCCGCGTCGTAGTCGTCCTGCTCGTCGCAGTTCTGATCGATCCCGTCGTACCAGGTCTCGGCGCCGCCGGGCACGACGTCCCAGTCCGTGTCGTCGCAGTCGTACCCACCGTAGGCATCGCTGTCGTAGCCATCGCCGTCGGCGTCGTAGTCGCCGGAACCGTCGCAGTCGCCGTCAACGCCGTCGTACCAGGTCTCCGTGGCCCCCGGATTGACCGACGCGTCGGAGTCGTCGCAGTCACCGTCTGCGACCGTGTAGCCATCGGAGTCGTCGTCGACGTCGGTGGCTTCGTCGATGTCGCCGTCGCAGTCGTTGTCGGCGCCGTCGCCCTCGATCTCGATCGCGTAGGGGTTGGTGGTGGCCTCGTCGTCGTCGCAGTCGCTGCCGCCGTAGGCGTCGCTGTCGTAGCCGTCGCCGTCGGCGTCGTAGTCGCTGTCGAGTCCGCAGTCCTGATCGAAGCCGTCGTACCAGGTCTCTGTGGCGCCGGGGTTGGCGAGCGCCGTCGAGTCTTCGCAGTCGTCTCCGCCGTAGGAGATGCTGTCGTAGCCGTCGGCGTCGGCGTCGTAGTCGCTGTCGCCGGCGCAGTCCGCGTCGGTGCCGTCGTACCAGATCTCGGTCGCGCCCGGGTTGACGCCGCCGTCCTCGTCGTCGCAGTCGACGTCGTCGTCGTAGCCGTCACCGTCGTGGTCGACGCCGCTGGTGCCACCGCCGCCGGTGTCGCCGCCGGTGTCGCCGCCGAGTCCTGTGTCTGCGCTCTCGTCGATGGCGCCGTCGCAGTCGTCGTCGGTGCCGTTGCCGAGCACCTCGGTGGCGAGGCTCGACACCGCCGCATCGGTGTCGTCGCAGTCGCCCCCGCCGAAGAGGAGGGCGTCGTCCGCGTCGGCGTCGGCGTCGTAGTCGCTCGCGCCGTCGCAGTCGCTGTCGGTGCCGTCGTACCAGGTGTCGGTGGCTGCTGGGTTCACGCTCGCGTCGGTGTCGTCGCAGTCTTCGCCGCCGTAGAGATCGCTGTCGTAGGTGTCGGCGTCGGCGTCGTAGTCGCCGGCTCCGTCGCAGTCGCTGTCGGTGCCGTCGTACCAGGTCTCGGTGGCGCCCGGGTTCACGGTGCTGTCGGCGTCGTTGCAGTCGCCGTCGGCCACGGTGTACCCGTCGCTGTCGTCGTCCACGAGGATGGACTCGTCGATCGTGCCGTCGCAGTCGTCGTCGGTGCCGTTGCCCTCGACCTCGGTCACCGAGGGGCTGACCGCCGCGCTGGTGTCGTCGCAGTCCAGTCCGCCGTAGCCGTCGCTGTCGTACCCGTCGCCGTCGGCGTCGTAGTCGCTGCCGTCGTCGCAGTCGCCGTCGAAGCCGTCGTACCAGGTCTCGGTTGCCGCGGGGCTGACGCCCGCATCGGTGTCGTCGCAGTCCTGTCCGCCAGCGGCTTCGATGTCGTAGCCGTCGCCATCCGCGTCGTAGTCACTGCCTCCGCTGCAGTCCGCGTCGGCGCCGTCGTACCAGACCTCGGCAGCGCTGGGGTTGACGCTCCCGTCGGTGTCGTCGCAGTCGCCGCCGCCGTAGCTGTCGCTGTCGCTGCCGTCCAGGTCGGCGTCGTAGTCGCTGCCGCCGTCGCAGTCCTGGTCGGTGCCGTCGTACCAGATCTCGGTGGCGGCGGGCCCGATGTTGCTGTCGAAGTCGTTGCAGTCGCCCTCGACGTAGCTGTAGCCATCGCCGTCGAAGTCGGCGTTCAAGGCCGCTGTGTCGCCTGTGTCGAAGGGCGTCGCGGTGCCGTCTTCGTCGACGATGCCGTCGCAGTCGTCGTCCAGGCTGTTGGAGGTGTCCTCGGTGCCGTCGGGGTTGGTGGCCGCGTCGGTGTCGTCGCAGTCGTCGCCGCCGTAGCTGTCGGACGAGAAGCCGTCGTCGTCCTGATCGTAGTCGTCGGCGCCGTCGCAGTCGCTGTCGATGCCGTCGTACCAGGTGTCGGCCGCGCTCGGCGCGATGCTGGCGTCGGTGTCGTCGCAGTCGGCTCCACCGTAGGCGTCGCTGTCGTAGAAGTCGCCGTCGGCGTCGTAGTCCGACAGTCCATCGCAGTCGCTGTCGACGCCGTCGTACCAGGTGTCCGTGGCTCCGGGGTACACGGTCGCGTCGCTGTCGTCGCAGTCTCCGTCGTCCGCGGTGAAGCCGTCGCTGTCGGTGTCGACGTCCGTCGCCTCGTCCACCGTGCCGTTGCAGTTGTTGTCCGCGCCGTCTCCAGCGATCTCGGTCCCCGAGGGGTTGGTCAGCGGATCGGAGTCGTCGCAGTCGGTGCCGCCGTAGGCGTCGCTGTCGTAGCCGTCACCGTCGGCGTCGTAGTCGCTGTCGAGACCGCAGTCCTGATCGAAGCCGTCGTACCAGGTCTCGGTGGCTCCGGGGTTCGCGACGGCCTCGGTGTCGTCGCAGTCCAGGCCGCCGTAGTCGGAGCTGTCGTAGCCGTCACCGTCAGCGTCGTAGTCGCTGTCGGCCGCGCAGTCCTGGTCGGTGCCGTCGTACCAGATCTCGGTCGCTCCGGGATTCACCGTCGCGTCGCTGTCGTCGCAGTCCTCGCTGGGGCCGTAGCCGTCCCCGTCCAGGTCGGAGGAGCCCGTGTCCGGAGGAGCCGTGCCCGTGTCGGGCGGCGCCAGGCCGGTGTCTCCACCCAGCACACCGGTGTCGCCCCCGATGAGGCCCGTGTCTCCGCCGATGAGGCCGGTGTCTCCACCGGTCCCAGCGGTGTCGCCGCCACCCGGCGACTCGTCGATGACGCCGTCGCAGTCGTTGTCGATGCCGTCGCTCGGATCTTCGATCGCCCCGGGGCTGATGGTCGCGTCGTAGTCGTCGCAGTCGCCGTCGTTCGGGGTGTACCCGTCGAAGTCCAGGTCCTCGTCGGGTCCACCCGTGGGCTCCGACGTGTCGGTGCCGCCGTCGACCTCGTCGATGTCGCCGTCGCAGTCGTCGTCCAGGCCGTTGGTGGGGTCTTCCAGGTTGGAGGGGCTGATGGTCGCGTCGTTGTCGTCGCAGTCGTCGCCGCCGGCGCTCGTGGTCTGGTGGCCGTCGTAGTCCGCGTCGTAGTCGTCCTGCTCGTCGCAGTTCTGATCGATCCCGTCGTACCAGGTCTCGGCGCCGCCGGGCACGACGTCCCAGTCCGTGTCGTCGCAGTCGTACCCACCGTAGGCATCGCTGTCGTAGCCATCGCCGTCGGCGTCGTAGTCGCCGGAACCGTCGCAGTCGCCGTCAACGCCGTCGTACCAGGTCTCCGTGGCCCCCGGATTGACCGACGCGTCGGAGTCGTCGCAGTCACCGTCTGCGACCGTGTAGCCATCGGAGTCGTCGTCGACGTCGGTGGCTTCGTCGATGTCGCCGTCGCAGTCGTTGTCGTCGTAGTCGCCCTCGATCTCGATGTCGCCCGGGCTGATGTCCGGGTTCGTGTCGTCGCAGTCGTCGCCGCCGTACACGTCGCTGTCGTAGCCGTCGTCGTCCGCGTCGTAGTCGCTCTCGCCGTCGCAGTTTGCATCGGCCCCGTCGTACCAGGTCTCGCTGGCGGCCGGGCTGATGGCGCTGTCGCCATCGTCGCAATCCAGTCCGCCGTAGCTGTCGGAGTCGTAGCCGTCGCCGTCGGCGTCGTAGTCGCTGTCGTCCGCGCAGTCGGCGTCGACGCCGTCGTACCAGACCTCGGCTGCGTCGGGGTTGATGGTCGCGTCGCTGTCGTCGCAGTCCAGACCGCCGCTGGCTTCGTCGCCGTAGCCGTCGCCATCGCCGTCGTCACCGCTCGCGCCGGACGCCTCCACCAGGAACCAGCCGTCGTAGTCGATGGCCACGCCGAAGATGCTGTCGGTTCCGGCTGTCTCGCCGTACAGCGTGACCGGATCCACGCTCTCGTCGAACGAGCCGCTCCAGGTGCCTTCGAACTCGCCGTCGAAGTCCATGGTGCCAGAGGCCGCGCCCGTCTCGTCGAAGTCGCCCTCGATGGTCACGGAGTAGGTCGAGCCCGCCAGCAACCCCGAGAAGTCACAGGTGCCGCCGCCCGAGATGGGCACGGGACTGGAGCTGTCCACGGTGACGTCGGCTGAGCCCACGCAGGTGTCGTTGCCCGCCCCGAAGTCCACGTACAGCTCGAAGGTGCCGCTGTAGTTGTCGTCGACGTCGATGCTGCTCGACGACCCGTCCGTGCCGTCGCAGTCCTGATCGGTTCCGTCCTCGCTCGTGTCGGCGGCGTCGGGGTTGATGGTGGCGTCGTCGTCGTCGCAATCCAGGCCTGCGTAGTCCTCGCTGTCCCAGCCGTCGGCGTCGGCGTCGTAGTCGCTCTCGCCGTCGCAGTCCTGGTCCACGTCGTCGTACCAGACCTCGGTCGCGCCGGGGTGGATGGTGGCGTCGGTGTCGTCGCAGTCGCCGTCGGCGACCTCGTAGCCGTCGCCGTCGTCGTCGACGTTGGTCTCCTCGTCGGTGTCGCCGTCGCAGTCGTCGTCGACGCCGTTGTCTTCGATCTCGATCTCGGACGGGCTGACGTCGGGGTCGGTGTCATCGCAGTCGTCGCCCGAGAACAACGAGCTGTCGTGGCCGTCGAGGTCCGCGTCGTAGTCCGAGAGCGTGTCGCAGTCCTGATCGACCCCGTCGTACCAGGTCTCCGTGGCCTCGGTGTTGACGTCGGCGTCGGTGTCGTCGCAGTCGTCGCCGCCGTAGTCCGAGGCGTCCTTGCCGTCGCCGTCGGCGTCGTAGTCGCTTGCGCCGTCGCAGTCGCTGTCGACACCGTCGTACCAGGTGTCGGTCGCGTCCGGGTTGACGTCGGCGTCGGTGTCGTCGCAGTCGCCGTCCGCGATGGTCCAGCCGTCGTAGTCGTCGTCGACGTTTTCGGACTCGTCGGTGTCGCCATCACAGTCGTCGTCGACGCCGTTCGTCTCGTCCTCGGTGGCACCGGGGTGGATGGTCGAGTCGGTGTCGTCGCAGTCGTCGCCGCCGTAGGTGTCGGAGGCGTAGCCATCGCCGTCCGCGTCGTCGTCGTCGTGGCCGTCGCAGTCGCTGTCGACGCCGTCGTACCAGGTCTCCGTGACGCCGGGGTTCACGTCGGCGTCGGTGTCGTCACAGTCGTCGCCGCCGTAGTCTTCGTGGTCGTAGCCGTCGACGTCGGCGTCGTAGTCGCTGTCCCAGCCGCAGTCGCTGTCGACGCCGTCGTACCAGATGTCTTCGGCGCCCGGGTGGGTGCTCGCGTCGACGTCGTCGCAGTCGCCATCGGCGACCTGGTAGCCATCCCCGTCGTTGTCGACGAGGGTGTTCTCGTCGGTGTCGCCGTCGCAGTTGTCGTCGATCTTGTTGCCGCCGACCTCGATGACCGAGGGGTTCACGGCGTCGTCGGTGTCGTCGCAGTCGTCGCCGCCGTAGCTGTCGCTGTCGAAGCCGTCGGCATCGGCGTCGTAGTCGCTGCCACCCAGGCAGTCGCCATCGATGCCGTCGTACCAGATCTCGGTGGCTCCAGGGTAGGCTTCGGACGACGTGTCGTCGCAGTCGTCGCCGCCATAGTCCTCGGACTCGTAGCCATCGCCATCGGCGTCGTAGTCGTTCGCCCCGTCACAGTCTGCGTCGAGGTCGTCGTACCAGGTGTCGGTGGCCGCCGGGCTGACCGTGGCGTCGGTGTCGTCGCAGTCGTCCCCCCCGACTGTGTCGGATGCGTAGCCGTCGCCGTCGGCGTCGTCGTCGTCGTCGCCCTCGCAGTCGGCATCGACACCGTCGTACCAGACCTCGGTCGCGCCCGGATTGATGCTGGCATCGCCGTCGTCACAGTCGCCGTCCGCGACCTCCCAGCCGTCGCCGTCCGCGTCGATGTTGGTCTCTTCGTCGGTGTCGCCGTCGCAGTCGTTGTCCTGCTTGTCGTCCTCGATCTCGGTCGCGCCCGGGTTCGTGCCGGGGTTGCTGTCGTCGCAGTCGTCGCCCCCGTAGGCGTCCGAGTCGTAGCCGTCGAGGTCCGCGTCGTAGTCGCTGTCGTCGGCGCAGTCGGTGTCCACGCCGTCGTACCAGGTGTCCACCGCCTCGGGGTAGATGGTGTTGTCGGTGTCGTCGCAGTCGTCGCCGTCGTAGTCGCTGCTCTCGAAGCCGTCGCCGTCGGCGTCGTAGTCGTCTGAGCCGTCGCAGTCCGTGTCGACGCCGTCGTACCAGGTGTCGGTCGCTCCCGGGTTGACGCTCGCGTCGTCGTCGTCGCAGTCGCCCGCCTGCACGCTGTAGCCGTCGCCGTCACTGTCGACGGTGACGTCTTCGTCGGTCTCGCCATTGCAGTCGTTGTCGAGCCCGTCGCCCGCGAGCTCGAGCTCGCCGGGGTTGACGTCGGCGTTGTCGTCCACGCAGTCGGTGCCGCCGTAGGCGTCGGAGTCGTAGCCGTCGGCGTCCGCGTCGTAGTCGCTTGCGCCATCACAGTCCTGGTCGACGCCGTCGTAGTAGATCTCGACGGCGTCGGGGCTCACGCCCGCGTCGGAGTCGTCGCAGTCCTCGCCACCGACCGAATCCGCACGGTGACCATCCCCATCCGCGTCGTAGTCGTCGGCGCCATCGCAGTCGCTGTCGACGCCGTCGTACCAGGTGTCGACCGCGCCTGGGTAGACGGTGCTGTCGGTGTCGTCGCAGTCGCCGTCGGCCACGCTCCAGGTGTCGCCGTCGTCGTCGCTCGTGGTGTCTTCGTCGACGTCGCCGTCGCAGTCGTTGTCGACGCCGTCGCCCTCGACCTCGAGCGCCGAGCTGGACACGGAGCTGTCGGAGTCGTCGCAATCGTCGCCGCCGTAGCCGTCCGCCGCGTCGCCGTCGCCGTCGGCGTCGAAGTCGCTACCTCCATCGCAGTCACCGTCGACGTTGTCGTACCAGGTCTCCGTGGCGCCCGGACTCACCGACGCGTCGGTGTCGTCGCAGTCGTCGCCCCCGTAGGCGTCGGCGTCGTAGGCGTCGGCGTCGGCGTCGTAGTCGCTGTCGCCGGCGCAGTCCGCGTCGACGCCGTCGTACCACGTCTCGGTCGCTCCGGGATTGACGCCGTCGTCGCCGTCGTCGCAGTCGTCTCCCCCGGCCGCCGTGGTGTCGTAGCCGTCACCGTCTTCGTCGGCGTTGGTGGTGCCGTAGAGGGGCACGCTCAGCTCGGGTTGGGCCGGATCGTCGCTGTGCACGATCAGCTCACCCGTGAAGCTACCGTAGTCGTCGGGGTGGAAGCCGACCTGGACGAAGAGGCTGCCACCCGGGTTGACGTCCCACGCCGAGCTGGCGTTGATGTCCCAGACGCCGTCGTCGTCGTCGAGCTCGAGCTCCGAGATCGAGAGCTGGGTCGAGCCATCGCAGGTGTTGAGCAGGTAGAGGTCTTCCTGGCCGGGCGTGTCGAGGTTCGTGACGATGGTGATCTCGGTGGGCTCCGCCGAGACCACCGGGCAGTCGTCGACCGACGTGTCGACGGTGTCGCCGCCGTCGCCGCCGCTGTCGGTGCCAGTGCCCCCGGACTCCTGGCTGTCGCCGCCGTCGCCGCCGGACGAGTCGCCCGCGCCGGAGTCGTCGGCGGTCGCATCCCCGCTGTCACCACCGTCGCTGCTCGGCTTCCTCCAGTCGTCGTCCTCCTTGCCGGTGCAGGAGGAGACGATCAGGACGAGGAGCGCGAGGGAACGCAGGGGCGTCATCTTGAACCCGGGAAGCTGTGCCGGGTCGCAGTGTAGCCGAGGCGTTGCCTCGCTCCCAAACGGGTCCTACTCGGCAGCGCCTTCGTCGATCCAGGTCTGGACGATGGTGAGCTGTGCGGGCGACAGGGTTCCGCCCTGCGGCATCTGCCCGCCGGAGCCACCCACGGTGCCCTGCGTGCCCTGCAGCTTGTGCCACACGTAGCTGTCGGCGCTGGAGCCTGGCTCGACGTAGTCGAGGCTCGACTGGCCGGAACCCACGCCCACCAGCGCGGCGTAGCCATCGTCGAGGGCCAACCCGCCGCTGGTTCCGCCACCTGTGTGGCAACCGGCGCACGCAGCGTCCCAGATCGGCTGGATGTCGGCCGAGTGGGTGTAGGTCGGGTCGGTGTCGGTGTCGGTGTCGGTGTCGGTGTCGGTGTCGGTGTCGG
>CAZSAT010000150.1:0-16001 GCA_964604675.1 uncultured Enterobacterales bacterium
GGGTCCGGGTCGCCGCGACGAGCGCCGCCTCCGCGCCGATCGACTCGGCCAGGAGCTCCAGCTCACGGATGCTCGACACGCCGTGGAAGTAGAAGGGGCACTGCTCGTAGCTGCCCGCGTCGCTTCCCAGCACGATCGGCACCCCCGCCTCGTGCAGCGTGCGGGTGACCGCCTGGCCCGCGGCGAGCCGTCCGAGCCACAGCTCCTCCTTCACCCCCACGCTGGCGGCCCAGCCCTGGAGCCAGCCCGGAAGTCCCGGCAGTGCGACGCGGATCATGTCGCGGTGCCACCCCTCGATCGCCACCGCATCGGTGGCGGACTGGAGCTGGAGCGGCGGCACCAGCGCGCGGAGCCAGGGATCGTCCAGCCGCTCGACCTGGAACTCGGTCAAGGGCGCGTCCATCAGCGCCATGGTGGGCATGACGTACGCGCCCGACGCCGCGAGGGCGGCCACGAGCTCGGGGTTGGGGTCTTCGACCTGGTGCACGAAGGCGTGAGGGGCGAGGCGCTCGAGCGCCAGCTGCTGCTCGTCCGCCGAGGTGGCGTGCACGTAGATCGGCAGCGACCTGGCGCCCGCCTGGTCCCGCAACGCGTCCAGCACCTCGTCGGAGTAGAGCGGCCACACCTCCCGCACGAAGCCGGACTCCACCGTGGCCTTCACCCCCACCGCCTCGAGCGCCACGAGCTCGTCGAGCGCCGAGGTGACGTCGTCTACCGACGCCAGCTCGGGGAAGCCGTCGACGATGGCCGCCGGGTAGCCACCGGCCGGCGCGAGCACCGGACCGAGCGAGAGCACCCGCGGACCGGGGAGGCCCCCCGCGAGCTCGGCGCGGATGGCCCGCAGGCCCTCGGGGAAGATGCCGGTGTCGAGCACCGAGGTCACGCCGGCCGCCAGGTAGGCCGGGAGCTGCGCCCGGATGTGCGGCAGGTGCGCCGCCTCGTCCTCGCCGCGCCAAGGCGCACCGGGCACCGCGGTGAGGTGGACGTGCGCGTCGATCAGCCCGGGCAGCACCGTGGCGCCCTCGACGTCGAGCACCCGCGGCTCGAAGCCCAAGACGGCCGGGTCCGGGGGCTCGCCCACACCGAGCTCCTCGAGGCGCCCGTCGCGCACCAGGAGCCACACGCCGTCCTGCACCGGCGCTCCCGAGCCATCCCAGACGCGCGCGTCGACGACCAGCAGATCCCCCGCGAGCGCCACGCTTGTGCAGAAGGAGAGGATCATCCCCCAGGCTGTAGCGCCTCGCCGGCATCGTCGGTAGGGTGCCCACACCGGGGCCCGGAGGAGAGATGGTGATCCTTGCGCTGATGGCGCCGGCCGGGCCGTGCGCGGGCTTCGTGCACGAGGAAGGAGCGCTCGCACCGATCCTCGGTCTGCTGGTCACGGCCGTGCCCCTTCGAAGACGACGCTGACGCACAGCCGGGGTTGCGGCGAGCCGATCGCAGAGGAAGGGTTTCGAGGCGACAAGAGCAGGAGGCTCCCTCGTGTTGGAACCCTCGGTCGAGCTCGTCGGCGTCGCCGTCCTGGCGTTGCTCGCGATCCACGCCCTCGCCTGGCGGGACGTGGTCGCGCACGCCGAGGAGAACGAGGCCCTGAGCACCATGCTCCGCACCTGGACCCGCTTCGCGAACCCCAGGCTGGCGCCGGATGGCGACAGCCCCCTGTGCCGCTACGTGCTCCACCTGGCCGCCCGGGAGGGCTACGCCGGTGGCCTGCACCCCCGTCGTGCGTTCGATCACGTGGTGGTGCAGCTCCAGCGGTCCGCCGAGCGCGGGCATCGGGTCGCCCAGCGGCTCGCCGAGCTGGAGCACGAGCTCAGCCTGGTCGGGTCCGACAGCGAGATCGTGGCCGAACGGGTGGAAGAACAAGGCCGGGAGCTCACCCTCGCCACGAAGAGCCTCGACCGCGCCCTGGCCCGTCGCGCAGCGGGACAGAAGGCCGGCTGAGGGGTGACGGGCCTGCTCGGCTTCGGCCTGGCGCTGCTGGCGTTCGCGCTCGTGCTGCGGCTGGTGCAGATGCGCCAGCTGCGGAACGAAGGAGAAACGTTGCGGCAACAACTCCAGGCGTGGTCCGGCGAAGCCGGCGCCGTCGACGAGGACCTGGAGAAGCAGCTGGCCGTGGCGCTGACCACCCTCGCGGACCGGCTGGACCCCGAGGGTGAGGCGCCTGTCGACGGGCACGAGGCGCTCGCGATCATCGACGACACGCTGCAGGCCTACCGCGACGAGCTGGCGCGCCTCGAGTCCCGCCGCACGAAGCGCGATCGGCAGGTGCAGCGCGCCCGCACGCTGAACCAGGAGCTGCACAGCCTGTCCGCGGTGCTCGCGGCTCGGGTCGCCGACGTGCAGGCGCGTTCCGCGATGCTGGAGGCCGATCGGGTGCTCGACGGCCCCAACGTCACCCGTTGGCAGCCCCCGGGCGCAGGGGGTTAGCAGGCGCTCGACCCCGAGGGCCTCATGCCGACCTCCCCGCTCGCGAGCCTCTTCGGCCGTTCACCGTTCACCGGGCTGCAGCAGCACATGCGGGTCGTCACCGAGTGCGCCCAGCACGTGACCCCCCTCATCGACGCGCTGTGTGCCGAGGACCAGGCGAAGCTGGAGCACCACGCCAAGGAGATCTTCCGCCTCGAGGAAGAGGCCGACAAGGTCAAGCACGACATCCGCAAGCACCTGCCGCGCAGCCTGTTCATGCCGGTCGACCGGCGCGACCTGCTCGAGGTGCTGCACGCCCAGGACAGCATCGCGGACACCGCGCAGGACATCGCCGGCATCCTGCTCGAGCGCGACATGACGCCACACGACGAGTTCGTGGAGCCGCTGAAGGCGCTCGTGGCGGCGTGCGTGGGCGTGGTGGACCAGGGCCTGGCCGCCATCGAGATGCTCGACGAGCTCGTCGAGGTCGGCTTCCGCGGGCGCACCGCCGACCGGGTCGACGAGCTGCTCGACGGCGTGAACACCGCCGAGGACCACACCGACGAGCTCGGCATGCAGCTGGCGCGGGCCCTCTTCCAGCGGGAAGACGACCTGAAGCCGGTCACCGTGATGCTCTGGTACCGCCAGATCGAGTGGATCGGCGACCTGGCGGACCACGCCGAGAAGGTGGCGAACCGCCTCCGCCTCATCATCGCGCGCTGAGGAGAGACGATGGAGATCCTGGTCGAGCACGGACAGGTCCTGATCGGACTCGCGATCGCGTGCGGCTTCTTCATGACCTGGGGCATCGGCGCGAACGACGTGGCCAACGCCATGGGCACGTCGGTGGGCTCGAAGGCCATCACGGTCAAGCAGGCCATCGTCATCGCGGCGATCTTCGAGTTCGCGGGGGCCTTCCTCGCCGGCGGCCACGTCACCAAGACCATCCGCAAGGGCATCATCGACCCGGCGCCGCTGGTCGAGAACCCTCAGTACCTGGTCTACGGGATGATCGCGGCCCTGCTCGCGGCCGGAACATGGCTCGCGATCGCCAGCTGGAAGGGGTGGCCGGTCTCGACCACCCACTCGATCGTCGGCGCGCTCGTCGGCTTCGCCATCGCCGGAATCGGCGTGGAAGCCGTGCAGTGGGACAAGATCGCCACCATCGTCATGAGCTGGGTCGTCTCGCCGGCGGTCGGTGGGGTCTTCGCCTTCCTGCTGATGACGAGTATCACCCGCTTCATCCTCAACGCCGAGAAACCCTTCGAGGCCGCCCAGCGCCTGGGGCCGTTCTACCTGTTCCTGGTGGGCTTCGTCATCGCCTTGGTCACCTTGTTCAAGGGCCTGAAGCACCTCGACGTCGAGCTCACGATGGTGCAGAGCTTCCTGGCGGCCACGGTGGTCGGCACCGTCGTCGCCCTGGCCGGTCGCGTGCTCATCCAGCGGGTCGAGCTGGACGAAGCCGCCAACCGCAACTTCCACTTCGCCAGCGTGGAGAAGGTCTTCGCGCCGATGATGATCTTCACGGCGTGCGCCATGGCCTTCGCCCACGGCTCCAACGACGTCGCCAACGGCATCGGGCCGCTCGCGGCGGTGGTGAGCATCATCGGCAACGCCGGGGACATCGCCCAGAAGTCCGCCACCCCGAACTGGATCCTGCTGCTCGGCGGCTTCGGCATCGTCTTCGGCCTGTCCACCCTGGGCTACCGCGTGATGCGCACCATCGGCACCAAGATCACCGAGCTCCGGCCCACGCGCGGCTTCTCCGCCGAGCTGGCCGCGGCGGCCACCGTGGTGCTCGCCTCCCGCACGGGCCTGCCGGTCTCCACCACCCACGTGGCCGTCGGCGCGGTCATCGGCGTGGGCCTGGCCCGCGGCATCGGCGCCATCGACCTGCGGGTCATCGGCGGCATCGTGCTGTCCTGGATCGTGACCCTGCCGATCGGTGGGCTGCTGGCGGCGTTCTTCTTCTTCACGCTCAAGGGCATGTTCGGGTAGCGGCGCAGAGCGTTCAGAAGCTCTCTTCGGTCCCCGCCCGCAGGCGCTGCACGTTGTCTCGGTGCCGCACGCCGATGATGCCGGCGAGCACCACGGCGGTGCCCGCCATCAGCGGTCCCTGCCAGAACGCGAGGAAGGGCAGCACCACCGCGGCGATCAGCGACGCCAACGACGCCTTGCGCACCGCGAGGAACACCACCACCCAGAGCGTGGCCGCCACCAGGACCGGCAGCGGCGCGAGCGCGAGCATCACCCCGGCCGAGGTCGCCACCCCCTTGCCGCCGCGGAAGGCCAGGTAGACCGGCCAGCAGTGCCCGGCGACCGCCGCGACCCCCGCGAGGCACCACGCCGCCGGGGCGTCCCACAGAACCATCGCGCCGAGCACGGGCAACGCGCCCTTGGCGACGTCGGCCAGCAGCGTGGTCGCACCCAAGGCCTTGCTGGTGGTGCGCAACACGTTGGTGGCGCCGATGTTGCCGCTGCCCTGCTCCCTCGGATCGACCTCCGAGTAGAGCGTGGTCAGCACCAGTCCGGAAGGCAGGCTGCCGACCAGGTAGCAGAGCAGCACGTAGAAGGCGTCGAGCACGAGACGAGGAGTATCGCCGAGATCGGGCTATGACTCCCGCATCTGGAGACCAAGATGCTCACCCTGCTCCTGCTCGCCTGCACGGACGAGCCCCAGACCGCCGACACCCACGCCTGGCCCGAGGTCACCCCCGGCGCGCCCCTCGTCGGAGCGGCCGAAGGCTACCTGGAGCTCCCGGTGGGCACCCCGCTCGCCGGCTACTCCTCGCGCTGCGGCTACCTGGGCGGCGCCAGCAAGCAGGACGACCGCGACAGCTCGTACGCCACGGCCTTCTCGGAGTCCACGGGCGTGCAGACCCTGCCGCAGATCAAGTCGATCTGGCTGGAGAACGGCGACGACCACCTCGTGCTGGTGCGCTTCGACGTCATCTACAGCTACGACGAGCTCGTGGCCGAGGTCACCCGCCAGCTCGAGGAGGCCACCGGCGAGCGGCTCGACGGCAAGGTCGTGATCACCACCAACCACAGCCACGCCTCGTGGGCCAACTTCAGCGACCAGACCCACTTCTACCTGGGCGGTGACCGGTACCACGAGGAGAACTTCCGGCGCACCGCGGCGCAGCTCGCCGAGGTGGCGCTCGAGGCCTACCAGAACCGGGTCGAGGCGGCCGTCGGTGCGTCCTGGACCAAGGACTGGGACCCGAACGACGAGGTCTACCGGGACCGTCGGGGCGAGAACGACGAGCTCGCGGTCTGGGACGACGTGGAGCCCGGGTACGGCAAGGATCCCTACCTGCACGTGCTGCGCTTCGACACGCTCGACGGCGACCCCATCGCCTTCACCTACACCTTCGGCATCCACGGCACCTCGCTCGGCGACG
This sequence comes from uncultured Enterobacterales bacterium, assembly GCA_964604675.1. Classification (GTDB taxonomy): domain Bacteria; phylum Myxococcota_A; class UBA796; order UBA796; family CAJQPC01; genus CAZSAT01. The sequence goes on from CAZSAT010000150.1 coordinate 5,814, forward strand.
ACAACCCGATGGTGTCGATCGACGCCCCCGGGCACCTCGACACGGTGATCCAGGAGCAGTTCGACGAGCACGTGGTGGTGATGCACATGCAGGGCGCGGGGGGCGACGCGTCGCCCAGTGGCGTGGACTCCGACTACGCCCGGCTGGAGAGCGTGGGCGAGCGCGCGGCCGACAAGATCGTGGCGGCCTGGGAGAGCACGCCCACCTCCAGCGCCGACATCCGCATGGAGACCGTGAGCCGCCACATCCCGCAGCTGCGCGACACGATGAGCGTCACCCGCGACTACGGCGAGCTGGTCTACGCGCCCTACGACCCCGACGCGGAGATCGACAACGAGGTGTGGGACGGCGACCAGATCATCACGCCCATCGACGAGTTCAACACCCAGTACGGCGGCGCCTTCTGCGGCGCGGGCGACCCCGACGACCCCGACGTGCTCATCCCAGGCTTCGACGTGGGCGCCACGGTCTACCCCTACAGCTCGTGCGTGGACGTGGAGGCCATCGGCGCGGTGCTCGGCGCCATCTTCCGGCTCGAGGACTGGGAGGTGACCCTGCCGCTGCCCGAGAGCCTGGCGGCCCACACCACCGCCAGCCGGATCGGGCCGCTCACCACGCTCACCCACGAGGGCGAGACCGTGGACCGCGACCTGCTGGCGGGCTTCTTCCCGGCCGAACCCCTGGGCATGTTCGCCGAGCAGTGGCGCCGGCGCGTCGCGGCCGAGACCGGCTACGAGCAGGCCTTGCTGGTCGGCTACGCCCAGGACCACGAGGGCTACTTCCTGATCCCCGAGGACTGGCTCGCCGGGGGCTACGAGCCGAACATCAACGTGTGGGGACCGCTGCAGGCCGAACACGTGATGGAGGGCGTGATCGAGGTGGTCGCCACCGTGCTCTCCACCGACGTGCACGAGGACCCCGACCCCCTGGGCTGGTACCCGGCCACCGAGTACTTCGACCGCGACCTGCCCACCGAGCAGCCCGACACCACCCCCGACGCGGGCGAGCGGCTCACGGCCTTCCCCGAGTACTTCTGGACCCCGCTCGACCTCACCCCCAGCCTCGACATCCCCTCCGAGGTGCCGCGGGTGACGGGCATGGTGCAGCTGGCCTGGGAGGGCGGCGACCCGGCGGTCGACCTGCCCGACGTGGTGCTGCAGCGCGAGGTCGACGGGAGCTGGGTCGACGCCACCAGCCACAGCGGGCGCCGCATCGACACGGCCCAGCCCGACATCCTGCTCGGCCACACCCCCGATCCCCTGTTCCCGAGCGAGGCCGACCAGGTGCATCGCTGGTGGGCGGGTTGGCAGGCGGTCAGCCACGTCCGCGACCGCGCGGGGCTGGAGCTGGGCACCTACCGCCTGAAGGTCACCGGCGAGCGCTACACGGGCGGCTCCGCCAGCTGGCCGTGGGCGACCGAGAGCTACGAGGTGCTGAGCGACACCTTCACGGTCGTCCCGGCCGAGCTGAGCGTGTCCCTCGAAGGCGACCAGCTCACGGTCGCTCTGCAGGCACCGGAAGATGGCTACCGCCTGATCCACCTCGACGGCTCGAGCCGCGGCTCGAACCCGGTGGTCGGTCCGGTCACCGTGACCTGGGGCAGCGGCGCGAGCGAAGAGGTCGAGGTGACCGCGTCGGGCGGCGTGAGCGTCGGGACCGTGAGCGGGGGCAGCGGCGAAGACCAGCTCATCGTGTACGACGCCTACGGGAACTCGGGCACGGTGTCGTTCTGAGCCTGGCTCAGCTCATCGAGCGGGTCACGCTGGGCGTGCTCGTCCGCTCGAACTCGTAGCCGATCTTCCGGCCGCGGCGGTGCAGCGTCAGGCCGCGGAGATGTCCCGGGCCCTCGTGGCGCGCTAACGACGGCGCCGCAAGAGTGCGATCAGCGCCGGGAGGGCCCAGCCTGCGGGTGCCCCCGTCGGCGCGCACCCGCATCCGGACTCGTTGTCGGGCGGAGAGCCACCCCCGTCGCCATCGTCAGCCGAGTCGCCGACGGCACCCGAGTCGCCAGACGCACCCGAGTCGCCAGCGGCACCCGAGTCGCGCGACGCAGCGGTGTCCTCGGAGGCTCCTTCCGTGCCGCAGACGTCGGCGGGCAGGCTCACCGCGACGGTGGTGTACGAGGACGTCCCCTGGGCCTGGAGGTTGAAGTGCAGCCCGCAACCGTCGTCGTCCCAGAGCACCACGCCGTCCCCGGTGTAGTAGCCGTCGGCGGTGTAGGAGATGAGCTCCTCGTAGGACCATGAACCCTCCGACTCGCGGAGCACGCCGATGCCTCCGCCCGTGTCGTTCCAGGCGCCGCCTTCGCGCACGTCGGCGATCAACACCCCCTCGTCGACCCACACCGGCATCTTGGCGTGGACCGCCGTCCCATCCTTCTCGAGCCCGCCGTAGACGTGCACCACTGTGTCGGTCTCGTGGTCGTACTGGGCCACGACGAGGGCGCCGTCATTGCCGAGGTTCGTCGCGCCGGCGTAGCCTGTGAAGTAGCCGTGGGTGGTCGTGACGCCGGCATGGAAGACGCTCGTGCCGTCGTCGAGCTGGCCGATGGCGGTGTAGTACACGTCCTCGCTGCAGAGGCTCTTGGCGTCGATCTCGAAGGACGCGTCCACGCTGTCGCGTTCCCCGAGGCAGAGCGTCTTCGACCCCACCGTGTAGGGGCTCGCGTGGGCCGCGTAGGGGTCCTGTGGGTCGTCGTACTGCCAGAAGCTCGAGTACCCGTGCGTCGCCACCACCTCGCCGGTCGCCAGGTCCACCTCGCGCGTGGCCATGTTGCACGACGCCATCAGCCTCACGGATCCGTCGTCGAGGGTGACCGCGTCGAATGTCGTGCCGCCGATTCCCTCGTCGCACACGGCTGAGAAGGGGCTGTCGATCACGGTCAGGCCCTCGGCCAGCTCGAATGGAAGCGTGGCCGGAGGCGGCGTCGGTTGGGCCGCACGGACTGGAAGAAGGGACACCGGGGCGGCGTGGAGCACGGCGACGAGGGAGAGCATGCCAGAGTCTGGCACACCTGTCGCGCGATCGGACACGCGCACACGCGGGGAGAACGCGCGCTGAGGCCATCGGTCGAGGAGCTTCCCATCGCCTTCACGTTCCATCGAAACCCCCGATACGCGGGGAGCAGGAGGAAGCGTGAGCAGGATCCTACGAGCTCCTCCACCTCCTCAGTCAGGGCGACGACACCTTGCGCCAACAGCTCGCCAGCCAGGGCTGGCGTTCCCGCGGCATCCCTGGAGGACGGTAGTAGTGCAGCAGCTCCTCGAAGCCCGCCGCAGTCAGGTACTGCCGCCAGGCTTCCAGGTCGTGGTACGCGCCGTAGCGGTCCCCGTTCCACCCTTCGACGTTGTTCCCACGCGGGTTGGAGCAGAACAGGACCCCACGCGGGACCAGGGCCTCACGAAGCTGACGAAGCACTTGGGGGAGCGCCTGGCTGGGGACGTGGAACAGGCTGGCGTTGGCGAAGACGCCGTCGAAGTGCTCCGAGGGCAGCTGCAGCTCCAGGAAGTCCTGGTGCAGGACCTCGCATCCGCTGAACGCCCGGGCCAGCTCGCAGAAGGCGGCGCTTCCGTCCAGCCCGACCGGCTGATGGCCGAGGGCCCTGAAGGCGGCCAGGTCGCGGCCCGGGCCGCAGCCGAAGTCGAGGATCTGGGCGACGTCGGCTTCGATGGCGCCGAGCAGGGCGTCGATGTTCTGCGAGACGTCGTGCCCGCGCGTGCCCTGCCAGAAGCCCTGAGCGTTGCCGTCGTAGTGCGCGAGGGTGCGCCGCGAGACCTCCGCGAGCTCGGTCTCGGTGAGGGTGCGCTGCTGTCTTCTGGGTGCCATCCGGCCGCGAGCTAACTCATCTCACCGGCCGGCTCCTCACGAACCCGATGTCCAAGCCGAAGCGGCGCCCCACCTTGCGCAGCGTGTGCTGGGGCTGGCCTCGACGCTCGCTGAGCGCCGAGGGACCCGCAAGGTCGTCTTCGGTATGAGCGTCGAGGACCTCACGCCCGCAGCCGGCGCACCTGCCTCCAGGCGTAGCGCCGCCCAGGACGCGACCCCCCATGCGTTGCCGCTGGAGAGAGCCTTCGGCGTCGCTGATCGGTCACTCAATGAGCGACGAAGCTCGCACGCGAGCCGGCCGGCGGCCTCGATGAGCGCAACGAGCTCGGCCTGCTGCACGGGCGCACGGTGGCGAGCAGGCTGCCGTCGCAGACGTCGCGCAGCACCACGTGAGCGGCGCGATGCCGGCAGGGATGCCGTCCGTGCCGGTGGCGTGGGTCGGCGGGAGGATCCGCCGGCTGGAGGTGATGGGACCGAGGGGGGGCTCGGAACGCACCGGAAGCCACGTCAGCTGGTTGGGAAGGGTCAGGAAGCCACGATTCTCGGTCCTGGGCGGCCGGATCGAGCGGTCGGAGGCCCTCTGCGGGCCCGATCCGGGGTTCCGGGAGCGCCCAACGTGGCTTCCGGGCGGTTCCCACGGGTCCGACGTGGCTTCCGGGTGGTTCCGAGCCCTCGGCGCGGGCTTGCCGTCATTCCAGCGTCTCGCCGTCCTCCCAGACGGTCCGCACGCCGCGGAGGTGGTCGATGGCGTCTACCAGCGCCTGGATGTCGGCGGCCGAGAGGCTGGGGTCGTCGACGAGGTAGCGCAGCCCCCCGACCCCCGCGCTCCTGGCTCGCTCCGGCGCGACAGCGCCTGCGGGCGGCCCCGTGTCCCACCACCGAGCGGGAGAGCAGGATGGGACACGGTCAGGTCAAGCGAGATCATGGGGAGCTCGACTGGGCGGGGTCCGTTGCCCGAGAAGGCCGTGAGCCTGTCGGCCCTGCGCGTATACTGGTGAGGCACGTTCGAATCCGGTGGTCTCGTGTGGCTTCTCTGCTCGATCCTCGCCTGCGGTAGTGACGTGGGCGAGGGCGAGGGCGAGGGCGAGGGCGAGGGCGAAGGCGAAGGCGCGACCGCCGCCGACACCGGCTCGGCGGCGGACAGCGGCTCGGCGGCGGACACGGGGGACACCGGCAGTGCGTCCGACACCGACTCTTGCGATGACGACGGGACGGGCGCGGACTGTCTCCTCGTGTCCGAGGACTACGACAGCGACGCGGACGGAACGGTGGATTGGTACCAGCGCTACGCCTACGACGACGAGAGCAAGCTCACCTCGTCATGGGTAGAGATCGGGAGCGTAGCCTACCGAGTCTCCGCCTACACCTACGACGACGAGGGCCACCGCGTCACCTTCACATGGGATGCGGAGGGCGACGGCGTCATCGACAGCCGCTACACCTACGACGCCGACGGACACGTCGTCACCACGGAGCACTACGACCGCGACGGTGAGCTGGAGGAGCTCTACGTCTTCACCTACGACGCGGACGGGAACAAGCTCTCGGACGAGTGGGACTACGACGCGGACGGGCTCGTCGACAAGCGCTACAGCTATCGCTACGACGACGCCGGCCACCTCCTGAGGTGGGACTACGACACCGACGCCGACGGCACCATCGACGCGTGGGTGGACTACACCTACGACGACAACGGGCAGCTCGTGCTCTGGGAGCACCACTGGGGCAGCGACCTGTCGGGCTACACGGTCTACACCTATGTCTACGACGACACGGGGAACCTGTTGAGCTGGGAGTGGGACAGCGGCGGGGATGGCAGCGTGGAGTACGCCAAGACCTGGACCTACGACGAGAACGGGCAGGTGCTCAGTGAGGACTACCTGGTAGGCGGACGGCTGGACACGCGCGACACCTGGACCTACGACGACGACGGCAACGTGGTCCTCTACGCACTGGACTCGGATGGCGACGGTGTCGTGGACGAGCAGAAGACCTGGACCTACGACGAGGGCGGGAACAAGCTGACCTGGGACTACGACAGCGACGGCGACGGCACCGTCGATGCCCACGCCGACTACGCCTACGATGAGGCTGGGAACCTCGTCTTGCGCAACTACGACGGCGACCTCGACGGTGTGGCCGACGAGCTGGACCTCTACACCTACGACGCTGGCGGGAAGCTGGTCGCGGAGGCGCACGAGGAGGACGGCACTCCGACCTGGAGCGCAAGCTACGTCTATTGCTGTCCGGAGCCCGACGGCGCGGGTGGGTAGCGCTCGGCGCCGGACGCATCGCCGACAGGGCGCGCCAGGCCGACCACGCTCGCCGGACCGCGATGCGCGGATGGCGTCGGCGGTGACCAGTCCTTGTGCTTCCGGGCCGCCCAGCGCTCAGAAGGCGGTGAGCTGGACGCGGACGCCGTCCTCGCCCCGGCTCGAGTCCTGGGCGAGGGCGGCGAGCGGCCTCCACACACGATAGGTCCGGGAGGGCGCCGCCCACCGTCGAAGCCCTCGGAACCCCAGCGTGCGCACCTACGTGAATCGCCGCCACGCCGCCCACCACGGCCGACGTGAGCTGTACCGCGGCGCGCTGGTCCCCTGTCACGAGGTCCCCGATCGACTCGACCGGATCGAGGCGGAGCTCGCGCGCCGGCCCGTCGGCGACTGCGTCGCGCCCGTGCAGCCCGCGGGGATGCGCGCAGCCCTCGAGCGCGTGCACACGCCCGACTACCTCGCCTTCCTCGAGGGGGCGTGGCACACCTGGTCGGACCTGGACCCTGCCAACGTCCACCACGACATCCTCCCCTCGGTGTGGCCGGGCCCCGGCCTGCGCCGCGACGTCGCGCCGGAGAGCTTCACCGCGCAGCTCGGGCGCTACGCCCTCGACGCCGGCACCCCGCTGATGGCCGGCACCTGGGAGGCTGCGCTCGGCGGCGCGGCCTGCACGGTGGCTGCGGCGAGGGAGCTGGGCTCCGTGCACCACGCCTTCGTGCTCACGCGACCCCCGGGGCACCACGCCGGCGCGGCGTGCTTCGGCGGCTACTGCTTCCTCAACAACGCCGCGCTGGCCGCCGAGGAGCTGCGCGCCGCGGGGGCGCCGCGGGTGGCCGTGCTCGACGTCGACTACCACCACGGCAACGGCACCCAGAGCCTGTTCTACGAGCGCGACGACGTGCTGACCGTGTCGCTCCACGGCGACCCGCGCACGGAGTACCCCTTCTACCTGGGCTACGCCGACGAGCGTGGGCGCGGCGCCGGCCGGGGCTGCAACCTGAACCTGCCCCTCCCCTGTGGCACGGGCTTCGGGGCGTGGAGCGCGGCGCTGGATCAGGCCGTGGCGGCCGTGGCGACCTTCCGGCCCGAGGCGCTGGTGGTGGCGCTCGGGGTCGACACCTTCGCCGGGGATCCGATCAGCGGCTTCACCCTCTCGAGCTCGGACTTCTCAGCCATCGGCGCTCGGCTCGCCGCGCTGGGGCTGCCCACGCTCCTCACCCTGGAGGGGGGCTACGCGGTGGACGAGGTGGGCGTGAACGTCGTGAACGTGCTGGCCGCGTTCGGGGGGCGCTGCGGCGCCTGATCGCTCCGGCCCTTCACCAGCCCACCACCCACGCCACCCCCTTGCCGCCCTCCCCCGAGAAGCCACCGACCAGCACCTCGGCGCGGCCGTCCCCGTCGAGGTCACCGCCGCCGGCCACGCTGGCGCCCGCCGCGTCGTCCGCGGCCTCGGGCACGAGCACCAGGTCGGCGGCGTCCAGCACGCCGCCGCTCGCCGGGCCGTAGACGAGCCAGGCGCCGCTCTCCGGCGCGAGGCTCCAGGAACCGAACACGAGGTCACCCGCCCCGTCGCCGTCCACGTCGCCCGCACCGTCGAGGCTCAGCTCGTCGGCCGCCAGGGGGCCGTCGAAGCGCGTGGCGTCCCGGAGCGACTGCACGCCGGTGGCGGGGCCGCGGACCAGCCACGCGGCCGGTCGGTAGCGGTCGCCGTCCTCCGTGGCCGAGAACGAGCCGAGGAGCACGTCCGCGAAGCCGTCGCCGTCCACGTCGCCCGCGGCCGCGACGACCTCGGCGGCCTGCTGATCCGCGCCGCCCTCGTTGTAGAGCCGGCCGTCGACCTCCACCGGTCCCACCCGGTCCCCGGTGATCGGTCCGAGCAGCACGTAGCCAGCGCCCGACTGGCTCCCTCCCAGGTCGTCGCCGTGACAGCTCACCAGCATGTCGGTCAGGCCGTCGCCGTCGGTGTCGCCGATGCCCGCCACCGCGATGCCGAGCCGACCGCCGCTGACGGTGCCCGTCACCTTGTGGCCCGCTTCCCGGGTCACGAGCGTGCCTGCCAGCGGGCCGGGGAGCACCCAGGCGGCGTCGGCGTGGGTGCCGACGAGCAGATCGCCCACGCCGTCGCCCTCCATGTCGCCGAGGCCGTCGGTCGTCACCCCCAGGAAGCCCTGGGTCCGGTCGGGCACGATCACCGCCAGGGACGCCCCGGCCAGGTCGCCGGAAGCCAGCGCCTCGCCGATCACGAAGACGGCGCCGGCCTGCTGTCCGGCAGCGTCGTCCTGGGCATGGCCGACCAGCGCGTCGACCAGCCCGTCGCCGTCCAGATCCCCGCCGCGCGCCACCGCGAGGTGGTCCTGCTGCGAGACCGTGCGCCCCACCAGCTTCACGAGCCCGGCGGAGGCGACGTCGCCGGCGAGCGCGCCCTCGGAGACGTAGAGCGCGCCGAGGTCGAGCAGCCCGCCGTCCTGCCCGGGCGCCCCGAAGCCGAGCTCGTGCAGGCCGTCGCCGTCGAGGTCGCCGAGGCCCTGCAGGCCGTGGCCGAAGGCGTCGCCGGCGGCCTCCCCCACGACCCGCGCACGCGCGTCGGCCAGGCGCCAGTCTCCCTGGGTGCGCTCGTGCGGCGCTTGCGTGTCGTTGCCGCTGTCGGGCGGATCGGCGCTGTCGCGCCCCGTGTCGGCGGGCACGGCCGTGTCCAACGGTGCAGTCTCGACCGCGACACCACCACAAGCCAGGAGCCCGAGCACGCCGTGAACCCTCAAGAGAGCAGCATCATCGGGCGGCGCCGGGTCTTGTCCCGCGCGGGCCCGGGCCGGGACGGGTGTGGCTCTCCGCCAGCACGTCGACGGAGAAGGAGGCTTCGGAGACGTCGGTCATGCCCCCCTCGCTAACGCCGTCCACCGAGCCGTCGCACCGCCCCAGCGACCCGCCTCGGCCAACTTCTGGGCCAGGGCCTCGGCCCCATCCTGACGACCCGCTGCAGCGGGCAGCCGTTAGCCTCTCCGCATCCGCCCCTTCGACAGCATCACCACAGCGGGCCAGCTGCGTCGCCTCCGGCGCCTGGCGCTCTCCGCCCTCGGAACGTGGAAGCTCCACGTCCAGCGCGTCAAGCCGCTGACCTACTGGGAGAACGCCACCTTCCAGGTCGACAGCGCCGAGGGGCGCTTCCTCCTGCGGGTGCACCGCCCGGGCTACCGCTCGGCCCAGCAGCTCCGCAGTGAGCTGGCCTGGCTGCACGGCCTCGGGGACCACACCGACCTCGGCGTCGCGCGTCCCCGCGCGAACGCCCACGGGGAGCAGCTCGTCCTCGGAACGGCGCCCGGCGTGCCCGAGGCCCGCTGGTGCTCCCTGCTGAGCTGGGTCGACGGCCGCATGTTCCGCACCCGTGCCTTGCCCGTGCACGCCCTGAGGGTCGGCCGCGCGATGGCGGTGATGCACCGCTTCGCGGAGCAGTGGGAGCCCGGCGAGGACTTCGAGCGACCGGTCTTCGACCACACCGAGATCTACCGGCTGCCCGCTCGGACCGGGGTGGAGGCGGTCGACACCGCGCTGCCCACCGAGGCCTGGGACGTCTGGCAGGCTGGCATGGAGCGCCGGCAGGAGCTCGCGACCGCGCTGGGACGCGGGCCGGAGGTCTGGGGACTCGCCCACCTCGACCTGCACTTCCACAACGTGGTCTTCCAAGGCGACCGGGCCGTGCCGATCGACTTCGACGACGGCGGCTTCGGCCACTTCGTCAACGACCTGGCCATCCCGTGGGGCCGCCTCCAGCGCACGGCCACGGCGGAGGCCTCCTGGTCCGCGTTCCAGGCCGGCTACCGCGAGCGACGCGCGCTGGACCCCGAGCATGCCGCCCTGGTGCCCACCTTCGCCGCCCTCGACGGCACGATGGCGGCTCGGTGGCTCGCGAGCCAGCAGCACGTGCCCGCGGTGCGCGCGCGGACCACGACGATCCTGGAGACCGTCGTGCGGGAGATCGCCGACGCGCTCGGCGTCGACTCGCCGGTGCCGCCGCCCCAGGCCGCCCCGAAGCGGTAGCCGGCCCGCCGCCCTACCACGTGCTGTGGACTGGAACGACCTTCGCCACTTCCTG
>CAZSAT010000151.1:0-15866 GCA_964604675.1 uncultured Enterobacterales bacterium
CAACCCGAAGGGCAACGGGAGCTGAGGACCCTGATCGTCGCGGCGCACCATGCCGGCAGTCTAGCCGGTCGTCGGCGTTATGGGGGGCCGATGGACGAGGTCGTGTTGCTGTGGTTCGGTCCGCTCAAGGACCGTCTGCCCGAGGGACGCCGCTCGGTGCCGCTCCAGCCCGGCGACACGGTGTCGAGCCTGTTCGCACGCGTCTTTGCCGGCTTCCCGGAGCTCGACCTACCCGTCGCGTTCGCGATGGACTCGACCTACGTCCCGGCCGACGCCCGAGCGGCTCCCGGCGCAGAGATCGCCTTCATCCCACCCGTCGGGGGCGGCTGATGATCGCGGTCGTCGACACCCCCATCGATCGACGGGCCGTTCGCGAAGCGGTCGAGGATCCTGGCTTCGGAGCCGTGCTGATCTTCGAGGGCGTGGCGCGCAACCACTTCGAAGGCCGCCCCGTGGTGGCGCTCGAGTACGAGGCGTATCCAGGCATGGCCGTGGCCGAGATGGAGCGCATCGCCTCGGCCTGCCAGGAGCGCTGGCCGGGCGTGAAGGTCGCCATGGTCCACCGCACCGGACGCCTGGCCATCGGCGAGCCCAGCGTGCTGCTCGCTGTGGGCAGTGCCCACCGGGTCGCAGCCTACGAGGCCAACCGCTTCCTCATCGAAGAGCTCAAGGCACGCGTTCCGGTGTGGAAGAAGGAGATCTACGAGCAGGGCAGCGCCTGGAAGGCCAACAAGCCGTGAGCTTTCGCTTCCAGGACAAGGCCCCCGCCGGCTACCGCCACCCCGACGCCAACCCCTACCTGAAGATCCACCGGAGCTACGGGCCACCGGTGCTGACCGCCACGCAGGCCCAGGGCTGGGCGGGGCGTTGGGAGGCGTGCTTCGGTGTTGCCCGCCCCCTCCACGTCGAGATCGGCACCGGCAACGGCTTCTTCTTCGCGGGCATGGCCGACCGGCACCGCGACAGGAACTGGCTGGGCATCGAGATCCGCTTCAAGCGCGTGGTGCTGACCGCCAGGAAGCTGCAAGGCCTGAGCGCGGCCGAGCATGCGCGGATCGCTCGCTACGACGCCCACGTGGTCGACGAGCTCTTCGCCGATGGCGAGATCGCCGGACTCTACGTGAACCATCCCGACCCCTGGGACAAGGAGCGCTGGGCGAAGAACCGACTGCTCGGGCCGGCCTGGCTCGACGCCATCCTGCCCAAGCTCGCCGCCGGGGCGCAGGTTCGGGTCAAGACCGACCACGACGTCAACGTGGACGCCTTGCTCGCCGCCGTGGCCCACCGGCCTCTGGATCTGATCGGGCTCACGCGAGACGTCGAAGCCGAGGGCACCCCCTGGGGCGACGACGACGTGGAGACCAACTACCAGCGCAAGTTCCGCGAGAAGGGCGAGCCGGTGAAGGCCGTGTGGGTGGAGAAGCCGCGGTAGGTCGGGCCGGATCGCGGCCCCTCAAGTGGACGAGCGGACGATCCGTTCAGCCCAGAGCCGCCATCACGGAACCGCCCCTTGAGCCTCGCGTTCGCGCTCCTCCCTCTCCTCCCGCCTGCCCATGCCCAAGAGGTTTGTGACGGCGTCGACAACACGGGCGATGGGCTGGTCGATGCCCTGCCCGCCACCCGTGGTCCCGTCGTCAGCCTCGGCGACGCCGACCTGGTGCACGCGGGCGCTTTCGGGGTGCACGCCGGTCACGGACTCGCCACCCTCGAAGGTCGCACGGGCCAGCTGCTGGCGGTCGGCCAACCTTCTCGGGCCTACCCTGGAGAAGTCGAGCTCAGCGACGCCGACGGCGTGCAGGCGATGTGGGCCGGAGAGGCCGACGGCGACTTCAGCGGCGCCGAGCTCGCCCGCGCAGGCGACCACACCGGCGACGGCGTCGACGAGCTCCTCGTCACGGCACCACGGGCGACGGGATTCGCCGGCCCCGTCGGCACCTTCGAGGGCGTGGTGTACGTCGTGGATGGCAGCGTCAGCGGCGAGCACGACCTGGCGGATGCCCACGCCGTCATCGTCGGCGTCGGCACGGACACCGGGTTCGGCTGGGCGGTCGCCGGGGGCGGCGATCTGAACGGCGACGGCTACGCCGACGTGGCCATCGGCGCGTGGCGGGCCGACGCGGGCGTCGCGCCCGAGGCCGGCGTGGTCGGCATCTTCTACGGACCCTTGTCCGGCCACCTCTCCTCGGACGACGCCGACGCCTGGTTGCTCGGCGAAGAGGCCGCGGACCAGGCGGGCTTCTCGGTCGCCTTCGCTGGCGACACCGACGGCGACGGCGCCGACGAGCTGCTGATCGGCGCCCCCGGGTCCGACCTCGGTGCGATCGGGGGCGGCGCCGCCTACCTCGTGAGCGGCGAGCTTGCCGGCGAGGTCTCCCTGGCCGACGCGGACGCGGTGTTCTACGGCGCGGACACGGAGTCCGCCGCCGGGTGGGACGTTTCTGGCGCCGGCGACGTGGACGGCGATGGCAACGCCGATCTGCTGATCGGGGCGCCGGACCCGACGGGCGCCACGGGCGGGAGCGCGTACCTGGTCCACGGCCCGGCCCCGTCGAGCGTCGACCTGGTCGCCGCCGACGTCGTGTTCCGATCCCACGACGCTCTGCGCGGCTTCGGAGCCACCCTCGCCAACCTCGGCGATCTGGACGGCGACGGCGCCTCCGAGATCGCCATCGGCGCTGCCTGGGGCGGTCGCGCGACCACGAGCCTCTACACCCAGCCTGCCGGCGAGCTCGCCGCTCGCGACGCGTGGCGCACGTTCATGCAGCCCGTGGCTCGCGGCGGCGTGGTGGCCATCACCGTCACCGACCTGGACGGGGCAGGGAGCGACGTCCTGGTGGGCGTGCCGGCGCACCAGCGCTACGCCGGCGCGGTGTTCTCCGTGGCGAGCGCGGACCTGATCGACGACGACCTGCGCGAGCTGCTCTTCACCGACGCCGATGGCGACGGCTACGCCGACGAGACCGGCGCGGAGCTCTCCTGCTCCGGCGCCAGCGGGGTGATGCCCGAGCCCCTGGACGGCGTGTGGGACTGCGACGACACCTCGAGCGCCGTGTTCCCGGGCGCGGTGGAAGTCTGCGATGGCCTGGACAACGACTGCGACGGCGAAGCCGACGAGGAGGCCGTCGACGCGCCGAGCTGGGCCCCGGATGCCGACCAGGACGGGTTCGCGGGCGATGGCCCTCACACGATCGGCTGCGACGCCCCCGAAGCCACGGTCGCCGCGGGCGGCGCGCGCGACTGCGACGACGCTGACGCCGCGCGGCACCCGGACGCGACCGAGACCTGCAACGGGGTGGACGACGACTGCGACGGCACGGTCGACGTGCACGCGAGCGACGAGGCCACCTTCTGGCCCGATCGCGATGGTGACGGGCACGGCGCGGGACGGGGTCGCGTCGGCTGCGAAGCGCCGAGCGACTTCGTCGGAAACGACGACGACTGCGACGACGCCGACAGCTCCATCCACCCCGACGCCACCGAAGCGTGCAACGGCCGCGACGACGACTGCGATGGTGAAGCCGACGACGGCCTCTCGAGCAGCTGGTACGCCGACGCCGACGGCGACGGATTCGGCGGTGGCGACGCGCTGGAGGCCTGCGCAGCACCGTCCGGACACGTCGCCGAGGGCACAGACTGCGATGACACCGACAGCACGGTGAACCCCCTCGGAACGGAGACCTGCGACGGACGGGACGAGGACTGCGACGGCACGGCCGACGATGGACTGACGGGGACCTGGTACGTCGACGGCGACGGTGACGGGTACGGCGACTCGCGCACCGCGACGACGACCTGCGACGCAGTCGGCCTCGTGACGAACGGCGACGACTGCGACGACGGCGCATCCGACGTCAGCCCGAGCGGCGTCGAGAGCTGCGACGGTCGAGACGAGGACTGCGACGGCACGGTCGATGACGGCGTCGGCGACACCTGGTATGCGGACGTCGACGGCGACGGCTTCGGCGGCGCGACGTCCGTGCAGGCGTGTGCCCAGCCGAGCGGCCACGTGCACAGCTCCACGGACTGCGACGACAGCGCCAACGACACCTACCCGGGTGCGGCGGAGACCTGCGACGGGCGCGACGAGGACTGCGACGGCGACACCGACGAGGACGCGACGGAGACCTGGTACACCGACGCCGATGGCGACGGCTTCGGCGACGGGTCCGCCCCCGTCGCGGTCTGCGGTGGCGGAGATGGCCTGGCGCCGTCCGGCGACGACTGCGACGACACCGACGCCTCGGTCAGCCCGAGCGGCACCGAGACCTGCGACGGTCGCGACGAGGACTGCGACGGCGACACCGACGAGGACGGCGGTCCCGACTGGTTCGCCGACGGCGACGGCGACGGCTACGGTGGCGGCGCAGCCGTGCAGGCCTGCAGCGCACCGACCGGGCACGTGTCCGACGGCAGCGACTGCGACGACGGCGACGACGGCGTGAACCCCGGTGCGGCGGAGCTGTGCGACGGCGTCGACAACGACTGCAACGGCGACGTGGACGACGACGCGGACGACCTCCGCATGGGCTACGTCGACGCCGACGGCGACGGGCACGGCGGCTACGCCATGGCCTGGGCCTGCAGCTACGGCGCGGGCGTCGAGGAGGACCCGACCGACTGCGACGACGGCTCGCCCTCGGTGCATCCCGGCGCCGACGAGACGTGCAACGGTGTCGACGACGACTGCGACGGCACCGCCGACGAGGACGCGCTCGATGCCGCGACCTGGTACGTCGACGGCGACGGCGACGGCCACGGGGACCCGACGACCGCGGTCGTTGCCTGCGACGCGCCCAGCGGCACGGTCTCCGACGCCGACGACTGCGACGACGGCAACCGCGCTGTGCACCCCGACGCCGTCGAGGACTGCGACGGCGTAGACGAGGACTGCGACGGCGTGATCGATCAGGGCCTCAGCCTGACGACCTGGTACGTCGACGGCGACGGCGACGGCTTCGGCGGGGACGACACGGTCGCATCCTGCCTGCAGCCCAGCGGCACCACCGAGGCCGCCGAGGACTGCGACGACGCCGACGCGTCCGTGCATCCCGACGCCGAGGAGGTGTGCGACGACCTGGACAACGACTGCGACGGCTTCATCGACGTGACCGAGCGAGAGCTCGAGCCGGTGGCGTCGGTGGGCCTCGCGGAGCTGAGCATCGTCGGCGAGCTCGGCAGGGCCGACGTCGGTCACACGGTCGTCCCGGCGGGGGATCTCGACGGTGACGGTGTGGAGGACGTGCTGGTGGCCGCTCCGGGCGCCGAGCGCGGCCTCGGTGCGGTCTACGTCTTCCACGGCCCCCTGGCCGGCGAGCTCGACCTCAGCGACGCCGACGCCGCGCTGGTCGGCGACACGGCCATCGGCGCGGCCGGCTACTCGGTGGCGGTCGGCGACCTCGACGGCGACGGACACCCGGACCTGGCCATCGGCGCGCCGAGCCGACGGGTGCTCGACGGGGCGTCCTGGCGCGAGGGTGCCGTCTTCGTGGCTCGCGGACCCTTCGCCGGTCGGGTGGACCTGGGCGCTGCAGACGCCATCCACGTTGCCGCCGACGACAGCGACGCGGCGGGCGCCAGCGTGGCCTTCGTGGACACCGACGGAGACGGCGTCCTCGAGCTGGCCATCGGCGCGCCGACCGCAGACGGCGGCGCGACCGCAGACGGTGCGGTCTACCTCGTGCACGCACCGCTCGCCGACTCCGAGCTCGAGCACGCCGACCTCCTCATCGCCGGCCCCGGCGGAAGCGCCCGCTTCGGCGCCGCGCTCACGGGCGCCGACCTCGATGGCGACGGCGACGACGAGATCGTCGTCGGCGCCTGGGCCGCAGGCGACGACGAGCAGGGCGCCGTGTACGCCTTCGACGCTTCAGCCGGTACGCTGTCCACGGACGACGCCTCCGGGAGCTGGTGGGGCGAGGCCGACGACCTCGCGGGCACCTCGGTGATCGCGGTCGACGACATCGACGGCGACGCGGGCGAGGACGTCCTGGTCGGCGGTCCCGGACGCGACGGAGCCGCAGGCGTCGTCTGGCAGACCCAGGGCGCACCCAGCCCGGGCGACAGCCTCGACAGCTTTCCCGCGGTGCTCGGCGCACCCGCCAGCCAGCTGGGCATGGCCGTCGGCGCGCAGGGCGACTTCGACGGCGACGGTGTGGCGGACCTGGCGCTGGGCGCACCCAACTGGACCAGCACGTCGGGCGACGAGGGCGCAGGTGCCGTGCACGTGTTCCTGGGCGGCCTCGGCGAGGCCAGCTCGGTCGACGACGCCGACCTGACCCTCGAGGGGCTCGGCGAGGGCCATGCCGCAGGCGTCTCCACGGGCTTCGTCGGAGACCTCGACGGGGACGGCATGGACGACCTCGCCATCGGCGCGACCGGGGACGACATCGGCGGCACGGTCTCGGTGGTCTTCGGCGACCTCACCCGCGACCAGTCCATGGCTCCGACCTGGTACGTCGACGCCGACAGCGACGGATGGGGGGCGCGGGAGCTGGCTCTCCAGGCCTGCGACCAGCCCAGTGGGTATGTGGCCGATGCGGGCGACTGCGACGACGACGAGGCCAGCCTGAGTCCGAGCGCCGACGAGCTCTGCGACGACGTCGACAACGACTGCGACGCCTGGATCGACGAGGACGACGCGGTCGACGCGCCCAGCTGGCACACGGACGAGGACTTCGACGGCTACCCGGGCCCCGACACCGTGGTGCAGTGCCTCGCTCCCGCCGGAGGCGGCCCGTCCGCCACCGACTGCGACGACGGCGACGCCACCCGACACCCGGGCGCGATCGAGTCCTGCAACGGCCTCGACGACGACTGCGACGGGGAGGTCGACACCGACGCGGTGACCGGACGCTACAGCTTCTACGCCGACAGCGACGGCGACGGCTTCGGCGACCCGGAGGTCGTGAGCGAAGCCTGCCTCGCACCCTCCGGCACGGTCGAGGACGGCACCGACTGCGACGACGCCGACGTGGACGTGTTCCCTGGGGCCGTGGAGCGCTGCGACGGCATCGACAACGACTGCAGCGGCGTGGTCGACGGCGACGAGGCGGTCGACCGCGGCACCTTCTACACCGACGGCGACGGCGACGGCTACGGCGACGAATCCAGCGAGGTGCGCTCCTGCGAGATGCCGTCCGGAACCACCACGGTCGGCGACGACTGCGACGACGCGGACATCGACGTGAACCCCGGCGCCGACGAGCAGTGCGACGGCCTCGACAACAACTGCGACACCGTCGTCGACGACGAGACCTCCGTGGACGCCTCGACCTGGTACGCCGACACGGACGGCGACGGCTACGGCGACCCCGACGACCGGAGCGTGGCCTGCGACCAACCGAGCGGACGCCTCGCATCGGCCGGTGACTGCGACGACACGGACGCGACGACCCACGAGGGAGCGGACGAGACGTGCGACAGCCTGGACAACGACTGCGACGGCACCACCGACGAGGACGCGCCAGGCACCGAGCTCTGGTACTTCGACAACGACGGTGACTACCGCGGAGACCCCGAGGTCTCGATGTGGAGCTGCGAGCAACCCGAGGGGTATCGCCCCCACGGCGACGACTGTGACGACGACAACGCCGCCGTGAGCCCGGTCGAGCCCGAGTCCTGCGACCTGCTGGACAACGACTGCAACGGCCTGGTCGACGACGGCGTGGGCGAAGCCTGGTACGCGGACGCCGACGGCGACGGCTACGGCGACAAGGCCACCACGGTGACCCAGTGCGAGGCGCCCACAGGCTACGGCAGCAACCGCTCCGACTGCGACGACACCGACGCCAGCGTGCACCCCAACGCCGACGAGTACTGCGACGCCATCGATCAGGACTGCGACGGCGAGGTCGACGACAGCCACGCCCTCGACGCGTCCACCTGGTACTGGGACAAGGACGGCGACGGCTTTGGCCGGTCGAGCACCAGCACCGCGGCGTGCGCCCAGCCGGACGACTACGTGGCCGACGCGACGGACTGCGTGGACTGGGACGCCGCGAGCTACCCGGGTGGCACCGAGATCTGCGACGAGGAAGACAACGACTGCGACGACCTCACCGACGAGGGCGTGGACGACGCGCCGACCTGGTACCTCGACGCAGACGACGATGGCTACGGCACGGCCGACACGTCGGCGACCCAGTGCAGCGCGCCGGACGGCTACGTGGCCGACGAGGGGGACTGCCGCGACGACGACGCGCTCGCCTTCCCCGGCGCGGTGGACTGGTGCGGCGACGGCGTGGACGGCGACTGCGACGGGGTCGAGCCCAGCCCGTGCTCGCTGGACTCGGTGAGCGTGGTCGAAGCGGCCCCGATCGGCGTGCTCGGCACCGCCGAGGCCGAGGCCCTTGGCACCGTGGTCACCAGCGCCGGCGACCTCGATGGCGACGGGGACGACGAGCTCCTGGTGACCGCAACCGGCTTCGAGCGTGCCGTCGAGGGCACCGACTGGGAGTGCGGAGCCGCCTGGCAGCTGGACGGCGCGACGACCGGCGAGCAGCTCGCCAGCGACATCGGTGTGAAGGCGTACGGCGAAGAGCGCTTCCTGCGCATGGGCGAACAGGCCACCTCGCTCGGCGACCTCGACGCGGACGGCACCCTGGACTGGGCGGTCGGCGCGATGCGCGACAACACGGTGGGCAGCAAGTCCGGCGCGGTCTACCTGTTCGACGGCCAGCTCACCGGCGACGCCTCGGTGCAGAACGCCGTGTGGCTGCTCGGAGCGAGCGGCGGCGATCAGCTCGGCTCGGCCGTCGTGGGCCCCGGCGACGTGAACGGTGACGGCTTCGACGACGTGCTCGCGGGCGCCTGGAAGAGCAACGAAAACGGCAGCGACTCCGGTGCGGCCTACCTGGTCCTCGGCCCGATCACCGCGGACGTCGACGTGAGCGGCGCCGACGCCATCCTGACCGGCACCGGACGGGACGACTTCGCCGCACAGACCGCCGCGGGACCCGGTGATGTCGACGGAGACGGCTTCGCAGACCTCGTGATCGGCGCCCAGGAAGCCGGCGACGGCGGCGAGGCCTACCTGGTGTTGGGCCCCGTCAGCGGGACCCTCGACCTCGCCGACGCGGACACCACCTGGTCGGGCGCGAGCGGCGATCAGCTGGCGTCCAGCGTGGCGGCCGCCGGGGATCTCGACGGCGACGGCAGCAGGGACGTGCTCGTGGCCGCCGAACGGGCCGACGACGAAGTGCTCGACGGTGGCGCAGTCTACGTGGTCACCGGGCAGAGCGGCGAGCTCGCCTCCGACGCCTGGCTCACGCTCGTTGGCACCGAGCGGCAGGCGCACTTCGGGAGCACCGTGCTCGCAGCCGGCGACCTCGACGCGAGCGGCAGCGACGACCTGGTCGTGGCCGCTGGGAGCTACAACGAGGAGACCGGCAGCGTGTACGTCTTCTTCGACCCGAGCGCCGGCACCCTGACGGCCGACGACGCGAGCGGCCAGCACATCGGCTCGGCACTCGGCGACCGGGCGGGTGCGAGCCTGGGCAGCGCCGACACCGACGGCGACGGTCGACCGGAGCTGCTCATCGGCTCGCCCGGCTTCGACGGCACCGCGTCGGACGCAGGCGGTGCCTGGGCCCTCACCCTCGAGGGTCTGTAGGCTCCGGAAGCACCGCACCGGCGCGCGCGCGGGCGGCCAGCGCGGTGAAGCTCACACGCTCGGTGATGAAGAAGTAGAAGGCGGTCAGGGCCTGCACCCCGTACTGCCACCAGTGGATGACCAGCGCGAAGGCCAGGGCCTTGGCCGCCAGCTCGCCGCCCCGCAGGCCGAACAGCTCGAGCGCGCCGCGGGCGAAGGCCTCGTAGACGCCCGCGAAGCCTGGCGGGGCCGGCACCAGGGTGCCGAGCATCGTGATGACCATCACGCCGATGCCCTGGGCCCAACCGATCAGGTCCTCGACCCCGAAGGCGCGCGCGAGGAACACGTACATCAGGCCCGACCAGCTCCAGGTCAGCGCGGTGAGCGCGAGCACGGCGGCGAGCCGCTTCGGCTCGCGAACCGCCGCCAGGCCTCGAGAGAAGCTCCGCGCGAACGACAGGCCGAGGTCGATGGCCACCGTGAACATGCGGTGCCGCAGCACGCGCTTCACGGTCTCGGCTGGCCGGGCGAGCGCGTCGACCACCGGCTCGCCGAAGATCGCGATGGCGGCGGTCACGACCAAGAGGGGCGGAAAGAGGCCGAGCCCGACGGTGCGCCCGAGCTCCACGACCTCCCAGCTGCGTCCGCCCACCACGATGGGCTCCGGAGGGATGTCGACCCAGACGAGCACCAAGGACAACATGGCGAGCACGGCGAGCAGGTCGACGATGCGCTCGGCGAACACCACGCCGAATCCGGCACCGAGGGGCACGCCTTCCCGCTCGAGCAGCAGGTAGGGCCGCACGAACTCACCCAGCCGTGCCGGGAGGGTGTTGATGCAGAAGAACGACATGCACAGCACTGCGTGGTTGCCCCACCACCCCGACGTGGGCACCAGCGCCTGCACGAGGACCTGCTGGCGCCAGGCCCGCAGCGCCTGTTGCACCAGGAAGACGACGGCGACCGGCCCGAGCCAGACGAGCTCCGCGTTGGCCAGGGCCTCGCCGAGATCGTCGAGGGGCACGCCCCAGACCGCCAGCGAGAGGAAGACGGCGCCGAACGCGAGGCCGATCAGCGTGCGACGGACGACCGGGCTCACGCGCGACGCCGCCACAGGCCGAGCGGCAGCATCAAGACCGCCGCGGAACCGCCCGAACACCCAGCGCAGCCGCACCCTCCCGCTCCGTCCGGACCCGACGTGGGATCGGTTCCGAGGCGGTACTCCTCCAGGTTGGTGTAGCCGTCGCCGTCGGGATCCTCCGCACCGTCGTCCCGGCCCACGTCGAGGCCCCAGTCCCCTTCCCAGATGTCGCCCATCTCGTCGTGGTCGTCGTCGATGGGCAGCACGAAGTCCATGTCCTCCCAGAGCTCCCCCTCGTCGACGCCGATGTCGACCTGGAGCGCGTCGGAGACCTGGCCGGGGTGGTAGACCCGCACGTAGCCCGGATCGCTGTCGCAGTAGTGCGCGTAGAACACCTCCAGGGCCCAGGCGCCCTCGGCGAGTCCGTCCAGCACGTAGCCACCCTCGCGGTCGGTCAGCGCGGCCTCGGATCCGCCTGCGTCGCCCGCGCGGGTGGCGTAGACGTAGGCCCCATAGACCGGCTCTCCGAGATCATCGACCACCGTGCCGACCAGGCGGGCGCCCAGCGGCAGGTCGAGCTCGACCTCGAGGGCCTCGCCGTAGTCGGGCACGGTGAAGACCTCGGGGTCCACGTCCCCGCCGACCAGCTCGTTCAGGAAGCCCTCGGCTTCCCCGTACACGAAGAGGTGGTGGTCCCCGGGATGCAGGCGATCGATCGAGAAGCTCCCCTCGGCATCGCATTGGCCACCGATGCCGACGGTGTGGTCGTCGTTGTAGACCAGCAGGGTGACCCCCGACAGATCCTGACCGGCGTCGTCGAGCACGTGGCCGTCGATCCGCCCGCCTTCCTGGATGGCGAAGGCGATGGTCTCCACCTCTCCTTCCTCGACGACGAAGCGCTCCGCCAGGTCCGGCCGGTCGGCGTCGGGGTGGTAGGTCATCGCAAGGCCGTCCCGGCTGCCCCACGCGAGCACTTCCCCCGGGGGCACGCCAGCTGCGCGAAAGGTGCCGTCCTCGTCGCTCACCACGGTCACGACCTGGGAGCTGCTGTACACGTGAACGTCCACGTCGGCGAGCGGCCCATCGGGCCCCTCGACGGAGCCCTCCACGACCGCCCCGGCGAGCACCGTCAGCTCACCCACGTCGTGCTCACCTCCGAGCGCGACGGTCAAGAGCTGTGCCTCGTCGTCGTCGTAGGACGGCCCGGCGAACTGGTCGGGAAGGCCCTCCCCCGAGAACCTCAGCCAGTAGCTCGTGGGCGCCCCGGCGTCGTCGGCGTCGAGTCCGACGAGCGTGAAGCGACCGTCCTCGTCGGTGGCGGCCTCGTAGCTCAGGCCCTCCACGCGCGTGTCGAGGCCTTCCGCCTCCACGTCCACGCCGGCGAGCGGCCAGCCGTCCATGTCCACGACCCGCCCCCTCACGGCAGCCCCCGAGCGCACCCGGAGCTCCAGATCCAGCACCTCATCGTCGTCGTCGAGGCGCACGGCCTCCGCATCGCAGTAGGCCGTGGCGTCTGGCCAGTAGCGCTGGGCGTGGCCGTCGCTCGGCGACACACGCACGCGGTAGGCGCCACCCGGCAGCCCGGAGATCGACCAGCCTCCGTCGTTGGTGGACGTGGCCGCGGCGTAGCCCAGCCGGAGGTCGTACACCGTGACCGTGGCGCCCGACACCGCCGTCGCGCCGTCCTCGTCCAGCACCACCCCGCCGAGCGTGGCAGCGGATGCGGTGGCGAAGAGCCCGATCACGCGCCGCTCAGGTCGCGATCGAGGCGCCGCGCGAGCGCAACCAGCAGACGTCCGGCCTCACGGACCCGCCCAGGATCGTCGGACTCGCCACGGGTGGGATCGAGGCCTGTCACGGTCATGGCCCGGTAGCCCGCATGGGTGGGCACCAACGCGTCCGTGTAGCGGTCCAGCTGGCGGCCCTCGAGCCCGGAGAAGGCGCCGGCGCGGGCCACCCGCTCGGCGAGGGCCGGAAGCGTGGGACGGTAGGCGATGGGCACCACCACGGCCTCTCCCGTGCCGTAGCCCAGGCGCCCCACCCCGACGTCGTCCGCGAAGAGCAGGTAGGTGTCGTCGGTCTTCCAGGCATGGCGATGCTGACGCACCAGCGCGCGGATGCCTCCGCCGTGCGCTTCTCCGCAACCCGAGAGGACCACCACCAGATCGAGGTGCTCGAGCGGCTCGTCGTCGAGCTCGCTCGCCGCAGCGAGCACCGCCTCGATG
Source organism: uncultured Enterobacterales bacterium (assembly GCA_964604675.1). Classification (GTDB taxonomy): domain Bacteria; phylum Myxococcota_A; class UBA796; order UBA796; family CAJQPC01; genus CAZSAT01. Next base: position 12,896 of record CAZSAT010000151.1, read on the forward strand.
CTGCTGGTGCCGGCTCCGCGGCTTCGTCGGACACGGTTCCGATCGCTCAAGGCGACGGCCAGCGCGGCGACCCCCAACACGAACGCCCCACCGACGAGCGCCCAGGTCGAGAGCACGCTGCCGACGCCCACGAGCCTGCCCAGGAGCATCAGCCCATACAAGAACCAGACGCAGCCGACCAGGCGTGCGCCCCGCCTCGACGGCCGGAGGCCCCGCCGCGCCTGATCGATGTGGGCCGACAGCACCAGGCGCCCGCGCGCCTTGGGGGCCGCCCGCTCCACCACGAGGTTGTAGGAGATGCCCCGCGGGAGCAGGCGCCGAAGCACGGGTTGGCGCACGATCTCGCGAGCGACCGACGCCCCGGTGGCGAGCCACAAGGACCCGCCGAGCAGGGGAAACAGGGAACCGACGCCCAGGGCCAGCGCCCCGACGCCCAGGTGCACCGCAAAGGTGAGGATGGACGAGGTCGCCTCGACAAAGCCCTCGACCCTGGGCTTGTGCCCGGCCTGCTCGAGGCGGCGAGCGAGCCGCCCGATGGCCTCCCGCTCCTGCGCAGTGCCGGCGAGCCGGCCGCCGAGGGCGGCGAGCTCGTCTGTGGCGTGGTCGGGGACGTCGGTCGACACGGGCACGAGGGTAGCCGGACGCGGAAGCGCCGGCCAAGCGAGGGCGCGTTAGGGACCTTTGGTACGATGCGACCGCCGCGGGTGAGGAGCTACTCGATGAGGTTCAGGGGCAACGACTACGACGGCGAAGGGGTCACCATCGCCATCATCGACAGCGGTGTCGACCCCTCCGATCCCCGCCTCGCGAACGCCAAGGTCGAGGGCTGGAACATCACGCTGAGCGCCACGGGTCACGCCCTGCTCGGCAGCGACTTCAGCGACGAGAACGGCCACGGCACGGAAGTCGCCGCCGCCATCCACTCGCTCGCTCCGGCGGCGGAGATCCACGCCATCAAGATCATGGACGCGCGCCTTCGCACCTCGGCAGACCTGATGGCGGCCGGCATCGAGACCGCGTTCCGCAACGGCTCCAAGGTGATCAACCTCTCCATGGGCACGCCGAACATGGGCAAGGCGCTGTTGCTCCGGGACGCGTGTGCGCTCGCGGTGGAGAACGGCAGCGTGGTGCTCGCCGCTGCCCACCCCAAGGGTGAACGCGCCTACCCCGCCGACCTGCCCGAGACCCTCGGCGTGGCCAGCCACCCCGACTGCCCCCTCGAGAAGTTCTACTACTTTGCTCCCCACCGCTTTGCGCGCAAGGAGTGGGGCAACCTGTCGGGCAAGTTCCTGGCGTACGGCTACGGCGTGGCCGGCGACACCAGCGACCGCGGCGCCTACCGTGGCAGCGGGCTCGCCACCGCCTTCTTGAGCGGCCGCGTGGCGTGCCTGTGGGAAGCCCTGCCCGACGAGAGCCCCCAGGGCATCTGCGAGGTCGGGCGCCAGCTTGCCCTCACGCCGGTGCCCGAGATCGGCTACCGCTAGCCTGTGCTCGCTCTCGTGGCGGCGCTCGCTTCGGCGAGTCCGGTCGAACAGTATGGTTTCGGGGCGCGCGCCATGGGGCGAGCACAGGGCGGCGTCGCGCTCACCGACGGTCCCGCCGCCACGATGCTCAACCCCGCAGGGCTCACCCGGCTGAAGCGGCAGCAGGTGCTCGTGGGCTACGCCGTCATGCGCTACGACCTCCACGACCTCCCGGAGGTCTCGTGGGACACCAACCAGGACGGGGTGCTCGACGCCTCGGACGGTACCCTGGACCTCGGGCCCGACTACGAGGTCCCCGACGGCGTGATGGCCGCCCACGGCTGGCCGCTCGGCTCCCGGTTGGGGCTCGGACTGGCCTTCTTCACGCCGAAGGACCGGCTGCTCCGGTACCACAACGTCGAGCCGAGCCTGCCAACCTACCTGATGTACGAGAACCGACCGCTCCGCTACGCGATGGCGGCAGGTCTCGCTGCGGAGCCCGTCGACGGGGTGAGCCTCGGGCTCGCGGTGCGCATGATCCCGCAGATGCGGTTGACGACGGCCTTCACGGTCGACGCGGTCTTCGCCGGGGGGGCCGACGAGGTGGAGGGGGCCGAAGACCTGCTGGAGGCGGGGGTCGACACCCACGACGTGACCCTGGACCTGTCCCCCGGTCTCGTGCCCATGGTGGGCCTGCAGGTGCACCTCGGTGCGTGGGCTGCCGCGCTCGACGGCCTGTGGCTGGCCGGCACCTGGCGCGGCGAGGGCGGCATGTCGATCGACGCCAGCCTCGACGCACAGATCAACGTCGGAGCGGAAGACATCGGCGAGTTCGAGCCACTGCTGTTCGCCACCGTCGCGCACGCCGCGCTCCAGATCTACGACCACTACCTCCCCCGTCAGGTCCAGGCCGGCGCCAGCTACACGCTGAGCGACACCTTCTCGGTGTACGTCGACGTCCAGCGCACCTGGTGGAACCGGATGGAGGTCAACGTCGCGCGGGTGTTGGAGGCGGAGCTCGTCGCGCCGCTCGTCGACCTGAGCGAGGTCGAGGTGGTGGACGGCAACCCCCTCGACCTGCACTTCCGAGACACCACCGGCCTCCGAACGGGCACCGAGCTTCGCTTGCCCGAGTGGCAGCTGCCCACCAAGGCCTCCTGGATGCGGGCGGTGGTCCGCGGCGGCTTCGGGTACGAGCCGGCCGCCCTCGAGGCCCAGGGGGAGGACACAGCCTTCCTCGACGCCGACCGGCTCATCTTCGCTGGCGGGCTCGGCTTCGAGCACGGCAGCTTCTGGCCCGCGGTGCTGCAGGGCCCCATGGCCGCCGACAGCTTCTTCCAGCTCCACCGCCTGGCGGACGGGGAGCTTCCGCGCCCCGAGACCAGCGGGCTGCGCGAGGGCTACCCGCCCGATGGCGCTACCATCCCCATCGGCGGCACGATCTGGTCCGCCGGCGTCCAGTGGAGCGTGGAGTACTGATGGGCATCCTCCCTCGCCTGGCAGCGTGG
>CAZSAT010000152.1:0-15786 GCA_964604675.1 uncultured Enterobacterales bacterium
AGCGCCGATCTTAATTATGTCCTTATTTAGGTCTGGACAGAAGGATCTATTGGGGTTTTCAGCGGTAGTTTGTAGTATCTTATTTATAGGTTCACTACATAATGAGCTTTTTATTTGATACCTATCAAAGAAGGTTATGTTTTTGCTTGTTTGGCCTATGTAAGATTTACCATTTTCAGAGCAGGTAATCTTGTAAACGATCCCTTTGGCGGAAGAGAGCTCTTTGTACATAAACGATTATAGCTTAAGGCGCGGCTTTTCTCTAAAATGGTTTCGGCGGCGCTAAATATTTATTTGCTTTTGTTCGATATAATTTCATTAAAATATATTCGAAAGGTTAGATTTTTTTAGCTGGCTTGGGATTTTTTTAGCTTTGCTTATTCCAATACCCTAAAAGGCTCGGGGAGAATGATAATACCCTCCCCCACCGTGATTTCGCAAGATGGATATTTGCTTTTTTTCAAAAAGGGGGGCGGGGTTCTACCCCCTACCCCCACCTTGGTCTTGGCTGACTAGACTTGAAGCCTGCCTGCTGGAAATAGATTAGCAGGATCGTCTTGAGTATCGTATCCTCCCTGCCCCCAGAGTAGGTTGCCCGAAATCTTTTGGCTGGGGGTTGCGTTGGGGTTGGTGATCCGTGTGCTGTCGGGGAGATACTCCGCAGAGAAGAATTCCCCGTAGGACTCGTCAACCAGCTCTCGCGTTTCGCGCAGCCACTCTTGGGTCATCCCGACCTCGTCGTAGCCAAGCTCTGTGTGGTGCTCCATCCCGAATAGTCCACTGTCTTGGTGGTCGATTGCTCGAGATCCGTCATCGTTCATTAGGTAGGTCATGTTATAGGTATAGTTTAAGTTTAATAATTATCTTTGTGAAATCTCCCTTTGGGTGATCTGTCCTCGAAGCACTTGGTTATCTCGACCACTTGGATCATGTCCTTGTGCTTGTGTGTCGTGTTAACCTCTTGCTCGTTGAACTGCTCAACCATCTCCTCCTTGGTTGTCTCTAGTGGGTAGGTATTGCCACCTACTGAATTGCATCTGGCAAGGTAGTGGTTGCCGGTATAGCTTGGGTTGCGCTTTACCTTGTAGGTAACATTCCAAAAGTAAATGTAGTTTTTTGTATCTCTCATAACTTGGTAAATCATATCAGTTTTTTTCGCTCTTGTCAAGCCATTCCGTTTCCTCACTCCATTCAATCTCATGGAGTGTGTTTTGGATGCTGCTTAACTTCTCCTCCATGTCTGCGATGCGCGTCTGGAGGTACTTCGCGTCTGCGCCCCAAGACTCTGCGAGTGACTGAAGTGTTCCGCGTACGCTGGCAATCTCTGCCCCTTGCTTGCCTAAATTGGCTCTTGTCTCATGTCTCATAACTTGGTAAATCGTATCAGATTAATCGGTGAAAGTCAACCATTAATTTCACTTTTTTTAGACATCGCAAGCATCACTTTGCCAGCGGTGTCGAATTTTTGAGCTCTCCACTTCTCAGCAGACCGCGCTAAATCCGACCATGCTTGAGTGGCCGATCCCGAGAGTCCCGCGAGACTGTTCATCATGTTGAGTTTGCCCTGTGTCTGCTGGACAAGCTCCAAATGACGTTGCCTTTTGCTGATGTTCCGTTTCTTTCCTTTTCTGCTTTTCTTCCTCATAACGGAGATAATACTACCCTAAAAACTGATAAGATTGCAACCCCTAAATGCAAAAAAAATAACTTTTTTTTCTTCTCAAATCTTAATCACTTGGCACGTAACCTGCCACACAGGATCCATGCCATTCGCGTAACCCACTGAGTACCAAGGACTTACGTCGCGGGCCTGCCCCCGGTGCGTAAGTCTCTGATAGTCAATGACTTAGGTATAGTTATGCTTCACCCAACTGGCAGGAACCGTGCCAATCGCATCAAGAATTAAAAAAATAAAAATTAAAAAAAGTGAAAATAAAGCTTGTAATTTTGAGCAGTTGTGCTATACTGTTTTCCAGATATGAGAGATATGTTTGACAACATGTATAAGGTGCAGATCGCCAACTCCGGTGATGCTGCTGGTTTCCCACGTTCGCACGATGGTCTTGAGAAGGCTATCACCTTGGCCTTCTGTGAAGGTACTTCGGTCACCTTGGATGGTGAGGTCGTGTGGCCAGCGTCAGATGACGCGGATGATTACCTTAACTTTAAGGCTTGACTTTTTCCAAAAATCTGATAAGATAGTTCCTGTTATGAGAGATATGACTGAGATTGAAAAGAAGATCCACAAGCTGAATGTGGACATCGTGCTGAATGGCCGTATGCGGAGCCTCTGCCCGATCAAGGATCACCGCATCAAGGTGAACCTGTTCAACATCGCCCGTGAGGAGTTGTTGCATAAGGATCTAGTTGACCGGTGCGAAGAATTAACCACACAACACCTTCGATAAAAAATGAGTGATAACATAATGAGAGATATAAAAGTGTTTACATTCGACTGTGCAAACGAAGCTTTCAAATGCGTATATACTGCGATGGCTGTAATATGCGGAAAGCCCAAGCCAATGAAATACGGCCCGATTACCCAAAATATAATCAACGGCATGAAGGAGCTAGTCCGACAAAACGACAGGCAAGGCTCGAATTGGTTTGATAAGTTAACCTTTCAGGTGCATGAAATCCGCACAGATGGTTCTGAGGAGTCGCTTCAAATATGGAAGGATAATTGGTTTTTTATGCAAAAGGCGGGCTTTAATAAAATGATGGCTGAAAAAAACTCCGAGGGCAACGCTGAGGAGTTTAGCAATATGCTTAAAAAGTCTAATAATCACGACATCTTTTTCGAGGGCGGCGAGCTTGTCGCCAGACGTTACGTTCTCGCGTTTGGCGCGCTAGATGCTAACAGCGAGAGTGCGTAAGTCACTGAGCCCCAAGGGTTTACGCTCCGGCCCCTGCCCGCGGCCGTAAGTCATTGATAATCAGTAACTTACGACTTTTTAAAAAAACGACTTTTTCGAAACTTGTCAAGTATATTTGCTATAATATTTGTTCTTTTTTGATTTCCTTTCTAAAAAAAATTACATTTTAGTGTTGACTTTTGGGGCTTTCTATGATAGTCTATTCCCAGTTATGAGAGATATAGAACAACAAAGAAAAGAATGGAAAAAGGAATGGGTGGATATGCCCAAGGCAATCGGCGAAAACGGAGAGCTTGCCCCAAGCTGGGAGACATTCAAACGCATGAAGCAGCGAGAGGCTTCGCGCATGGCTGAAGTAGATAGATGTGAAGCGTTAACCACGCAGCACCTAAACTAAAAAAAGTCAAATTAAAGGGTTGACTTTTGGCTAAAAGTGTGATACGATTTTAACAGTTATGAGAGATATAGAGATGAAAACCTACACGCTGTACTGGAAAAACGAGGACACTAACAAGGTGAGCAGCAAAGACTTCACCAACGAATCTGGTGTTGACCACTCGGCAATGGACAGAGCCTTGGAGTTAGCTCAAGAAGCCGACACCAATATGTGGCCTTGGATACTGGAATCAGACGGTTGCGAAATCGCTCACGGTTGGGGTGGCGACCTACTTGGAGCCTACCGTTTCCAAGGTTAAAAAAGTTGAAAAAAGTAGTTGACTTTTACCCTAAAGTGTGATAGCATATATCCAGTTATGAGAGATAGAAGAAAGAAAGCAGCATCGGTAATCGACGAAACACGCATGGACATGGCGGGTATCGAAGGTACATTAAAGTTTATCAGCGAAAGCAAGGGAGACATTGAGGTTCTGAAACAGATGGTTAACGCGCAAAGGTTAGTCCTTCAGAATCTACGCAAAAGATTAAACAAGCCAATGTTTGATGATCAATTTGCTTCACCTTTTGGATTTGACTTGCAAGACGAAGCATGAAATATAAAAAACCAAACCTAATGAAATACGGACATCAAAACTATATTATTGAAAAAGCTATAATTGCCTTCTTTACCCTATGGGGAGTGGCAACTCTTATAAATTACGCTAATGCAAACACACACAAAAATCATAGTCTCTCAAGAGAGACGAAAGTTATCGCAATCACTATACTGGCGGAAGCCAGAGGGGAAGGACACCGAGGAATGTATGCGGTGGGTGCTGTCATTGCTCAACGAGCATTTGAAAGAAAACAAACTCCCACGGAGGTATGCCTTAAAAAATGGCAATTTAGTTGTTGGAACGGAAAAAAAGTTAAAGACTTGGAACATCTGCTCAAGACACCGCAAGCCAAGTACGCAATAACGGTTGCTAAAAATGTTAAATCATTAAGCCGCGAGTTTATCGGATTCGCTAATCACTATCACGCGACTTGGATGAAAAAGAAACCGTACTGGGCCAAAGGTCAAAAGCCCATTAAAGTTATAGGTCAGCACGCTTTCTATAAACTATGATAAAAAATACCACGCTTGTAGAAAGATTAATAGATCAGCAAATCGACAAAGTGATCCAAAAACGAATAAGGCAAAGAGATAAGTTACGAAAACTTTTGTCAAGAATAAAAAATTAAACTTTTGCTCATGGGTGGCCGTCATCTCTCCGGCTACCTTCCTCAAGCCCTCTCAAGGAACTCTCACCCTTGGGAGGGCTAACTCTTTGATTATCAGTAACTTACGCGTCGGCGGCTGCCCGCGAAGCCGTAAGTCGTTGATACTCAGTGACTTACGACATGAGATTCTTAAAATATGACACTTTCAGGAGGGGTTTTATGCCAAGTTTTTAAAAAAAAGAAAATAAAAAAAATAAGATTTTTGTTGACTTTGCGGGTAAAATGTGATAGTTTAATTGGAGTTATGAGCGATTGGAAGATAATTCACGAACCTAAAAATGCAATAGGATACCTGCCATGCCTCTACCCTATCGGATACGGTGGTGGCCCAGTTGATCCAAACGACGAGATACCTATGGAATGGCCCAAAGAAAAAACTTTAAAATATGACCTTTTTGTGTTGACTTTCGACGAAAAGTGTGATAAGATATATGCCTTATGAGCGAGTACGAAAAGTTAAGCCAATCAGAAATAAACGAGTTGAACGCCCATTGTGACGAACTGCAGGAAAAGGCAATCGAAGCTCAAGACTCTATGTATAAAAGAATTACCTATAAGCACCCCAAAACTGGGCAAGCTATCTACTACGCGCCGTCCGTCGAGCATGAGGATGATGTCAGCAAAATCTGGCACGACTTCCGCGACTGCGAGACTAGCACATACGCCAACCTCCATATGGATTGGTCGCCTTACCGCGACCCATCAAAGAACGACATTGAAATGTGGTTTGCCCTTGGCTGCCCTGACCGCGACACTATAGGTGATGGCCAGACAGTTGGCTCGTTGACCACCGAAAGGTTGGTTGAAGCTCTTGGAAAAAATCTTTGTATTGAGGGTTTTTAAGTTTGACATTTTAATCTTTTTGTGTTATAGTTTTTGAAGTTATGAGAGATAGATACTACTTCTATTCGGAAACCACCCACGAGAGCCGCGAGGAGGCTCGCCGCAAGGCCGTGGGTCGGGATGGTATCCAAAACCTCTGCCAGCAATGGCAGGTGCTTGGGTTCGGCGTGGTCTACTGGATCACAGAGAGCGGTCGCGAGTGGGAGCTCGACGATTGGGAGCGCGATGAATTCGCCAAGGGGTTGTTTACCGCAGAGTGTACTCACTGCGGTGAGGAGGGTGTTTATGTCGATCACCATTCGATCGAAACGGTCGAGCGGTGCAGCAAATGCACCAAGTACGACATGGACGACTCCATGGACGGGGATCACGAATCCGCATTGGCCAGTGCTGGCTTCGGCACCGACGAGGATTATGGCTGCTACGGGGAATACTAAAATCTCATGAAACAGGAACACCGACACACGAAACCAATTCGCGGCAAAGACCCAACTTTTGCTGAAGAAGAATTGAACGAAGAAAAAGAAAAAGAGGTCTGCCCACAGTGCGGCGGCTACGGCGGCGGCTCATGGAACGGCAGCGACTCACCATTCCAAAATTATATGCCTTGCTATAAATGCGGGTTGTAAGTCCTTGATTACCAAGGGGTTACGCGGCGGGGGCAGGGGCCGAGACGTAAGTCCTTGATAGTCAACAACTTACGACAGCCAAAAAATATTAAATCAAAATTTTTATATAATTATAATATTACTATATTTGCGTTATTTGCTATTATTCTATTTCCCTCCTGTGCGTGTACAAATATTTATGTATTTTTTGCTTGCTTTTTGTGAGAAATTATGAGAGGATATTCCTGTGAGAGAGAAAAAGAACAACGCGAAACTTCGCAAGCTGGTTCCCTTCAATACTGGCACTCGTGTTCATCGTCCCGCAAAGGGTAAAGGCTCTTACATAAGGAGAAATAAATATGCAAAGCACTAATATTATCGTGCAGAGGAACGGTTCGGCTTGGGCCGTTGGAATCCAAGGTAAAGACAACGAAGCTCTAAAGTATGAGTTCTTCGGTTGGTATAATCACGGCGCGGCTGCTTGCGAGGAGCCGAATTGGATAGGCGAAACCTTTTTCTGGTTTTGGTCTAACTCAAAGAAGTTGAGAGACGCAATATTCTCAAGGACACTAATGAGAGTCCTAAACGAAAGTAGTGATACTTTTAAGGGTGTTCGCGGCGGCGTTTACCCTCATGTTGAAGGACTAACGCAAGAGGCTTGGGAAAAGATTGATTTCAATTCGTCTTTCTCTTTACTTCCCCCAAGGACTCAATACTTCCACCGCATTGCTTCGTCGCACGACATGGAAGCAAGCCGTCCAGATTACGAGTCCAACGATTACGAGTTGGCCGAAAGGTAAACTCTTAAACTATAACGAAACAAGCCCACCGTTTCCGGTGGGCTTTTCCTTGGCGTCAACTCCTTGCGGAGTTAATTCTTCACCATAGATATTACGCCATCATAGCGGAAAGAGCGGGGAGCTTCGCGGTTATAGCAATAAGCACGAAACCCAACCTCATCTTGACCCTCGCCAATGTTGCCAAAGGTCTGATCTGTTTTTGGTTTGGAGATTTCATATATCCCCCTGTTCCCGTTCTTTTTACGGTAAACCAATGTGAACCGAGGCTTCAAAAACCTCGCCATCTTTTTTATTATACTTTTTAGCATCTTATGTTTTTTTCGTTTTTAGTTATAGTTTCGTTTGATAATGGTATATCAAACCCGCAAGGAGTAACAACAATAATGTTCCCATTTGCAGAAAGCATACTATCACACTTTTGCTGTTTAGTCAAGGCTTTTCGATATAGGCGCATGGGTGTTAGCGTACCCCTTGAACCCCTTTTTCTTGTTTGCAGCCAATGCCTTACTGGCTGTACTCCCTGACGGCTGTGAGCCGTGGATTAACAAAGCGAAATCGTCTGTCCCGAAAATCGCCAACTCATCGGTGTGGTCGGTGTCTAGGCCGAGCGCGTCAACCTCATCTTGGCTGAAAAATACCTTCGCGCTTTTTACATTAGTCGAAGGAATTAAGTTGTCATACTTTCCACCACGGGAACAAGTGAAAACAAAGTTGCTTGGCAATCCCTTGTGTTCGTCCAGATACTGCGCCAAAAGTTTGACGCTTTTCGTGTAGGCGTAGAAACGGACTCGGGGAAACATGGCGGCAACCTTCATCCATGCCCTAAAATAATTATAATTGAAGAAGTCGCCACCGATATGCACACGGAGGATACCGCCGACCCGCTTCAATGCTTGAGGCAAGCTGTCGGCAATGAGTTTCACTTTTTCGGCCACAGACTTGGCCCCTTTTAAGAGGTCGAAGTTATGCCAACGAGCTTTCCGCACAGAAGGATAACGCGCTTCATCCATCGCCGCATAGCAACGGAAAGTCTGACCATCAACGGGAGTCTGTTCGTCCATGATCTTGCCGGTCATCTTGTCGGCAAAAGTCTTACAATTAACGGCTCCGGGGCAAGTGTACCCGCTAGGCAATGAGAAATGCCAAATCCCTTTGAGCTTCGCGTTTTCGTAGTTGAATTTCAGCGTTTGCATGTGAAACATACTATCACACTTTTGGCCACTTTACAAGCAAAAAAATCATTTTTTTTGCTATAGTTTTGGCTTGACACTAAAAAGAAGTGACGTTTTAGCTTGACACCTAAGTCATTGATACCCAATGGTTTACGACTCGTGGCCAGCCCCCCGCGCGTAAGTCCTTGATAGTCAGTGACTTAGAACACAGACTCCTCGCTGCGCTCGTACCCCGCCTCCTCCAAAATTAAAGGAATGAGATTTATATGATTTGGGTTTTCAAATAATAAGGCGTGACTTGTTTGCCAGTCTGGTCGCCATGCTATTTGGTATCGCGTGACTTGATAATCGTTTCGATTTTTTGTATCAAAAACAGTTACAGAATATTTTTTCATTTATATTTTATAGAGGAAGGAAAGACCCCGCCGAAGGAGAAAGATAAAGCCTTCGACGGGGCGAGACACCGCCTTTAAGCGGAGATGACGATTTCGTCTTGCTTCTTCTCTTTTGGCTTGGCCGAAAAGAGACTAAACTTGCCAGAGTCCAAACGCATTTCGCTGAACTTGCCGAGCAAAGCCTTGTCAACTTTGCTTGAATACTCCAACCGATTCCCCGAAACCTCATGGGTGAGATATTGAGTCGAGGCGTTGTAGAGTGAGTATAGGTTCCGAGCCTCATCCTCTTGGTAGGAGGGAGTATTCCAGATGTTAGCTATACCAGCGCGAACAACCTCCGAAATAATCTTCTTTTCGGTAAGGTTCTTTAGGATGTTCGTGCCTTGGTCTTGAGTCAAGGAAACTTGTGACAGTTTACCAAGGTGAGCAACGGACGACTCGAACTTCTCGATACAGCCAGAGATTGCATCACGGATGAACGAAATGTCCACTTGTAAGGAATGCTTTTTAGTCATTCCCTGTTCCTGCGTTAAGGAAGTCATGCCGTTAGTGCAAACCAAGCGAAGCATCCCAACCGATAAGGACACGCGACAAGAGCGGTCATAAGAGTTGTTGACCGTTAACCTCATGCCAACCACATCCCCCTTTTCCCGATTCGCCCTCGGAACTTCGCGAGTGAAGTTTTTGAAGGTGAATCCACCGTACATACGCGAACCATCGCGCACACAGTTGATCTCCTCGTCGTATTCGCCAAGGCTTTGGCCATGAGACTCGACTGCCTCCTTTACCGCTTCGATAACATCGCCGTTTTTAACGATGCCGTACTTTTCCGAACTAACACCGATGACTTTGTTGTTGTCGGTGCGTTGGATGCCGAACCAGCCCGAAGGTGTGCCGTCAGCGGCTTTAAGGGCGGTGTGTTGAACTCCGAAGGAGTAGTTGTCCGATGTAGGTCTTGTTGTTCTAGCCATTTTTAGTTTTGTTTAGTTATAGTTCTCTCAATCAAAGAAAGTATATCCTATCACAGTTTTGATTAAATGTCAATCTTTTTCTGTCTCAAAATCAATAATACTTACAAGATTTTCGGTTATAGCTTCCCGAAGTTTTGTCATCTCGCTGTTGCCTTGCGCGTCTTCCCTTGTGTCGATCTCGCGGGAAACGCTGCCAGCAATATATCCTTTGCCGTAAAAAAAGTCATCCATAGCGTTTCCGACACACTCTCTAATAGTTTCAATTTCCATGCGGATATCATCTCACACTTTTGTAAAAAAGTCAAGAAAAAAAAGAATAAAACTCAAAAAAGTTCAGTGCGTAAGTCGTTGAGTACCAATGACTTACGGCCGGGGGGCAGGCGCCGGTGCGTAAGTTACTGACTATAAGGGGTTTAGGTTAAGAAAAAGGCCCCGAACAATCCAAAGACTTAAATTGTATGGGGCCAGAACTAGAAAAACTCTAGCTCTCAGGAGAGTATTTGCCGAATTTGGCCTCTGTATTTATTGATAGTTGAAGCTGTCTCGCTATGCGAGGCAATTCTCTTTAAAGTGTCACTCGTAACACTCTCGATGCGTCTCCTCAAGGTAGCCTTGATGGAATCCACGCTTTTAGCATCGCTGATTTTGATGCTGCGAGTTTTCTTTTTCTTCTCTGCCTTTTTCTTTAAATGTTTTGTTTTCATCTTTTCTTCTTTTTCAAATGCTTTTATTAACTCTTCAAAGTTATCCATGTATTAAAATAAAATGGTGGTTGGACTAATTGTTTACCAACACCTTTTCAGTACCCAGAAAACAATGTTTCTATCTACCTACTTCGGACTCCCCCACGGTTTTCCTCTGCCACTAGGCCGTTGTACTTCCCGCAGTTGCTGCGTTATCCCTTTGGGAGGGATTATTCCGCCACACCGATCTCTCTCCGTCGAGAGAGAAAATTGAATGAGTTGCTGCCGCACCACCAACAGTAAAACGGGCGCGAGAGGTAATTAGAAACTCGCAGGGGTATTTAACTCCGTCAACTCAAATTTTACAAAGAACTCGGTCGCTTTTACGAGGTGCTACCTCTAACTAGGGGCTACCCTAGATGCGACCTAAAGGGTCAGGGGTTGATTAGCATTGTATTCCTACCCTAATCTTTTAAGTCTGCCCTGCCAGACTCTCCCGTTCGGTTACCCAAACAATAACCTATGAACATGTATATTCCCCGAAAGGAATAAAAACAGTCTATCACACTTTTGCTTCAATGTCAAGGCTTTCTTCAACCTTTTCTGCAAATTCTTCAGCCGATTGCGCCGCAACGCAAACAAAGATTTTAGCTAAAGTGTCAGAACTTATACTGCTGTGTACATAAGTAGAATCCTCCGGCAGAAAAAGGCTATGGACTTCTTCGCAGTACCCCCACCAATTTTCGACACCATTAAGGGGAGGCGAAAAAATAGCTACTTCTACGGTACGGCCTACCTTACAGTTATGATCCTTTGACTGCTGTACTGACACAGACCAACCATTAGTAAAGGTAAAGGTGAATCCCGGCCAATTTTCTGACGCTACTATACTATCAGTTTTTTTCATGTCTTGCATAATTATTCTTCCATTTTGGGTTATATTCTATCTGGAGTCGAACCCACGCTTCCGTGTAAATCTTTACCCACCTGTTCCGTTCATCTTCATCCCATAGACGAATATCAAACCGCTCTCTGCTATCAAACACCCGTGGGTACTTTCGGTGTATGATCCTTTGAGCGCGGCTAGGAGAGCATTTTATATGCTTGTCGTAAATCAACCAACGGTGTATTCCGCTTTTGCTCAACTCTCCCGTTTCCATACCAAGGTAAACTTGAGAATCCCACTCTCCTCTTATAGTTTTGCCACATACATGGCATTCGTTTAAGTCTGACATTTTAGCTCTTTATGAGTATAACGCTTTCCCTTGTTCCAAGGCACTCTCTTTGGCTTTGGCTCTGGAATGTAGAAAATATTGTAGTGCGGCCCTAATGCCGTCTTGTCGCGAACAACAACCCGCTTCGACTTGTAAATCGGCTTCTTCTCGATGTCGTTCACAAAAGTCTCATACTTATAAGGGTTATAAGTCGCGCCCTTAAACTCCTCGCCTGACTCTGGGATGCATTTGTCGCACCACTCAAACTCTCCATCTCCGCAGTCGCAGATGTTATACTTCTCCACCTTGCCGCGAACTAGGTGGTGGCGTTCCTTCGAGACATCGCCTACATTGTGAAGTTTGCCAACGATATAAGCGTGGACATTCTTCCGCTTCTCCCGAAGGACTCGCTGGCGACCAGCCTCCTGCACCCTAAACTTTGCATCATGCAATTCAACACGATGAGCATGGCAATATAGCAACCCAGTTTCCGCATCGATCACCGACAAGCAATCCAGATTCAAGTTGAAGTAAACTCTCACACGATCCGGCGCAACAGGGCAACCCATGTAAGTCTTGCGGTCTTTGGCATCTGCCCAGCTAATGTAACCTTTCTTTTCCCTCATAACTTTAAACAGTCTATCATAGTTTTGGTTAAAAGTCAAGCTATAATCGTATGTTTTTTTAAAAAAGTGGACGCGGAGGTCGGAATCGAACCGACGAATAAGAGTTTTGCAGACTCCTGCCTTACCACTTGGCTACTCCGCGATAATGTCTTGAGCGATTTCCTCGGCTGTTCCGAAGATTTTTTCCCAACCTTTTGGGCTTGTGCCTGACTGAACGAATTCACGCTGACCGGCATCCAAGGAACGCAAAGCGTCTTGGATAGGTAAACCTTGGTTGAGGTCAAACAACTCGGCCCCCGGAATTGTTACCGTATAGGACTCTCCCGTCACGCGACACGGGCCTGTGAAGGTATAAGTGCCTTCGTCGTAGTTTTGAGTATAAGTGCAGTTGCTATTAATGTAACGCATGAGAATATAGTCTCATACTTTTGCCCAAAAGTCAACAAAAAAAATCAAAAAATCGGAACTTTTTTCGTGTCGTAAGTCGTTGACAGTCAGCAGGTTACGTCGCTCGGGCAGGCGGCGATTCGTAAGTCCTTGGTAATCAGTGACTTAGGGGCGGCGCGATTATAAAATTATTCTTTTTTTGTAATTATATAAATATATATTTTAAGTCATTGTATATCGTGTTATTTGTTATTATTTCGTTTGTTATTTGTAAATGGCGCGTTTACTATTATTTGGCTTTATATTATTTATTATTTGCAGTTATTTGATTATTTGGCGCTCGCCGAGGAACAGGCAAAAAAAAGAGACCCCCATTGCGGGGGTCTCCGACTCTTTTAGTTATGAGAGAGAGTCGCGCAGACTAGCTTTGTTTCATGCAGGACACAGTCCTTGTCCGAAAATCTCTTCCGACACCATTCGCTAATCCACGACGTTTTGGTTTAACCAAACAACCAAACCAAATAACTTATACCACTAAATTGTATTTTTGTCAAATATTTTATGCCGCCCAAAGCGCATCTAAATGTTTTTGTTTATTACTATAATAATTAAACCCATCTTTTATGTCAGTCAGTTCTTTGATTGGTCGTAGATGACTGCACTTCATGACTGATTGACCTCTGTCGAATATCTCGCGTGCGCGGCTGTCGTATATCTTGCTTGCTGGAATGAGTTCGTGACCAAACGCCCAACCAACCGTAGTTGCACTCCAAGACGCATTATCCCTTAATACTGATATATATATCCAATGCTTCTTTAGTTCGGACGGCATGACGGGAAGGTAGTGGCTTCCGCGAGATTTGGTCGTCGTTATTTCCGACCCCTTTATGTCAACGTGCCACCACATTTCCCTCTCCCCCTTGAATGAGGCTTCATTCTCGGCGACAAGCGGGTTGGGTACGCCGTTTATAGCTTTAGGGACGAAATGCAAATCGCCAGAATCACCTTGATAAGGCGCAAGGTCGGCGCAAATCTCTTGTTGCCCGAAATATATGTCGGCAGACCCCGCTAGGTGAACCGTGCCAATGTACTGGCAAATCTGTCCAGTAAGCTGCGAACCCTTCGCTATCTTTGAGGTCAGGCGACCTCCCGCTGCCTCGGCGGCCAACTCAACCCTGCGTCTATCCTTGGGGGGTACTAACCCCCCAATCATATCATTCTTATTTAGAGGCATACTCTTTATCGTACTCCTTGAGGTACTTCTGCCCCTTCTTGGTCAACTGGCGACCAAGTGGATTGACCTCAAACAAGCAATGCTTCTGAAGGAACATCTCGAAATCGCGTTGTATGACGCTCCGACTCATGCCTAGCTTCGCCGCCAGATTCGTAAGTCTGGTGAATGGTTGCTCCGACAACGCCCTCAATAGCCGCATCTCCATGCGGTGTAGGCCAAGTGGCAGAATATCCAAGTCGCGAGTCAAACGCTTCCAATCGTTTTGCTGGAACACCTTCTTGACATTCTTCTTACAATATATATCAATATCGTTTGCCATCTTTTGCGCTCCACGCGCATTGCCGCGAAGTGTTGTAGCTATATCTTCAAGCACATTTTGCCTAAAAACAATCTTCGTATTAAGTTTGATAATATCCTCAAGTTCCTCATTTGAATATTCATCCAAGTCTATGCGCTTGCACCTATCCATAAGAGGCTCGTTCATCTTCTGCGATTCGGTAGTCGCGAAAATAAAAGAGATGCGCTTGAAGTCAACCGTCCAATCGAACTCGCCAAATGAAAATGTATTAACATTATTCGGATTAGGATTAAGCACGGTTAAAAGCGCGTTTTGAACATCAGTAGGAATCATGTGACATTCATCAAGCATAAATGTAATATCTTTATCCATCAAGTGAGGCATCACTATCTGGTCGAAGAATTGTTCCAAGTTCTTAATCGAAGAACAGTTTATGCTCAACCAAGGCTTCTGCTTTGGTTCACCCTTCTGGACTAGGTTGCGTCCAAAAGCCTCTGCCATAGTGGTCTTGCCGCACCCCTTGGGCGCGACAAGCATTATGTGTGGGATGATATTGCTGGCAGAATGACCCTCGATATAGAATCGCATAATTCTTTTAGCGGCGGTCTGCCCGACAATATTCGGGAATAATTTTTCAGTTTGTGTGGTAGCCATAGTTTTGTATTTGGTTAAATCTTACCAGTCAGTTTTAACTTCCAGTTGTATCTTCTCCTTCTCGTCGATTGGCGCGACTGTCGAGTTCTTCACGACTGTCTTGAGGTTTTTTGTGTTGGTTTGGAATGCTTCCGCTTCCATGTTCAACGCCTCAACATATCTGCGATTAACTATAACAGACGCTTCTGGTTTGAGGCATCTGTTTAATTCAGCTAGAGATATACGCACGAACGAAGTAGAACCTTTGGTCTTTCCAGATTTGCTTGTTCCTGCCATGTCGAGAAAGAGCCTATCATACTTTTGGTTACTTGTCAAATAAATAAATGAAAAAAAATGAACCCTCTCAAATAAATAAATGAAAATATATGCGCGGCTAATTGTTGTTTATATTAAATGTGATTGTTTTGCCCTCCTTCGGAGGGCAATGGGAGGGGGGTAAAATATCATTGTTTTAAGGTTTGACTTTTTCGAGAAGTGGACGCCGACAGGTGTCGGGGGTGGGGTTATTTGGCCAAATCGTGTTAACTTTTGGCTTATTTATTTTAATGAAAATATATCGCGGCTTATATCTTGTTATATTTTATTGTATATACTTTGTATGCTTTTTTATTGTGTTACTTGTATAGCTATATTTTGCAAAATATCGTTCACAAATATGGCAATTACAAAATTATTAAATTTCTATAATTATATATTTCGCGCAAAGTCATTCACAAATAGCCCCCATATAAATAAATGAATTTATATCAATTAGCTTTGATATATTTTAATGAAAATATTTGGCCGCTGATTTTACTTATATATTTAGTCTAGTTATATTTCGCTCAATCGCGTTCACAAATACAGTATAATAGATAGTAATAATTACAAGAAAGCTCAATAAATTGGTTATTCTAAATAATTAAATGAAAATGTTTATTTATAGAGATAAATGCGACACTACCATAATAAAACAAACAACAAACACAAATACTATGCTTATCTCTTTATTATTATATCTTTAATGTATTAGGAAGGTATAGAAAGTAGAAGGGGAGGGAAGGGTACAGAGAGGGGTAAAACGGTAAAAAGCATAAAGTTTAATACCATTTAATCTTTCCACTCGTCGTAATCTTTAGCTGAATCCCAAAGAGACTTTAACCATATAAAAATCACAAATAAGAATATCCAAGCTCCTAAATCTCCCACTCCTGTTGTCTTTCATATATTTTAATGTATTTATATCCATAATGGTTGGTAGTCTATATTCCAAATGCCTAATCGTTTATTCCAAACTAAACCATGAAGGCTTCGCCCGTTTAGTCCAATTCGCAAAAGGTTTATCGTGTTTGTAATAAAGTCTGTACTTCTCAACTGATGAAAGATT
>CAZSAT010000153.1:0-15640 GCA_964604675.1 uncultured Enterobacterales bacterium
TCACGCAGGGCGAGCTGCTCCCGGAGCTCGACGAGGTGGTCTGGCGCCTGCCGCTGGACAGCGTGTCGGATCCGATCGCAGCCGCCGGGGGCATCTGGCTCGTGCACGTGCGCTCCGAGCAGGCAGGGGAGGTGCCCGCGCTGGACGCGGTGCGTGAGGACCTCCATGCGGAGCTGCTCGACCAGAAGCTCGAGCAGGAGCTGGACCTCTGGTACAGCCAGGCGCGCCGCCGCGCCGCGGTGGACGTGAAGCTCGAGTGACGGGGCCGCTGATCGTCACGCCGGGCGATCCGGCCGGCATCGGGCCCGAGGTCGCCGTGGCTGCGCTGCGTCAGCTCGACCAGCCTGCGCTCCTCGTCGGTGACGCGGCGGCCATCGAGCGTTGGTCCGGACCCTTGCCGAGGCTCTCGAGGGTCGAGCCCGTCGCGGGCCTGGCCATCCTGGAGCCTACCGGCGACCCTGTGGAGCTGGCGTCTGTTCGGTTGGCGGCGGAAGCCTGCATCGCGGGCCGGGCACGAGCGCTGGTCACAGGTCCCATCCACAAGGGGCGTCTGGTAGCGGCCGGGCACGCGACCACCGGGCACACCGAGCTCCTGGGCTCGCTGTGTGGCGCTGAGCCGGTGATGGCCTTTGTCGGCGGCGAGCTGCGCGTGGCGCTCGTCACCACCCACCTGCCCCTGATGGAGGTGGGCGCCGCGCTCACCGCGGAGCGGATCCAGCACACCGTGCGAACCGCGGCGCATGCGCTCCGCACGCACCTGGGCCTGAGCCGCGTGCGCATCGCGGTCTGTGGCCTGAACCCCCACGCGGGCGACGACGGCGCCCTCGGACACGAGGAGCAGACGATCATCGGTCCTGCACTCGATCCGCTCCGGACGGACCTGGACCTCCTCGGGCCGATCTCGGCGGAGGCGGCGTTCCTCGCTGCCCGACGTGGCGAGGTCGACCTGGTCGTGGCGATGTACCACGACCAGGGGCTCGCTCCCCTGAAGGCGGTCGACTTCGGACGGAGCGTCAACTGGACGCTCGGGCTGCCGATCGTGCGGACGAGCGTCGATCACGGCACGGCCTACGACCTGGCAGGCCGTGGCGTCGCGGATCCGTCGAGCATGGTGGCCGCGGTCGAGCTGGCGCTGCACCTCAGCGGGTGAGCGCCACGAAGGCCGGCGCGGCGCGTGGCCGCGCCGACCTCGGGAGGGGTGCTACAGCGCGTTCGTGCAGAGCATGCTGTAGTAGCTGGTGTCGTCGCCCCAGGTGACGCAGTCGGCGTACACGCCCGCGTCGTCGTACACGTCGACGAGCCAGGTGAGCGTGTCCACGCGCGCGGTGTCGCAGCTGAACAGCGTGGTCGAGCCGGACACCACGTCGGTGGTGCTCGAGACGTAGCCCAGGGTCAGGTAGAGGTCGGTCCAGTAGCCGTACGCGCTCGAGTCGTACACGGGGATCGGGTGATCCTCGCTCCACGGGCTCGAGCTGCCGGTCTGGTAGATGTAGAGGTCGGCGCCGGAGCTCAGGCCCACGGTCACGACGTCGTAGAACCAGCCTTTCTTGTCGCAGTCGCCACCAGCGGTGTCGATGGAGACGCCGCCTTCGTAGTAGGCGGTGTCCAGGCCCGACTCGCCCGGCGCGTCGGTCTCGCCAGCCGCGTTGGTGTCGTCGGCGGGGCCGGTGTCGCCGGCCTTGTCGGCGCAGGCGGTCATGGTGAGCAGCGCGGTGGCTGCCAACAGCATCTTGTACATGGTTTGGTCTCCTCGTGGCTTTCGCCGTGGGTGTCATAGCCTGCGTGCGCCGGGTCTGCCTCCATCAACGACGAAGCCCCCGCCGGGCGAACCGACGGGGGCTGCGACCGAGGCCGCTCTGCCGTGCGCTCAGATGGCGTTCGAGCAGAGGTCGGCGTAGTAGCTGACGTCGTCACCCCAGGTGACACAGTCGGCGTAGCTGCCGGTGTCGTCGAACGCGTCGACCAGGTAGGTCAGCGTGGCCTTGCGAGCGGAGTTGCACTGGAACAGCGTGGTGCTGCCGCTGGTGACGTCGCTCGTGGAGGTCACGATGTCGAGCTCGATGTAGAGGTTGGTCTCCCAGCCGTAGTCATCGGAGCTGTACACGTCGACGGGGTGGTACTCGTCCCAGGGGCTGGTGGAGCCGGTCTGGTAGATGTAGAGGTCTGCACCGCTGGCCAGGCCCGTGGTGTAGATGTCGTACCACCAGACAGCCTCCTTCGCGCCGTCCTTGCAGTCGCCGCCAGCCTCGGTGATGTAGGTGGGGCCCGTGTAGTAGGCGCCGCTCTCACCGGTGACACCGCTGTCGCCGCCGCCCGCCGAGTCACAGACCTCGCCGCTGTCGCACTTCGAGGTGTCACAGGCGGTGAGGGCCAGCATTCCGACGGCCGTGGTGGCCAGAATCAGCTTGTTCATTGCGTCTCTCCTTGCATTGGGTCGGACCCGCGCGCGGATCCGGGGAAGGTATACACCCTCCGTGGGCTGCTCATCTACCTCGGGCTGCGCATCGTCACAAGGAACCGCACGTCTCCAGCCCGAGCACGGTGAAGTCCAGCGCACCCCACTGCCTGCAGTCGGCCTCTTCGCTGGATCCTGGTGCGCTCACCGAGAAGCGACCGCTGAGGTCTTCGCGTGTGCTGACGTCGCAGAGGAACGCCGTGGAGGTCCCAGGGCTCGCGTCACGTGGGTCCGCTTCGATCCCCAGCTCCAGCTCCAGGTGATCCGCGGTGCCGTCCGCAGCCGATTCGGTGGACCGCAGGCCGTGCTCTTCGACGTACACCCCGTCCACGCTGAGCAGCACGCTGCCGTTTCCCGTCCAGAACCTGGTGTCGACGGTGAAGCTCCACCGGTCGTCTTCGGCCGAGCAGTCCCAGCTTCCCGAGGTGATGACCGGCGGATCCGTCGCGATCGCGGCCGTGTCGGCGCTCGGCACGGGTCCTGCGCAGGCCAACCACCAGATCACTGGAGGTTCTCGCACTCCTTCGAGAAGAAGTCGGCGTCGTCGCCCCAGGCCAGGCAGTCCGCGTCGTTGCCGAGGTCGTCGGTCACGGTCACCAGCCAGCTCAGCGTGGCCTGCCGCTTGCTGTCGCAGTCGAACAAGGTGGTCTCGCCAGCCACCTGCTCGTTGGCGCTGTCGACGTGTTCGAGGGCCAGGTAGAGCATGGTCTCGTAGCCGTAGGGGTCGGCGTCGAAGACGGGCAGGGGGTGGTACTCGTCCCAAGGGGTGTCCGACCCGGTCTGGTAGATCCAGAGGTCTCCACCCGCCG
Organism: uncultured Enterobacterales bacterium; assembly: GCA_964604675.1. GTDB lineage: Bacteria > Myxococcota_A > UBA796 > UBA796 > CAJQPC01 > CAZSAT01. Next base: position 3,265 of record CAZSAT010000153.1, read on the forward strand.
ACCAACCCACCGTCTCGACCACGTACCAGTAGCCCACCTCGTCGCAGTTCCACTCCACATCGTCGATGGTCGTGGCTCCGTCGTAGATCTCGGTCGGACTCGTGTCGACCACCACGCTGCTGGTGTCGCAGTCGGCCCCGGTCTCGCAGGTCTTCGTGTCGCAGGCGGTCAGCGCCACGAGCGCGACCAGGCACGTGCCCACCATCATCGTCTTCACGGAAACCTCCACCCACCGGGTCGCTGCGGGGTGCGTATCATGCCTGCGTTGTCGACCGGTTGGCCAGGTTGCGCTCGCGGAACAAGCGGTGCTCGACGGCCTCCAAGAGCGGCGCGAGGCCGGCGCCAGAACGCGCGCTCACGGCCATGGCCGCGTGGCGGAGCTTGAGCTCGGCCAGGTCCTCTGGGGCCACCAGATCGGTCTTGTTGAGCACGCGCATCGTGGGTGTGTCCGCCACGCCGAGCCGCGCCAGCACCGCCTCGACCGCCGCCACGTGGCGCTCCGCCTCCTGGCTGGACCCGTCGATGACGTGCAGGAGCAGGTCGGCCTCGACCACCTCCTCCAGGGTGCTGCGGAAAGCCTCCACGAGGTCCTTCGGCAGGCTCCGGATGAAGCCCACGGTGTCGGTGAGGATCACCTCGCGCTCCGCCGGGAAGCGCAGGCGGCGCGAGGTGGGGTCCAGGGTGGCGAAGAGCTTGTCTTCGGCGTCCACGTCGCTCCGCGTCATCCGGTTCAAGAGCGTGCTCTTGCCGGCGTTGGTGTAGCCCACGAGGCTCACCAGCGGCAGGCCTACCCGCTTCCGACGCGCCCGGCGTTGATCACGGTCCTTGCCCAGCTTCTTGAGCTGCTTCTCGAGGCGACCCAGGCGCTCGTCGGCCCGGCGCCGGTTGATCTCCAGCTTGGTCTCGCCGGGGCCACGTCCCCCGATGCCGCCGGTGAGTCGGCTCATGGCGGTGGGCATGATCTTGAGCCGTGGGCGGCGGTAGCGGAGCTGGGCCAGCTCCACCTGGAGCTTGCCTTCCCGGGTGGTGGCCCGCTGCGCGAAGATGTCCAGGATGAGCTGCGTGCGGTCGAGCACCGAGAGCTCGGTCGCCGTGGCGATGTTGCGCAGCTGGCTCGGCGTGAGCTCCTGGTCGAACACCAGCACCTCGGCGCCGAGGTGCATCGAGCGCAGCAGCACGTCGTCGAGCTTGCCCTTCCCGATCAGGTAGCGCTTGTCGGGCTTGTGGCGGCGCTGGAGCACCAGGTCGGCGACTTCGAGGCCGGCGGTGTCCGCCAGTCGGACCAGCTCGTCCAGCCGCCGTTGCGGCTCCATGCCCGACTCCTGCGCCACGCCGATCAGGATGGCCTTGGTCCGGCCGTCGGTGCGCTTCAGTGCCTGGGAGCGCGAGAACTGGGCCTCGAGGTCGGCGATGAACGCCTGGAAGTCGGCTTCCCAGTGGTGCACGCCGTCCTGGCGTGTCTCGGTCCACCACATGTCGCCCTTGCCGGGAGGCAGCAGGTGGGCCCACTGGACGCGGCCGGGAAGCCCGTCCATCTGCGCCTCGATGCCGATCACGGCGTCGAGACGGAGCAGTGCGAGGTCGGTGTAGTTGTCCTTGGAGAGGCCTTCGCCGCGGAGGTGGGTGACCAGCAGGCGCAAGCCGCGGAAGCGTGACCCGCCCGCGCGGTGGCGGCCGAGGTCGGGGATGAACACGCGGTGCGCGTCGCCCACGATGACGTGGGTCACCCGCCCGCCGCGATCGACGACGAGGCCGAGCTGGCGGTTCGTCTCGCGTGAGAGCTCGGCGAGTCGCCGGCCGACCTCGGGGGTGAGGAAGGCATCGGGCGCCAGTCGGCGCTCGTAGAGCTTCTTGAGCGCCAGGGCCTGGCTGTGCTTCAGGCCCTTGGTGTTGCCGTGCAGGGTGGACATCGCCCGCCCCTATCCCCGCCTCGCTCAGCTGGGGATGAGGTAGGTGGTCATCGTGCCGCAATGGTCGGCTTCGAAGTCCACGCTGTACCAGCGGCTCTCGAGCCAGCCGGTGACCCGTGCGGCGTCGACCTGGGTGAACACCAGGCGAAGGTCGGCTTCGGGGAGCGCGGTGAGCTGGGCGTCGTGGAAGACCCAGGGGCTCAGCAGCACCTGGCGCTCCGGCGTGACCGTCTCGGCGGTCCAGGTGCCCTCCCAGGCGCTGTTCTGCAGCGGCTCCGGGTCGTCGTCGGCTTCGAGCGTGAGCGCGGTGAGGGTCAGGTAGATCCCCTCGTCCGCGTAGAGGGTGCTCCCAGCGTCGGTCACCAGGGTGTTGGTGGCCTCCGAGAAGGTCTCGCAGTTCGGCCGTCCCGACGAGAGGATGAGCTCGGCGCGTTCCCCCATGTCGTAGAAGGGGCCCTCCGTGAAGAGGACCGTGTCGATCGGTTCGAGCTCGCGAGGCGCGCCCGGTCCGGTGACCCAGGTGTTCGTGCCGGAGCCGCAGGCGAGGAGGAGCAGGCTCATGCCCCGGTGTCCGCGCCGGTGTCGTCCGGCTCCTCTTCGACGGGCAGGGCGGTGCCGCAGTGCTCGGCGGCGAACTCGCCGGCGTACCAGCTCACATCGAAGGCGCCGGCCACCAGCTCGTTGGCGTGTTCGGTGAGCTCGAGCCACCCACCGTCCAAGGACATCAAGCTCCCGCCGGTCAACAACCAGGCGCTCAGGGAGCGCTGGCCGATCACGCTCGTGGCTTCAGCGCCCCAGTAGAGCGCCTCCCAGGTGAGGTCGGTGGCGCCGTCGCCGGTCTCGAAGCTGAGGTGGAAGGCGAGCCCCTCCCAGCCGAAGAGGTCGTTGTCGGCATCGAGGGCCTGTTGGGCCGCAACGACCACGTCGGAGCACTCCACCTCGTCGGGGATGAGCACCAACAGGGCGTCGCCGCCGCCGGAGCGGCTCTCGCTGGTCTCGACGAAGTAGGCGCGCAGGCGCTTGGCGATCGCCACGGGGGCATCGCGGTCGCTGTCGACCGAGGCCCAGGGGGCGGTAGCGGAGCAGGCGAGGAGCATCAGCATGGTCGGAGCCTACCGTGTGCCCTGGACGGCGAGAAGCGCCCATCCCGCGATCATCAAGACCCCCCCGACCGGAGTGATGGCGCCCAACCAGCCCGTGTCGGTGAGCACCAGGAGGTAGAGCGAGCCCGAGAAGATCAGGGTGCCGCCCAACAGCAGCCGGCTCACCCAGGCACTGGGGCTCAGGCTGGCCAGCGCCAGGAGGGCCACGCCGTGGAGGAGGTGGTAGAGCGCGCCGGTGTGCCACGTGTCCAGCCGATCGGCGCTCACGTGGCCCTCGAGGCCGTGCGCACCGAAGGCGCCCGCGGCGACGCCGGTTGCGAGGAGGAGGGCGGCGACGCGTGTGGCTTCCATGGGCGCTCCTATCGCGGAGCAAGGGTCACCCGGAGGCCGGTGCGCACGCCGGCGCGTTGGTAGCCCCACACCTCCACCGGGCCTTCGCCGGCGGCTTGCACGTGGCGCTTCAGCTCCGGCCCGAACACCCACACCTGCTGATCGCCCCCACAGCCCGCCTCGGGCGTCAGCAGCACGCCTTCGCTCACAGCGGTCTCCGTGGTGGTGCAGACGTAGCCGGAGCCCACCAGCGTGTCGGAGGCGGCGGCGGCGGCGAGGGTAGCGATCGTGAGCAGGGACATCGGTCATCCGGTCCCCGGGTTCAGCCATGCAGGTCTACGCCGCCCGACCCCTGACGGATCAACGGCAGCCCGCTTCGTCGCACACGAAGTCGCCCGCGTCCTCGGGCTCGAAGCTCCCGGTCACGTCGGACTGCACCGGATCGGGGGTGTTGCCGTCGAAGGTGCAGCCAGCGCATGTGAGGGTGCCGTAGCTCCCGTAGTGGTACACGCCGCCCCCATAGGTGGCGATGTTGTCGACGAAGGCGACCTCGGTGAGGACGGTGTCCCCGAAGAGGCTCAGGCCCCCGCCCTGGCCGTTGGCGTCGTTCGCTTCGAACACCGTGCGGCTGATCGCGAGGGTGCCGAAGTAATGCAGCAGGCCACCGCCCTGGGAGTCGGTGGTGACGTTGCCGGAGAAGACCCCGCCATCGATCACCACGTCGCTCTCGTGAAGCAGCAGACCGCCGGCATCGCGCGCGGAGTTGTTTTCGACGTAGAGGTCTCGGAGGTCGCCGCTGGCGTTGTCGAAGCGGGCCGCTCCGGCGTCGTCTTCGGACACGTTGTCGCGCAGCGTCACCGACTCGGCGTCGACGTGGCAGCCCGCTCCGGCGTAGAACGCGGCGCCGTCGTAGGCCCGGTTGTCCGACATCACCACGTCGCGCAAGGAGATGTCGGCGTCGGCGTCGCAGCGCAGTCCGCCGCCACTGCGGTCGTTGTTCCGGCTGCCGAGCGCGGCGCCGCGGTGGAGGGTGACGTTCTCCACGGACAGGGCGTAGGGGCCGGACACCGTGATGACGCTGGCCTGCTCGCCGCCGCTCAGCACGGTGTGCTCCGGGGTGAGCCCCAGGCCCACCACCGCCACCGACGCCTCCACGGTGAGCTTCACGAACCACGTGCCGCCGCAGAAGGCGAGCGTGCCGTCTTCGTCGATCACCACGTAGTCGCCGTCGGTGAACGCCTGGCTGAGGTCTTCGGGGTCCCCGCCGGTGGGCGTGAAGGTCGCACCCTCGCAGGGCGTCCAGTCGGAGCCGGAGTCGCCGGAGTCGCCGGTGTCGAAGGTGTCGAAGGGTGGGTCCGAGTCTTCCGTGGCGACGGTGTCCTGCGCGTCGGTGTCGACGCGCCGGGGGTGGGTGTCGGCGACGCTCGGCTCCTTTACCGGGGCACTGCAAGCCAGCCACCAGATCACGGGGTGTCCCCCGTCACATCTGCCGCACCGAGAGCGTGTTGCCATCGGGGTCGCGGAACCACGCGATGCGGGGACCGCCGGGGAACGGCTGCCAGATGCCGCGTGGATCCTGCTCCAGGCCATCGAAGCGCGCGAGGGTCACGCCCGCGGCGTCCATCGCGTCCAGCGTGGTCTCCAGATCCTCGACCGTCCATCCGGCCACCGTACCCCCGATCGGCTGGTGTTCGGGGTGGTGGCCCAGCCGCACCAGCGTGCCGGCGGCGTCGAGCTCGAGGCCCATCGGGTCTTCGTACAGCACCCGAAGCCCCAGGGTGCTCTCGTAGAAGGCGCGGGCGGTGGCCAGGTCGCGCACGTGCAGCACGACCATCATCGGAGCGGTGGTGAACATGGAGAAGGCCTACCCGATTCCGGTGAGGATCGCTGCCGCGAGCAGGCCGCTGTCGAGCACGCTGGTCAAGCGGTGCCCGTCGGGGACCTCGTGCAGCCAGGTGGTGCAGCCGGGCGAGCCGGCCAGCAGTCGGGAGTCGGCGAGGGGCACCACCTCGTCGTACCGACCGTGGACGAGCACCGCGCGTGACCCGCGCGGGAGGCTGCGATGAGGCGTGAGCTTCACCCCCGCGCCGGCGAGGTAGACGCACGGGCCGGCCCAGGCCCCGCTCCACGCGAGCTGGAGCAACACCGCGCCTCCGAACGAGCTGCCGATCGCCACGCGGGCACCGGCCAGAACGTCCCGGGCACGCGCGAGCGGCGTGGCGAACGCGGCCAGGCGCGCCGCCTCGTCCCAGCGCTCCTCGCGCTTCCAGGTGGCGATGGCGACCGAGGTGTCGAGCTCCGGTGTGATCGCGCCAAGGTGGTGCTTCAGCCAGCGCGCCTTCGTGCCGCCCGGGCCGGACTCCAGCCCATGGAGGAAGACCACCTCGCCGTCGTCGAGCTCGCTGCGGAGGCTCGGGATGAGCTCAGCGTTCACGGCCGGCCCACAAGAGCGCCGAGCTGGTGGTCAGGCCGAACGCTTCGGCGCCGAGGAGTCCGAGCGCGAAGCTGTTGGGGGTGCCGTCGAGGATCAGGCTCAGCACCCGCCCGGAGACCAGGCCCACGAAGCAGATCCAGCTCAGCCACAGCACGGGGCGCCGGTGAGCAGCGGAGAAGGCACCGACGAAGCTGGTGATCGAGAGCGCTGCCATCAGGCCGCCGTAGTTGGCGCGCAGCTCGTTGTGGGCCGACGGACCGTGGACCTCGAGGCCGACCTCGGCCAGGAGGCCGGCAGGGTCGAGGAAGCCCGGCACGGCCACGCTGGCGTACACGAGGCCCACCAACAGGAGTCCGGCGCGGGTCAGTGGGTCGGTCATCGCTCTGAAAGGGACCTTAGCGTGACGAGCCCGTAGAGTGCCGCTCGTGGTCGGAAGCCTCCTCCTCCCCGCGGCGATCGCTGCCGGCGCTGCTGGAAACGGCACGCCGGTTCTCGGCGGTGGTGTCGCGGGGCCTCTTCAGGACGGGGCGGCCGGCCTCTTCAGCAACCCCGCCGCCGCGCATCCCGCGGAGGGCGAGCTCTTGTTCGACCTGCAGTACGCGCACAGCTCGGTCGAGATGCAGCTCAGCGGGCAGGAGGCGGAGGCCGACGCCGGCGGCAGCGTCATCCCCGCGCTCTCGGTGGCGTCTCCGCCGCTGGGGCCGGTCGGGCTGGGCCTCGCGCTGCACGTGCCGTACGGCCGCGGAGGCGAGAACCCCGAGGACTCCACGCTGCGCTTCCACAACCAGTCGGGGGAGATCCGGGCGATGGAGGCTGCGCTCAACGTGGCGGTGCAGCCCGCCGACTGGCTGACGGTGGGTGTGGCGGGGCGCGCGGCTCAGCTGACGCTGGCCACGGTCAACGCCACCGACACGGGCGCGATGCTCGCCGGTCTGTTGGATCAGGGTGGGGAGGAGCTGCTCAACGATCCCTTCCTGGAGGGGACCCAGTCGGTGTCCGGCAAGGGGCTCGCCGGCGGCTGGGCGGCGGGCGTTCGCGTCACGCCCCCGGGGGGCTGGGTCTTCGCGGCTGACTTCCGCAGCAAGCTCCGAGGGGTGGTCGAGGGCGACCTCTCGTACGTGCTGTCGAACCAGCTCGCTGTGGAGATCACCGGCAACCAGGAGACCTACCTCGAGTTCCCGGCGGAGCTCAGCGTGGGCGCGGCCCTCCCCGTCGGCCGCGTCACCATCACGCCGGAGCTGACCTGGATCGGGTGGTCGAGCTGGAACCGGATCGAGACCCGGCTGCACGATCTCTCCTTCGGATCCCGCGATCCCTACCTCGACGCCTACATCGAGGCCCTCGGGGGCTCGCTGGACACGCTGATCGCGGACATGGACTCCAACGTCACCACGAACGGCACCTCGGACATCTTCTCGGGCGGCGTGGGCGTGAAGGCCCAGGTGGCCGACGCGTGGGACCTGCTGGGAGGGGTGTACCTCACGCCCGCCGCGACCCAGGACGACCACGTGCACCCCGGCAACGTGGACTTTGCGGTCGCCGACGTCCGCGCGGGAGCGGTCTACTGGACCCAGCGTCGCACCCGCTTCGCGGTCACCGCCGACCGGATGTTCGCGCCCGAACGCTCGGTGTCGCAGTCGGTGTACGACCCGCTCGCCGACCCGGAGACGGGGCTCGCCGTGCCCTCCGGTGACGGCCGCTACAGCCTGGCCCTCTGGCGCGCGGGGCTGACCGTCATCCAGCCCTTCGGGCCGCATCCGTCGGGCGGGTGATGACAGCTCGGTTCCAATCGGTATACAGGCTGTTGACCTCGGGCCCGGATCGTGTGAGAACACCCTCGGCCTCGTGCCGCGGCACCGACAACCGCCGCCCATGATCTACGCACTGCTCGTCGCGGTCTCCGCCGCCCATGCCTCGGAAGAGCCGGTGGTGTCGTTCACCGTCAGCCAGGAAGCCCTCGACACGGCCACCTCGCTGGTGAGCGACCTTGCCTTCGACATCGAGAAGGACCTGGACTTCGGCGAGGTCGGCTGCTGGAACAGCGTGGGCATCGGAGGCCTGAACCTGTCGATCCCGCTCGACGGGGTGAGCGTGACGCTCCATCCGGAGTACCTCACCGTGGCCGTCGATCTCGGCGACATCCGGGGGGAGCGCTGGGACATCTACGCGCGCGACGGCAACGACGACGACAGCTGCGACACGATCGAGGCGGACCTCGAGTGGATCTCCTTCGTGGGCGGTGGAATCGAGGCCGACCTGAAGCTGCGCGCCAAGGATGGTGAGCTGGACGTGGAGCTCGTGAACACCCCGCGGCTGTCGGGCACCCTCGACATGGATCTCGAGTGGCAGCCGGACTGGGCGGAGTCGCTCGGCTTCGACTGGGACCTGTGGCCGGACGACTGGTTCATGGACCTGATCAACGACTACCTGCTCGACCTCGTGGTGGAGATGGCCGCGGAGGCGGTCCCGGAGCTGCTCGCCGGGAACCTGCCGGAGCTCGCCTTCGAGACCGAGGTCGGCGCCTTCGCCATCGGGGCGGGCCTGGCGGACCTCTCCCACGACGCACAGGCCATCCGAGCCACCGGCGACGTGGACGTGAGCTGGACGGGCGAGGCCCAGTGCGACACACTCTCGTCCCCCGAGCCCGGAGGACGGGATCCGGGGGTCCTGATCGGGGCCTACGACGTGGGCTTCGGCACCACCGAGGCCTTCCTGAACCGGCTGGCCTGGCGCGCATGGAGCCAGGGGCTGCTGTGCCTGGATGCCCATGGCGTGGACGAGATCGTGCGCGAGCTCCTCCCCGACGCGTCGGGGACGCTGTCGGACTTCGACGTGGCCGTCCAGCTCCGGGAGCCGCCCGTGATCGGCTTCGAGGCGGGTGCGGTGCAGGCCTCGGTCCACGGTCTTCGCCTCGACCTCATGGGCCTCCACCAGCAGGAGGAGGTGCACCTCCTGGACGTCGAGGTGGATCTCGACGTCGACCTCGGCGCGCGGATCGACGACGACCTCAGCGCGATCGTGCTGGACCTCGATGCGATCGACCTCGGCCTCGACATCAAGGAGTCCAGCCACCTGTTGAGCCAGGCGGAAGGCGCCGAGGAGGAGTTCGAGGCCTTCCTCGAGCGCTTCACGCCCACGATCGCCATGGCCAAGGTCCAGGATCTGGCCGTCGCGCCCACGGTCTTCGAGGTCGCCGAGCTGGTGGTGGTGCGCCTCGCTGCGCTGCAGTTCGAGAGCGGTGCCTTCTCGGCGGCGGTGGACCTCTACGACCTCGACGATCCGGAGGTCGACGACACCGCGCCCGAGACGTGGGCCGAGATCGTCGACGCCAGCGACTCCAGCATCGTGGTGGCGCTCGGCGGCGACGACGATCGCGACGGCCCCATCGCCTGGAAGGTCCGGCTCGACGAGGACGCGTGGTCGGCCTGGACCCTGGCCACCGAGGTGGAGATCCTGGTCGCGGAGGCGGGCGACCACATCGTGGAGGTCTGTGCTCGCGACGGCTGGTGGAACGAGGACGACACCCCGTGGGCGGAGTCCTTCGATCGCGACGAGCTGGCCCGCGCCGCCGCCGAGCCCTTCGGATGCGCTGTGGCGCCTCTGGGCTCGGCCTGGATCCTGGCACTGGTGGGGGTGGTCCGGAGGCGCCGCCGCCGCAGCTGAAGCCGATCGCGGGTAGTCTGGCCTCGATGTGGACCTTGATCCCCCTGATCGCCTGCTCCGGTGAGCCGATCCCCGCCGCGGAGCCCGAGCAGGCGCCAGCGGCGCCAGCGCTCGTGGAGGCCATGGAACCCGCCGCCGCGGATCCTTCGGTGGACTCCGGGCGCGAACCGATCGGCTTCGTCGACGGTGTCGACGAGGTGGAGCCCGCGGTCGAGGAGCCTCCGCCGCCCACGCCCGCCGAGTACCGCTCGGAGGCCAAGGAGATCCTGGCCGGACTGGCCACCGGGATCGACGCCGGGGATCGCATCCACCGCCTGCGCATCTCGGACGTCGCGGCGTGTCGCGGCCAGGCCGGCTCGGCGCAGGCAGCGATCGCCGACCTCCGCCCCCGCTCCGAGGCCTTGCCGGCCACGCTGCAGAAGTACGTGCTCGCGGTGGCCAACGACGTCGACATCTGCCTGAACTGCGACGACACGGCGATGATGATGTGCCAGGTGAGCCGGGAGACGCTCAGCACGGCACGCCGCGCGGTGGAAGCGTGGCAGGGCGAGGCGCCGAGCGAGTGACCATCACCTTCTGCGAGGAGGGCCTGCGTCGGCACACGCCCGCCCTTCGCCGGGAGCTCGAGCGACGGGGGCACCAGGTCCGCACCTTGGAGTGTTTCGACCGGTGCGAGGTCTGTGAGGTCAAGGTCCTCGTCCGGCTCGAGGGCGCCCAGCTCGCCCTCGGGTCTGCCGCCGACGTGATCGCCGCGGTGACGGCGCTCCAGGACGCGTAGGCGCGGTCTCAGGGCACCAACAGCACCGAGCCGCGCGCGGGCACGGTCACGCTCAAGCTGTCGCCGGACCAGCTCACGGTGCCGCCGTTGACCACGTCGGTCCACGTCCCGGACTCCGGCAGCCCTGCCCAGCTCGCTCCGTTCTGGAGCGTGGTGTCGTCCCAGCCGAGGTTCACCGCCGCGAGCATGCCCTCGCCCTCGTGCACGCGGGTCCAGGCCCACGCGTCGTCCGCCTCCCACCAAACCGTGCGCTCGCCGACCGCCAGCTGGGGATGATCGCGGCGCGCCTGCCCGAGCGCCTGCACGTGCGTGAGCAGGTCCTGCTCCCAGCTCGACAGCTCGTCCCCGAAGCGCATCAACTGGCGGTTGTCCGGATCGTAGTGCCCGGGCAGCCCGAACTCGTCGCCGTAGTAGACCAGCGGCAGGCCCTCGTGGGTCATCAACCAGGTCCAGGCCATCGCCATCTGGTCGTAGGGGTCCTCCCAGTCGGGACTGGGCGCCTCGTAGAGCGCACCGGATGGGCACTCTCCGTGCTCGCCCTCCCAAGCCACCGAGATGGACCGCTCCACGTCGTGGTTCCCGAAGAAGGTGGACATCACCGCTCCGTCGAAGCTGCTGGTGCTGTCCTGGAAGCTGGCCTCCAGGTCGGCCAGGGTGCTGTCGCCGGTGAGGAACACGCTCCGAAGCGTGAAGTAGAGCGGGAAGTCGAACTGGGCGTCGAGCTCGGCGTCCGAGATGTAGGAGGCGATCAGGCCGCGGTCGCCGTCGAAGGTCTCCCCGACCGTGTAGAAGTCCTCGTCGCCGCCGGCTGCGCGGTGTTCGATGCGCTGCCGCACCAGGCCCTGCAGGCTCGCGTGGGTGCTGTGGGGCATGTGCTTCACCGCGTCGACGCGAAAGCCGTCCAGCTCCCAGGCCAGCGCGAAGTCCACCGCATCGTCGACCATCGCATACAAGGCCTCGGGCTGGTCGTAGGCCACGTCCGGGAGGAAGGTGTCGAACCAGCAGGTCTCCGGGATGTCGTCCCAGTTGTTGGCGTCGTCGCAGAGGGCCGGCTCCGCCGCGAACCAGTCGGGGTGCTCGTCGAGGTAGGGGTGGTCCTGGTGGACGTGGTTGCCGACCCAGTCCACGAGCACGCGCATGTTGCGCGCGTGGGCGCCGTCGATCAGCTCGCGCAGGACCGCGGCGTCGCCGAAGTGCTCCTCGAGCTCCACCGAGCTCGAAGGCCAGTAGCCGTGGTAGCCGGTGAAGCTGGTGTTGCAGTCCCAGCCCCAGCTTCCCGATGCGTTGTCCACGGGCGCCGTGAGCCAGATGGCGGTGACGCCCAGCTCGTCCAGGTAGTCGAGGCGGTCGATCACCCCTTGCCAGTCACCGCCGGCGTAGTCCGCCAGCGCGTACTCGGCGCCTTCGGAGCCGTCGTTCTGCGGGTCGCCGTTCTCGAACCGGTCGACGAACACGTAGTACATGAGGCCCGTCTCCCAGCTCCGGCCGTCGAGCCAGAAGGGCACGGTCACCGGCTCGGTGTGCTGGCCGTCGGTGTCGGTGGCCGTGAGGGTGAGCACGTGGCGCCCCGCCTCGAGGCCCGAGAGCTCCACCGCCAGGCTGTCGCCCACCACCGCGCCGTCGAGCTCGACGGTCGCGCTCTCGAGCTCGGCGAGCGCCGAGGAAGCGAGGAAGTGTGCGCTCACCGCGATCGCTCCCGCGTCCCGGTCGATGTCGACGCGATCGAGGGACAGCGCCGGTTCGCTGCAGTCCTCGACCACCAACAGGCTGTTGCAGGCGTTGGCGCCCGGGCTGCAGTCGTCCCACGCGCCCGCATCGTAGCCGGCATCGCAGTGCACGAGCTCGGCGTCGGGATCGCAGATCCAGCGGTGCTCGCCGGTCTTCTCCACGAACTTGTAGGGGTACACCCCTGGCTCGAGGTCGAGCGCGATCTCGAAGACGCCGTCCTCGATCTGCTCCATCTCGTCGGCGTCCACGTCCCAGTCGTTCCACGAGCCGGCCACCGCCACCATCTGCACGCTGTCGGCGGCCTCGTGGCGCAGCGTTCCACAGGTGCGCTGCAAGAGCCGTTCGGGGGCGAGGGCAGTGTCGTTGCCGCTGGTGCGCCCGGCGTCGGAGTCCGTAGCGGTCTTGCAGGCGAACACGAGAAGCAGCGTCA
>CAZSAT010000154.1:0-15511 GCA_964604675.1 uncultured Enterobacterales bacterium
CTGGCGGTCTCCGGGCTGGTGGCCCTGGTGCTGGCCAGCGGACCCGTGCTCGTCTGGAGCGGACGGCCCGTGCTCATCGACGACCACCTCGTGGTCGCCTTGCCGTACGCGCTTCTCGAGCACGTCCCCGGCTTCTCGGGACTGTCGCTGTTGTACCGCCTCGGGGCGCTTCCGACGCTGGCGGTCGCCGTGCTCGCCGGTGGGGCGGTGGCGGGCCGCGGTGGACGGTGGGCTCCGGGCCTGCTCGCCCTGGTCGTCTACGCGGACCTGCGGGGTGCGTCCCCGACGTCCGCGCTCCCGGATCGGGTGGACGTCACCGTGCCGGCGCCTCTTGAGGTCCTGCGCGACGCGCCCGAGGGGGCGGTCCTCGTCTACCCGCTCGCGGGCGGGCGACCGCACCTCTACGATCAACTTACGCACCGGAAACCGCTAGCGGCGATCCTGAACTTCCCGGCGAACGATGCGGCGCACAGGGTGTGGCGTGTCGCGCTCCAGCAAAGCGCGCGAGGTGGCTCCTCCGACAGCCTGCGCCGCCATGTCGCCAGCGCAGCCGAGCGTGAGGGCGTGCGCTACCTCGTCGTGCGCAAGGAGGCCGACACCCGTCCAGACCTGCACGCCGGAGCCGTGGCGGCGCTCGAGCGCGCCCTCGAGCCGCTGGCGGCGGACGACCGGGTGGCCGTCTACGCTCTATGGTGAGCCCATGACGCGTGTCGTCGAGCTCCCGCTGTCCGCTCCGATCTTCGGTCTGGAAGGCGTGTCGATGCCGCTCTGGGGGGGCGTGTTGGCCGACGCCGTGGGTGTGGCCGCCGCCGAGGCGGGCCTCGAGGTGGGCTCCTTCGATGGCGGCGAGACCTTGGTCGTGAGGACCCCTTGTGCGCTCGGACCCGGAGCCTTGTCGGCCGCTCTCGCCGCGGGCCGGGCCGGTGGCGGCGACGCTGCGTTTCGGCTGGACGGCGTCCTGGGGGCATGGGCCGCGCGCGTGGCCATCGAGGCGAGGGTGCCCGGCGTGGTGTACCTGGCGCCGGGCGGACGCGGGTCGCTCCTCCAGCGTGTCGAAGGTGCGCCTGGGGCGCTGCTCGACCCCGAAGAGCGGGTGTTTCCACTCGACCTTCCAGGGCAGCGCATCGAGCTCGCGGTCAGTCGTCGCCTGGTGGTGCCGGTCGGCCACTGGGTGGAGCTGTTGTGGGCCAACCTGCTCGGGCTCGGGCCCTGGCTCTGGGAGCGGCTGTTGCATCGCCACCCGGCGATGGCCGCCGTGAAGCTGGGCTGGGCGGCCGTTCGCGCCGGGAGTGGTGACCCTGATCGGCTGGCTGCCAAGGTGAGCTGCCTCCATCCGACGGCGAAGGTGCACCCTTCCGCGACCGTCCAGGGAAGCTGGCTCGGCGCCGACGTGCGAGTCGGCGCCGGCGCCGTGGTGAGAGGGGCCGTGCTCGCCCAGGGCGCCCGTGTGGAGGAGCTCGCCATCTGTGACGCAGCAGTGCTCGGCGAGCGCGCGCTTGTGGAACGGCAGGGCATGGTGAAGTACGCCGTGCTAGGACGTGAGGCGGTCGTCGGCGGCGTCGTGCAGCTCGGCGTGGTCGGGCCCGGGGCCAGCGTGAAGCGTGGCGCCTACGGTCTCGATCAGGGCCTGAGCGGAGAGGTCCGGGTGCAGACCCGTCGCGGGCTCGTGCCAGCTCCCGCTGGCTTCTGTGGGCTCTGCCTCGGCGCGGGGGCTCACGTGGGGACGGGCGTGCGGGTCGCGCCAGGTCGCGCGCTCGGCGCGGGCGTCGTGGTGCTCGCCGACGCGCTCTCCAAGCCGCCGGTGGCCGCCGGAAGCTATGTGTTCCGGGATGGGAGGCTCGATGAGCTGGAGTGACCCGGCGTTCTCCGGGCTCCTCGCGGCGGGCTACCTCGGCCTGCTCACGATCCTCTGGGCAGCGTTGGTTGCTGGGGTAGGCCGATGGGGCCGCGCCTGGCGCCTCGAACCCCACCAGCCCCAGCCGGCCCGTTGGCCCCGCTTGTCGATCTGCGTTCCGGCGCGTGACGAGGCGGGACGGATCGGTCTCTGTGTGCGCGCTGCTCTGGCCTCCGACTACCCGGATCTGGAGGTCGTGGTGGTCGACGACCGGTCCAGCGACGCCACCCGGCAGGAGGCGCTCGACGCGGCCGGTTCGGACGAGCGCTTCCTGTTGGTGGACGGTGTCGAGCCCAAGGTCGGCTGGGCTGGAAAGCCCTGGGCTTGCGCCCGGGCGGCGGGCGAAGCAACCGGCGAGCTGCTGCTGTTCGTCGACGCCGACGTCGAGCTGGCACCGTGGGCCGCGCGCGCGACCGTGGCACGGCTCCTGAACCAGCGGTTGGCGCTGCTCTCGCTGTTCTCGGACTGGCGCCTCGAGAGCTTCTGGGAAGCCGTCGTCATCCCGGTGGTCGGGTGGTTCGTTCGTGGGGCGGTCGACCTCGATGCGGTCAACGACCGCGGGCAGCCCGATGCATTTGCCAACGGTCAGTTCATCCTGGTGGAGCGCACCGCCTACGAGCGGGTCGGGGGGCACGGTGCCGTGAGGGCCGAGGTGCTCGAGGACGTCCGTCTCGCGCGCGCCTTCAAGTCCTACGCGCTCCCCAGCGGTCTCCTCCATGCGCCCGGCGCCTTTCGTGTCCGGCTGTACCGCGGACTCACCGAGATCGTGTCCGGCTACACCAAGAACCTCTACGAAGGCATGGGTCGCAACGCGGTGGTGGCGTTCGGCGCGATCCTGTTCATCTTCGTCGGTACCTTGTTGCCCTACCTGGCGTTGGCCGCTGCGCTGCTCGTGCGCATCGTGCTCGGCTGGGAGGTCGTCGGGTGGGGCTGGATCGCGTGGGTGGCCCTCCTGTGCAGCCTGATCACGGGCTTCCGGTACCGGCTCGAACGCCTCGACGGTCGCTCGGGCGCCCACGCCTTCTCCCACCTGTTGGGCAACCTGGTCTTCGTGGGAATCCTGCTCCGCAGCCTCTTCTCGGTGGAGGTGGAGTGGAAGGGTCGCAGCTTCGTCGACGGCAAGGCCGACGTCGCAGAGTAGAAAAGGCCGCCCGAAGGCGACCTTTGATGGAGCGGGAGACCGGACTCGAACCGGCGACAGCCACGTTGGCAACGTGGGGCTCTACCAACTGAGCTACTCCCGCGAGTGCTCGTCGAGCCCTCGCCATTTAATGGACCGATGACCGGTGTCAAGGGCGATCGTGGCGGCCCGCCTGGCCCGTCGGCCCGAGCTCCCAGAAAGCGCGCATCTGGTGCGGCCGTTCCACGATCCAGCTCCGGAAGTCGGCGACATTGTCGCTCGAGAGGCCCACGATCCAGAGGTAGCTCCGCAACAGCCCAGCCTGTTGCCAGGCTGCCAGCGTCGGCAGGACCTGCACCTCGGCGTCGGCGCGCTCCTCGGTCTCCCTGGAGGAGGTCCACAGGTCGAGCGCTGCGCGCGCCCGAAGGAGTCCGGGCGGTGTGCCCTGACCGGGGTGGGCGACGTAGCGTGCCCAGGCCGCAGCCGCCGGCGCGGTGAGGTCCGGGTGTGGCACGACGCGGTCGCCGTCCTGGACGAGGGGCAAGGGGAGAGGCACGGGGATCAAGGCACGACCGGCCGCCGCGGCGACGTCGGCGTACAGGGCGTGGCCGGAGCCGTAGATGGGGCACTGGGTCAGAGCGCCCACGACGAGCTTCCAGGCCTCCTTGGTCGCTCCGTGCAGCAACCGACAGCGGCCGTACCGCACCATGAGGCAGGGGAGGGGGCCCAGGAGCTCCATGCCCCTTCTGAAGCTGGTCTCGGCCCCGCCCGCGTCGCCTCGCAGCAGCTGCAGGTCGCCGAGCGCCATCTGCACCTGGCCGTCGCCTCGTCGCTCGGACGCGAGCTCGGAGGCGGTGCGGTACGCGTCGTCGACCTGGCCCGCGAGCAACGCCTGCGCGACGGGCGCGAGCTCGAGGGGTGGGGGTTCGGGCCATGTCTCCGGCAGCAACCGGCGGGCCCGTTCGTTGAGCACCACCGGGTGGAAGGGCACGGTCCGAGCGAGTCGGACGAGCTGCTCGTCCAGGCGCTGCGGGTCGCCGCCGAGTCGGTGGGCCAGGCGGAAGCGCTGGCGCTCCACCTCGATGGCCAGCTCGCTGACGTACACGACCTCTTCCTCGGGGGCGGGACCGGTGGCGGTCGCCCTGACCTGGTGGTAACAGGGGGGCTCCTCAGCCGGAGTCGGCGATGCGCCTGGGACCCCTGGAAGCCGTGCACGTTCCCGCCCGTGGGCGTCGCCGTGCCACGCCGGTCGTGCTGGTTCACGGGCTCGGCCTCGGGTCCTGGATCTGGGAGCGCGATCAGCAGATCCTGGCCGACGCTGGACTTGGCTCGTACGCGGTGGAGCTGCCCGGTCACGGCGCCGGCGCGGGCGACGACGTGAGCCTCAAGGAGGTCGCTGATGCGCTCCTCGAAGCCGTCGGCACGCTCGAAGGTGCCTGCCTCGTCGGTCACTCGTTGGGCGGGCTGGTCTCGCAGATGGTGGCCGTGCGAGCGACCCTGGTGTCGATGGTGCTCATCGCGCCGGCGCCTCCGGGCAACGTGGCGCTGCTCCCCACCGCGGCTGGAATCAAGTCCTTCGCGCCTGCGCTGGGCGCGCTCGTCGGCGGTGGACCGTTGAAGGTGCCCTTCGACAGCTACGTGGCGAGCACGCTCCACGTGCTGCCCGAGGCCGAGCGTCGCGCGGTGTACGACCGCATCCTTCCCTGGCCGAACCGTCTGCTGAAGGACCTGGCCCGGCATCGCCCCGAGCTCGACCCAGCGGCGATCGGCTGCCCGGTGCTCGTGACCTACGGTGGCCAGGACAACACCCTCCGGGTGTCCACCGTGCGCCTGGTCAGCGACCTCTACGACGCCAAGTGCTGGCGCTTCGACGACCTCGCCCACATCCCGAGCATCGAGCCCGGCGGCGAACGGCACATGAAGAAGGTGGCCGCCTGGATCCGCAGGCCGTCGAGCCGGCGCATCCAGGAGATCGACCAGTTCGCCCCCCACGAGGGCGTCGGGCACGACGAGCGGAAGCGTCGTCGCGGAGGCGTCCGGCGTCGTTCTCTGCTCCACCGTGGTCACCGCCACGGCTTCGAGGACCGCTAGCGCTGGATCTGGGTCGTGCGCTGCGCCAGGGTCGCGTTGATGCGACGAGGCAGGCCGGGTCCGCCGAAGATGAACCCGGTGAACAGCTGCACGGCGGCGCAGCCGGCGTCGAGCAGCTCCCCCACCTGATCCGCGGACGAGATGCCACCCACGCCCACGACGGGCACCGCCCCCTCGACCAAGTCCAACACGCGCTTCACGCGGCTGCTGGCGAGGGGCCAGAGGGGGCCGCCGCTGAGACCACCCGGGTGTCCGGCGTCGCCGGTGCGTCCCGGGCGGCTCACGGTGGTGTTGGTGGCGACGATGCCGCTCACACCGATCGCGAGGGCGGTCTGCAGGCTGGCTTCGAGGTCTGCGTCGTCGAGGTCCGGAGAGAGCTTCAAGAAGACCGGGAGGCCTGCAGCGCGCTCGAGCACGGCCCCGAGGATGCGCTTCATGGGCTCGGCCTTCTGCAGTGCCCGTAGCCCCGGCGTGTTGGGAGACGACAGGTTCACGGTGAAGAAGTCCACCAGGGGAGCCAGTCCATCGGCCAGCGTGGCGTAGTCCTGCCAGGCGGCTTCGGCGGAGGTGTCCTTGTTCTTGCCCAGGTTGGCGCCCACGGGTGCGGTCGGCCACCCGCGTTCGCGCTGTGTGCGCAGGCGCCGCTGCACGACGGCGAGCCCGGCGCTCGGAAAGCCCATGCGGTTGATGACGCCACGCTGGTCGACGAGCCGCCAGACCCTTGGCCGTGGGTTGCCGGCCTGCGGCTGCGGGGTGACCGTCCCCAGCTCGAGGAATCCGAAGCCCAGCCGCGGCCAGAGCCCGATGCAGTGCGCGTCTTTGTCCAGGCCGGCCGCCAGGCCGATGGGATTGGGCACGCGCAGGCCGGCGACCTCGCGCTCGAGGCCGGCATGCCGCGGCGCAGGTCCGGCCACGGCCTCAGCGACGGCTGGCACGGCGCCGGCCAGGTGGAGGACCCGTTCGTGGGCGGTCTCCGCATCGAGGGAGAAGAGCAGCGGGCGGGCGAGGCGGTAGCCGAGATCGAGCAGCATCGCGGCGCGAGTATGGCGCGCTCCCGGCCGCCGCAAGGGTAGGTTGACGGCGTGCTGAACCTCGTCGTTGCCGTGTTCCTGTCCTGCTCGTCGGTGTCGACCGGCGTGCTCGAGGGCGAGCGGGCGGTGGACTTCACCGCCGAGGCCCTGAGCGGACCGAGCCGCTCCCTCACCGACCAACGGGGCCGCCCCCTGGTGCTGGCGGTCTGGGCGAGCTGGTGTGGACCGTGCCGCGAAGAGGTGCCGGAGCTCAACAAGGTGGCCGCCTTCTACGGTGACGATCTCCAGGTGCTCGGGCTCAACACGGGGGAGACCATCGAAGTGGCTCGTGAGGCCGCCAGGTCCCTGGACATGGCCTACCCCTCCCTCGTCGACCCCGACGGTGCGATCGCCGGCCGCTACCAGGTCTCCACCGTGCCCCTGGTCCTGGTGTTGGACCGGGCGGGCGTCATCCGGTACCGCGGCAACGGCCTCCCCTCCCACCTGCTCTCGCTGCTGGACGGCCTCATCGCGGCGGACGGTTAGGCCTCTGGCGAGGGGTTCGTGCCTGTGCGATGCTCCTCTCTTCGGAGGCTCACGTGCTCATCCTCGCGCTCATCGCCTGCCAGGACAGCCAGGTGTCGGTGTACAACACCGCTCCCACGGCTTCCATCACGGCGCCGGAAGATGGCGCCACTGTCGAACCGAGCAGCCTCGTCGAGCTCACGGGCGTGGTCGGCGACGAGCAGCAGGACGCCGAAACGCTCGAGGTGGTCTGGACTGCAGGCACCGTTGAGCTGGGCACCTCCGTCGCCGATGCGGAGGGCGTGGTGTACCTCGCCACCACCGAGCTCTCGGGCGGCACGCAGGTCGTCACCCTGACCGCTACCGACGAGTCGGGAGAGAGCTCGCAGGACTCCATCACCCTGGAGGTTGGCCAGGGGGATCCGGGCGTGCCCGTCGTCACCCTCGTCGGGCCCACCGAAGGATCCGAGCATCCGGACGGGGATCTCTTGACCGTGGTCGCCACCGCCACCGACAGCGATCAGGCCTGGGAAACCCTCGATGCCTGGGTCATCTCCGGCGCCGACGGCACCCTGTGGACCGGCAACCCCGGAAGCAACGGGGCCATCGAGGTGGAGCTCGGCCCCCCGAGCCAGGGCACGTACCGGATCGAGGTGCTGGTCCAGGACGAGGACGGCCAGACGGGTTCTGCGAGTGCGGAGATCACGGTCTTCGAAGACGGCCGGCCCGACGTGGAGATCCTGACGCCCGACGACAACGGGGAGGCGGACGGCACCGAGGGCGTGCTGCTCGAAGGCACCGTCGAGGACGACCTCGACGACGCGGACATGGTGGCGGTGAAGTGGACCAGCGACGTCGACGGCTTGTTCCACGAAGGCTTCCCGGACTCGGATGGCAGCACGGTGGTGCAGGCGCCGCTGAGCATGGGGCAGCACGTCGTGACCCTCTCGGGCACCGACAGCGAAGGCAAGAGCGGCGCTCACACGATCGAGTTCGAGGTGTATGACCCCCTCGATCGGGACGACGACTACGACGGCTACACCGAGAACGAAGGTGACTGCGACGACGGTGACTCCACGCTCAGCCCTGGCTGGGAGGAGGTGTGCGACGACGTCGACAACAACTGCGACGGCGTGGTGAACGACCCCTGGGCCGACGACTACGAAGACGACGACGACGTGAGCGTCGCCAACGACTTCGGCGAGATCGACGACGGCAACCCGCTGACCGAGGTCACCGTCACGATCAGCGGCCTCACGCTGCACACAGCCGACGACGAGGACTGGTTCCTCTTCGACGTCGACGACACGTGGGACGACAACGCGGACTTCACCATCACCATCGACAACCTCGACAGCGCCACCAGCTGGGTCGGTGAGCTCTACGAGGAAGACGGCGACTACCTCACCAGCGACTCCGGCACCTCGAAGCTCACCATCAGCTACAGCGGCAGCATCTGGGACTACGACGAGGACAAGTACTACCTGCGGGTGTACGCCTCGAGCTGGGGGGGCGAATCGACCTGCGAGACCGCCTACAGCGTGGAGATCAGCGCGCGTTAGCCGCCTGCGCCCGCGCGAAGCTGCGCAGGTAGTTGAAGCCGCTCACCAGCGAGAAGAAGAGCGCGATGTAGAGGAGCACGACGCCACAGCTGTGCGCGTCGACGATGAAGCGCTCGTCCGGGCCCAGCTGGGTAGGGTAGTGCCAGAGCAGGAAGCCGAGGGCCGTGGACTGGAACGCGGTCTTGAACTTGCCGAGCACGTCGGCCTTCAGCACCAGCCCTTCGCTCACCGCGATGGTGCGGAGCGCGGTGATGGTGATCTCACGGCAGATGAGCAGCGCCACCAGCCACGCGGGTATCCAGCCGAGGGGCACCAGCATGATGAGGGTGCTGGCCACCATCAACTTGTCGGCCAAGGGATCCAGGAAGGCCCCCATGACGCTGACCAGATCCCACTTGCGGGCGAGGTAGCCATCGATGATGTCGGTCACCATCGCGGCCACGAAGATGGCGCAGGCGATCACGGCGTCGGACCGGGTGGGGGTCTGGAGCAGGATCCACACCATCACCGGCACGACCGCGATTCGGAGCACGGTGAGTGAGTTCGGCAGGTTCCAGAAGCCGTCGCGCTTCACTCGTGCCCCGTGATGGGGCGTTCGTAACGGAAGAGGTCGTAGAGGGCCATGACCTTCGGAACGTAGTCCTGGGTCTCGTCGAAGGGCGGGATCCTCCCGAACTTCTTCACGTTGGCCGGGCCCGCGTTGTAGGCGGCAAGGGCCAGATGCACGCTGCCGAAGGTGGCCAGCTGCCAGGCGAGGTAGCGCGCGCCGCCACCGATGGACTGCTCCGGATCGAAGGGGTCGGTGACCGCGAGATCCTGCGCTGTGGCGGGCATCAGCTGCATCAGGCCCTGGGCGCCCGCATGCGAGACCGCGTTGGGGTTCATGCCCGACTCCGCCACGCACACCGCCTTCAACAGCTCCGCGTCGACCCCGTAGCGAAGCTCCGCCGACACGAAGAGCGGGTCGAAGCTGTCGAGCAGTGGAAAGGTCTGCAGGTTCACGCGCGCCGGTGGGGGCGGGGGGCCGTCGACTTCGAACGCTTCCCAGGTCTCGTCGCCCGGCATGTCGGTGAAGGTGATGGACCCGTCGGAGTTTTCCTTCATCCAGATGTCGCCGGCGACGGCGACGCTCAGGGTCCAGGACAGCCAAGGCATGACGCGCAGCATATCCTCGGGGGGCGCGCCAAAGCCCTGGTTGGCGATGGAGGACGGTCATGCGGCATCAGGCGGACGTGCTGGTCATCGGCTCGGGGGTGGCCGGGCTGCTCTTCGCGTTGAAGTCCGCGCGGCATGGCCGGGTGGTGCTGTTGACCAAGTCCGAGCTCCACGAGTCCAACACACGCTACGCGCAAGGTGGCATCGCCGCCGTCTGGGACCCGCTGGATGCCCACGAGAACCACGTTCGGGACACCATGGTGGCAGGCGCAGGCCTCTGCCGTCGCGAGGTGGTGGAGCAGGTCGTCCGGCGTGGGCCGGAGCTCGTGCAGGAGCTCATCGATCTCGGCGTCGACTTCACCGAATCCGGCGAGGCCGGCTACTCGTTGCATCGGGAGGGCGGCCACTCCCACCGACGCATCCTCCACGCCCACGACGCCACGGGCGCGGAGATCGTGCGCGCCCTGGTCTCGGCGGTACGCGCGAACCCGGACATCGAGGTCAAGGAAGGCCAGATGGCCGTCGACGTGCTCACCGAGGGCTGGCTCGCGCGGCGAACAGGCGACCACCCACCGTTTCCCGACCGCGTGCTCGGCGCCTACGTGCTCGATCTCGAGCGTGACCAGGTGGATGTGTACGCCGCGACCGTGGTGGCGCTGTGCACCGGAGGCGCGGGAAAGGCCTACCTCTACACGACCAACCCGGACATCGCCACCGGCGACGGCATCGCGATGGCGTGGCGCGCCGGTGCGCAGATCGCGAACATGGAGTTCGTGCAGTTCCACCCCACGGCGCTGTACCACCCGGATGCGAAGGGCTTCTTGATCTCGGAAGCCCTCCGGGGCGAAGGGGGCGTGCTCCGGACACCGGACGGCGAGCGCTTCATGGCCCGCTACGACGAGCGCATGGAGCTGGCGCCTCGCGACATCGTGGCGCGCGCCATCGACGCCGAGATCAAGCGACTGGGCGTCGAGTGCATGTTCCTCGACATGACCCACCATCCGCGCGCGTTCCTCCAGGACCGCTTTCCGTCCATCGATCGACGCTGTCGGGAGCTCGGCGTCGACATGGCCGAGCAGCCGATCCCCGTCGTGCCCGCTGCGCACTACTTCTGCGGCGGCGTCGTGACGGACCTGGCGGGCGAGTCGAGCGTGAAGAACCTCTTCGTGGTCGGAGAGTCGAGCTGCACGGGGTTGCACGGGGCCAACCGCCTGGCCTCGAATTCGTTGCTCGAGGCCGTGGTGTACGCGGACGAGGCGGTTCAGCGGGTGGCCGGAAGGCTCGACCAGTGCCCGGTGGAGTTGCCCGAGTGGGACGCGGGCCATGCCGTCGACGCCGACGAGCTCGTGGTCGTGCACCACACGTGGCAGGAGATCCGACGCTTCCTGTGGAACTACGTCGGCATCGTGCGCACCACCCGACGCTTGAAGCGCGCCCGCCACCGCGTGGAGCTCGTGCAGGAGGAGATCCGGAACTACTACTGGGACTTCCGGCTCACCGGGGACCTCGTCGAGCTGCGCAACCTGGCCACCGTGGCGGACCTCGTCGTGACCTGCGCCCTCCAGCGCCGTGAGAGTCGCGGGCTGCACTTCAACCGGGACTTCGCCGAGGCCGACGATCGCTGGATTCGCGACACCTTCGTGAGGCGCCGTCGCTGAATCAGCCGGCGGTGAGCCGGGACAGCGCGTCGGGTCCGCGGCCGATCCGTGCCTCGAGGTCCGGGACCTGGCGGGGAATCGCGGCCGTGAGGGTGTCTGGATCTCCTTCGGTGACCAGCACGTCGTCCTCGATGCGGATGCCGCCGAAGCCGATCCACTCGGCGGCACGAGCGAAGTCCACCTGTCCCGCGAAGCGCGTGCGGAGTGTCGGATCGTCCAGGATGGCTGGCACGACGTAGAAGCCTGGCTCGACGGTCACCAGCATGCCGGGAGCGAGGTCGAGGTCCATGCGCAGGTACGCTGTGCCGAACTGCGTGCTGCGCGCACGTCCGGTGGCGTACGCCGCGCGATCTCCGAACTGCTCGAGGTCGTGCACATCCAGTCCGAGCAGGTGGCCGACCCCGTGTGGGAAGAACAGCGCGTGTGCGCCGCTCTCCACGGCGGCGTCGGGTTGACAGGTGACCAGGCCCTCGTCGGCGAGGAACCGCGCGATGACGCGCGAGCTCGCGTCGTGCACCTCTCGGTACCGCACGCCGGCGCGGCAGAGGGCGATGCTCTCCGCCTGGGCGGCCAGGACCGCCTCGTAGGCTGAACGCTGGCGGGTGGAGAAACGTCCGTTGACCGGCCAGGTGCGCGTGACGTCCACGCTGTAGCCGCTGCGCCGCTCCGCACCACCATCCAACAGGAGGAGCTGGCCATCCTGCAGGATGTTGACGTAGTGGAAGTTGTGCAACACCTCGCCGCGCACGGTGAGGATGGGCTCGTACCCGACCGTGCAGCCGCGTGCGGCGAGCGCTGCCCGGAACAGGGCCTCGAGCTCCCGTTCGTGGGTCCCGGGACGCGTGGCGGCCAGGACGAGATCGAAGGCCAGCGCGTTGGCAGCGGCCGCCGCGCGGTGTTCGGCGATCTCCTCGGGTCCCTTGCAGCGTCGCAGCGCGATGAGTGCGTCGATGAGTGCAGGCGTGCCGTCGACGTGCCCGTAGCAAAGCTCGAGGCCGGAGAGCCGCGCAGCCTCGGCCGTCGCGCTTCTGTCGGGGCTTGCCAGCGTGGCGACCGGGCCGCACTCCGCCACGGCTCTGCTCAGCTCGATCCGCGGGCGAACGGCCTGCACCCCGTACATCGCCCGGAGCTCCTCCGGCCCCGGCTCGGCTCCGTGCCAGAGCGCGTCGTCGTCGGCCGGGAGAGGCAGGAAGAGCTGACAACCCTGCTCCGTGATCAGCGCCGCGGCGTCGGGGCGTGAGCAGCCCGTCAGCCACAGCATGCTCGAGTCCTGGCGGAACGGGACCTTGTTCATCGGGAGGTTCCGGCAACGGGTGCCGACACCGACCAAGACGATGGGCTGCTTCACGCGCTCCAGCACCGCTGCGCGCCGACGTGCGAAGACGTCCGGGTCCAGGCTCAGAGGTCCCATGTCAGCTCTCCTCGCCCGTGGGGCCCGACCACCTGCAAGCTGAGCTCGGTTGCGGCCGCCCGGACGAAGCGGGCCTCCCAGAGCGTGCTCCAGCGGTCGAGCTGGGGGTACATGACCACCTGGTCGGCGCTCGGCTTCCGAACGCGGTCGACGCCCACGCCTTCGACGACCTGCCCGTCCGCCAGCAGGCGAAGCTGCCACGGGTCGTCGTCGTCGAGGCCGAAGCGTCGGGCGTCTTCGTGCGGCGAGTGCGCCGCGAAGACGACGACCCAGGCGCCCCGGTCGGCCTGCCAGGCTTCGTGGCGGGCCAGGCGCGCGGTCTCTGACTCGAGCCTCGCGTCGGCCAGCGCGTCGGCCTGTGCCCGTCGCAGGTCGTCGCTCAGCAGGCTCGCGCGGACCACCAGGTCGAGCTCGAAGTCGTGGTCGAGCATGAGCTCTTGTGTCCATGCCCGGTGCACCTTGGCGTACTCGACCCCGCGCGTGGGCGGGGCCAGGCCGCCGTCAGGACGGGCACACGCGAGGGCGAGCGCCACGATCACGCGAGCAGCTCGGAGCGCGTGACGAGGGCCTCCAGGGTGTAGCCGGCGTCGGCGAGCCTGGCGCTGGCCCCTTCCTCGCGGTCCACCACCGTCAGGGTCTGGACGACGCGCAGGCCGGCGTCTTCGGCACGCTCGACGGCCTTCAGGAGGCTGCCGCCGGTGGTGGTGGTGTCCTCGACGATGCACACGGCCGCGCCATCGGGCACCGAGGCGCGCCCCTCCAACCAGCGGCCGGTGCCGTGGTCCTTCTGGTTCTTGCGGATCAGGAAGGCGTGCAGGTGGCGGCCTTCCGAGAACGCGGCCAGGCTCGCCGCGGTGACGATGGGGTCTGCACCCATGGTCATGCCGCCGACCGCGACCGCGTCGGGGTGCAGGCGATCCACCACCATGCGGCCGACGAGGTGGGCGCCCTCGGCGTTGAGGGTGGTCTGGCGCGCGTCGACGTAGAAGTCGCTCTCGCGGCCCGAAGCGAGCGTGAAGCGCCCGGTGCGGACGCTCAGCTCACGCAGCAGAGCGATCAGGCGTTCTCTCACGACAGCTCCGGCTGCAGCGTGGTCTCGCGACGGAGCCAGGTGCACAAGTCCGTGAAGACCTTGTCCTTCTCCGGCTCGTTGAAGAGCTCATGGTACAGCCCCTCGTACACGACCATGTCCTTGTCGTTGCCGCCGTACTTCTCGAAGAGCGCCTGGCTTGCGTCCGGGTCGACCAGACGGTCCGAGGTGCCCACCATCAGGAAGAACGGCGTCCGGTAGCGGCCGGCGTGGCCATGGATGCGCTCCATCGCGGCGATCAGCTCCGTGTACCAACGCGCCGAGACCACCGAGAAGACCTTCGGGTCGGTCCGGTAGGCGCTCACCACGGCCAGATCCCGCGAGATCCAGCTGGGGTCGATCTCGTTGTCCAGCGACAGGGTGGGCCAGATGTTGGACATGAGCCGGCCCGCCGCCGTCTTCCAGGCCGGAGGCTCGACCGCGACGCCGAGCAGCGGGTTCGAGAGCGCCACGCCGAGCAGCTGAGGCTTGGTCGCTCCGCGCGCCAGGTCGAGGGCTACGCAGCCACCCATCGAGTGCCCCACCAGGTAGTACGGCTGTCCGATGACGTGTGCCGCTGCCCGCACATCGTCGACGTAGTCCCGCCACCGGTCGGTGTGTCCAGGCCGGCCGTCGCTGTCGCCGTGCCCACGGAGCTCCACGCCCCAGACGGCGAACTCAGCGTCGTTCAGGGCCCGCGCCACGTGCTCGTAGCGGCCCATGTGTTCCGCCAGCCCATGCACCAGCAGCACGCGACCACGCGTTCGGCCCTCGGGCTTCCAGGTGCGGAGGTTCAGGCGTGTGCCGTCGCGGCTCTCGATGGTGGGCATGTCAGCGGTCCAACAGAACGAGGGAGAGGCTCGGGAACCACGCGATCACGATCAGGCAGAAGAGCATCAGGAGCAGGAAGGGCAGGGCGCCTCGAATGACCTGCACGATCGGCCGCTCGAACACGGTGGACGCGACGAAGAGGTTGATGCCCATCGGCGGCGTGAGGTACCCGAGCTCGAGGTTCACGATGAACATGATCCCGAAGTGGATCGGGTCCATGCCGTAGTTGGCGGCGATCGGTGCCAGCAGGGGGGCGACGATGAGGATCGCAGAGAGGATCTCCATCACGCAGCCGAGCAACAGCAAGAAGATGTTCACCAGGATGATGAACTGCCAGGGCTCGTTGACGTGGCCCGCGAGCCACGCTGCCGCTTCCTGGGGCACCTGCTGGAAGGTGAGGAACTTGTTGAAGGCGATGGCCAAGACGATGATGAGGAACAGGCCACCCATCATCACGCCCGAGTCCGAGAGGATGCGCGGTAGCTCGTGCACCTTCAGCTCGCGGTGGATGAACAGCTCGACCGCGAGCGCGTAGACCACCGCCACCGCAGCGGCTTCGGTGACGGTGAAGCGGAGCGGGCCGAGCAGGCCGTAGATGCCGCCGAGGATGAGCAGCGGAAGCACCAACGCCAACGCGCCGCGTCGGGTCTGCACGAACAGGTTCTTCCAGTACCCACCGGGAAGCTCCGGGAGGCTCAGATCGCTCGTGCCCGGCGCGCCTGGACGGGTCCTGTAGAGCGTGTACACGACCAGTGTCGCCGCGATGAACATGCCGGGGAGCACGCCTGCCAGGAACAGGTCGTTCGGCGAGATGACGGCCTGCGGGGTCGACACCATGATGGCGTAGACGATCATCGGGACCGAGGGCGGGATGATGATGCCCAGGGAGCCCGCGGACGTGAGCACGCCCAGGCTGTAGCTCTCCGGGTAGCCTTCGCGCACCAGCATCGGGAAGAGGATGGTGCCGATGGCGATGACCGTGACCGGCGAGCTGCCGCTGATGGCTGCGAAGATCACGCAGGCGAACACCGTGGCGAGGCCGAGACCGCCCGGAAGGCGCCCCATCACTGCCCGCGCCACACCGATGAGCCGATCCGCCAGGGCTCCGTGGGTCATGATGTTGCCGGCCAGCACGAAGAACGGAATGGCCAGCAGCTCCTGCTTCTTCGTGGCCTCGAACATGTC
>CAZSAT010000155.1:0-15479 GCA_964604675.1 uncultured Enterobacterales bacterium
CGGCCAGGATCGCGACACCGGGGCCGGACAAGGCACGCCCCGCGATCGCGGCCGCCCACACCGTGGCCACACCACCCCAGGCCGCGATCAGGCGCGCGGCCTCGACATAGCTCCGCTCCGCGCCGAGCCAGCCGACGAGGTAGCCGTGAAGAGGGCGGCGCCAGTCGTTGAAGGGCATGCCGCTGTCGGGCAGCCAGATCGCGGCAGCATCCTTGAGGTAGATGCCCCAGTCCGAACCGGCGGGCACCCCGAGCTCCGTGAACGCCGTGCGCGCGATCCACCAGCTTCCCAGGCACGCTGCCACCACCCAGGGCAGCTCGGTCACCGCCGTGCGGGTCCTCACGGTCTCTCGGCACGCGCGCGCACACCGCATTGTCGCATGGCCGCCTGGAGCTTCCCCACGCTCCCACCGCATCCCACGGCCGCGGCTGGCATCCTCCCTGCATGCTCGTCGGCCTCCTCGCCTGCACCACTGCACCGCCCTGTGCCGAGGGCTTCGGCCGAGGGGCGTCGGGCGCGTGTGTGCCCCTGGCTACGGAAGACCCACCCCCTTCCGACGCGGAACCCGCCGAGACCGCCGGCCCGGTGGACAGCGGGCTCGACAGCGCCCCGCCCGAGGAGAGCGCCCCGATCTTCGCGCTGGGCGATGCGCTGGTGACGACCGAGGTGCTCGACCTCGGCGAGCTCGGCTTCGAGGCTGTGGCTGCTCTGGGCTTGAGCGAGGAGCGGGGCATGGTCGCTGGACAGGGCGGCTGGATCGTCGTGGACACCACCACCGGCGAGCTCCGGCAGCACACCGCGGCCGCCCGCACCTACGACCTGGCCTGGGATCCGGTCACCGAGCGGATCTGGGCCGGCACCCGCCTCGAGGACCTCTACTGCCTGGACGCCCGGGACCTCGACGCGGTGGTCACCGACGCCTGCTTCATCGAAGGCCCCACCTACCCCTACGAGGACGTGAGCGCCTGGGGCGACACCGTTGTGATCGCCGCACAGGACCACGGTGCACGCCTCCACGACGGCGAGAGCGGCGCGCAGCTCTCCACGGCCGACGCCACCCCCGCCTGGTCGGTCGGGCTGCACGCCGACCGATTGGTCGTGGGCACCGACGCGGAGCTCGTGCTGTTCGACGTCTCGAGCCCGGACGCGCCACGGGAGCTGGACCGAGCCGCCCTCGACGGGCGGGGCGCCGACATCGCCTTCGACGGCGTCACGGTGGCGGTCGCGATGGGGGACGACGGCCTGGGCGTGTTCGCGGTCGAGGGCGATCGGCTGAGCGACCGCGGCGACGTCCGCACGTCCGGCAGTGCGGGCGCCGTGGCCCTCGACGGTGACTACGCCTACACGGCGAGCTGGTCCCAGATCGAGGTGGCGTGGGTCGGCGCCGGTGGCCCCTTCGGCGTCGCGCACGAACCCGGCCAACAGCTGGCGCTCGGCGTCGGCGCCCGCGACGGCGCGGTGGTCGTGGCGGACTGGTTCCGGCTCGACGTGGTGGCGCACGATCGCGACCTCGCCGGACCGGAGCTCGATGCGCCAGAGCGCGTGACCTTCTCCGACGGTGACGCGATGGCGATCACGGTCCACAACGGGGGTGCGATGGACCTCGAGCTGGAGCTCGAGATGGCCCCGGGCGGCGAGGGCTACGAGGTGACGCCCACGAGCCTCGCCATCGCACCGGGCGGTGCCGAGGTCGTGGTCGTGGATCCCACCGCGAACGAGCTTCCCGGCTCGGAGATCCGGCTGTCCACCAACGATCCCGACGAGCAGGAAGCCGTGATCGAGCTGGCATGGGGCGCCGGTTCGGTCGGCGACGAGGTCGAGGACTTCGAGCTGCCCGGGTTCACGGTCTCCGATCCGACGACCCGCCCCTACGCGCTGTCCGACTACCGGGGCAAGGCCGTCTTCCTGGCCTTCTGGGCCGAGTACTGACCGGTCTGCAGTCTGGAGGTTCCAGACATCGAGACGAGCATCGCCGACCGCTTCGACGACGGCGACCTGCAGGTCTTCCTGATCAACGCCGGTGACGACTACGACAGCGCCTACGCCTTCCTCGACGGTGCCGGCACGGACCTGGTCTGCCTGCTCGACCAGGACGAGCTGCAGTACCAGACCTACTCCCAGTCCGCCGACAGCGGAGAGGCCTACGCGCCCTTTCCCGTGCAAGCCGTGATCGGGCCGGATGGCGTGCTGGTCTATGCAGCGCGGACCCACGATCCCGATGCGGTCGTGGCGGCGATCGAAGCAGCGCTCTCGAAGTAGGCGTTAGCCGTCATGGTGGCCTCCACCCGCAGAAAGCTCGCGTTCGCGCTGTTGCCACTGGCCCTGGTCGTCGCAGCGATCACAGCGGCGCTGGGTGCCATGGAGCGCCTCGGCGTCGTCGACACCCACCGAGACGCCGATGTGGTCGAGTACCTCGACGGCGGAACGCTGGTGCGGGAGGGCGACACCTGGCGCCTCTACGACCCGCAGCTTCGGCAGGTGGTCCAGGCCGAGGTCGCCGTGGACAAGGGCGACGCTTTCCGCGTGGTCGTGACCGGGGGATCCTTCGTCCGGGGCGACCACCACGTCGATCCAGGATCCCCGCCCACCGGCGCCGGCGACCTCTCGAGCTGGACCCGCGCCATCCTACGAGCCCGCATGGATCGGCCCGTGGAGGTGATCAACGCCGGGGCCAGCGGCCAGTCCAGCACCCGGGTCCGGCAGCTCGTGGAGGGCCTCGTGTCCCTCGAGCCCGATGTGCTGGTCGTGGCCACGGGCAACAACGAGGGCGTGGTGACCTGGGGCACGAACGAGATGCTGCACCAGTGGGTGGTGTACCGAGGCCTCAAGAAGGTGCTGCTGCCGGAGCCTCCGGCCGAGGACCGGCCGCCCGTCACCCAGCAGCTCGCGAAGCGCAAGCCGCTCGAGGAACAGTTCGAGCGCAACCTCCGCCAGGTGGTCGCCGTCGCCTCGAGGGCGCACGTTCCGCTCGTCTTGTGCACGCTGCCCGCCAACTGGACGACGGCGGCGGCGTACGCAGGAGCGGAGGCCTTCGACGCGAAGGCCCGCGAGGGAGACAGGCTCTGTCGCGACGACAGCTACGAAGCGGGCATGGCGGCCTTCGCCGAGAGCACGACCTCGTGGGGGGCCCTGCAGCTCTCGGCGGACTGCATGCGTCGACGCGGCGAATACGAGGAGGCGCGAGCCCGCTACATCGCCGCCATCGAGTTCCAACCCTTCGGCCGCACGCCGGAGAGCCGCAACGACGCCGTGCGCCGCATCGCGAGCGGCGCACGGGTGCCGCTCGTCGATCTGTCCGCGGCGATGCAGGCCACCGACCCACACGGCCTGCCCGGTGACCAGTACTTCGTGGACACCGCCCACCTCACGGTCGATGGCTACCACCTGATGGCCGAGACCCTGGTCAGCGCGCTGGAGCGCGCCGACCTGCTCCCAGGGTCCCTCGCCGCGACGCCGACTCGCCCCGCGCTCGAGGCAGCGGAAGGCTGGACGGAAGCCCTCGCCCAGGTGAGACGACTGGGCTTCTGAGCGTCGTCAGGTGCGTGCCAGGACCACGCGACGACCCACGTTCAACGCGATGAAGGGCAATCCCCCACCGAGGCGGATGTCGTGGCGCCAGGCCCACGCCCACGCCAGCATCAGCAGGGTCGCGCCGATCAGGACCAGGCTCCAGCGCCGGACCCAGGCCGGATCGGGATGCCGCCGTCCGATGTAGCCGGCCTCGCTGTGGAGGGTGGCCCACAGACCCACGCCCAGCGCCGCCACGAAGAGGCCGACCGCCTGGGTCTCGACATACAGCCACGCGAGCGGCGCGATCGGCAGCAGGAAGGCCACGGCGCCGACCCACAGCCAGATCGTGGTTCCGGTCAGGATGGGGTTGAGCGCGTGGTCCGCGCGGCGCACGAGCACCGTGATCGGCACGGTCAGCACCGCTGCCACGCCGAAGAGCGGGCCCGCCCTCGACAGGTCCACCTCCCCGGAGACGATGAACGACGACGCGAGCACCACGACCGGAACCAGCTGGAGGGCCTCGGCGAGCTGCGGTCTCACGGGGCCGCCTCCGAACCGGGGAGCCAGCCGGCCTCACGGAGGAGCTCGGCGAGGCGCGCCGCGTGGCCGTCGAGCACGGACGCAGGGGGATGGATCTCGTAGAAGGTGGCGGGCTGCCCTGGCAGCCAGAGATCGACCGCCTGATCGGCCTCGACCCCCGGGGGGGGCCGCGTGGGGTTCTCCGCCGAGCCGGGGTAGCCAGCGTACACGAGCTCGACGCCCGCCGCGGCGGCCTCGATGTGCAGCGCCTCCCGCTCCACGGTGGCCAGCGCCTTCGCGTACTTGTTGGTGACGTGGGCCCGTCGTTGGCCCAGCTCGTAGGCCTGCACGTAGCGCCAGATGGCGCTGTGTTTGAGCAGGGTGTAGTGCAGGCGTGTGGCCTGCTCCGGCGTGAGCCCGTCGATCCAGGGCCGCGGGAAGTTCTCCAGCCAGGCATAGGGGTCTTCGTCGAGCATCTCGACGTAGCGGGCCTGGACCGCCGGATCTTCCGTGTGCAGGAACGCTCGGCGCCCGGAGTTCGTGATCATCAGCACCAGCAGGTCCACCTCGGGCACCTCCTGGAGCACCAGCCGCGCCTTCCGCATCATCTGGGACTGCACGTAGGCGCTCGTGCCGTAGTTCCACACCTCGAAGCCCTCGCCCAGGTGGGCCTCGAGCCGTGCGGGTAGCGTCTCGTCGTCGTCCACGTGGTGGCCGTACACGGTGGAGCCGCCGAAGAAGGCGATGCGGAAGACGCCGTCCGCCTTGTCGAGCGGATGCGTGTTCCCGCGCGCGCCCCCGACACCGACGCTCGATCGGTACTTGCCCTCCCGCCCAAGGGCCTCGTAGCGACCGCCCTCGACCAGCTCGTAGTGCAGCACGGGGTCGTCGCTCACCCGGTGCACGGGCACGTCGGCGTTCTGGTAGTAGAGCACCTTGGCGATCATCTCGACGTCCAGCGCCTTGTGGGCCACCACCCGATCGGCGAGCAAGGTCGCGAGCACCAGGCCGATCGCTGTCCCGCCGGTCACCAGGCCCAAGCGGCCCACCCATCGAAGCACTCGTTCACCTCGCGGACGCCATCATCCCATCGTGGGATGATGTTCGGGTGAAGCGCGTCCTCAAGCTGACTGCGTTCGGTCTGGGCACGAGCGTGGTCCTGCTCGCCTCGACCGAAGCCGCTCTGCGCGCGGCGCTGCCCCTCGACGAGCTGCTGTTCACCTGGGAGCAGCCCGACGGCTGGATGCTCTACGAAGAGACCGGCAACCTCGCGATGCGCCCGAACCAGGACGAACGCCACCACGACGGGCCCCGAACGTTCCACTTCGTGACCAACAGCGAGGGGCTCCGCGAGACCCGCGAGATCCCCAGGGACAGGCCGCGGGGCGAGACCCGCTTGCTGGCGCTCGGTGACAGCTGGATGTTCGGGCTGAACGCCACGGAGGGCGAGAGCTTCACCGACCGCCTCGAGGAGGTCGCACCCGCCGCGCTCGGCGCCGACTCGGTCGAGGTGGTGAACGCGGGCGTCGCGGGAGGCTGCGCCTTCGACATGCTGCGCATGTGGCGCCGCTTCGGCACCGTGCTGCAGCCCGACGGCCTGGTGCTCGGCACCCCCCACAACGACGGACGACAGCAGGAGGTGGGCGATCAGCGCTCGGCCTTCTACCGCCAGAGCACCAACGCCCCAGCGTCGACCCTCCGGCTCTACCTGGGGCTGCGCCGGATCCTCGCTCCCTTGCAGCGCCCGTCCTACCCGCGGCTGAGCAAGGTCTCCGCCGCCGTGGCCGATCTGCTGGTGCTCGTCCGCGAGGCCCGCCTCCGAGACCTTCCCGTGTGGCTCATGGTGTGGCCCGTGCGCTGGGAGAACCAACAAGAGGGCGCGGCGTCCGACCTCGAACACTGGAAGCGGACCTTCGAGCGCGAAGGCGTGGTCGTGGTCGGGCACGGCATGAGCGAGCGCGCCTGCTGGGGCTACCAGGACACCAGCCACGCCAGCGAGGCCGGCTACCACGCCGCCGCGGATCTGCTGGCGACCGTCATGGCGGGCGCGGAGCCCCCGGCGGACTGGGGCACGGAGCCTCGCTGCATGGACGTCGACGCCGATGGTCCGGGGCGTCCCGGACACCCCTCGCCCGAGGACGGCACGTCCCTGACCGGCGGCCGGCTCCCGCCAGCGCCAGGTGCTGCCTTGCAGACGGGACCGTGATGCTCACGCTCGCCCTCTTGGCCTGCAGCCCCCGCACCAGCACCGCCGACGTCGTGCTCGTCCTCTTGCCAGGACTACGAGCTGGCACCGGGGTGCTCGCCGAACCCGAGCAAGCGATGCTCGCGGCCTTCGACGGGGAGCCGCTGCGCTTCACGCAGGCCTACAGCGCCAGCCCCTCGCCCTGGACCGCCTTCGGCTCCACGTGGACCGGGCAATACCCCAGCGGCCTCCCACTGTGTGGGGCCGCCAACCAGCCTGAGTACGTGCTCGGCGCCGGCCAGAAGGCGTGGTGCAGCGAGCTGCCGGCGGGCACGCGCACGCTGCCCGAGGTGCTCGGCCTGTACGGCTACACCACCCACGTCGTGGCCGCCGCCACCCACGCCGACGGCCTCCTGGGGGAGGACGTTGAGCGGGTGAGCGGGTGGACACGGACCCGTCAGGCCGCCGAGCGCTGGTGGCTCGAAGCTGAAGGCGCGCCGCGGCTGCTCGTGGTGATCGCCGACGACTTCACCCTCCCTGCGCTCTCCGCCACCTTCCCGCACAGCGGCCCCGGCCCACGCAACGCCTTGGACGCGGCCAGCCAGCAGGACCCGGCGCGCCTGCGCGCCACGATGGTCGAGCGCGCCACGCGAGCGGGTGAGGGGCTGTCCGACCTGCTGGGTGCGCTGTCGCCGGGTGACGACGACCTCGTGGTGGTGACCTCGACCCACGGGACCAGCCTGGCCGAGACCCAACCTCACCCCCCCGACCGGACCGAGGCCTTCCTGATGCTGGGCCTTCCGACCACGCAGATCGCGCTGGAGCGCACCCTGCACGTGCCCCTCTGGCTGCTCGGGCCCGAAGCTGGCACGGCCGACCACGTGGTGGAGCTGGTCGACCTGATGCCCACGGTGGCGCGCCACGCGGGCGCGGTGGCTCCCGGCGGGCTCCCCGGCCAGGACCTCCTGGCCACCCCCGCGGAGGGCCAGGCCTACGCCGAGTTCGGCGACATGCTGGCGCTCCGCTCCGGCGACCACCTGCTCACCTTCCGCTGCTACGTGCACAACGGCACCAGCCTGGATCCGGGCATCGATGCCCGCCTCCGCGACCTGCGCCTTCCCCATGAGTTCGCCACGCTCCACCAGGTGATCGACGACCCGCTGCAACAGCACGACCTGCTCGCCGCTCCCGTCGACAGCCAGGACCTGGCCCTCGGACGCGCGCTCGTTCGCGACCTGCGGACCGTGCGCGCGGGGCCGGGCGCCGTGCCGCCGGGGGCGATGACGCCCGAGCGACTCGAAGCGGTCCGTCGGGCAGGCGCCCTGGGCTACTGGTAGCGCCAGCCCTCGAGCGCGTCCGACGCGCCGGAGCCACCGTGCACACAGGGCATGTCGCCCCCGCTGCCCGAACCCGTCCACACGAACCAGGCACCGCTCTGGCGGAAGGGGCCGAGCTCGGTCGCCGCGTTGTAGAGCGACGAGCTCCACGCGGCCACGCCCGAGGCGCAGCGAGCGGCCGGGTCGGCCGGCACGATGATCATGGCGCCCGCAGCGTCGAGCGCTGCCACCACCCGCTGCGCACAGGCCTCTCGGGCCTCGCCGCCCTCGCAGCAGAGCTCGGGGCTGCTGGCCACGGCCGGCCACACCCCGGCGACCGCCGCGCCGAGCAGCGCGTGGCTCTCCCGCCCGTCCTGCAACATCGGCAGCATCAGCCCACCTGAGGGCGCGGTCCCGGCCAGCGTGTAGAGCCCGATGCCGTCCTCGGTCGAGGTGCTCCACCATCCGAGCTCCGCCTGATCTGCGTAGCGATCCGTGAACCGCTCGGGAGGGATCCACGCGGTGAGTGGCGCAGCCTCCTCGTGCGCCACCCGATGCTCCGACCAGGCGTGGAGGAAGGCCAGCCCGTCGCACGCCGCGTAGGCCGCGAGCCCGACGCCGGGCAGGTGACGCAGCCCGCCGAGGAGCCGAAGCCTTCGGAGCGGGAGGGCCACCGCGGCCGCGGCCAGCACGACGAAGCCCAAGCCGGAGGGCAGCGCCCAGCGCGGTCGGTAGCCGACGTCGTAGCCCACGTTCCACGAGCTCGCGGGGAGGGCGACCAGGGCCGCCCCACCCACCAGGAGCGCCACGCGGGGCAGCCACGCCCGACCGGGCAACGCCGCCCCCACCAACGCCAGCACCCAGAGCTCGTCGAAGAGGCCTTCGGCCATGCGCTCGGTGGCGTCGAGGGTGTCGAGGCGCCTCAACCCCTCGACCACGTGCTCCCACTGGAGATCCGCGAGGCGCGCGTCGGGCCCGCCCGGCGGCGGCGACAACCACGGGGTCAGCAGCCACACGCCGAGTCCGATCGCGATCGTGACGCCGATCCCCTGCCCCACCCCTCTGCGCACGGCCAGGAGCGGCGCGATGGCCAGGTACGCGAGCGCCGGCGCCGCAGCGAACTTCACGGCGACACCGAGCGCGGCAAGCCCTCCACCAAGTGCGACGAGCGGCAGCGCACGCGGTCCCATCCGAGCGCCCCACCAGGCCAGGCCCACGCCGAACCACAGGAGCCCCCACGAGGGTGCGTCGGCGCCACCGAGCACGCTCACGTACAGCGCCAGACCCCAGGACCCACCCAGCAGCCCCGCCGCGAGCGCCACGACCCGCCCGCCGATGGCATGACCCGCGAGCGCAGCGCCCGCGCAGCCCAGCGCCGTGGCGACCAGCTTCAACAGGGTGCCCGCTGCCAGGACGTCGCCGTCCACCAGCGGAAGCGCGCCGGTCACCAGCCAGCCCGCCCACTGCCGGCTGCCGTCGGCGAGCAGGCCCGCCACCAGCATGTCGGGAGCCGCGGGACCGGGCCAGCCCCGGAGGTCGAGGTGCCCGAGGAGGTACACACGCAGCGCCAGGCCCACCGTCACCGCGGCGACCACGATGGCGACGCTGCGCCGCATCCCCTTCAGCTTCCGTCGACGATCGCGTTGAACGTGGGGCTCGGACGCATCGCGGCCGCGACCCGTGCGGAGTCGGGGCGGTAGTAGCCACCGAGATCCTGCGCCGGACCCTGCGCGCCGTTCAGCTCCGACACGATGGTGGCCTCGGCGCCTCCGAGCGCTTCCGCGATGGGCGCGAAGCGCGCCGCGAGCGACGGATCGTCGGTCTGCGTGGCGAGGGCCCGGGCCCAGTAGAGCGCGACGTAGAAGTGGCTTCCCCGGTTGTCGAGCTCGTGCACCTTGCGGCTCGGGCTCTTGTTCTCGAGCAGGTACTCGGTGGTGGCGTGGTCGAGCGTGCGCCCGAGCACACCGGCCGTGGCGTTGCCGCGCTCAGCGATGTGGTCGAGGCTGACCGCCAGAGCGAGGAACTCCCCGAGGCTGTCCCAGCGCAGGTGCCCCTCCTTCTCGAACTGCTGCACGTGCTTCGGTGCCGAGCCGCCAGCTCCGGTCTCGAAGAGCCCGCCGCCGTTCATCAGGGGCACGATGCTCAGCATCTTGGCGCTGGTGCCCAGCTCGAGGATCGGAAACAGGTCGGTGTTGTAGTCGCGCAGCACGTTGCCGGTGACCGAGATCGAGTCCAGGCCGCGCCGGATGCGCTCCAGCGAGAACACGGTGGCTTCGGCCGGCGCGAGCACGTGGATCTCGAGCCCCGTCGTGTCGTGGTGTGGCAGGTACGCGTCGAGCTTCTGGATGAGCTGGGCGTCGTGCGCTCGGTCCGCGTCGAGCCAGAAGACCGCGGGGGCCCCCGTGGCTCGGGCCCGGGCGACGGCGAGCTTCACCCAGTCGCGCACGGGAGCATCCTTGACCTGGCAGGCACGCCAGATGTCGCCGGCTTCCACCTCGTGGCTCATCAGCACCTTGCCCGCGGCGTCGACCACCCGCACGGTGCCCGCGGCCTCGATCTCGAAGGTCTTGTCGTGGCTGCCGTACTCCTCCGCCTTCTGTGCCATCAGGCCGACGTTCGACACGCTGCCCATGGTGGTCGGGTCGTAGGCGCCGTGCGCCTTGCAGTCCGCGATGACCGCCGCGTAGATGCCCGCGTAGCTGGAGTCCGGGATCACGGCCTTGCAGTCCTGCGTGCCACCGTCGGCGTCCCACATCTGCCCGCCGATGCGGATCATGGCGGGCATCGAGGCGTCGACGATGACGTCGCTGGGCACGTGCAGGTTCGTGATGCCCTTGTCGCTGTTGACCATGGCGAGTGCGGGGCCGGCCGCGTAGGCGGCTGCGAGATCGCGCTCGAAGGCGGCGCGGGTGTCGGCGTCGGCGGCCTGCATCTTGCTCACCGCGTCGCCGAAGCCGTTCTTGACATCCACGCCGAGCTCGTCGAAGAGCTCCCCGTAGATCTCGAAGAGTCCGGCGAAGTACACGCGCACCGCGTGACCGAAGATGATGGGGTCGCTCACCTTCATCATCGTGGCCTTCATGTGCAGCGAGAAGAGCACGCCCTGCTCGCGCGCCTCGGCCACTTGCGTCGAGAGGAAGTCGATCAACGCCGACCGCGACATCATGGTGCTGTCGATGATCTCGCCCGCCTGCAGGGGCAGTTCCTTGAGCACCGTGACCGTGCCATCCACCACGTGCTCGATGCGCGCCAGGGTCGCTTCGGCCACCGTGACCGACTGCTCGTTGTGGAAGAAGTCGCCGGCGCTCATCGTCGCCACGTGGGTCTTCGACTCCGACGACCAGGCGCCCATGCTGTGCGGGTTCTTGCGGGCGTACTCCTTGACCGCCTTGGGGGCACGGCGGTCCGAGTTCCCTTCCCGGAGCACGGGGTTCACCGCGGAGCCCTTCACCTTGTCGTAGCTGGCCTTGGCGGCACGCTCGGCGTCGGTCTGCGGGTCCTCGGGGTAGTCAGGCAGCGCGAAGCCGGCGGCCTGCAGCTCCGCGATGGCCGCCTTGAGCTGAGGCACCGACGCCGAGATGTTGGGCAGCTTGATGATGTTCGCTTCCGGGGTCTTCGCGAGCGCACCCAGCTCCACGAGCGCATCGTGCTCGAGGCCGAAAGCGGCCAGCACGCGGCTCGACAGGGAGATGTCGCGGGTCTCGATCGACACACCCGTGCCCTTGGTGAAGGCCTCGATCACGGGCAGGAAGCTGTAGGTGGCCAACCTGGGGGCTTCGTCGGTCAGCGTGTAGACGATGGTGGACACGGCGGTCTCGCGTAGGACGGGGATGCAACCCGCTCCTAACCCACCCGGGTGCCCGCCGTCCTATACATAATGTTTACACCACGTTATCGTCGTGTTCATGGACCCCCTGGCCGCCATCGAGGCCCTCGACGCGCAGCTGACCGGCTGGATGTGGGCCTTCGGCCTCACGGCCATCGTGCTCGAGACGGTGGTGATGCAGGCCCGCAAGATGCCGCGGGACAAGCAGAGCCGTTGGCTGTCGGTCCGCTGCGGCGTGCTCGGCTTCGGCGCCGACGCCATCGTGCACCCGACCTTGCTCTACGGCGCCCAGCTCTGGTTCTACGAGCACCGGATCTTCGAACTCGGCTTCGGTCCGTGGGTGTTCGTGCTGTCGCTCTTGGTGAGCGACGTGATGTTCTACGTCTCGCACCGGGTGATGCACCGCTGCCGCCTGGGCTGGGCCGTGCACGTGGTCCACCACAGCGCCCGCAACTACGACCTCACCACCGGCATTCGCGGCTCGGCGCTCGGCTGGGCGGCCAACTTCCCCTTCCTGGTCTGGATTCCGCTGCTGGGCATCCACCCGCTGATCTTCCTGATCGTGGATCGCGCCTTCAAGTTCTATGGGCTGAGCTACCACACCGAAGCGGTGCAGAAGCTGGGTTGGCTCGA
Source organism: uncultured Enterobacterales bacterium (assembly GCA_964604675.1). Classification (GTDB taxonomy): domain Bacteria; phylum Myxococcota_A; class UBA796; order UBA796; family CAJQPC01; genus CAZSAT01. Next base: position 11,990 of record CAZSAT010000155.1, read on the forward strand.
CCGATGGCTCATCACCCCCTCGGTGCATCGGGTTCACCACGCCACGAACCCGCACTACCTCGACCGGAACTACGGCGGGCTGCTCCTGGTGTTCGACCGGCTCTTCGGCACCTGGGAACCCGAGGTGGAGGCCCCACGCTACGGGCTCGTGAAGGACTGGCACAGCTACGACACCTGGGACTGCCAGCTGCACGAGCTGCGCGACCTCTGGCGAGACGTGCAGCAGGCGCGCAGCGTGCGCGAGGCACTCTCCTACGCCTTCCGACCGCCCGGGTGGACCCCCGAGGTGGCGGCGGAGCGGGCCACCGCGCTCACGTCCTGAGCGTCCCCGCAACGCTGGCCGCGCGTCGACGCTGGAGCCCATCGTTGCCCAGCCGCCGCAGAACGTGTCGGCTCCCCACGTTACCCCTCGCCGCCAGCCTGGAGCTCGCCCATGCTCGTCCTCTTCGGTGGTCCCGCAGTCTCCGCCTTCCGCCTGGCACGGGTGCACGGCGCCCAGGCCGGGCACTTCGTCCACCTGGTGGACCTGCACCGGGATCTCGACGCGAAGGAGCGGGAGGTCCTGGCCGCGCTGCTCACCTACGGCGCCGAACCGGCCCCCACCGTCGCGCCACGGGTCGACCTGCTCGTCACGCCTCGCCCCGGCACCACCTCGCCGTGGAGCTCGAAGGCCACCGACATCGTGCACCGCTGCGGCCTGGCAGCGGTGAAGCGTGTGGAGCGGGCCGTGGCGTGGACGCTGGAGGGTGACGTCGATCAGGGCCAGCTGCACGACCGCATGGTCGAAGCGGTCCTGCCCGACCTGGAGGCGGCGCGTGCGCTGTTCACCACGGAGTCCCCTCGCCTGCTGCGCCGGGTCCCGGTGACCTCGGAAGGCCGGGAAGCGCTGGTGCACGCCAACCGTGCGTGGGGCCTGGCGCTGGCCGACGACGAGATCGACTACGTGATCGACGCCTTCGCGCGGCTCGGACGCGACCCGACCGACGCCGAGCTGATGATGTTCGCGCAGGCGAACTCCGAGCACTGCCGCCACAAGATCTTCAACGCCAGCTGGACCGTGGACGGCGACGATCAGGACGACAGCCTGTTCGGCATGATCCGACACACCCACCGGGTGGCTCCCGGCCACGTGCTCAGCGCCTACAAGGACAACGCCGCGGTGGTGGCCGGCTACGAGGTCGACCGCTTCTTCGCCGACGGCGACCGACGCTACCGGAAGCACACCGAGCCTGCCCACGTGCTGATGAAGGTCGAGACCCACAACCACCCCACCGGCATCTCGCCCCACCCCGGCGCGGCCACCGGCAACGGCGGCGAGATCCGCGACGAAGGCGCCACCGGCATCGGCGGCAAGCCCAAGGCCGGCCTGTCCGGCTTCTCGGTGTCCGACCTCAAGATTCCCGGCCTTCCGCGGCCCTGGGAGCACGCCGTCGGCACGTCCCCGCGCATGGCGTCCGCGCTGGAGATCATGCTGGAGGGACCCATCGGCGGTGCCGCCTACAACAACGAGTTCGGGCGTCCCAACCTCGCGGGGTACTTCCGCAGCTTCACGCTCGAGGTGGCGGGCCGAGACGGTCCCGAGCTGCGCGGCTACCACAAGCCGATCATGATCGCGGGCGGCTACGGGAACGTGCGCGACGGTCACGTGCACAAGCGTCTGGTCCCCGACGGCGCTGCGCTCATCGTGCTCGGGGGCCCGGCCCTGTTGATCGGGCTCGGTGGCGGGGCCGCCAGCAGCATGGCCACCGGCGAGAGCGCCGAAGACCTGGACTTCGCCAGCGTGCAGAGGGCCAACCCCGAGATCGAGCGCCGCTGCCAGGAGGTGCTGGACCGGTGCATCGCCCTGGGGTCGCAGAACCCCATCGCCTCGCTGCACGATGTCGGCGCCGGGGGCCTCTCCAACGCCTTCCCCGAGCTGGTGGACGATGCCGGACGGGGCGCACGCTTCGACCTGCGGGACATCCCGTGTGGCGAGCCGGGGCTCGCGCCGATGGAGATCTGGTGCAACGAAGCGCAGGAGCGCTACGTGCTGGCCGTGCCGCAAGAGCGCGTGCAGGACTTCGCCGCGATCTGCAGCCGCGAGCGCGCGCCCTGGGCCATCGTCGGTCACGCCACCGCGGCCCGGCAGCTCGTGCTGGGCGACACCTTGCTCGACGAGACGCCCATCGACATGCCGCTGGACGTCTTGCTCGGCAAGGCGCCCAAGATGCACCGGGTGGCCGAGACGGTGACGCCGAGCCGCACCCCGTTCGACCCCGGCGCGGTCGACCTGAAGGACGCCGTGTACCGGGTGCTCAGGCTCCCGACGGTTGCCAGCAAGGAGTTCCTGATCACCATCGGCGACCGCTCCATCACCGGCACCGTCGTGCGCGACCAGATGGTCGGTCCGTGGCAGGTCCCGGTGGCCGACTGCGCGATGACCACCACCGACTACGTAGGCGTGACGGGCGAGGCCATGGCCATGGGCGAGCGGCCGCCGGTCGCTCTGCTCAGTGGTCCCGCGTCGGCGCGGCTGGCTGTGGCCGAAGCCCTCACCAACCTCATGGGCGTGGACATCGAGGGGCTCGACCGCATCGTGCTCTCCGCGAACTGGATGGCGCCGGGCGGTCACCCGGGGGAAGACGGGAACCTCTACGCCACCGTGAAGGCCCTGGGCATGGAGCTGTGTCCAGCGCTGGGCGTCTGCATCCCAGTGGGCAAGGACTCGATGTCGATGAGGGCGCGCTGGGGCGCAGGCGAGCACGCCAGGCAGGTCACCGCCCCGCTGTCCTTGGTGATCTCGGCGTTCGCCCCGGTCCGGGATGTGCGACACGGGCTCACACCCTTGCTGCGCAGCGACGTCGGTCCCACGGTGCTCCTGCACCTGGACCTGAGCGCGGGTGCGGGACGACTCGGCGGATCCGCCCTGGCCCAGGTCCACGCTCAGCTCGGCGCCACCCCGCCCGACCTCGACGAGCCCGCTCGGCTCGTGGCCCTGTTCGAGCTCATGCAGACCCTGCGGAGCGACGGCGTGGCGCTCGCGTGGCACGACATCTCCGACGGCGGCCTGCTGGTCGCCCTGGCCGAGATGGCCTTCGCCAGCCGAACGGGCATCCACGCGATGGTCGACGACGACCCCGTGCGGCGGCTCTTCGCCGAGGAACCCGGGGGCGTGCTGCAGGTCCGCATGGACGACATCGGCAAGGTCGCCTCTCTGGCCACGGCGCTGGGTCTCGCCGGCTGCGTGCGCGTGGTCGCCACGCCCACGGCCACCGACCGCCTCTCGATCGCGGTGGCCGGGCGGGAGGTGTTCTCGGAGGCGCTCGGCGACCTCCACCGCGCGTGGGCGGAGACCAGCTTCCACCTCCAGGCGTTGCGCGACGATCCCGCGTGTGCCCAGGAGGCCTACGACGCCGTGCTCGACCGCGACGACCCGGGCCTCACCCCGCTCGTGAGCTTCGACGCGTCCGAGGACGTGGCCGCGCCCTACATCGGCCATCGACGGAGGGTC
>CAZSAT010000156.1:0-5386 GCA_964604675.1 uncultured Enterobacterales bacterium
GTGCACGCAGTTGGAGAAGTCCACCTGCATCTCCTTGCGCCCGCTCTCGTCGTTGTCGACCATGTTGTAGACCTGCGCCGGGCAGAAGCGCGTGCAGGGGTTGCCGTACTCCTCCGCGCACTTCGTGGCGCAGATCTCGGTGTCCTCGATCAAGAGGTGGCACGGCTGGTGCTCGTCGTGCTTGGTGCCCGACAGGTACACGTCGGTCAGCTTGTCGATGATGTAGGTGTTGTCGTAGGTCAGGTCGTCGCGGCTCGGGTACGCGCCGCCCGGGTGGGCCGTCTTCAGCGTGTCCATGCCTTCGTGGTCGGCGTGGAAGGCCTGGGTGGCGCCGGGACCGAAGAGCTTCGAGAGCCCGAAGCGCAGGCCACCGCCCACCAGGCCGTGGTTGGCGAAGCCCGCGTGGAAGTTCTTGGTGGGCTCCATCTCGGTGCGGATCCAGCTGTCGTCCACGCGCTGCTTGTAGGCCGAGAGCGCCTCGTCGCTGGCGTCGCCGCTCTTCATGGCGTCGAAGGCGGTCTCGGCGGCCAACATGCCGGACTTCATGGAGAGGTGGATGCCCTTGATGCGGGCGGCGTTCAGGAAGCTGGCCGCGTCACCGCAGATCATCGCGCCGGGGGCGTGGAGCTTCGGGATGCTGGCCCAGCCGCCGATGGTGACGGTCTTCGCGCCGTACTTCACGACCTTGCCCTCGCCCAGGATGCCGCGCACGTAGGGGTGGGTCTTGAGCTTCTGCAGCAGGTAGTGGGCGTCGATCGCCGGATCCGCGGCGTCGAGCGAGACCATCATGCCGATGCAGGCCCGGTCGCCCTCCATGCTGTAGAGGAAGGCGCCGCCGAAGGTGTCGAAGCCCAGGGGCCAGCCGGCGAAGAGGCTGACGAAGCCGTCCTTCACGGTGCCTTCGGGCAGCTCGATGATCTCCTTGCAGCCCAGCTCGTAGGCCATGGGCTGGCTGTCCTTGTCGAGGTCGAAGGCGGCGATCAGGTCCCGGGTGAGGTGGCCGCGCGGGCCTTCGCCGAGGATGGTGACCGGGGACTCGAGGTCCATGCCCAGCTCGAAGTTCGCCTTCTGCGACCCGTCGCTGTCGACGCCCTTGTCGCCGGTGCGCACGCCGGTGACGTTGCCGGCCGGATCCCGGAGGAGCTCCACGCCGGCGAAGCCGGGGAAGATCATCACGCCCATCTCTTCGGCGATCCCGCCGAGCCACTTCTGGAACTTCGCGATCGAGATGATCGGGAAGCCCGCGTCGTGCAGCTCCGGGGGCATGATCGGGGCCTTGAGCTTGCCCTTCTCGGTCAACAGCACCATCTCCTCGCGCTCGACGTAGCGCTCGATCGGGCAGCCCCGGTCCTTCCAGTCGGGGAGGAGCTCGGCGAGGGCGCGGGTGTCGAGCACCGCACCCGAGATGGCGTGCGAGCCGATCTCGGAGCCCTTCTCGATGAGCGCGATGAAGGGCTCGTCGTACGCTTCGCCTTCGATCGAGCCGTCGGCCACGCCTTCGTTGTGCTTCTCGATGAGCTGCATCAAGCGGATGGCGCCAGCGAGACTGGCAGGTCCTCCTCCCACGAAGAGGACGTCGACGGGCATGGACTCGCGCTCCATGGAGCATCTCCTGGCTGGTTCGGGCACCTAACGTGCGCTTCCGTCGGCGGCGCGCGGCGAGTATGCTGCGCGTGCTGTCCGGTTCGAGGCCCCCATGGGCGCCTGCCTCCTCGCATTGCTGTTCGCCTGCAACGACGCCGACAAGGCGGGCGTCGACACGGGCCTCACGAGCGCCGGACTCACCGACACGTCCGCCTCGGGAGACGGCGGCGACGGCGGCGACGGGGGCGGCGGCGCGGACACGGACTGCGAGACGCGCACCTGGTACATGGACCTCGACGAGGACGGCTGGGGCGACGAGCACAACAGCGTCGAGAGCTGTGAGAACGTGGACGGCGCCACCTACGCCTACGGGGACTGCGACGACACCGACCCCAGCGTGAACCCCGACGCGACCGAGGTCTGCAACGAGGTCGACGACGACTGCAACGGCGACGTGGACGAGGGGGACGCCGCGCCCACGACCTGGTACGTCGACGGCGACGGCGACGGACACGCCAACGCCGACGAGCCGGTCGAGGCCTGCACCGAGCCCAGCGGCGCGCTCACGGTCGACGAGGCCGACGACTGCGACGACACCGACCCCAGCGTGAACCCCGACGCCACCGAGGTCTGCAACGAGGTCGACGACGACTGCGACGGCGACACCGACGAGGACGCCAGCGACGCTGAGACCTTCTACACCGACGCCGACGGGGACGGACACGCCAACCCCGACGCGACCGTCCAAGCCTGCACGGCGCCGAGCGGCACCGCGTCCGCCGCCGACGCGGACGACTGCGACGACACCGACGACACCGTGTACCCGGGGGCCGACGAGCACTGCGACGACCTCGACGAGGACTGCGACGACGCGGTCGACGAGGAACCGGTCGACCCGAGCACGTGGTACGGCGACACCGATGGCGACGGCTACGGCACCGGCACCGGCACCGAGGCCTGCGACGCGCCCACAGGCACCTCGAGCCTCGACACCGACTGCGACGACGGAAACGGGGCGGTCCACCCCGGTGCGAGCGAGGCGTGCAACGACCTCGACGACGACTGCGACGGCCTGATCGACGACGACGACAGCAGCCTGACCGGCGCCACCAGCTGGTACGCCGACGCCGACGCCGACGGCTACGGCGACGCGGGCACCGCGATCACCACCTGCGACCAGCCCAGCTCGACCGTGGCCGACGGCACCGACTGCGACGACGCCGACGCCGACGTGAACCCGGGCGCCAGCGAGGTCTGCAACGAGCTCGACGACGACTGCGACGGCCTGGTCGACGACGACGACAGCAGCCTGACCGGCGCCACCACCTGGTACACCGACGCCGACGGCGACGGCTACGGGGACACGTCCACCGCCACCACGAGCTGCATCCAGCCGAGCGGCACGGTCGCGCTCGACGGCGACTGCGAAGACGCCGACGCCGGCTCGTCGCCCGGCACCGAAGAGATCTGCGACGACCTCGACAACGACTGCGACGGCGACACCGACGAGGACGCGACCGACGCCACCACCTGGTACGCCGACCTCGACGGCGACGGCTACGGCGACGAGTCCGACAGCGTGGACGCCTGCGAGCAGCCCAGCGACTACGTGTCCAACGACGAGGACTGCGACGACATGGACGCCGGCACCTACACCGGTGCGGTCGAGGTCTGTGACGAGGTCGACAACGACTGCGACGGCACCTCCGATGGCGGCGACGCGTCGGACGCCGTGGCCTGGTACACCGACGCCGACGGCGACGGCTACGGGGTCGACGGCACCGAGTTCCTCGACTGCGATCCGGGTGGCGGCTTCGCGACGGAAGGAGGCGACTGCGACGACGGCGAGGCCGGCGTCCACCCCCACGCCGACGAGGTCTGCAACAGCATCGACGACGACTGCGACGGCCTCGTGGACGCCGACGACGTGGGCGTGACCGACGCCGCCCAGTACTACCCGGACGACGACGGGGACGGCTGGGGCGACGACACCGACGTGACCGTGTCCTGCACGGTGCTCACGGGCATGGTCACCGCCGGCAACGACTGCGACGACAGCGACGCCGACACCAACCCCGCGGCCTACGAGACCTGCGACGACGACGACGACGACTGCGACGGCACGGTCGACGAGAGCGCGGAGGACCAGACCACCTGGCACGTCGACGCCGACGGCGACGGCTACGGCAACTCCAACGAGCAGGCCTGGGCCTGCGATCAGCCCACCGGGTACGTCGAGGACGGCCTGGACTGCAACGATGCCGACGCGTCGGCCCACCCGGGCGGCACCGAGGTCTGCAACACGGTCGACGACGACTGCGACGCCATCGTGGACGAGGACGCCACCGACGCCGTCACCGTGTACGAGGACCTCGACTTCGACGGCGTGGGCAGCAGCGTGACCGATCTCGCGTGCAGCGAGAGCCAGGGCTGGTCGTTCACCACCGGCGACTGCGACGACGACGACGACGCCAACACCCCGGGCGGCACGGAGATCTGCGACGAGCAGGACAACGACTGCGACGACCTGATCGACGACGACGACACGGTCACCGACGCCACGGTCTGGTACGCCGACGCCGACGGGGACGGCTACGGCCACGCGTCGAGCTCGCTGGCCCAGTGCACCGAACCCACCGGCTACCTGAGCGATGACAGCGACTGCGACGACACCTCGTCGAGCGTGTACCCCGACGCCGAAGAGCTCTGCAACGGCAGCGACGACGACTGCGACGGCGACGTCGACGAGGACGCCTGCATCGACGTGTCCAACGTGGACGAGGGCTACTTCGCCTACGCCAGCGGCGACCTGGTGATCGCGAGCGACACCACCTTCGACACCGACACCGGCACGATCGACGGCCTGCGCGGCAAGGGCGACAACGAGGTCGACGGCATCTGGTACGACCTCGTCTACCAGGCCGACGGCACCACGGTGGCCCTGCTCGCTGTCGGTTCGCTGGAGCTGTCGGCCACGCTCACCGTCGAGGGCAGCTGGCCCCTGGTCATCCTGGTCGACGGCGATGCCCACATCAGCGGCGACATCGACGGCGTGGGGCACGACGGGGAAGACGGGCTGGAGGCGACCACCGGCAGCTACCCCGCCGGCGGACAGGGACCCGGCGGTGGGCACGGCGGCGACGGGACGGACTCGAAGGCGTCCGGCAACACCGACGGCGAGGGCTTGTCGCCTGGGCTCGCAGCGTCGGCCGGGTCGACCACGGGCAACGGCGGCGGCGGCGGCGGCGCCTGCTACGGCGGAGGCGGCGGCGCGGCCGACGTCGACGGCACCGACGGCGAGATGGGCACCTATGGAGTGGGCGGCTCGTCCTCCGGCTCGGGCGGCAACGGCGGCGACGTCATCATGGGCATGGCGCTGGAACCGCTGGTCAGCGGCTCGGGCGGTGGTGGCGCCACCTCTACCCTCGACGGCATCCCGGCCGGCAACGGCGGGGGGGGCGGCGGCGGCGGGCTGGGCCTGCAGATCAGCGCGAAGGGCACCCTCACCCTCGACGGCGACATCGACGTGTCCGGCGGCGAGGGCGGCGAGGCCTGGGGCGGTGGCGGTGGTGGCGGGAGCGGCGGCGCGGTGCTCCTGGAAGCCAAGCACCTGTTCGTCAACGGAAGCCTGTACGCCGAAGGCGGAGCGGGCGGCGACGGCGACCAGACCGTGACGGCGAGCGGCAACGGCGGCAGCGAAGGCTCCCAGTCCAGCCCAGCGGGGGGTGCCGGGCTGGCCAACGGTGGTGGCGGTGGCGGCGCGGCCGGACGGATCCACCTGCGCTACCTCGACAGCTACACC
>CAZSAT010000156.1:5486-15209 GCA_964604675.1 uncultured Enterobacterales bacterium
GCCCTCGCCCTCATCCCCCTCGTCACGGCCGGCTGCCCCGAGTGCCCCGGCGGCGACTGCGGCGAGCCCGAAGCCCAGCTGCGCCTGGCCGATGGCCGCTACGACCTCACGCTCGGCCAGATCCTCGACAACAGCTGCGAGCTCGTCGAGCTGGAGGAGGGGCGCCTCTCCGTGCCCGCCCTCTACACCTCGCGGAGCGACGGCTTCGTGCTCGAGGTCGAAGGCATGGTGATCCGCGGCGAGGTCTCCGACGGGTGGATCGGAGGGTCCGGCTCGGTCGTCTACGACGAGGGACGACCCGAGGAGGTCGAGACCGGCGTGGCCGTCGAGGACGACGAAGGCGCGCCGCCGCCCTGCGAGGTGGTCGACGGAGGCGACCGCGAGGACGAGCGGGACGACTCGGACGAACGGCGCGAAGACGGCGCCTGGGTCGCGATCGACATGGAGGTGCTGAGCCGCTCCGAAGCCGGCGGAGTGTTCAGCTTCCAGCTCTCCGAGCGCGACTTCGGCGAGGACTGCGCGATCACCTGGGACGCCCGCCTCGATGCCGCCGACCGGGCCCAGGGCGACGACCGCGGCGACGACGACCGCCCGGTGAGCTCGGACGACGAGCCCGACGAGGACGTGCCCGGCGAGGGGTAGACTCGCGGCATGAAGTGGGCCTGGGCAGTGCTGGCGGCCGAGGCCGCGCTCACCGCCCTGGACCTCGCCTTCGGCGCCGGCGGGCTCGTCGCCACCGAGGAGCGCTACAACGCCAGGGCCGGCGTGCAGCTGGCCTGCGGCCACGTCGAGGCCCTCTGGGAGCTGCAGTACCGCACCTTCTGCGGCGGCTGCAGCGTCGACGCATGGCTCGGGAGCTGGTCCTTCCGAGCGCTCGGTCCGACGGTCGGTGCCTGGAAGCTGGTCCCGGCCGCCTGGCACCTGCTGACCGTGGCGGCGGCCATGGCGCTGGCCGGGCTCGCGGCGGGGAGGCGCGCCGCCGTGCTGGCAGGGGTCGTGCTCATCGGCGCCCCGAGCTTCTGGCACGAGCTGTCGCTCACCGGCTTCTCGAACCACGCCCAGGCCTCGGGCCTCGTGCTCTCCAGCGCCGTCGTCGCCGCCATCGCCCTGCGGGCTCGCTGGGCTGCGCGGGTGCCCTTGGCGCTGACGGCTGGCGCGCTGATGGGCGCTGCGGTCGGCTACGCGTGGAGCAGCGCGTACGGCCTCGCGGCCCTCCTCGGGCTGGCGGTGCTGACGCACAAGCGCGGTGGCTGGCTGTTGCCGCTGGGCATCCCGCTCGGTCTCTGGCCCTCCTGGGCCTACCACCAGGCCCATCCACTCGCGCTCGACCACGCGCGCGACTGGTGGGCCACGACTGCGATCGCACCTCTGCCCGATCTGTGGCGCTGGCTCGTGACCGACGTCTGGACCGGGGGACTCTGGCCCGGGTGGCCCGCGCTCTCGATGGGCTGGTGGGCGCTCGTGTGGGCCCTCGCGGGCCTCGCGGGCTGGCGGAAGCGCAGCGGGGCTGCACGCTTTGCACCTCTGGCGCTGGGCGCGCTGTTGGCCGCCTACGCCCTGCGCTACGAGCTCTGGGACGACACCGTCGCGCTTCGGAGCTACGACCCCTTCAACCTGCGCTACCGCGCGCCGCTGGTGCCACTGCTCGCGGTCGCCGCGTCCACCGCGGCCGGCCCGTGGGCTCGTCGTCTGCTCCTCGGAGCCGCTCTCTTGGGCCTGGGTTGGCGGGTGGCCGGCTGGGACGCCTCCCACGATCTCGGCGGCGACGTGTACGCGCTCGACGGCCGCCCGGACCGCACCGTGCCAGCGGGCGAGCCGCCTCAGCGCAACCTGCGCCACCTGGGACGCCCCCAGGACATCGCCGCCGCCCAGGCCTTCCTCGCGTCACACGACGACTGCTTCGAGGTCTGCCGGGCCGATCACGAGGCCGAGCTCGCACGACGCCGCGCCCTGGCCGAGCGCGCGGAGGCCGGTCCAGGCGGATAGCCTCCGTTCGATGTCGAACAAGACCGCCTGGTTCAGCCTCGTCGCCGCGGCCGTGGTGCTGATCGACCAGGCCACCAAGATCGCCATCGTGAAGTCGCTCGCGTACAAGACCGACGTGGTGGAGGTCATCCCGGGCTTCTTCCAGCTCGTGCACGTCCGAAACTCCGGTGCGGCCTTCGGCATGCTCGCCGACCACGACCACCGGATGCTCGTGTTCGCGGTGTTCACGCTCTTCGCTGCCGGGGTGATCGTGAGCATCTTCCGCGACGTGCCCGCCCACGAGCGCTTCCTGCCCGCCACCCTCGGCCTCATCCTCGGCGGCGCCGTGGGCAACGGCATCGACCGGGTGCACAAGCAGTCGGTCACGGACTTCCTGCGGTTCTACGTCGACCACCCCGAGGTCAAGCGCCTGCTGATCGACCTGGTGGGCACCAACCAGTACCCGAGCTTCAACGTGGCCGACGTGGCGATCTGCGCCGGCGTGGCCGCCTTCGTGGTGCACTACCTGGTCTGGTACGAGGAGGACGAGGACGAGGCCTCCGAGCGCCAGTCGGCCTGATGCATCCCTGGCTGGTCTACACCAACACGCTCAGCGTCCCGACCTACTTCTTCCTCCTGATGACGGGCTTCGCGCTCGCCAGCGGGCTCGTCGCCCGCGAAGCCCGGCGGTCCCGGGTGAGCGAGCGGAGCGTGCTCGACCTCTGCCTGGTCCTGCTGCCCTGTGTGCTCGTGGGGGCCCGCCTCGCGCACATCGTGTTCGAGGTCCCCGAGACCTACCTCGCCAACCCCAGGCTCCTGCTCAGCCTCGACGGCGGGCTCGTGTTCTACGGGGGCGCCGGAGCCGCTGTGCTGGTCGGCCTGGCGTGGTCGCGCCGACAGCAGGTCTCGTTCTGGACCCTGTGCGACATCTTCACGCCCGCCACCGCCTTCGGCCTCGTCTACGGCCGGCTGGGGTGCCTGGGAGCGGGGTGCGGACACGGCCGCCCCGCCACCTGGCCCTTCGGCTTCGAGGTGCCGTGGTCGGTGCGCTACTACCGGCGGGGCCTGCTGCCCGAGGAGCTGCTGGCGGTGCCGCTGCACCCCGCACCGCTCTACGAGTCGCTCGGCTGCCTGGCGATCTTCGTCTGGCTCTCGCGCGTGCGGGGGCGCCAGACCTTCGCCGGGCAGACGGCTCTGAGCTTCCTGCTCGGGTACGGCACCCTGCGCATCGTGGTGGAGGCGTTTCGCGCCGACGAGCTCCGGGGGGTGTATGCGAACGGATGGCTCTCGACCTCCCAGGTGATCTCGGGCGTGCTGCTGGCCTGCGCCGCGGTCCTGTGGCGTCGCCTCTCACGACGCTGACGCGCGATAGCAGGACGCGGTAGGAAGGCGCGATGCATCCGATCCTCTTCACGCTGCCCAACGGCTTCAGCATCCACAGCTACGGCGTGCTCACCGCCACGGCGTACCTCGTGGCGGTCTGGGGGGTCCGGAACTCCGCTCGCCGACGCGGCCTCGACCCCGAGATCGCCTACGACATGGCGCTGATCACGGTGGTCGGCGGGCTCGTCGGGTCCCGGCTGGAGTACGTGCGCGTCAACTGGAGCCGCTTCGCCGACGACCCGCTGACCATCTTCGCCATCCGCGACGGCGGGCTGGTGTTCTACGGTGGCCTGATCGCGGCCGTCACGGGGCTCTTCCTCCTTGCGCGGAAGAAGGAGATCCGGCTCGGCACCTTCTTCGACCTGACCGCTCCCTGGCTCGCGCTGGGCCACGTGTTCGGCCGCCTGGGCTGCCTGCTGGCCGGCTGCTGCCACGGCGCACCCACCGAGGTCGCCTGGGCCATCACCTACACCAGCCCCGACACCATGGCGCCCACCGGGGTGCCCGTGCATCCCGCCCAGATCTACGCGATGGCGTACAACTTCGCGCTCTTCGGGCTGCTGATCTGGATGCGGGGCCGGAAGCGCTTCGAGGGACAGCTCACGCTGGTCTACCTGTCGATCTACCCGGTGCTGCGCTCGCTCAACGAGCTGGTTCGTGGCGACACCGAGCGCGGCTACTTCCTCGAGGACACCCTGGGCGAGCTCATCACGAACGCCCAGGCGATCTCCTTGGGCATCGCGATCCTAGCGGCCTCGCTCTGGCTGTTGCTGATCAAGGCGGCTCCCGCCAGGAAGGCAGGGTAGCGCCTTCACTCCAGCCGCTCGCGTGGCTGTAGCGGCGGATCCAGGAGCGATGGCCGTCGCTGGTGAGCTCGACGGTGCCATCGAGGTCCGTGCGCAACACGAGCCCCGGAAAACGGGCGAGCACGCTCTCGACCGGGTGTCCGTAGGCGTTGCCGCGCCCCACCGGGACCACGGCCACCAGCGGTGAGGTGGCCGCCAGGAAGTCCGCGTGGGACGAGGTGCGGCTGCCGTGGTGGGCCACCTTCAGCAAGCTGACCGCGCGGAGGGTGGGCGCGAGGGCGCGCTCGGCGCTGCGCTCGATGTCGCCGGTGAGCAGCACGCGGGTGGCGCCGTGCTCGACCTCCAGCACCAACGAGCCTTCGTTGAGGTCGGGCTCCGAAGCGAGGAAGCCCGGGCTCGGGTGCAGCACGCGCACGCCGGGGAGGGCCGCCGCGTCCGGTCCGACCACCCACGTGCCGCGCCGCCGAGCGGCCTCGACGAGGGCTGCGAAGGCCGGCTCGTCGGCCGGAGCCCGAGGCACGCGCAGCACGGCGACCTCCAGTTCCTCGATGACCGCCTGCAGCCCCCGCATGTGGTCGGGATGGGGGTGGGTGAGCGCCACCTCGTCCAGCCGGCGCACGCCGACCCGCCGGAGGTAGTCGACCACCGCGCGCTCGCTCGGGCCACCGTCCACCAGCAAGCGCCGAGCGCGCGGCAGCTCGACCAGGGTGGCGTCGCCCTGGCCGACCGCCAGCACCGTGACCCGAAGCTGATCGGGCGGCGGCAGGGGACGCAGGGCGAGCGACAGGGCTCCGAGAACCAGCGTGGCGCCCGGAGCGCGAGCGAGCACCAGGAGGGCGACCGCCAGCCCCGCGGCGCCCAGCGGCCCGACCGCGGGGTGGAGCACCGGCGCTTCGCACACCTGCAGCCACCTGATCAGCACCTCGGCCGCCCCATCCGCGAAGCGCGCAGCCTGCGGCCACTGCACGCCGAGCAGCGCGGCCGGGACCAGCACCCCCGCGAGGGGGACCGCGACCAGGTTGGCGGCGGGCGCGGCGACCGGGAGGTCCTGGAAGATCCAGGCCGCCACGGGCAGCGTGCCGAGCTGCGCGCCGAGGTTGGCGATCAGCAGGCCGCCGAGCCAGCGGAACGGCCGCCGGCAGGTGTGCAGCGCGGGTGCGACGAGCTGACCGAGCGACGCGATGCCCGCCACGGCCCCCAGCGACAGGAGGAAGCCCGCGTCCCGCGCGAGCGAGGGCTCGAGGAGCACGCCCACGCCGCAGGCTGCCCCCAGGACGTTCCAGGTGCTGACCCCGCGCTGGGTCCCCACGGCGACGACCGCGGCGGCCACCATGCCGAACGCTCGGCGGGTGCTCGACGGCCACCCCACGCGTTCGGCCAGCCACCAGGCTGCAGCGACCGCGACCAGCGCACCGATCCAGCTCAGCCCACCTCGCCGCCAGACGAGGGCGAGGGGAGCGAGCATCCAGCGCGCCACCAGCCCAGCGAGGCCCGCCACGAGCCCCAGGTGAAGACCGGAGATCGCGAGCAGGTGCCGGGTGCCCGTGCGCTGGAGCAGCTCATCGAGGGCCTCGGGCACGTGGGAGCGGTCGCCGAACGCCAGGGCGTGGAGCAAGCCTTCGTGGCGCTGGTGCGCGAAGGGCCTCGTTCGGGCGGGAAGGCCTGCTGCGCCCTGCACTCGGACGCGGCTTCGAGCCCCCGAGAGCACCGCGTCGCGCGCCGGGGAGGGTGCCCCCGGCAGGTCGGTGGTGTGCAGCGGGCCCGCGCGCCCGAAGACCGCGAGCGCGGTGCCCGGGGCGAGAGGGCTCGACAGCCCTTGGAGCATCACCGGGCCGGCGGAGGTGGCGAGGAGCGGGCGCCCTCCGCCCACGGTGACGCGCCCCCGCAGGTCGACGAAGCCCGACAGCTCCGGCCCGGGACGCACCAGCCCCGCGGCGGCCGCGCCCATCAGCGCCCACGCCAACCAGGTGGCTCCCACGGCGGTCCGACCGGGCAACATCGCCAACGGGAGCGCCAGGCAGGCCCAGGCCACGCAGGCGCGCGGCTCCGGCGACCAGAAGCAGGCCGACGCCGCCCCCAGCAGCACGCAGAGACCGGGCACGAGGAGAGGAGCGGGCATGCGCAGGGCCGTTGCAGGCCCCGTGCCCACGGGATTTCAGGGGCTTGCGCACCGGGCGTGTCGCGCGCCCGCCACCTCTGGCGAGCGCCCGGCAAGGAGCGGCTGCCGAGCACCGTCAGCGCGTGGTGTGGTTCCACGAGATCGTGCGCACCGAGCCGGCGGGCCGAGCCATCAGCGGTCAGCTATCAGCGGTCAGCAGCGGCCAGCTGAGGAGTGGCTGTGAAGGACTTCCGGAGGCTGCAGTTGGGGATGACGACAACGACGGCTGGACCACGGACGCTGGAGACTGCGACGATGCCAACGCAGAGGTGAACCCGGGAGCCACCGAGCTTTGCGGGAACCAGGTCGACGATGACTGCGATGGAGACGTCGACGAGGGCTGCGACACGGCCGACTCGGGGTAGCTGCGCTGGAGCCGCCAAAGCCGAAAGGCGAGGCGCACCGTGGGCCGCTCAACCGCCAAGGACGGAAAGAGCGGGGCCGGCCACCACAACCGACCCCGCTCGAGCTGCCTCGTGCGACCCGCAGGGTCACGCGCTGGAACAGCCCTCCAAGCTACTTCGCCACGGCGCCCTCGCGGACCGCGTCCACCGGGTACCCGAGGCGCTCCAGCAGGCCGCCGTGCTGCGACTCCAAGGCCCGCAGCTGCCCGGCCGGGATCTCCTTCCGCCACCGCTCGACCGCACCGGTGTGCACCGCGCGAGCGACCGCCTGGCTGGACGACTCCCGCTCGGGAAGCACCGCGCCACTCCGGTGGTGCGCCAACACCGCTGGATCCCAGCGCTCGCCCAGGAAGGCCATCACCTGCCTCAGGGTCCGCTCGGGCGACGCTACGAGGTCCTCGTAGCGCACCTCGAGGTAGCGGCCGGCAACGCTCGCCGCCTGGGCACGCGCCGTGCTCACCACGCTCGCCCAGTAGCGCATCGCGCCCTCGAGATCGGCGCAGTACCAGATCGGCTTGCCCGTGCCCGGCTCGATCCAGCGCTGCTTCACCAACGACGCGGCCACCGCGCGCCCGTCGCGCACGAGGTGCACGAAGCGTGCTCGTGGGAAGAGGCGACCCAACAGGGCCACGTGGAGCATGTTGTGAGGGGTCTTCTCCGCGACGCGCACGCCCTCGCGGCCGAGGCCCTCGAGCAGGCCGGTCAGGAAGCCCCGCACGGCACCGTCGAGCACCGCCTCCGTCACGCCGGCTTCCGCGAGATCCGGCCCCATGGTCTGCAGCCACTGGCCCCGGAGCGCGCAGATGGCCGGCACGAGCTTCGCCTCGGGCCCGCAGCACAGGTCGCCGTGGGCGTCGATCATCGCGCGGAAGAGCGTGGTGCCGCTGCGACCAGCACCACCGATGAAGATCGGTGCCGGCTCGTTGTCGTCGGCGCGCGGCACGCCGATCTCGTCGAGCAGACCGCGCACGACGTCGGCGATGCCGGGCACCACCTCGTCGGCGCGGCGCTCGAAGGCGGGCTCCAACAGCGCCGTGCGACCGGCGCGCGCCAGGTGGAACGCCAGTCCCCGCAGGTCGTCGACCGAGGGCACGCCCGTGCCGACCTCGACCGTGCGGCCGAGCAGGGCCGACACGGATGCCCAGCGCCCTGGGGCGGGCACCACCCGACCAGCGTACAGCTCGGCCCGGAAGGCCAGCTCCGCCATCAACGCCCGCCGGTGCGGGCTCACGAAGCCCTGCGGTGCCGCGGTCTGCGCGCGGCGCAGCAGCAACGGAAGCTCCCCGTAGCGACCCAGGCTCTCCATCGCGCTCGCGGCGAGCACCCAGCCGTCCGGACCGTCGCCCAGCAGGGGCTCGAGCGCGGCCAGCGCGGCTTGGGGCTCCCCGAGCTCCAGCTGGGCCTCCACCCGCCCGAGACGCGCCGCCTCGCTGGGCCGCTCCGCCAGCACGGCGTCGAAGCACGCCATCGCCGCCGCCGGCTCGCCGGCCCGAAGCTCCACGATGCCCAGCCAGGTCCGCGACGACCAGCTCGTGACCCCTGGACTGAGCTCCTCGGCGAAGCTCCGCCCCTGGGCCGCCAGGCAGCTCTGGAAGGCGGCTCGCGCGTCCGCGAGGACCTGCTGATCGCCAACCGCCCGCCGCTCCAGGGCCACGCCCAGGAGCTGGAAGAGGTTCGGGTGCTCCACGCCGCGCGCGATCACCGCGCCCACCGCCGCCTCGGCGTCGGCGAAGCGCCCCGCCTGCACCAGCAGGAAGCCGTAGACGCTCGCGGTGGCGACGCACGACGGGCGCTCGCCCCGCGCCCAGGCGGCCTCGAGCGACGCGAACGCGGTCGCGGCCTGCTCGAGCGCACCAATGTCGCCGATCCGCGCCAGCTCGCGGGCGTAGTAGGTGCGCAGCACCGAGTCCTCGGGGGCCTCCTGCACGGCCCGCGCGAGCAAGCGGCGGTTGCGGCCATCCTTGTCCAGCTCCGTCCGAAGCTCGGGCACGTTGCCCAGGTGCACGATGGGCGCCGCCACGGGCCCCACCCGACGGTCGCCGGCGCGGATCCAGCCCGCGACCGACTCGTGCACGCGGCCCTCCCAGCGCAGCTCGGGCGTGCGCTTCAGCAGGCGCGGGAGCAGCACGGGCTCACCGAGGCGGGCCACGCCGCGCACCACGTCCTGCGCAGAGGCCTCCAGCGAAGAGGCGTTGTGCAGCGGCAACAGGCCGCAGTCGGGAGCCCCATCGAGCGCGTTCCTCAGCGCCTCGCCAGCGCCCGGCGCCAGCCGCTCGTCGGCGTCCAGGACCAGGATCCAGTCCCCCGTGGCGGCCGCCAGGGCGGCGTTTCGAGCGGCCGAGAAGTCGTCGTCCCAGGCGCGCTCGACCACGGTCGCACCGGCCGCACGGGCCAGGGCCACGGTGCCGTCGGTCGAGCCCGTGTCGCAGACCACGATCTGGTCGACGACGCCCTGTACGCTCGCCAGGCAGCCCGGAAGCATCGCTTCCTCGTCACGCGCGATCAGGCAGAGCGTGAGGGTCAGGGACCACCTCCACACGCGAGGTCGGTCTCTGGGAAGCCGGCTTGAGCTGAAGGTGGCTCTCGCGCCGCGCAAGCGCCGCCTTCAGGAGCGATCCGGTCCCCGGAGCGCCCGAAGGGCCAACGAAGGGGAAGCGCATTGGCGCTCGCTCCCGCCGCGTTCCCTCGGTGGGGGGTCAGCACCCGAAGAGTGCGTAGGGGGGCCATGGAGGGCCCCCCTTCAGGAAGAGATCCGGTCCCCGGAGCGCCCGAAGGGCCAGCGAAGGGGAAGCTCCTTGCCGGCGCGCACGCGCCGGCAAGGAGCTAGGCGGGGGGTCAGCACCCGAAGGGTGCGTAGGGGGGCCATGGAGGGCCCCCCTTCAGGAAGAGATCCGGTCCCCGGAGCGCTAGCGAAGGGGAAGCGCGTTGCCGGCGCGCATGCGCCGGCAACGCGCTAGTACTCCCACACAGGGGTTCTGACTGGATCAAGCGGCGAGAAGAGGCGAGT
>CAZSAT010000157.1:0-4498 GCA_964604675.1 uncultured Enterobacterales bacterium
TCATGGCGGAGAACCAGGCCGAGGTGGTCCTGCCCACCACCGAGCTCCAGGTGCTCGCCCCCACCGGCCTGGGCGGCATGGTGCTCTTCAACCTGCTGAACAACGCCATGAAGTTCTCGCGACCCGGCGTGGCGCCGCGCGTCGTGGTGCGCGCGGTGGCAGACGGTGAGCGCGTCCGCGTCGAGGTGCAAGACAACGGCATCGGCTTCGACCCCGAGCGCCTCGACGACGTCTTCACGCCCTTCAAGCGGCTCGTGTCGAACGACGACTACGCGGGGTCGGGCCTCGGGCTGGCCTTCTGCAAGCGCGTGATGGCGCGGGCCGGCGGTGCGCTCGAGGGCACCGGCGTGCCGGGAGAGGGGTCGACCTTCACGGTCTGGTTCCAGCGGGCCCCCGTCAGCTGATCGGCAGCTTGGCCGTCCTCAGCCAGAACTCGTCGAGCGAACCGAGCACGTCGGCGTAGTCGGCGGCGCGCACCGGCTTCACCAGGTACGCGTTGGCACACAGCCCGTACACCCGCTTCACCTCGTGGGGGTCCTCGGAGGTCGTGAGCACCACCACCGGCAGCGCGGACAGGTCCGGGTGTTCGCGCAGGCGGTGGAGGAAGGTCTCGCCGTCCATGACGGGCATCTGGAGGTCGAGGAGGATCAGGGCCGGCAGCGCGGCCTGCTCGCTGAGCAGCGCTTCCAGCCGCTCCAGGGCCTCTCCGCCATGCTTGACCCACTCGACCCTGGGGGCGGTCTCGGTCTTGCCGAGCGCCATCTTCGTCAACAGCGCATCGGCCGTGGAGTCCTCGACCAACAGCACCATGGAGCTCGACGGCATGTCCCACCTTGTCGCGCCGGGTTCCGGCAAGTGTCCTTCACGACCATGTGTGGGTTAACCCATCCTGGTGGTGGAAGATCGCCGTTTGACCATGAAGGTGTTGCTCGTCGAGGACTCGGAGTCCGATGCGGCGCTCGTGCGGGCGCAGCTCGGCCGCAGCCGGGAACGGTTCGACACGGTTCGGGCGGCGTCCTGTGCCGGGGCCATGGAGCAGCTCGAGCGCACCGCGTTCGACGCGGTGTTGCTCGCTCTCGACCTGGGAGACAGCTCGGGGCTCGCCACGCTCCAGCAGCTCCTTCGGGAGTGCGGACACACGCCGGTCCTTGTCCTGACGGGACGCGACGACGACACCATCGGCGTGCAGGCCGTGCGGGCGGGGGCTCACGACTTCCTGCCGAAGTCCCGGGTCACACCGGAGGGGCTGTCTCGTGCGCTCCGGCACGCCCGGGAGCGTGCGCAGTTCCTTGCCGAGCGCCGGGAGGAGCGGGATCGCTTCGTCCGCGAACAGGGGGAGCTCCGCGCTCGGGGGCTCAAGGCGCTCGCTCGTCTGGCGGGTGGGATCGCGCACGAGTTCAACAACCAGCTCATGGTGATCGGTGGAAACCAGGAGCTCCTGGCCGAGCTCGCGCCGGAGGACTGCCAGAGCTTCGTGGCGCGCACCCTCGCGAGCGTCGATCGGGCCGCCAAGGTGGCCGGCTACCTGGCCGCGTTCGCCGGGCGCGGGCCCGAGAGCGTGCCCGATCTCCCCGTCGATGCCACCCTCTCCGGCATCGAGCGCTCCCTCACGAAGGGGCTTCCGCCCGGCGTCACCGTGTCCTTCGACCTGGCGGCGTCGGACGCGGCGGTGGCCCTCACCCACGCCGAGCTCGGCCATGTGGTGTCGCAGCTCTTCCGCAACGCGGTCGTGGCTGTGGGCACCGCGGGCCACATCGCGGTCGCTTCGCGCCAGAAGCGTGGGCCGAGGCGTCGCGCGGTGACGCTGGAGGTGGTCGACGATGGCGTGGGCATGGACGCCGACACGCTGGCCAAGGCCTGCGAGCCCTTCTTCACCACGCACCCGACGGGTGAAGGCATGGGCCTCGGCCTCTCGGTGGTGCACGGGATCGTGGCCCAGGCGGGCGGCAGCCTGGAGCTGGTGTCTCGACCGGGGCTCGGAACGACCGTCACCGTCACTCTGCCGCATGCCACGGATCAGTCGTTCGACATGGCTCCGAGCCAGTAGCCGAGGATCTGGTCCACCACCTCCTGCAGGCGCTTGAAGCCGATGGGCTTCACGGCGAAGCCGCTCGCGCCACGGCGGTAGGCTCGAAGCGCGTCCTCGTGGCTTCCGCTGCCCGAGAGCATGACCACCGGGACGTGGAGGCTGTCGCGTGTCTCTGCGCGCAGGGTCTCGAGGAGCTCCAGGCTGTCACCGGGTGGGAGGTGCAGGTCGAGCAGGATGAGAGCCGGCCAGGCTTCTGTCCCAGTGGTCCAGGCCGCCAACCGCCGACCGACCTCGTCGAGCGAAGCGGCCTCCAGCACGGTGCACGGCACCGGGCTGCGCTTCAGGGCCTCCACGATCAACACCCGGACGGCGTGCGCGTCGTCGACGACCAGGACGGTCGGAGCGTTGTTCTCCAACATCGGGGATCGGTACCACGTGCGGCTGGCGAACTCCAAGTGGAGCGGCGCTGCGTCACTCCACGTAGCCCAGCGCCTCCAACTCCTCGAGCGCCTCTGCGTCCACCGCGAGGCCGCCGTCGGCGCCGGCTACCGTCCAGGTCGCGCAAGCCGAAGCGCTCAGCTCGCCAGCGGCGCGTGCGATGACCCAGTCACCCGCCGCCAGCTCCAACGACGCGCTGCGGCGCGTGGCGTGGAGGCGCACCTTGGAGGCCCCGTGCATCACGACAGGCTGGAGTGCGGTGATGCTGCCCGAGGCGGTGAGCTCCACCGTGGTGGCCTCGTCGCAGCGCACGTGCAGGCCGCTCGCGGTGGCTGCGATGCGCTCGTGCAGCTCCTGGGTGAGGCGCTCCACGACCTCCGGATGCTGCTCGGCGAGGTCCACCACCTCACGCGGGTCCGCGTCGAGGTCGAAGAGCTCGGCCGTTCCCCGCTTCTTGTCCGCCTTCCGCCAGGCCGGCTCGTCCTGCTGCACGCCGAGCCAGCCCTTCGGCCAGGTCCACACCAGCTTCCAGCGGCCCTCCAAGACGGCGCTCCGGTCAGGCCCGCTGTACATCGCCTCCGCCCAGAGCGTGCGCTCCGGCACTGGCTCGCGGAGGTCGATGCCCTCGACGGGAAGGCCGGCGAGGGCCCTCAGGGTGGGCGCGACGTCCACCAGGCTCACCCGCTCGTCCCGGCGGCCCACGGCCGCGTCGCCCGGCAACCGGAGCATCAGCGGCACGCGGAGCAGCTCGTCGTACAGCGTGTTGCCGTGGATCCAGGCGTCGTGTTCGCCGAAGGCCTCGCCGTGGTCCGAGACGAACACCACGGCGGGGTCGAGCGCTTCGGCGGCGGACCAGAGCTTGGCGAAGGCCTGGTCGATCCACGCGACCTCGCCGTCGTAGACCGCCTCGATCCGGCTGGGGTCGGCCTGCAGCGCAGGGGTGAGCTTCTCGATGACGATCGCAGCGCCGTCGCGCAAGGCCTCGAGGTCCTCGGTGGGCTGGTCGGCGACCTCGTCGCGCAGGCGGTAGGGCAGGTGCGGATCGACGAGGTGCAGCACCAGCAGCAAGGGGGGCGCGTCGGCTGCCCGGTCCGCGAGCACCTGTTCCGCCAGGGCCACCCCGTTGTCGGCGCCCTTCAGGTTGTTGCCCCGGTAGTAGTGGTAGCGGTCGAAGCCCCGGTCGAAGCCCAGCTCGGTCGAGAAGAAGTAGTTGGTGTGGATGCCCACGGTCTCGTAGCCGGCGTCGCGGAGCTGTTCGGCCAGGGTCGGGATCTGGTCGGACAGGCCCTCGTGGTTGAGCTGGTTCCGACGACGGGTGGTGGCGTTGGCGCGCGTGACCTTGAGCTCACGGGCCACCCGAAGCCCTGCGCGGTGCGTGCTCGGCCAGGTTCCGGTGACCAGCGAACCCAGGCTCGCGGCGGTCCAGCCGGACGGCGCGCGGGCCTCGGTGAACACCAGGCTGCGCTCGGCCAGGCCATCCAGCGCGGGGGTGAGGCCCCGGCCGAGTCGGTCGGCGCGCAAGGTATCGACCACCACGACCAGGAGGTCGGGCCGGGGGTCGGGAGCTCCCCAGAGACGCGGGGACATCCACGCCGCCAGGCCGCTCTCGGTGGTCAGGCGCAGCTCGCCCGGCTGCACGCTCGTCGACACCGAGGCTTCGCCGTCTTCGTCGAGCTCGACGTCGACGCTCGCCCCTCCGTCCGGCTGCGAGACCCGCACGCGGGTGCCGTCCTGCAGGCCGACCACCCGCGCGGTGAAGGTGCGCGGCCCGGTCACGCCCACCGCCCAGGTGGCACCGGCCGGGGCGAGCAGGGCGGGGGACGTGACGCGGTCCACCGTGAGGCGCCGTGCCCAGGGGTGTTCGGCATCGGGAAGCGCGGGCTCCTGCAGCAGCGCTGACAGCGGGTCCAGCCGCTCCACGCGGAGGTCGCGGAAGGTGGCCACGCCGGTTGCCGAGCCCCGGGCGCGAACGCGCCGCAGCGCCAGCGTGCGGGTGGCGCGCTCCGGCTCGACCACCAGCTCGAGCGTCGT
>CAZSAT010000157.1:4508-14864 GCA_964604675.1 uncultured Enterobacterales bacterium
GCCCCGGAGACGGGGAAGGTGGTCGTGCCGGACGACCACGTCGCCGTCCGCGTCGAGCTCGTGCACCTCCAGCCCAGCCCCGAGCGCCCCCTGTCCGCGCGGGGTGAGCGCCTGGGTCTCGAGGGTCACGCTGACCCGGTAGCTGCCCCCCTTCACGGGGAGGCGCGCGACCACCGCGGCTTCACGGGAGGCCTCCTCGCCGCCGACCCTCGTCGGGCCGGGCTCGTGGAGCACCGGCTCGGCCCCCGGCTCGATCCATCCGGTGAGGTTGGCCGCGGTCACCCCGGTGACCAGCGGGCCGTCGACCACCGGCGGCGCGCCGGCTGTGGGAAGCTCGGGGGTTGAGCAGGCGAGCAGCCAGAGCATGGTGCCGGGTATCCTGATCGATGAGGGGACGCGGTTCACGTCCGCTCGGAGGCGAGGCCACCCTGGGCGACGACATGCGAACGTGCTGGGCGTTGCGCGGAGCCGAGCGGGCCGTCTGGCCTGTGGCGTCCTGAGGTGCTCCCCGCCCTCCTGCTGTCGTGCCTCGCGGACAAGGTCCACTCCGACATCCGTCCGCTTCCACTGGCACCCCTGGAGCCACCGGCGGGCTTGACGCTCAGCGCGGCCGGATGCGGCGGCTGCCACACCGCGATCTGGGAGGCCTGGCACGGGTCGGGCATGGGCCAGGCATGGACCGGCCCCCTGTTCCAGGCGCAGCTCGCCCTCGATGGCAACCCGATCTGTGTGCGCTGCCACGCGCCTCTGCACGAGCAGGCCCCCACGCTCGTCACCGGCGTCGAGGGGCTGGTGCCCCTGCGCTTCGCCCAGGAGCCGAACCCCGACCACTCGCCCGCTCTGCAACACGAGGGCGTGACGTGCGCCGCCTGCCACCTTCGTCCGGGCGGCGCCCTTGCGGGGCCGCGGGCGGCCGGCGAGGTCTCCGCGCCCCATCCCGTGGTGCACGACACCGAGCTGGGCACGGCGGGGTGCGAGCGGTGCCACCAGCTGGCGGAGCCCCCCCTCAGCCGCGCGGCCCGTCCGCTGGCCGACACCCACGGCGAGCACGCCGCTTGGGGCGGAGACGAGAGCTGTGCGGACTGCCACATGCCTCGTGTCGAGCAGGCCCTGGTGACGGGGGGAGAGGTCAGGAGCACCGCCTCGCACGCCTTCCCCTCCCTGGTAGGGACCGGCATCGAGCTCGGTCTGCACGAGGGTGTGGCGGTCCTGGAGAACCGCGCTGGCCACCGGGTGCCCACTGCCGAACCCATGCGGGCCTACGTGGTCCGTGGCTTCTCGGGGACCGCGGTGGAGGAGGTGCGGCTGGAGCGCAGGATGGACGGTTACCGCGACCTCGAGGACACCACGCTCGCTCCGGGCGAGACGCGCCGGGTGGCCTTCTCGTTCCCCGCCGAGCGGGTGGAGCTGGAGTACGTGGCGTGCACGGAGCCCGAGCTGGAAGGTGCGGCGCCGGCGGCGCGCGTGGTGGCGCGGGCGCCCTGACGGCGCCTGGCTGGCCCCGTGCGAACCATCTCTCCGGGGGGCTCGGCGTCGCCGGCTGACCGGCGAGCGTTAGAGCTTGTCGGATCGGAGACTCGGATGCTCTTTCTTCTCGCCTGCATGCAGGATCCCTACGGCCTCCGCGCCACCCCGGAAGGCAACGGGCCGATGGTCGTGGTCGACTACGACGCGAAGCCGCTGCCCCAGCTGCCCTTCCCCAACGACCTGGCCACCCGCACCGACCCCACGTCGCCCACGGGCTTCCGGCTCAACATCGCCACCGACGCGCGCACCCACGCGGAGACCGAGGCCCGCGAGAAGGCCAACACCATGACGGGCTTCGGCGTGTACGCCCCCATCACGGTGTCGTTCACCGAACGGCTCGACCTCGACGTGTTGCTCGACCGGCACCGCGACAACGACAACTTCTTCGACGACGCCATCTACGTGGTCAACGTGGACCCGGAGTCCGAGGGGTACCTGGAGCTGGTCCGCCTCGACGTGGGCCACGGGCGCTTCCCGGTCGATGTGCCCGACACCGGGCGCTACTTCGAGAACGATGCCCGGGCCGACAGCCCGAGCCTGCTGTTCGAGACCTTCGACGAGGATCTCAACGGCAACGGCGTGCTGGACTGGGGCGAGGACACCGACAACGACGGGCGCCTCGACAAGCCGAACGTGTGGCCGGAAGGCGGTGACCCGCGCGCCGACCTGATGGGCTTCTACGAGCTGGAATCCGAGACCCTCATCCTCCGCCCGGTCGTGCCGCTGCGCGAGGAGACCACCTACGCGGTGGTGCTCACCGAGCGCCTGGTCGGCACCGACGGGGAGCCGGTCAAGAGCCCCTGGACCTGGGTCAACCACACGCGCCAGACCGACGCCATCTTCCCCGCGATGAACGCCTTGCCGGACTACGGCGTGGACGTCGAGGGCGTGGCCTTCGCCTGGTCGTTCACCACGGGGCGCATCACCGGTGAGCTGCAGGACGTGCGCAACGGCCTGCACGGCGAGGGGCCCTTCAGCTGGCTCGGCGACGCCTACCCGGCCACGATGACCGACGCTGCGGTGATGCACACCCTCGACAGCGACGACCCCCACCGGCTGCCGATCGACGTGCTGATGACCCCCCTGGTCAGCCTCGGCCTGTTCGATGGCGCCGCCGCCGACTTCCTGGTCGCGGGCTACGAGAACTACGGCGATGCCTGGGTCGGTGGAGCCTTCTACACGCCCTACCTGCTGGCCGACCGCGACGACGGGGGCTTCGACGACAGCGACGAGATGTGGGAGGTCGACACCCACAGCGGCTCGCTCTACGCGGCACCCCAGCGTGTCCCGTTCACCTGCGCGCTGCCGAGCGTGGGTGAGCCCCCCTACGACGTGGTCATCTTCGGCCACGGCTACGGCAGCTCCCGCTTCGACTTCCTCGGCTTCGCCCACGCCTTCAACCGCACCGGCAAGGCGGCCTGCGCCATCGACTTCCCGGGTCATGGCCCCACGGTCGACCCCGACGAGCTCGAGACCATCGAGGTGGTGCTCGACGGCTACGGCCTGCAGCCTGTGCTGGACCACCTCTGGGACGCGCGCTTCCGCGACCTCGACAACAACGGCACGCTGGACTCCGGCGGCGACCAGTGGAGCGCCGACACCTTCCACACCCGTGACATGGTGCGCCAGGCGGCCCTCGACTGGAGCCAGTTCGTGCGCATGCTCGACAACTGCGGCGAGGGCACGATGGTGCTCGAGGACGGCAGCGAGCGCGTGACCTGCGACTGGGACGACGACGGCGAGCCGGACATCGGCACGCCGGACGCCCGCTACTACTACGTGGGCGGCTCCCTGGGCGGCTACAACGCCTCGGTGGCAGCGGCCATCGAGCCGCGCGTCACGGCCACGGGGGCCATCGTCGCCGGTGGAGGCGTGCTCGACAACGGCGTGCGCACGGAGATCAGCGGCGCCGTCGAGGCGCTCTTGGGGCGGCTCTTCACGCCCATCTTCATGGGCACGCCCACCAAGGATGGCGGGCTCGACATCGTGCAGATGGTCAACTCGGTGACCGACATGCGCGACGTCACGGTCGCTACGCTGGACAGCGTGCCGAGCGGCGGGCGCGTGGTGGTCGAGAACCTCGACAACGGGGAGCTGGTCGAGGGGTGGATCCCCGAGGACGGCACCTTCCGCGTGGGCATCGCGGCCGACGCCACCGATGCCTACGAGAAGCGCATGCTCACGGGCATGCCGCACACCGGAGCCGACGAAGGCGAGGTCTACACCGCCCAGGACACCACGGACTTCGGCGACGAGCTGATCGTCACGCTCTACGACGCGAACGACGCCCTGGTCGCCGAGATCGACACCTTCGAGGTCGACGCGGTGTTCGAGAGCGTGACCTACCCGGCCGGTGAACCGCTGGTCGCCCTGGCCGACGGCAACGGCTACATCCGCGGCACCAGCGACCTGCGCCGCGTGGCCAGCTTCTTCGCCAGTGTGTTCGAGCCTGGCGACCCGATCGCCTACGCGCCCACCTACGGGCTCCGACCACCCGAAGCCCGTGGAGGGGAGCCGATCAACATGCTCCTCATGCCCACCCCCGGCGACACCATCGTCTCGATCAACGCCCAGTACGCTCTGGCTCGCGCCGCCGGCCTCATCGACTTCGAGCACGTCGATCCGCGCTGGAACAAGACCATGGACCGGCACATCATCGACAGCGGCGCCGTGCACGGCCTCGAAGAGTTCCAGGACTGGACCTGCGCCGACGGCGAACCCTGCCTCTTCGACATCGACGATCTCGACGAAGGGCTCGACCAGATCGGCGCCCCCTCGGCCGAGCCGGTCCGCGCGGAGTACACCACCGACGCCGGCACCATCGGCATGCGCGTGCCCTACGCCGACAAGAACGGCTCGCACGGCTTCAGCCTGCCCGACCCGGACCTGCCCTTCGACATCAACACCTTCGCGATCTTCCAGATCGCCGACTACTTCGCCCGCGACGGGGCCGAGATCTCCGACGACCACTGCCTCGAAGATGCCAGCTGCGCCTCGCTGGACTGGGTGTCCGAATGATGCTCGTGATGCTGCCGGCCTTCGCGGCCGATGTGACAGGCTCGCTCGACACGCGCGTGGTGCAGAGCCTCTTGACGGACTTCCCCGTCGACGCCGAGGGCACCACCCACGGCCAGACCTCGGTGGGCGACCTGCGGGTCCGCACGGGGCTGAACGCCACCCTCGACACCGTGCTGCTGAAGTTCGAGGCCGACTTCTTCACCGGCCAGGCCTGGGGGGAGCCCTGGGGGATCGCCACCGACATCGACGAGCGCCACCGCGACACGGTCGGCGTGTTGAACCAGGACGCCTTCGTCCCGCGCGAGCTGAGCCTGAACACCCGGCTCGGCGACGCCGGGCTGCAGGTGGGCCTCACCACGAGCCAGTGGGGCCTGGGGCTCTTGTCCAACAACGGCGCGGGCGATCCGCTCTTCGGTCGCACCGACTTCGGGGACCGCGTGGTGCGCGTGGCCACCCAGCTGCCCGCCAGCGAGCTGTGGTCGGTGGGCCTCGGTGGCGACATGGTGGTCGAGGACGACAGCGCGATCGCCGCTGACGGGCAGCAGGCCTACCAGGTCTTCGTCGCGGCCCAGCGCGTGGAAGGCGAACGGGAGCTCGGCGTGTACGCGGTGAACCGCAACCAGCGCGAGCCGAGCGAGCTCACCACACAGCTCGGCGTGCTCGACGTGTTCGTGCGCGTGCCCGTGGCCCTCGGGGACTGGACGCTCCACCTCGCGGGCGAAGGAGCCGGCATCGTCGGCCGCACCGACCGGGCCACCACCTACGACGCGCCCGACGACCAACCGGTCCGCACGGCCGGCGCGGTCGCGCAGGTCGCGCTGGAGGCGCCCTCGCTCGTCACGGCCCACCTCCGTGGCGGCCTCGCCAGCGGCGACGACGCCACCGACGACAAGGCCACCGGCTTCACCTTCGACCGCGACTACGACGTGGGCATGGTGCTCTTCGACGAGGTGCTGGCCGGGGTCGACGCGGCCACCTACGCGCTGGTCGACGACCCCGCGAACGCCGGGCAGGCCCCCAACGGTGCCGACGGCCTCGTGAAGGAAGGCGCCTTCGGTCAGGCGGCGTACGTGCAGCCGGCCGTTCAGCTCGAGCCGGTCGACGGCCTCGACGTGCGCGTCGGTGCGATGGCCGCCTGGGCCACCGCGCCCATCAGCCAGGCCTTCTACACCGCACGGAACGGCGGCGTGCCCACCACCCACCACGAGACCGCCTCCACCGGGCGCTTCCTCGGCACCGAGCTGGACTGGGCGCTGGGCTACGAGCGTTCGCTGAAGGACTGGACCCCGGGCGTGCGCGTGCAGGGTGGCCACCTCTTCGCGAGCGCGGACGTGGCCGGTGATGGGCCGGACCGCATCGACCTCTACAGCGTGGCGGTGCGCGTCCAGCGGTAGTCACGGCTCCCGCAGCACGAGCCCCGCTCGACGCCATCGGTAGAGGCGGTCCAACAAGCCGATGCGGGTGTGGTACCCGCGGTCGTGGTCGATGAGGGCATCGAGGAACACCGGCAGATCCGGGTGCCGGCCAGCGACCGCAGCGACCTCGGCGATCAGCCTGGCCAGGGCCTCGTCGTCGTCGTAGGTGGCGCTCTCGTCGGCGCGAGGGAGCGGGAGCACGCAGGCCGTCGCACGGCGCGCCACCGCGGCCAGCTCTTGGGCGTCGCGGACAAGGAAGACGGCGCCCTCGGGCGCGTCGGTGTCGTCGGGGCGGTAACCAGGCTGCGGGAAGTGGCTGAAGTACACGCTGTCGTCGGGGCGCTTCTGGCCCACCACCGACCACCAGAGGGGCGGGAGCTCGAGCTCCGGGACCGGTGCGTCGGTGCCTCGCGGGAGCACGATCTCGGCGGCCGCCAGCATCCAGCGGTGCTCGGAGAGCAGCCTCCAGGTGGCGTTCGTCGGGGCGCCGGGCACGATGACCACCCAGCGGTGGCCGCGCTCGGCCAGCTGCGCCATGCGCTCGCGGTGCAGCAGCAGATCGCCGACCGGCACGCGGAACGTGTTCGCGCCCAGCTGCCAGGCACGCCAGAGCCACAGGTCGTTCCGCGCCTGCTTCCGCGCAAAGGGATCGATGTTGTCGGCGGGCAGCTCCCTCGGAGCGGCCCAGCTGTGGCGCAGGGTGAGGCCGAAGGGCACCTGCACCGCCCGGCTGGACCCTTCCACGTCGGGTAGGTCCAGCGGTTCGAAGCGGTGACCGCGTTCGTCGACGTGGACCAGCGCAAGGCCGAGCTTGTGGACCTCGTTGCGGCCGAACTCCTTGTCGCTCGGCGGCACGCGGCAGAGCTCGGCGTAGCCAGGCCGGACGAAGCTGGTCGCGGGCAGGCCGTAGAGCTCCACGCCGCCCACCCGGTTCCAGAAGAAGTGGTGCACGTGGCCGAAGAACCCCGCCTCCACGTGTGCGTGCCGCAGCAGGGAGACCAGCCAGGTGCGCTGGGGCTCACCCAGGTTGTCGTAGTGCTCGGCCTCGTCGGGATCACACAGGAAGGGCGGGTAGTGCATGAACACGAAGCGTCGGTGCGGCTTCGCCAGCTCGTCCTCGAGCCAGGCACGCTGCTCGAGCTCCGGCTCGGATCCGGTGCCCAGGATGGGCGTGTCGAGGAACACGAAGCGCACGTCGCGGTGGGTGAAGCTCTGCCACGGCGGCCCCCAGCGCTCCGTGAAGCGGTCGTGCAGGGCCGGATCCGTTCGCGGTGCCGGGGCCGTGGGGTGGGGCTTGTCGCCCACGTCGTGGTTGCCGGGCACCACGTGGAGCGGGCAGCGGAGCTCCGACCAGATCGCCTGCGCGGTGGACATCGCGACTTCGTGCGCTGCCAGGCCGGGCACCGGGTGCGGGACGTCGCCGAGGTGGACGACGAAGTCCGGCTGCAGGCGGTCGAGCAGGGCGACCACCCGTCGGCTGCGGTCGTTGTGTTCCGCGTCGCTGGGCCAGCCGCTCTGGCGGGCGTCGTCCGGCGGGTGGATGTGGGTGTCGGCGACGACCGCGAAGGTGAAGCTCACGGCTTGGGCACCCGGATCGTGCTCACCATCAACGAGCCCACCGCGAGCCAGGCGAGGCTGATCGGGTGGAAGCGGGCACCGAGCATGCGGTGCTCACCGAGCGGAAGATCCTCGCCCACGAGCCCCTGCCACGCCAACCACGCGGTGAGCGCCACGAGCAGCAGGCTGATGGGGATCGGCGTGCCCTCGAAGTGGGAGACCTTGCCCTTGTCGGTCATCAGGTCGTCGGCGGTGGCGTTGAAGCGAGCGAGGCGCGCGATGCCGCAGCACACGAAGACCAGGAGGATGGCCATGTCCCACAGCCCGCGCATGCCGAGGGTGTAGGCGAGCACGGCCGGCGCCACGCCGAAGGAGACGATGTCGGCCAGGGAGTCGAGGTCCGCGCCGTAGGGCGACTGCTTGTGCCGCCAGCGGGCGACCATGCCGTCGGCCGCGTCGCACACGAAGGCCACGGGGAGGAGCGCGACGGCCGCCCAGAGCTTGCGGTCGTCGTGGAAGTCGAGGTGGTCGAGGCAGAAGAAGATGGCGGCGGTGCCGCAGGCCGCATTGCCGAGGGTGATGAAGTCCGCGAGCACGAAGTCGCGGATCAAGGAGAAGCGTCGGGGCTTCGCGGAAGGCTCCATGCGGAGACGCTACCAGTGTTAGGCTTCAGGGGCGCCGACCGGTTGATCCTGATGTGGATGCTCTGGGCCTGTGCCGCACCCGTCGAAGACACCGCCAGCGCCCGTGGCGCCCGGCCCTCCGAGGAGGAGGACAGCGGCTCGGTGCAGCCCGACGAGGAGGGTTCGACCGACGAGGTGGCCGACACCGATGGGGGTGCGCTGGGCGACGACGCCTGGGTGGTCGGTGCGGACTTCCCGGGGTCGCTGGGCTGTGGGGAGAGCGCTTCGGCGTCGATCACCGTGCAGAACGCCGGCGACTCCGTGTGGACCCGGGACGCGCTCTACAAGCTCGGCACCGTGGCCGACGAGGACCCCTTCCACGGGAGCACGCGCGCCTACCTCGACGACGGCGTGGCGGTGGCGCCGGGCGACGAGCACACCTTCGAGCTGGAGCTGACCGCCCCGGAGGCCGAAGGCAGCTACCTGACCGACTGGCAGATGGTCCTCGAGAACGTGCACTGGTTCGGGGAGGTGCTCGAGGTCACGGTCGACGTGGTCTGCGACCAGGACGAACAGCCCCCGCTGGACCTCGACGACGTGACCTGGCTGCACACCGACGTGTCGGGGTGGGACGTGACGTCGACCATCGCGTCGGTGTCGGTCGACAGCTCGAACATCTGCTTCGACTACGACAAGGCCGACGAGTGGCCGATCTTCGACTACAACGGCACCGACGTGGTCGGGAACCCCTGGATCTTCATCTGGCACGACGACCAGTGGTACGGCGCCACCTGGGAGTGGCTGCGGCCCGAGCAGACGTGCAAGGCACGGACCTCGGTCGCCGGGGACCACATCAAGCAGTCCCCCTTCGACGAGTCGTCGGGCTGGACCCCGACCAGCGGTGAGACCTACTACCTGATGGTCAGCGGGCTCGCGCGGGACAGCAACCGCAACGTGCAGGAGCGCACCGAGCCGGTCGCCTTCGTGTGGCCGTGAGGGCTCAGCCGGCCTTCTCGTAGGTGCCGATGAGCGCCACCTCGCCCAGCACCTTGCCCGCCATGGCGGCCTCCACGGCGGCCTTGTCGGGCTGGCCGAGGTCGCCGAGCGGGGCGGAGAGCGCGTAGAGCTTGAAGAGGTACCGATGCCGCCCGATCGGTGGACACGGTCCGCCCCAGCCCGTGCGCTTCCAGTCGTTCAGGCCCTCGCGGGTGCCCTCCGGCAGGGCGCCTCCTTCCGGGATGCCGGGCGCGGTCGCTGGGAGGTCGTAGAGCACCCAGTGCACCCAGGTCATCTGGGGGGCGGCCGGGTCCGGCGCGTCGGGGTCGTCGACGATGAGGGTGAGCGCCTGCGTGCCTTCGGGGAGCTCACCCCACGCCAGGGCGGGGACCGCGTCGCTGCCTTCGCAGGTGTAGGCGGCGGGGATGGACCCTTCGTGGTCGAAGGCCGTGGAGGTGAGCGTGGGACCGGCGAGCGCGAGGGCGGCGAGCAGGATCATCGACCCAGCGTAGCCCGCTCCGCGCTTCACAGCGGCCGACCGGTCCTTGGCTGGCAGGGGATAGGCTGGCGCATGGACAAGCCCGACGACCTGCTGCACGGCGTCACGCTCAAGGCGATGCTCGAGGACCTCGTGGGGCGTCGTGGGTGGGAGGACCTCGCCTTCCACGTCCGCATCCGGTGCTTCCAGCAGGACCCCACGATCGGCTCGAGCCTGGCCTTCCTCCGGCGCACGCCCTGGGCGCGGGCCAAGGTCGAGGCGTTGTACGAGCGCGACCAGCGGATGCTCCGGCGCAAGCGGAAGCGCAACGCCATGCGCAAGGCGCGGCGTCGCTACAAGGCCTCGCTCGAGGCGGCGGAAGAGTAGTCAGGCTCGGTCCTGGCGCACTATCCGCGAGGCCTCACTCCGGAGCGAGGCATCCCTCGACGTCTGCCAGCGTCGCGACCACCCGGTAGAGCCGGCCGTCCACGCCGATGGTGAACACGCTCAGATCCCGGAGCTCGGCCGATGCCCCGGCGGGGACGATGCTGGCGGCGGCGTGCGCCGACGTCGCCCGCGCCACCGACTGGTCGACCAGCACCGGTTGCTCGCACAGGTTGACCAGCGCGGTGCTCTCGCCGGTGAACGCGAGCTCCACGCAGGCCGGCTGGCCCGTGAAGGTGAAGGTCTCGTCCGGGCAGGCGGCGATCGCGGCGGCGAGTAGCAGGGTGACCATGGGCGC
>CAZSAT010000158.1:0-14774 GCA_964604675.1 uncultured Enterobacterales bacterium
AGTGGGTGACCATGTCGGCCAGCTCGATGTCCTCGTAGCTGGTGGGCGGCGTGTCCGACCCCAGTGTCTTGAAGTACCCGGTGACCGCCGAGGTCATGCACATGCGGGCGTTGGCCTCGATGGTGTTCGAGCCGATGACCCCCTTCATGAAGAGGTTCTCGAGGTACTGGCCTTCGACCGGAAGCTGGCCCGAGCCATACAGGCCGACCGAGTTGCCGCCCGAGTGCTCGATGATCTCCACGATCTTGTCGACGATGAGGTGCTCGGCCTCCTCCCAGGTGGCTTCACGGAACATGTCGTCGTCGAAGCCACCCTTGGTAGCCGACACATGGCCCCGCGTCGGGTCCGACATGTCCTTTCGGATGAGGGGCCTGGTGAGCCGGTCGACGTAGATCGCCTCGTTGGAGCTCAGGCCCTTGATGCACTGGAGACCCTTGTTGGTCGGGTGCTTGAGGTCGGGGACCATGCCGACGATGCGTCCCTTCTCGGTCTGGATGAGCGTGCCGCAGCCCACCCCGCAGTAGGGGCACTGGGCGAGGATGTTGTTGGGCACCTCGACCTCGGGCGGAGCCGGCGTGTCCCCCGCGGTCACCACCGGGCCGGGCGGGGTGACGGCGGCGCCCTCGTCCTCGATGGTCTTCGGCGTGCAGCCAGCGGCCGCGGCCGCGCCGACCACGCCCATGCCCTTCATCGCCGTCCGGCGGGTGAAGCCCTTGCGGTAGTGACCGGTGGGCTCGGGGTGTTCGGGGGCTTCGGAACGGAGCTCGTCGGCCTTGGCATCCCAGATGGTGTGCTTGGACATGGTTCGGACCTCTCGGGTTACCAGGCGTTGGCGCGCAGGTAGCGGATGACGGCGTCGATCTGCTCGTCGGTCAGATCGGCCACGGAGATGGGGCTGTTGGTGGAGAAGGACTTCATCTGCGTGTTGTCCTTGCCGTTCTTGATGACGGCCCGGAGGAAGCCGTTCGAGGCCACGTCCAGGAAGTCCTTGCGGCCGATGCCGGTGCCGGACCCTGCCTCGGAGTAGCCGGCACCCGATCGACCGTGGCAGCGGGAGCAGATGTCGTTCCAGACGCTCTCGCCCATCTCCACCGTGCCGGCGAGGGGGGACTCGTCGAGCTCGATGCTGTCGGTGGTCTGCCACGACCGGATGTAGGCCACCAGGCCGTCCACCTGCTCCGCCGGCAGGCTCGCGCCGAAGGCCATCATGTTGGTGCCGGCGCGGCCCTTCATCAAGGTGTCGTGGAAGAAGCTGTCGGGGGCGGCCGCGAGGTAGTTGGCGCTGTTGAGGCGCGGGCCGACGCCCACGACCCCCTCGCCATTCATGCCGTGGCAGCCGCCGCACATCGCGAACGCGGCCTGGCCGGCGGCGATCTGCTCGGCAGACCCGGCGGACTGATCGTCGCGAAGGTCTGCGGCGAAGGCGAGCGGCGCCAGCGCGCCGAGCAGGAAGGAGGATGTCATCCAACGCATCGGGACTCCATGGGTGTCAAGAGTTGGGCGCGACCAGGGGCCGTAGGATCTGCCACAGTCGCGTGGGTGATTCGGCCCATCGTCAGTTGCCGATCTGGCCGGTGCGGGGAGCCGTGGGAGCGTCGAGCTTCAGCAGGGGAACGAGCGCCAGCAGCACCAAGGCGAGGCCAATCCCCACAGCGATCGAGAGCTCGGGGGTGGTGACGGTCTCGAGGATGAAGTGCATGACGAGCTCCTGTTTCGTGGCTCCTTTGCAAGCGCTGTGCCGTGTTGCCGCGCGGCTGGCACGGGCTTTGCTGTGTCAAGCGGTCGAGAACGGAGAGCCGAATGTCCTGGAACGACCTGATCGACCGCGCCCGCCCCCTGGGTCGCCCCGCCCCCGACCGACCCGTCGGCTGGCAGGCTGTGGGCCTGACGGTGGAGGGACTGATGACCCGGGACCCGCTGACCATCGGTCCAGCGGCCCTGCTCACCGACGCCCTGGACCTGATGGATCGCAACAGCATCCACGAGCTGCCCGTGGCCCGCGCCGACGGCACCCTCGTGGGCATCATCAGCGAGCGGGACCTGCGCGCCCGCCTCGGCCCCGATCTGCACGAAGACGGGGTGGAGTCGCTTCCTGACGAGGTCCTGGAGAGCCTGGTCGAAGACCACATGACCCCGGACCCCTTCGTCGTGCATGCGGCGGCCGGCGCCGGGGCCGCGACGCGCCTGCTCCTCGAACACCGAATCGGCTCGCTGCCCGTGGTGGGTGACGCTGGCGAGCTGGTGGGCATCCTCAGCATCACCGACGTGCTCGCAGAGGCTGCGGTGATGTTCGACCGGGCCGAGCGACCCTGAGCTCGCCCGATGGTGATGTTGGCGCTTCGAGACCTGACGCGACCCGAGCAGGGGATCGAGCTCGCCCGCGAGCTCGCGCTCCAGGGCTCCCGTGAGGTGCTCCTGGTCGGGCTCACGCGACAGCTCGGCTTGCTGGAGACGCTGGCCACACTGCACCGGCTGGCGGCACCGCTCCGAGCGGCCGGGCTCAAGGTGATCCTGCGCAGCGAGGGTCGGGAGATGGATGCAGCCATCGCCAGCGCGATCACCGGGCGACCGCTCACCTGGCTGGTGGACTCCGATGGCCACGAGGCTCGCGTGCAGGCCGCCCCCCCAAGAGCGAGCGACGCGCCGGGCGTGTGAAATCACCCAGCTCGGGTGTGTCCCATGGCCCCGATGGCAGCCGCGGTCGCACGAGAGCCCTCGTTCCAGGGCCCTCCCGCACACTGGCATGATCCTCGAGAAGGCCGAGGTCGATGGCCCTGCTTTTCCTCGACCCGCTGGGCGCCTGCGGATCGCCCGACGGGACCGACTCCGAGCAACGCTTCGCCACTCCGGTCTCGGCCGAACGCCAGCAGGCGGTGGTGGTGCCTCCGCCCACGCTCGACACCCTGGTGCGACGGTCCGACGAGGTGTTCGTGACCCGGATGCAGGTGCCAGCGCGCGCCGCGTGGGCGACGTCATCGAAGATGCCGCGAGCGTGCTGCTCGTGACCCCGCAGCAGTTCCGGGTCAAGGAGTGGCTGGCCACCCACCGAGCGCGCCGGGCCACGGTCGTTGGAGCGGGGTGTCGCTGCCCGGTGTCTCACGAGCTGGCGGGCGTTGGGACTCGAAGCCCCTGGCTACGCGCCGGCCGGTCGATCCATGGGCAGGTGAGGGATGCCGTCCTCGAGGTACCCAGGACCCGTGACCGCGTAGCCCAGGGAGCCGTAGAAGCCCTCCAGGTGGGCCTGGGCCGAGAGATGGATCACGGCCGGTCCGAAGGTCTGCACCAGGCGCGCCTGGCCCTCGCGCATCAAGGGCCGCCCCAGCCCCGTGCCGCGCGCGCTCGGCGAGGTCACCACGCGTCCGATGACCGCCTCGTCGCGCGTGACGCCGGGGCCGAAGGCGCGGAGGTAGCCGACGAGCCCCTCGTCGCGGTAACCGAGCAGGTGCCAGGCCTGTTGATCGAGGCCATCGGCGTCCTGGTACACGCAGTCCTGCTCGACCACGAACACCACCTGGCGCAGCTGCATCAGGTCGTAGAGCTCGTGGGGCGTGAGGCCTTCGAAGGGCTTCCAGATCCAGCGCATGGAGCGGCCTAACAAGGCTTGCCACCACCTTCCGCCTCCGGTAGCAGTGGACCATGACCAACTGGCGCGAGATGAAGCTGTACATCGGCTTCGACGATGCCCTCGACGGCGCGCTGCTGGGGGCCCTGGCGCCTCACGTCGAGGCCCGCATGCCCGAGATCATGGAGGCCTTCTACGAACGCATCCTGGCCAACGAAGGCACTCGGAGCGTGCTGCGGACCGAGGCCGAGACGGAGCGCCTCAAGCTCACCCAGGCCCAGTGGCTGCGCGAGCTCCTGGCCGGCCCGTGGGACGACGACTACTTCGCGCGGCGCCGCCGCGTGGGCGAGGTCCACGTGCGCGTCGGGCTGGCCGAGCGGTACATGTTCATGTCGATGAACGTGATGCGCCGGTTGGTGTGCCAGGTGGCACGCGAGAGCCTGGAGCTGGCCGAGCCCACCTGCGACGCCGTGGTGCGCATCACCGACCTGGACCTCGCGGCCATGACGAGCGCCTACCTGGTCGCCCAGCAGGACCGGCGGCTCGCCGATCTTCGCGACCTCCTGATCGAGAACCTCCCGGTCACGGTGCTGCTCCTGGACGCCGAGGGCGTGGTGGTCTCGGCCACCCGTGCCGACACGCGGCTGTTCGGAGCGCGGGAGGCCACCGGACTGTCGTACCGGGACTACCTGCCGCAGGAGCTGATCGAGGCCGCCGACCTGCCCACGGCCCTGGGCCGCGCCGTCGGTGAAGGCAGCACGGTCACGCTGTCCCAGGTCGATCTCGGCACCGGCTCGGAGGCGCGGCACTTCCGGTTCACGCTCGTGCCGCTCGACCACGGCAGCGTGCGCCTGCTGCTCCACCTCGAAGAGCTCACCGAGGCCGTGCGTCCGCGCATCGAGCTGGAGCGGGTCGAGAGCCTGGCGCGCATCGGCGCCCTCGCCGCCAACGTCGCCCACGAGATCCGCAACCCGCTCGCGGCGATCTCCACCACGCTGCAGGTCATCGGCGCGTCCTTGCCCAGCGACGACCGACGGGGCCCCGTGCTCGCCAAGGTGCAGCAGCAGGTCGTACGCCTCGATCGCCTCGTCACCGATCTGCTGGGCTTCGCTCGCCCGCCGGTGCTCCGGTTGGTGACCGCAGATTGCCGGGGGATTGCTCGGGAAGCCCTGGCCGAGAGCGGCGTCCAGGCGACCCTGGCCGGTCCCCCGGAAGGGGGCATGTTGCGCACCGATCCGCACCTGGTGAAGCAGGTGCTGGTCAACCTCCTCCAGAACGCCCGCGACGCCTCAGGACCCCACGGAACCGTCGAGCTGCACACCGCGCCGGGGGTGTTCGATGTGTCGGACGATGGCCCCGGAGTCGATCCCGAGGTCGTGCAGCGCCTCTTCGAGCCCTTCGTCACCACCAAGGCCAAGGGCACCGGTCTCGGCCTCGCCATCTCCAGGAAGCTGGCGGAGTCCCTCGGCGGCGAGCTGCAGGTGGTGCCTACCCGCACCGGGGCGACCTTTCGGCTCACCCTCCCTTGTGCAGGCCGTGCTTCTCCATCCGGTAGCGGAGCTGGTAGCGCGTGATGCCGAGCAGGCGGGCCGCGGCGGACTGGTTGCCGTCGACCCGGTCCATCGCCTGCTGGAGCAAGCTGCGCTCCAGCTCGACCAGGTCGACCCCCTCCTCGGGCAGCACGAAGCCGCCGGCTGCCCCGGCGCCGCGCCCATAGCGGATCTCCGGTGGCAGGTGCTCGACGCTGATGACGTCTTCGGCTTCGAGGATGACGATGCGCTCGATCACGTTGCGCAGCTCGCGCACGTTGCCCGGCCAGCGGTAGCCGACCAGGAGACGCGCGGCCTGCTCGGTCACGCCGGAGACCTCCCGCCTGAAGTCGGCGTTGAAGCGGCGCAGGAACCGGTCCACCAACAGCAGCACGTCGTCGCGGCGCTCTCGCAGCGGGGGGACCTCGATGGAGACCACGTTGAGTCGGAAATACAGGTCCTCGCGGAAGTTGCCAGCGGCCACCTCGTCCTGCAGCTGACGGTTGGTGGCGGCGATCACGCCGGCGTCCAGGGTGAGGTCGACGGTGCCGCCCACGCGCTTGAAGCGGCGGTTCTCGAGCGCCCGGAGCAGCTTGGCCTGCATCGTGGGGCTCATCTCGCCGATCTCGTCCAGGAAGATGGTGCCGCCACGGGCGACCTCGAACATGCCCCGCTTCATGCTCTTGGCGTCGGTGAAGGCGCCCCGTTCGTGGCCGTAGAGCGCGGACTCCATCAGCTGCTCCGGCAGGCTGGCGCAGTCGACCTCCATCAGCGGCCCGTCGCGCCGCTGGCCGCTCTCGTGGATGGCGTGGGCGATGAGATCCTTGCCGGTGCCGGATTCGCCCGTGAGCAGGATCGTGGGGGCGTCCACCCGCTCGAGGCGCT
This sequence comes from uncultured Enterobacterales bacterium, assembly GCA_964604675.1. GTDB lineage: Bacteria > Myxococcota_A > UBA796 > UBA796 > CAJQPC01 > CAZSAT01. The sequence continues at coordinate 5,977 of CAZSAT010000158.1, forward strand.
CGAGCGTGCCGAACATCCGCTGCATCGCGGGGGACTCGCCGATGATCTTGCCGTAGGCGGGCGTGCGCTGCCCGCGGAGGTAGCGCACCTCGTGCTCGAGGCGGTGGGCCTCCAGCGCCTTGCGCACCGCGAGCTCGGCCTCGCGCAGGTCGAAGGGCTTCGAGAGGTAGTCCCGGGCGCCCAGCTGGGTGGCCTCGACCGCCGAGTCGACCGCACCGTGGGCGGTCATCACGACAACGGGCAGCTCGTTGCCGTTCTCCCGGAGCGAACGGAGGACCTGCAGCCCCCCCTTCCGGGGCATCTTCAGGTCGGTGAGCAACAGGTCGGGCGCGAGCCGCTCGACCTTCGCCAGACAGTCCTCGCCGTCCTCAGCCTCGAAGACGTTGAAGCCAGCCGAGCGCAGGTGTTCACACACGGACCAGCGGATGAGCTCTTCGTCGTCGCAGACGAGCACGGTGTGGGGCATGGGGGACTCGGGTGGTGAGGTGCGACGTTAGCGTCCTGGTCGGTCCAGCACCGCCTCGAGTCCGGCGCGATCGTGCAGCACGATGCCTTCCCGGGTGGTGTGCACGAGATCCGACCAGGCAGTGATGCGGCGCGTGACGGTGGCGTCGCCGCAGCCGATGAGCCGTCCGAGCTCGCTGCGGGTGAGGTGCAGGGGCACGAAGGTCCCTCGTGCATCGGCGAGGCCGAGCTCATCGGCGAGGTGGAGCAGGGCCGACGCGACGCGCCGGGCCGCTTGACCCCCTTCGCGGATGCGGCGCCAGGTGGCCTGGCTGCGCATGGCCCACAGCTGCGCGCGTGCAAGGGCCAACGCCGCATCCTTGTTCCTGCGGAGCAGACCCTGCAGATCGTCGGCGTCGAGCCGCATGGCCTTGCCGGCGGACCCCGCGACCACCGTGTGGATCCGGCGTGAGTGGGGCTCGGCGGCCGAGAACCCCACCATCCCGCCGCGGGTGACCAGCTCGATGAGGGGCGCCTCACGGAGGTCGCGTCCGAGCGCGACGAGCAGATGGCCCGTGCACACCGCGACCAGCTCGTGGGCCAGGTCGCCCTCGCGCCACAACACGTCGCCGGGCTCGAAGCGGAACGCGGTGCCATGGGTCATCAGCACCGAGGTCTCGTCGAAGGTGTGGCACGGGTGCGGGCAGGGGCAGCTCGAGCTCGTCATGGTGCAGCTCCTTGTCGGTCGCGTTCCAGCTCGTAGGCGGGGTCGATGGCGGGCGGGTCGTCGAGCGCGAGCCACAGCATCGCGCCATTGACGGCGAGCACCAGGCCGAAGCCGAGGAGCAGCCCCGCAGTCCAGCGTGTCACCTCGCCTCCGAGTCCAGCCGTGGGCCCTCGCTCTTGAAGGTGCCGGCGACCTCGACGAGCTCGTCACCGGCACGAACGAGCACCACGAGGGGCATCGTGCGCGCCGTGACGTCGGCGGGCGCCACCCGCACCACGAGCGGCACGGTGGTGGCTTCGTCCTGGCCCAGGGTGATGGGCGGCACCACCAGCTCGGCGTCGACACCAGCGAGCTCCACCGAGATCACGTCGCTCTCCGCGGCGACGGTCTGCGTGAGGTGGAGCAGGTAGGTGTTCCGTGTCCAGCCGTCCGCATCGATGCTGTAGAGCGAGCCCGGCAGGCGCTGGAGGTCGGCCTGCAGCGTGGTCCGCCTGGCGAGGGCACCGATGAAGAGCGCCATCAGCAGTGTGAGGATCGCCACGTAGGCGATGGTGCGGGGACGAGCGGGGCGCGCCTGGCGCCCTTCCTCGGCGGCCTGCGTGGTGTAGCGGACCAGACCCGGCTGCCCGAAGCGGGACATGACGTTGTCGCAGGCATCGACGCAGCGGGCGCAGGTGATGCACTCGAGCTGGAAGCCCTGCCGAATGTCGACACCCTGGGGACAGACCGACACACACAGCTTGCAGTCGATGCAGGCGCCCTCGGCCTTGCCCGGCTTGCCACGCGGCTCGCCCCGAGGGAGGTCGTAGCTCACGACCAGGGAGTGGTCGTCGGTGAGCGCACCCTGGAAGCGGGCGTAGGGGCAGAGGTAGTTGCAGGCCTGCTCCCGGAACCAGGCGAAGTCGGCGTAGAGCAAGCCGGCCATCACCACCGCGAAGCCGTAGGCGCCACGGGGCGACCCGCCGGTCCAGAAAGCACGCGCGCCGGCGAACCAGCTGGTGAAGGTCCCTGCGACGAGCCAGGCCGCGCCGGCGAACAGGCCCCACTTGAGGACCTTCCGGCCGATCTTGCCCGGCGACCAGCGGGATCGCTCGAGCTGGATCCGCTTGCCGCGGGAGCCTTCCACCCAACGCTCGAGGGGACGGATCCACTCCTCGAGGAAGAAGGTCTGGGGGCACGTGTAGCCACACCAGAGCCGACCGAAGAGGCTGGTGAACAGGAACAGACCGAAGGCCCCCATCAGGGCGAGGAGCACCAGGAAGAAGGTGTCGCGCGGTGTGAAGACGGCGCCGAACGCGTAGAGCTTTCGCGCCACGAGATCGGCCTGCACGAGGGGGTGGTCCCCCAGCTGGATCCAGGGCACCAGGAAGAAGATGGCCTGGAGCAGCACGGCAGAGCGGCGGTGGATGCGCTGGAAACGCCCACGCGTGTCCGCCACCTGCACCTTCGCGCGCTGCATCACGAAGCCCATCAACGACCGCCACCTGCCGACTGCACGTAGGCCGCCACCTGGCCGACCTTGTCGGCCCCGAGCACCGGCCCCCAGGCCGGCATGCCCTTCTCGGGGACGCCGTCCATCACCGTGCGGGTGATGGAGGCGAGGTCGCTGCCGTGCAACCACTCCCCATCGACCAGGTTCGGCCCGATGCCGCCGGTCAGGTCCGCACCGTGGCAGGCCAGGCAGGTGGTCATGTAGGTCTGCTTGCCGGCGTCCACCACGTCGCTCGTGACCTCGGTCACCACCGCGTCGGCGGCGGAGACGGCCGGCCAGCGCTCGGCGGCGGCGAGCACCTCGGCGTCGTAGGCCCCGACCTGGCTCCGCTCTCCGAGGAGGTGGTAGTGCGCCAGGTAGCCCACGCCCCAGACGACACAGAAGAAGAACAGCCCGAGCCACCAGGCCGGCATCGGGTTGTCGTACTCGTCGATGCCGTCGGCCTCGTCGGCGTGGCCCAGGATGCGGTCGTTCTCGCGGCCCATCTCAGTCCTCCTCGAGCGGCATGCGGGCACGCCGCGCCATCTCGTCACCGGACCCCGGCCACCAGGCGTAGGCCACCCAACCGAAGAAGCAGATCAGGAAGCCCGCGGTGACGAGGCCCATCACGAAGCCGCCGTCGGCGGTGTCGGCGGCGGCCTTGAACAGGGGGTTCACGACGCCCCCAGCTTCTGGAGGTAGGCGATCAGCGCCACGATCTCGTCGTCGGGCTCGGCGTCGATCCGGGCCTCGGCGAGGCGGGTGACGATGCCCCCACCCTGTTCCTCCAGCGAGCGCGACACCGCCTCGACGCTCGTGTCGTCGTAGGGCACGCCGAGCGTGGCGTGGGCGCCCACGGTGGCCGCGACGTCGGCGGCGGTGATCTTGTCGTCGAGGAGCCACGGGTAGGGCGGCATGATGGAGCCTGGGGTCGTCGCCCTCGGGTCGGCCATGTGCTCGTAGTGCCAGGCGTCGGGGTACTTCCCACCGATCCGCGCCAGGTCCGGCCCGATGCGACGGCTGCCGAGCTGGAAGGGTCGGTCCCAGGCGACCTCGCCAGCCCGCGACCAGTCGCCGTAGCGCAGGGTCTCGGCCCGGAAGGGTCGGATCATCTGGGAGTGGCAGTTGTAGCAACCCTCCCGCACATAGATGTCTCGGCCTGCGAGCTCGAGGGCGGTGTAGGGTGCCACCGTGTCGGCCATGTCGGGCCCGGCGGCCACCGTGTACATCGGCACGATCTCGATCAGGCTCCCCAGCGCGATCCCCACGGTGACGCCCACGGCCATCAGGGCGCTGCGGTGCTCGACCAGCTTGCGATGCCAGCTCTCTTCCCCGTGGATCATGCGACCTCCTGGTGGCGTGCGGGCAGGGGCTCACGGGCGGTCTGCCAGAGGTTCCAGCCCGCCAGCAGGGTCCCGCACAGGTACATCAGGCCGCCCAGCAGGCGCAGCCAGTAGAAGGGGATCAGCTGCAGGACCGTGTCCATGAAGTTGGGGTAGGCGAGCAAGCCGGTGTCGGGGTCGATGGCCCGCCACATCAGGCCCTGGGTGATGCCGGCCACCCACATCGCCACGATGTAGATGACGATGCCGATGGTCGCGAGCCAGAAGTGCGCGGTGGCGGCCTTCTGGCTGTGGAGCTCTCGCCCGTACACCTGTGGAACGAGCCAGTACAGGGTGGCGAAGGCCGCCATGCCGACCCAGCCCAAGGCACCCGAGTGCACGTGCCCGATCGTCCAGTCGGTGTAGTGCGAGAGGGCGTTGACGGCTCGGATGGACATCAGCGGCCCTTCGAAGGTGCTCATGCCGTAGAAGCTGACGGCCACCACCCAGAACTTCACCACCGGGTCGGTCCGGAGCTTGTCCCAGGCGCCTCGAAGCGTGAGCAGGCCGTTCAACATGCCGCCCCAGCTCGGCGCGATGAGCGCGACCGAGAAGACCATGCCGAGGGTCTGGGCCCAGTCGGGCAGGGCCGAGTACAGCAGGTGGTGCGGGCCCGCCCAGATGTACAGGAAGACCAGGGCCCAGAAGTGCACGATGGAGAGCCGGTAGCTGTACACAGGCCGCTCCACCGACTTCGGCAGGAAGTAGTACATGATGCCGAGGATGGGCGTGGTGAGCAGGAACCCGACGGCGTTGTGGCCGTACCACCACTGCACCAGGGCGTCGGTCATGCCCGAGAAGACCGGGTAGCTGCGCGTGAGGGTGGCCGGCAGGGCCAGGCTGTTGGTCACGTGGAGCACGGTGATGGTGATGACCATCGACATGTAGAACCACACCGCCACGTAGAGGTGCTTCACGCGTCGGCGCCAGATCGCGCCGAAGAAGTTCACGGCGAAGGCGACCCACACCAGCGCGATGGCGACGTCGATGGGCCAGATCAGCTCGGCGTATTCCTTGCCCTGGGTCAGCCCGAGCGGCAACGTGATCGCGGCCGAGACGATGATGGCCTGCCAGCCCCAGAAGTGCACCTTCGAGAGCAGCGGGCTGAACATGGGGGTCTTCAGCAACCGCGGCAGGCTGTAGTAGATGGCCGCGAAGATGAAGTTGCCGGTGAAGGCGAAGATGACCGCGTTGGTGTGGAGGGGACGCAGGCGACCGAAGGTGGTCCACGGCAGGCCGAGGTTCGCGGGCCACCAGGCCAGCTGCAGGGCGAGCACGACGCCTACGAGCATGCCCACGGCGCCCCAGAGCACGGTCGCGCCGATGAAGCGTTTGACGGTGGCGTCGTCGTAGCGCTCGCCTGTGCTCATGGGGGCTCCTGGAGGGGTCACGTCGTCCTTCGCAAGTTGCGTGCCAGCGATCCGTGTGGGTTCCGGGCTGCGTCCAGGCGCAAGTGGGCCTTTTGGCCCAGCGGTTGTGTGGGATCCGACACAGAGTGGGTGTGACAAGGCTCGCCTCCCGTGTCGGCCGGCGCACCTCGCCAGGCGAGCGCCACCAGGCCCAGCGCGAGCACGGCGAGGGACACCATCCTGCGGGTGCCGCGACCGGCAGAGGCCACCCTGCCGAGCAGGTCCGCGGCGACCGACAGCGCCGGGCTGGTGCCGAGACCAAAGACGACCATGGCCGCGCCGCCCAAGGCGGGACGCTCCGCGCCCAGCGCCAGGGAGAGCGCGGCGAGGGTCATCCCACAGGGGAGCAGGCCGGTCACGAGGCCGAAGCCGTAGCGGGCGAGCAGGCCCGGGCTGCGGGCCAGCCGAACGGCCACCGAGGTCACACCGGGCGCCGCACGGAGCGGCACGTGGAACCAGCCGCCCAGGGTGGTGGCGAAGGCGAGCAGGCCGACGGCCGCAAGCGCCTGCGGCAGCCACGTGGGGCCCGGCAAGCCGCCTCCGAGCCAGCCGAGCGCTGCCCCGGCCACCGCGTACGTGGTCCACCGACCCGCGTGCCACGCCAGGCCGTGGAGCGGGCCACGGGCCCCGGCGGCGACCGCGAAGCCGCCGCACATGCCGACGCAGTGCAGCGACCCGGCGACACCCATCCACAACGCGGCCAGCAGGAGCTCCATGCGCGGTCGTGTTTCAAGACCCGTGCCAGTCGGCCCGCGGCTTGCAGGACGAGGACCCATGCAGCTCGCCGTGAACAGGACCCGATGCGCCCACTGCGGGCTGCCGGTCGAAGCGACCGGGGCGGACCCGGTGTACTGCTGTGCGGGCTGCGAGGGGGCTGCGGCCATCGTGCACGCAGCCGGGCTGGAGGCCTGGTACACGCGACGGACCGCGACGCCCGACCGACCGGCTCCAGCCGATGTGGACTGGAGCGCCGTGCCCGTGGTGGATCAGGGCGGCACCTGCGAGGCGCGCCTGGTGATCGGCGGGCTGCGCTGTGGGGCGTGTGCCTGGCTCAACGAGAAGGCGCTCGCGGACCTGGACGGCGTGGTCTCGGCGCACGTCAGCCACGCGAGCGGGCGTGCCCTGGTGCGCTGGGACCCCTCGCGCACCGACCTGCCGTCGATCGGCGAGAGGGTTGCGGCCCTCGGCTACCGGCCACGCGCCGATCTGGGCGCAGACCCGCCGGACCGCGGCCTGCTGCTGCGGCTCGGCGTGGCCTGCTTCGCCGCCATGAACGGGATGATGGTGGCCGCGCCGGTCTACCTGGGCTGGGCGCTGGGCATGAGCGAGCCCTACCAGGTCCTCTTTCGCTGGGCTGCGCTGGTGCTCGCCACGCCCGTGGCCCTCTGGTGTGCCGAGCCGTTCTACGTGGGGGCCGTAGCGAGCCTTCGGCGCGGGCTGCTCCACGTCGACCTGCCCGTGAGCCTGGCGGTGGTGGTGCTCTACGCGCACGGGGTCTGGGCGACATTCTCGGGTCACGACGGATACCTCGACTCCCTGGGCATGCTGGTGGCGCTGCTGTTGGCCGGTCGGGTGCTCGAACAGCGCGGTCGGGAGCGCGCAGCAGAGGCCGTGCGGCTGCTCGCGAACCAGGGGCCGAAGAACGCCGTGCGGGTCCTGCCTGGCGGAATCGAGCGCGTGTCGGTCGAAGACCTGGACCTCGGAGACCGGGTGGAGGTGGGCGCGGGCGGCGAGATCCCCGTGGACGGAAGCGTGGTCCGGGGGCGTGCTCTGGTGGCGATGGCCCTGCTGACGGGCGAGTCGGAACCGCGACCGGTCGGGGTCGGCGAGCGCGTCGTGGCGGGCGCCGTGCTGGAACAGGGCCACCTGGTGATCGAGGTGGAGGCCCGCAGTGGGGAGCGCCTGCTCGAGCGTGTGGGCGCGCAGGTCCTGGCGGCGGTCGAGCGACCGCGTTCACCGGGGGCCGCCGACCGACTCCCGCCCTGGTTCACTGCGAGCACGCTCCTGATCGCGGGAGGCACCTGCTTCGCCTGGCGGGGCGACAGCCTGCAGGCCCTCGAGGCCACGGTGGCTGTGCTGGTGGTCGCGTGCCCCTGCGCCCTGGCGCTGGCCGAGCCCCTGGCGACCGCGGCCGGTCTGCGCGCTGCGGCGCGGCGCGGCCTGCTCCTGCGCGACGGCCAGGCGCTCCAGCGCCTCGCCGAGGTGGACCGGGTGGCCCTGGACAAGACCGGCACGCTCACCGGCGGGCGCCTCGAGGTGGTCGAGGCCAGCGACGAGACGCTGGCCCTGGCCGCGGCGGTCGAGCGCGCGAGCGTGCACCCCGTCGGCCGCGCCATCGTCGACGCCTGCGTGGAGCGTGGCTTGCCCGTGCGGCTCGCAGCCGACATTCGCGAAGAGGCCCACGTGGGGATCACTGGAAGGCTGGACGGACGGTGGGTGCGGGTACGGGGTGCAGGCGCAGGCCGCGTCGAGGTGGTCGGCCACGGGGAGGTGGTGCTGCGCGACCGCCTGCGCCCTGGCGTCGGGACGCTCGTGCAGTCGCTCGGCCTCCCGGTCGTGCTGATCACGGGCGACGCCCCCGAGGTCGCGGAGCGGATCGGGCGGGAGGCGGGCGTGTCGCAGGTCCTGGCGGGGCTCGATCCCGAGGCGAAGCGGCGCTTCGTCGAGGCCCACCCCCGCACCCTCTTCGTGGGCGACGGCCTGAACGACGGCCCCGCGCTCGCCGCGGCCCACGTGGGCCTCGCCATGGAGGAAGGCGCCGCCACGAGCCTGGTGGCCGCGGACGGCGCGGTGCTCGGAAACGGACTGGCGCCCGTCCTGGCCGGACTGCGGGTAGGGCGGGCGACCGCCCGCACCGTGCGGAGGAACCTGGTGCGCTCCGTCGCGTACAACGTGGTCGCCGTGGCGGCAGCGGCGCTCGGCTTCGTGGACCCCCTGGTGGCCGCGCTGTTGATGCCGCTCTCGAGCGGTCTCGTGCTCGCGAGCGCCGCGGGCCTGGAAGCTCGTGTGGCGCGCCTGGAGGGCGCGTGAACGCGGTCTTCCTGCTCCTGCCGCTGGCGATGGCCCTCGGCGCGATCTTCGCGGGCCTGTTCCTGCTGGCGGTGAACGACGGCCAGATGGACGACCTCGACGACCCGGCGGAGCGGGTCTTGTTCGACGACTAGTTGAGCGGTTCGTTAGTAACGAACCGCTCCCGCGCGCACGGCGCGCGGCGGCCGAAGGCCGGGGGGAGCGCGCCCAGCGCGCGGTGCGGGGGCTGGCCCCCGCAGGAGACAGTAGTTGAAAGGGCTCGTTACCTACGGGCCCGTCAACTAGCTCTCATAGGGTGTCAAGCGGCAACTGATGGGAGGAGAGGGAACCTCTCT
>CAZSAT010000159.1:0-14764 GCA_964604675.1 uncultured Enterobacterales bacterium
CAGCTGGGAGATGGTCAACGCCAACGGGGTGCTCCTGCCCATCGACGGAGAGGCCCGCTTCTTCGCGGACCGTGACAGCGAGGTCCAGGCCGGTGCGATGACGCTGCGCTTCAAGGCTCACAGCGTCGTGGACGCGAAGGGCAACCCCTACGAGGGCGAGGTCACCGTGAAGACCTCCTTCCTCGACCCCTCCGACGCCATGGAGCGCCGCACGGCGCCGGGCGAGCTCAAGGGCCTCGCCCTCGGCGGCAACGCCAAGGAGGAAGGCGACGAGGTCAACCTCCAGAGCTTCGGCATGGGCTTCATCGGACTCTATGGGGCCGACGGCGAAGAGCTCGGCATGGGTGAAGGCCACAGCTACGAGTGCGACATGCCGGCGACCAACGACGCCTGCTACGACGACTCGGCGTGCATGGAGCCCGGCGGCGACATGCCGATGTGGGACTACGACGTCGACCTGGACATCTGGGTCGAGACCGGCGTGGGCGAGATCACCTACAACCCCGACGGCTACGTGGTGACCTACGCCGCGAGCGGCACCTGGGTCAACATCGACGTCGAGGCCAGCGTCGTCTGCGCCCGTGGGCGCATCGTGGACGAGGTGGGCTGGCCCATCCGCGGCGCCGAGATGTGGTTCGAGGCCGGTGACGGCGGCGGCATCCACGGCACGGCCATCACCGACGAAGACGGCTACTACACCATCTACATCGACGCCGCGAACCCCTACGCCACCATGGACGCCACCACGTCCATCCCCGGGCCCAGCGGCTGGAGCTCGTGGTCCAGCTCGGGCACGGTGTACGGCGCACCCGGCGACAGCTGCTACGCGATGCCCGACATGGACATCCCCGTCTGCCGCGAGACCGGCATGGTCGCGACGGACAACCTGTCGACCTACACCAGCGAGGGTGCAGACGGCGAGAACGGCGACCGCATGTACGCGGGCTTCTGGTTCCCGCCGGGCGACCCGGCCGACTGCGCCGACCCGTGGGGCCACGTCCCGATGGACACCTGCCAGGTCTACGACCCCGAAGACTTCCCGACCTACGGGACCCTGTCGGACGAGGACGGCCTCCCGATGACCATGCTCTCGGTCGGCAGCTTCTTCCAGGTCGACACGCCGCGGGACTCCTACCCGATGACCATCCTCGAGGACGAGGCCGGTCGGGTGAAGTACGCCTGGGACGACTACGACATCGACGTGCTCGAGGACGACTACTACACGTCCAACGAGCTGGACTTCGAGGGCGGCGACGTGCTGTCTGCCACCGCACCGGGCAACAGCTCCGAGTACCTCGGCCCGATCCTCGAGGACACCTGGCTCACCATCCCCGCGGACGTGGCGCTCAGCAGCCCCGGGGTGATGGACGCGTCGCGGAACAGCGGCTTGACCGTGGCCTACGACGCCGAGAACACCGCCGACGGCCTGCTCGTGATGCTCAACGGCGTCAGCTACAACGGCGCGAAGAGCGAGGGCGTGGTCTGCCGCTTCTCCGACGACGGCAAGTTCACGGTGCCCGGCAGCGTCTTCGAGACCTTCGACGGTGCTGCGTACGGTGGCATGGGCGTGTACCGGGCCGAGCTCGGCCACGTGAACGGCCCCGACGGCTACCCGATCCGCTTGCAGGCGCTGAGCGGCTCCGTCCTCGAGCTCGAGATCCACTGAGTCCGACCGCGGGGGCCCCCTCCGGGCTCCCGTCTCGGGCTCTGCACCTCCCGTTTCCCTGCTTTGGGTCGCACAGCCAGGAAGGCTGTGAAGAGTCGGCACGGCGGCAGCAGCAATTCCGCTGTTGCTTCCATCCAACCCTCGGACACCACCACCGGGCATGACGCTCGGGTCGACTCCACCCAGCAGGGGAGGGTCCCGCCCCTCCCCTGTTCGCCGGGATTGGGGTGCGGAGCACCCACGGAACAGCGAGATCCCGCCAGACGGTGAGATCAAAGTGTCGCATCCATCGACCGATCCCCTGCACGAGGGGATCGACGAGGGGCTTGAGTCGTGGCACGGAGTTTGCAATAATGGAGCGTGCCCACGGATCATCGCCGTTCAGGAGAACCCCCATGACCAGCCTCCTCAGCATCCTCGCGCTCAGCGCATGCAACGTCGCAACCGACCCCGTCGCGGGTGAGCAGGAAGCGGTCGACCCGATCGGTCGCATCGGCGGCATCGTCACGGACTCCAACGGCGCGCTGCTGGCCGGCGTGCTCGTGTCCGCCCAGGGCATGGAGACCGAGACCGACCAGAACGGCTACTACCTGCTCGAAGGCATCGAGCCCTCCGACCACATCGTGGTGGCGTTCACGAAGTCCGGCTACGCCCACAACTTCTCGAACACGAGCCTGGTCGGCTGGGAGATCGCGACCGCCAACCGCTCGATGCTCGAGATCGACGGCTACGACTTCTTCGACGCCCGCGATGGCGGCGTCATCCAGGTCGGCGACGTCACGGTCGAGTTCGGTGCCGACAGCATCGTCGACGCCGACGGCAACCCCTACAACGGCGAAGTCCGCACCGAGGTCACCCACCTCGACCCGTGGGACCCGTCCGAGATGAAGGCTGGCCCCGGCGACCTGCGCGCCTTCCAGAAGGTCGACAACGACGGCAAGATCGAGTTCGAGTCCACCCAGCTCGTCAGCTACGGCATGGCCGACATCAGCCTCTACGACGAGGACGGCAACCCGCTGAACCTGGAAGAAGGCGAGACCGCTGCGGTCGACATGCCGATCTCCAACGGTGAGCTCATCGACTGGTACCAGATGGGCGACGGCGACGCGCAGACCACCTGGTCCTTCGACACCAGCCGAGGTGCCTGGGTCGAGGAAGGCGAAGGCGTCGTCACGATCGACGACGAAGGGAACATGGCGTTCCGCTTCGAGGCCAGCCACTTCAGCTGGTGGAACTGCGACGACGGCTTCATCCCCACCTGCGCCACCGGTCGCGTGATCGACGAGCTGGGCTTCCCCGTCCGCTCGGCCGAGCTGCACGCCCTGGGTTCGGTGACCAACAGCCTCGTGAGCACCGACGAGGACGGCTACTACACGGCCAACGTGTTCGCCGGCGACTCGGTCACCTTCACGGGCTCCACGCTCATCCCCGGCGACACCCGCTCCTGGAACAAGGCCGAGGTCGAGTTCATCGACGGCTCCACCGCCGACCCGAGCATCTGCCAGCCCATCGAGGACATCCAGATCGAGGTCTGCCGCGAGGTGGGCGTCGTGATGACCGACAACCTCGAAGTGCACCTCTCCGAGACCGACGAAGGTGGCAACGCCGACCGGCTCAACGCCATGTTCTGGGAGCCGCCTGGTGACCCCGAGCTCTGCGTCGACCCGTGGTCCACGCTCGACATGGAAGAGTGCCGCGTCTACGACCCCGCCGACTTCCCGAGCTACGGCGAGTTCGACGAGGACGGCCTGCCGACCGAGCTGCGCGACATCGGTGACTGGCTGACGATCGAGAGCCCGCGCGAGTCCTACACCATGGACATCGTGGAGGACGAGCCCGGCCAGACCGTCTACACCTACAGCGTGCACAGCCTGGACAAGGACGCGGTGACCTACGTCGAGACCAACGACATCGACTTCGAGGGCGGCGACGTCCTGGGCGCGAGCTCCGAAGGCAACGCGTCGATGTTCCTCGGCCCCATCGCTGAGTCCAACTGGGTCACCCTCCCGCCCAACCTCGAGCTGGACATGTCCGGCCCGCAGACCACGCCCACCAGCGGCGGCATGAAGATCAACTTCACCGGCGAAGGCGACGCGGACGGCATCCTGGTCATGGCCTCCGGCACGAACTCCGAAGCGGGCGGCGACGCCGGGAGCGTGGTCTGCCGCTTCCAGGACGACGGCAGCCTGACCATTCCGAGCAACATGCTCGACGAGCTCGGCAGCGGCACGGCTGGCCTGAGCCTGTACCGTCCGAGCCTCGGCTGGACCCCGGGCCCCGATGGCTACCCGGTCCGCGTGCAGGCCTTCAGCGGCGCGGTCATCGAGCTCGACGTCAAGTAGACCGAGAACCGGCACCGACATGCCGAAGGCCGCGGGGTTCGCCCCGCGGCCTTTCTTCTATTCGGCGAGATCGTCGCCGTGGTCGAGCCACGACTGCAGGATGATGAGGGCCGCCGCCTGGTCGATGACCTCCTTCCGCTTCGCGCGGGAGAGGTCGGCCTCGAGCAGGTGCCGCTCCGCCTGGACCGACGTGAAGCGCTCGTCGATGTAGACCAGCGGAAGCCCGGTGAGCTCGGCCAACGCGGCGCCGACCTGCCGCGCGAGCCGCGCGGGCCTGGCCTCGGACCCATCCAGCTCGAAGGGCAGCCCGACCACCAGCTGGGTGACCTCCTTCTCGGCACAGACCAGGGCGAGCTCGGAGCAGTCCTTCTTCACGCCCTGCCGCACCACGGTGTAGAGCGGCTGGGCGAACAGGCCCAGGGGATCGGAGATCGCGAGGCCGATGGTCTTGGTGCCCACATCGAGGGCGAGGGCGCGCGTTCGTTTCATGGCACGCTCGTAGCCCTTGCCATGTCCAGACGCACGGACTACTGTACACACGTTCAGGTCAACGAGGCCCTCCCGTGTCCACCACAGCCTTCCTGCTGGCCCAGGGCGACGAGCTGCTCACCGGGCAGACCGTCGACACCAACTCGGGTTGGCTCGCGGAGAAGCTCCATGAGCTCGGGGTGACGGTGCAGGAGGTTCGGGTGGTCGGCGACGACCCCGCCGCAATCGCCGCCGCCATCGACCACGCCTGCCGCTCGGCGAAGGTGGTCATCTGCACGGGCGGCCTCGGACCCACGAGCGACGACCACACAGCAGCCGCAGCAGCAGCAGCTCTGAACGAGGACCTCGTGCTCTTCGAAGACGAGCTCGCCCACATCGCCGGGCTGTTCCGGCGCTTCGGTCGGCCGATGTCGAAAGCCAACGAGAAGCAGGCCTGGATGCCCGCCTCGGCACGCGCCCTGCGGAACGACTGGGGCACAGCGCCGGGCTTCGCCCTCCAACACCACGGCGCGGTCGCCTGCTTCGTGCCCGGCGTGCCTCGGGAGATGAAGGCGCTCTGGAAGCACCGCATTGTGCCGCTGCTCGCGGAACGCCTGGAAGCCCCCTCTCGCACGCGGCTGCTCTTCCGGTGCCTCGGGATCGCGGAGTCGGTGCTCGAAGAGCGCATGAGCCCGCTGGCGCGACCCGGTTGGACCATCGGCTTCCGCACGAGGCTGCCGGAGAACCAGGTCAAGGTGTACGTCGATCAAGACCTCGACCTCGAGGACGCGCGCGCCGAGGTCCTCGGGGTGCTCGGCACGAGCTGCTTCGGCGTGGACTGTGGTCCGGTCGAAGCGGTCATCGGCGACCTGCTGATCGCTCGTGGCGAGACCGTCGCCACCGCCGAGAGCTGCACGGGCGGGCAGATCAGCGCTGCCCTCACCAGCGTGCCCGGCAGCTCGACCTACTTCATCGAGGGCGCCTGCCTCTACGCGAACGAAGCCAAGGTCCGCGTCGCTTCGGTCGATCCGTCCTCGCTCGCCGAGCATGGTGCGGTGTCCGAGGCCGTCGCTCGCCAGCTGGCCCAGGGCATCCGTGCCCGAGCCGGCACCACGTGGGGGCTCGGCACCACGGGCATCGCCGGTCCTGGCGGCGGCTCGAAGGAGAAGCCGGTCGGCACCGTGCACCTCGCCCTCACCGGCCCCGTCCACACCTGGCACCGGCAGATCGCCCTCTGGGGATCGCGCGAACGCGTGACTCGAATGGCCACCGGCGCCGCCCTCGACCTGTTTCGTCGGGCCCTCCAGGGCCGACTGCCCCCTCCTTCTTCGTAGCCGGACAGAATCTGTCCGGACGCTCCTCGTCCCCCCGTTAGGCTGACGTCACCACGCCGGAGTTCTCATGCCCCTCGATCCCAAGCGCGCCCAGGCCATCGACACCGCCATCTCGACCATCGAACGCCAGTTCGGCAAGGGCGCCATCATGCGCCTGGGCGACTCGGCCGACATGAAGTACCGCACGATCTCCACCGGGTCGTTGTACCTGGACATCGCCCTCGGAGTCGGCGGCATTCCCATCGGGCGTGTGGTCGAGATCTACGGTCCGGAAGCCTCCGGCAAGACCACGCTCACGCTGCACCTCATCGCCGAGTGCCAGAAGGCCGGCGGGGTGTGCGCGTTCATCGACGCCGAGCACGCCCTCGACCCCACCTACGCGGCGGCGCTCGGCGTGAAGGTCGACGAGTTGCTCGTCTCCCAGCCCGACAACGGTGAGCAGGCGCTCGAGATCGCCGACACCATCGTGCGCTCCGGCGCGATCGAGCTCGTGGTCATCGACTCGGTCGCCGCCCTGGTGCCCAAGGCCGAGCTCGATGGTGAGATGGGCCAGAGCCTCCCCGGTCTCCAGGCGCGCCTGATGTCCCAGGCGCTGCGCAAGCTCACGGGCAGCATCCACAAGTCCGAGACCACGGTCGTGTTCATCAACCAGCTGCGCCACAAGATCGGCGTGATGTTCGGCAACCCGGAGACCACCTCCGGCGGCAACGCGCTGAAGTTCTACGCCTCGGTCCGCCTCGACATCCGCCGCGCCGGCACCCTGAAGAAGGGCGACGAGGTCTTCGGCCACCGTGCGCGGGTGAAGGTCGTGAAGAACAAGGTGGCCCCACCCTTCCGCAAGGTCGAGTTCGACATGCTCTACGGCAAGGGGATCTCCCGTGCCGGTGAAGTCATCGACATGGGCCTGGACCACGGCATGTTCCGGAAGTCCGGCTCCTGGTTCTCCATGGGCGACGAGCGCATCGGACAGGGCCGGGCGAACGCCATCGCCTACCTCGAAGAACGTCCCGAGCTGATGGACAGCCTGGTGCTGCAGCTCAAGCAGAAGATGGGCCTGGAGGCCGAACCGGCTGCCGAGGCCAAGTGACCAGCGTTCGGTAGAGCGCGGTACGATGTCGCATGGACATCAACATGGTCTGCAAGGCCGCGGTGAAGGCAGGCGCGTCCGACATCCACATCAAGGTGGGGCACCCGCCGATGATCCGGATCAACGGGAGCATCCAGCCCATCAAGGGCGCTCCCGTGGTGAACAACGAGGTCGCGAGCCGCATGGCGCGTGGCCTGATGAACCCCAAGCAGGTCGAGACCTTCAAGCGTTCGCCCGACATCGATCTGGCGCACGAGGTGCCGGGGCTCGCACGCTTCCGCGTGAACGTGTTCCGGCAACGCGGAAGCGTGGGCATGGTGCTGCGGACCATCCCCACCAAGGTGATGACCCTCGACGAGCTGGGCATGCCCACCGCCATCAAGCGCCTGGCTCGTGAGCAACGCGGCCTGATCCTCGTCACCGGGACCACCGGCTCCGGAAAGTCCACGACGATGGCGGGCATCATCGAGGAGATCAACCGGACCTACCCGCACCACATCCTGACCATCGAGGACCCGGTCGAGTTCACCTTCAAGGATCGCAAGAGCATCGTGAACCAGCGGGAGATGGGCGCCGACTCCGCGGACTTCGAGAACGCCCTGCGCGCCGCGCTCCGGCAGGACCCCGATGTCATCCTGATCGGCGAGCTGCGCGACCAGACGACCATGGAGATCGCCCTGTCCGCCGCCGAGACTGGCCACCTGGTGCTCGGCACGCTGCACACGCTGAACGCGCCCGAAGCCATCAACCGCATCGTGGACTTCTTCGAGCCGCACCACCAGCACCAGATCCGACACCAGCTCGCGAGCATCCTGCGCGGCGTGGTCAGCCAGCGGCTCGTGCCCAAGGCGGGGGGCGGCCGGGTGGCCGCCATCGAGATCATGCTCAACACCGGCATCATCACCGAGTGCATCGAAGACCCGAGCCGCACCAAGGAGATCATCGATCAGCTCGCCCGGGGAACCGCGCAGTACGGCACGCAGACCTTCGATCAGTCGCTGTACTGGCACTACCAGGCCGGCCGCATCACGCTCGACGACGCGCTGAAGTTCTCCGGCAACCCCGACGACCTCCAGCTCCGGCTCTCCGGCATCGCCAGCGACGAGTGGGTCGAGCCGAAGTAGGCGCGCAGCGGTTAGGTCGGCGGCTCCTGAAGCATGAGAGAGCCGCGCATGACCTCCCAAGCGATCCGCCAGCGTTTCCTGCAGTACTTCGCGCAGCGCGGTCACACCATCGTGCCGAGCTCGGGCCTGGTGCCGGCCAACGACCCCAGCCTCTTCTTCACCAACGCGGGCATGGTGCAGTTCAAGGACGTCTTCACGGGCGTCGAGCGACGCCCCTACGTGCGCGCCACCACGTCGCAGAAGGTGCTGCGCGTGAGCGGCAAGCACAACGATCTCGAGGCGGTGGGCCGCACGCCACGCCACCACACCTTCTTCGAGATGCTCGGAAACTTCAGCTTCGGCGACTACTTCAAGGAAGACGCGATCCCCTTCGCCTGGGAGCTCCTCACCCGCGAGCTCGGCATCGACCCCGACCGGCTCTGGGTCACCGTCCACCACAGCGACGACGAGGCGGCGGCCATCTGGGCGAAGGAGGTCGGGGTCCGCGCGGACCGCATCCAGCGACTGGGCGACAAGGACAACTTCTGGTCCATGGGCGAGACCGGCCCCTGCGGCCCGTGCTCCGAGATCTTCTACGACCACGGGCCATCGGTGAGCACCAACGAGGGCGGCCCGGCCACCGAGGACGACCGCTACGTCGAGATCTGGAACCTCGTGTTCATGCAGTACGAGCAGCATGCGGATGGCACGCGCACCGAGCTCCCGAAGCCCTCGATCGACACGGGCAGCGGGCTCGAACGCGTGGCGGCCGCCTTGCAGGGCAAGTACTGGAACTACGACACCGACCTCTTCGCGCCCCTCATCGGCGAGGTCGCCCAGCTCGCCGGCATCGCCTACGGCCACGACCAGGCGAGCACGATGGCGATGCGTGTCATCGCAGACCACGCCCGTGCCGCCGCGTTCCTCGTCGCCGACGGCATCACCCCCAGCAACGAGGATCGCGGCTACGTGCTGCGCCGGATCCTCCGCCGGGCCATCCGCTACGGCGTGAACATGGGGCTCGACGACGCGTTTCTCTACAAGGTCTCCGATCGGGTGGTCACCTCGATGGGCGAGGCCTACCCCGAGCTGCTGGAGCGTCGCAGCTTCATCTCCGAGATCGTGCAGACCGAGGAGGCGCGCTTCTCCGAGACCCTGGAGCGCGGGCTCCAGCTGCTCGAGAAGGAGTTCGGACGCATCGACACCGGCGGCACGCTCCCGGGCGACGTCGTCTTCAAGCTGTACGACACCTTCGGCTTCCCTGTGGATCTCACCCGCTTGATCGCCGACGAGCGCTCGGTAGGGGTCGACGAGGCCGGCTACCACACCGCGATGGAGGCCCAACGGGCCGCAGGACGGGCGGCCTGGAAGGGGTCCGGCGAGGCCAGCGTGGCCGAGGTGTACTACCGACTGGCCGAGGAGCAGGGCGGCTCGATCTTCGACGGCTACGACAGGGACGTGGCCACCGCCTCCGTCACAGCGCTGGTGCGTGATGGCGCCGCCGTGGAGGCTCTCGCGACGGGTGACGCCGGCGACCTCGTCACCGCCGTCACGCCCTTCTATGCAGAGTCCGGTGGCCAGGTCGGTGACAGCGGCTTCATCAGCACCTCGTCCGCGCGCTTCCGCGTCGACGACGTGCAGAAGGGGCACGGCGGCGTGTTCCTCCACAAGGGTGTGGTGATCGAGGGCGTCATCGCCGTCGGGGACGAGGCCAGGCTCGAGGTCGCGGCCGACGCGCGCGACCGCACCCGCTTGAACCACACAGCGACCCACCTGCTGCACGCCGCCCTGAAGACCGTGCTCGGCGACCACGTGGCCCAGAAGGGATCCCTGGTGGGGCCGGATCGGCTGCGCTTCGACTTCTCACACCACAAGCCGGTCACCGACGAGCAGCTCACGGCGATCGAGGACCTGGTCTACGCCGAGGTCCTGCGCAACACCGCGGTCGAGACGGAGCTGATGGATCTCGACGCCGCAAAGGCGGCGGGCGCCGAAGCCCTCTTCGGGGAGAAGTACGACCAGGAGGTCCGCGTGGTGAACGTGCCCGGCTTCTCCTTGGAGCTCTGCGGTGGCACGCACGCACGGCGGACCGGCGACATCGGGCTCTTCCGCGTGGTCTCCGAGTCCGGCGTGGCGGCGGGCGTGCGGCGCATCGAGGGGCAGACCGGCCTCGGCGCGATGCGCTGGGCCCGCGCTCGTGACGACGCCGCTCGGGCGGCCGCGAGTCGCCTGCGCACGCCGGTCGAAGACCTCGAGGGTGCCATCGAGCGGCTCCAGGGGGAGCGAAAGCGCCTCGAGAAGGAGGTCGACGGCTACAAGCGGGAGCTCGCGCGCGCGGCCGCGGGCGAGCTCGCCGACCAGGCGCGGGACATCGAGGGCATCAAGGTGCTGGCGGCCGAGGTTCCCGGCGACGCGAGCACCCTGCGCGACGAAGCGGATCGCTTGCGGAACCAGCTCGGGACCGGGCTGGTCGTGCTCGGCTCCCGTGAAGGCGGCAAGGTCGTGCTCATCGCGGCCGCGACTCCAGATGTCGCGGGCAAGCGGGTGCACGCAGGGAATGTGCTCCGGGAGGTCGCGAAGCTCGTGGGCGGGGGCGGCGGTGGTCGCCCGGACATGGCCCAAGCGGGCGGACGCTTCCCCGACAAGCTGCCCGAGGCGCTCGAGCAGGTGTACACCATCGTCGCGGGGTGAGCGCTTCCGGTGCCACCGCGGCGCCGCAGCGGTGCGAACGGCGCGTTACACTTGCACCGCTGAGAACGCACCTTTGCGCAGGATCACGGGGACTCATGGCTGGCACGCATGCTGCATCTCCACCGCCCATGCTGCCTGCGGTCCCCCGTCGTTCCGGCCCCTTCGGGGTGGTGCTCAACGCCAACGCTGGTCGGGTCACCCCCCGGCTTGCGGCCAACGTCGCGCGCGTCGTGGGCGACGACCACGTCTTCGTCACCGAGTCTCCCGAGCACGCGCAGGACGTCTTGCGCCTGTGCGTGGAGCGCGACTACAGCACCGTCTTCGCAGGCGGCGGTGACGGCACGGTCATCGACGTCGCGAACACCTTCCATCGCCTCGCCGCGAGCGCACCACGGGTCCCCGCCGTGGGTGTGCTTCGCCTCGGCACCGGCAACGCCCTGGCCCGCTACGTCGGGGCCGGCCGGCCGCTCAAGGACCTGAGCGACTACGCGAAGGGCGGCGTCCACCGCGCTGTCCCCATCCAGATGGTGCAGTCCGACGGCACGCTCTCTCCGTTCGGCGGACTCGGCCACGACGCGGCGGTGCTCAACGCCTACGTCGAGATGAAGGCCCGTTACGCCGGCACCCCGTGGGAACGCTTGTTCTACGGACTGAAGGGCTACCTGCTCGCGGGCTTCGGCCCCGTGATGTGGCAGTACCTGCGGCGCGACAACCCCTACGTCACCGTCACGAACACCGGGGCAGCGGCGCACCGCATCGGCCCCGACGGCAACGAGCACGGAGAGCCGATACCGACCGGCGGCATCGTCTACCAGGGGCCCTGCAGCATGATGGGCGTGAGCACCTCGCCGATCATCGGCTACGGGGTGCGCTTCTTCCCGTACGCCGATCGCCGCCCCGGTCGCTTCCAGCTGCGCGTCTTCGACCTCACGGCCTTCGAGTCGGGACTGCACTTCGCGGCGTGCGCCCGCGGCACCCTCCAGCACGAGCGCCTGCACGACTACTACGTCCAGCGCGTGCGCGTGCGCTTCTCCCACGCGATGCCCTACCAGCTGGGCGGCGACGCCAAGGGCTACCGCAACGACCTGTCGTTCGCGATCAGCGAGACGCCGGTCACCTTCGTGGGTCGCGCCTGATCGGTTAGACGCGTGCTCCTTCACCTGCACAGGAGCACGTCCTCATGAAGCTCACCGACGTCAAGGCCCTCGTCACAGGCGGCGCCTCCGGCATGGGCCGCCACTTCACCCTTGCGCTGGCCAAGGCCGGTGCCCAGGTCGCTGTCTGCGACGTGAACGCCGACGGCCTGGCCGAGGTCGAGGCTGCCGGCGAGGGCCGGGTCAAGGGCTTCAGCGGCAACGTGGCCGACGAGGACTCCGTCACCCGGATGATCGCCGAGGCCTCGGCGGCCCTCGGCGGCTTGAACGTGCTCGTCAACAACGCCGGCATCTTCCGGGACGGCCTGCTCGTCAAGAAGGATCGCAAGACCGGCGCGATCAAGAAGATGAGCCTGTCCAAGTGGCAGGCCGTCATCGACGTCGATCTGACCGGACCCTTCCTCTGCACCCGCGAGTTCGCGGCGGCAGCGGTCGAGGCCGGCACCGGAGGCGTGGTGGTCAACATCAGCTCGGTGGCGCGGCACGGCAACGTCGGCCAGACCAACTACTCCGCCGCGAAGGCCGGCCTCGTCGCCGACACCAAGCTCTGGGCGAGCGAGCTGGCCCGCTACAAGATCCGGACCGGTGCGGTCGCGCCCGGCTTCGTCGACACCCCCATCTTGCAGGGCATGCGTCCCGAGGTGCTCGAGGGCATGCTCAAGGCCGTGCCGCTGCGCCGGGCCGCGTCACCCCAGGAGATCTGGCTCGCGGTGAAGTTCATCATCGAGTGCGACTACTTCACCGGCCGCTGCATCGACGTCGACGGTGGCATGGTGGTCTGAGGCGTCCCCTCAGACCGGCAGACGCACGATGAACGCGCTGCCGCGCTCCGGCGCGGTGCGCACGTCGAGCTCGCCACCGTGCGCCTTGACGATGCGTTCGCAGATGGCGAGGCCGAGCCCGGTTCCGCCCTGCTTGGTCGTGTAGAACGGGATGAACAGCTTGTCGAGAGCTTCCCGGCTGATGCCGGGACCGTCGTCCCGCACCTCGATCGCCAGGGCCGGTCCCCTGCCCTGGCCCGGTCGTTGGAGCCGCGTGGCACGCGTACGCACCGAGACGCTTCCCCCGTCCGGCACGGCCTGGAGCGCGTTCTGGACCAGGTTCAGGAGCACCTGAACGAGCTTGGTGTCGTCCACCACGATCTCGGGCAGGCCGCCGCCGAGCTCCTCGACGAGCGTGACGCCGTCGGGCAGGCCTTCGGCGCGCACCAGGGAGAGCACGTGGCTCACGGTCACGTTGATGTCGGCGGGCGCGGCCTGCAGCTCGAAGGGGCGCGCGTAGTTCAGGAAGCCCGAGACCACGGTGTCGAGCCGGTCGACCTCGTCGAGCACGACCTGCAAGAACTCCATGGAGTCGTCGTCGAGCTCGGACCCCTCCAGGTACTGAGCGGCGCCCTTGATCCCGGCCAGCGGGTTCCGGATCTCGTGCGCCAGGCCGGCCGACATGGTGCCGAGCGCCGCGAGGCGTGCCTGCTCCTTGGCGGCCTCGAAGTTGCGCAGGTTCTCGACGATGCCGCTCACACGCTTCGCGAGCGCGTCGAGCCGGGACAGCTCGTCGTGTGAGAAGCCGTCGGACCACTCCTCGTCCTTCAGGGTGATCCAGCCCAGCACCAGGTCGCCGGAGCGGAGCGGTACCACCAGGTCGGCGTTCATCGCGTCCATGACCTGGAGCCGAGCCTCCCCTTCCGAGCCGAGCCGCACCATGCCCGCTCGCACGTAGGCGCGCACGTCTTCGCGCTGGAAGCCGTCGGCGAAGGGTGACGAGGCCACCGCCGGCAGGGGGGGCCCGACGTCACTGCCGCGACTGGCCACCAGCCGCACCTGCCGACTGCCCGGATCGTAGACGTAGAGCGCCAGCGCGGGGAAGCGACCCGAGGCATGCAGCCGCCCGAGCAGGACGCGCGCGAGGTGGTCGAGCGAGAGCACCGACGGCAGGACGGAGGTGAGCTCGTCCAGGGCGCTCTGCAGGCGGCGACCTCGGGTGTTGATCGCGTGGCTCACCCGCGCGCTGACCCGTTCTCGCAAGGGTTCGTAGGCCACAAGGAACAAGGTGCTGGCCACGAACAGCGCGAAGCCGGAATGCAGCCGCGTTCCGCTCACCCAGGCGGTAGCGACGTAGTCCACGAAGACCAGGCCGAGCGCGAAGCCCGCCACCGTCACGATCCTGGCCAGGTACTCCTGCAGGTCGAGCAGGCGGTCTTCGCTCAACACCTCGTAGAGAAAGAACAGGAAGACCGCGGAGCACAGCCCGCTCAAGGGAGGCACCGGGCCCTGGTAGGCCGCCACGCGTTCGGCGAGCCCCAGCTCCGCGACAGGTGCCTCGGGCCACGAGAGCACGCGGAACACGGCCTCGATCACGGCGAAGCCAGCGGCCGTGCCCAGTGTGCCCAAGAGGTAGAGGATGCGGGCGCGTTCGACCCGGTAAGGCGAGCCTCGGTAGCGCAGCCAGAGCTCCCGCATGACGACGGCGAAGGCGAGGTACGCGAACACGCCCAGGCCGATGCGCGCCGCGGTGACGTCGGCGGCGTCGAAGAACACCAGATCCGCTCCGACTGCGGCCGCCACAGCGACCGGTGTCGCGAGCCACAGCTTCCCCACCAGCGGGCTGGTGGCGTCCTCCGGACCGCGGAAGAAGCGGTCGGTCACCTGCAGCGTGGTGACGGGAAGGAAGGCTCCGAACGCCGCCCAGGCGAGCCGAAAGCCCACCCACCCCGGCACGAGCACGAGCGCGAAGCTCGCGTACGTGCCGCACGTCACCGCGCAGAGCATCGCGAAGTCCACGTTGGCACGGCGGACCCCGCGACCGCTGGCCGCGCGCCAGGCCAGCACCGCAGCCATGCCTGCCACGGCCCAGTAGATGAACACGGTCACTGGTAGACCTCCTACCGACCCGCCGGCATTGCGGCACGTCGGGTCAGTA
>CAZSAT010000160.1:0-13708 GCA_964604675.1 uncultured Enterobacterales bacterium
CCTCGAGCAGCGGTTCGGCGAGGTGCCGACCGCGCGCGGGCTCACGGCGGCGGGGCTCGACGGGCTCGGCGGCCTGGTGTCGGGCATGATCGACGGCCTCGGCTGGGAGGAACAGCTCTCGGCGTCGCTGCCCGGCTACGAGAGTGACTGGGTGAGCGTGGTGCCCGAGGGTGTCTCGCACGCCGAGACCGTGGTCGCGCTCACACCCTCCGACGATGGGGTGGACACGGCTGTCGCCCTCGTGGAGCTCGAGCTGATCTACGTGCTCGACCTGCTCGGCTACGAGGTCGATCTGGGTGTGGGCTTCGAGGAGGTCGGCCTCTCGCTCGTGGCCTACCCCGCCGTCGATGCGGACGGCATGGTCACCGTGGCGTTGTCGGGTGCGGGCGTCGTGCTCGGCGAGCCGATCCTCACCCTGGGCGACCTGGACACCTCCTGGCTCGAAGCGCTCGGCGGCGTGATCAACGAGCTCATCGAGCCCGTGGGGGAGGCCCTGCTGGACGCGGTGCTGTCCAGCGCCGGCGAGCTGGAGCTGGGCGGTCCCTTCGCCTTCGAGACCGATCTGATGGGCACCGCGCTCGAGGCGCGGCTGCAGGAGCTCGGAAGCGACACCGAGGGGGTGCGGGCCGGTCTGGGGATCGGCCTGGGCGAGGCGGCACCCGACGAGCTCGACCTTCCAGCCCCACAGGGCGTCGAGGGCGCCCATGCGGCCCTGGCGCTGCACGAAGGCGTGTTCCAGTTGCTGCTCCAGAGCGAGCTGCTCGACATGCTCGACACCGAGCTGCAGCTCGCGGGCGACTTCGGCGAGCTCATCGGCGGGGCCATCCGTGCGCTGCCCGGCGGCGACGAGGTCCCCGACGATGCGGAGGGCTGGTGCCTGGAGCTCGACCCGGGCACGGCCCGCGTCGCCCGCCTGCAGGAGTCCGTGGCGCCTCTCGCCCGTCTCTACCTCCCGGACCTGAGGGTCACGGTCAGCACGATGCACAACGGCGCCTGCTTCGACTGGCTCGAGGCGAGCCTGTTGATGGACATCGGCCTCGACGTCGACGGGACCGCGCTGGGCATGGAGCTCGACGTGAGCGATGGCGCCGTGCTGTCCTACGACGCCTCGGAGGGCTGGGACGAAGACGCCGTGGTCGCCGGCCTCGGGGCCTTCGTCGAGACGGCCATGAGCCTGCTCGGCGGCACGCTGGGCTTCGACCTCGCCGACCTGCTCGGCGGCGCCGACCTCGGACTCGAGGGACTCGACGGCCTGGAGCCCTCGATCCTGGCGAGCGAGCGGCTGCGCGACGCCGACGGGGTGTGGGTCGAGGGCACCTACGACGTCAGCATGGCGCTGTTCGCGGAGTAGGGGACTACTCCTCGGTCACCGGGTCGGGAGCCGGCGCGGCCACGACCACCTTCGCCGGTCGAAGCAGGCGGTCGTGCAGGAGGTAGCCGGCCTCCCACTCCGCCACGACCGTGCCTGCGTCCACCTCGTCGGTCAGCTCCTGCTCCACGGCCTCGTGCAGGCGCGGGTCGAAGGTCTGCCCAACCGCCCGGACCGGCACCACCCCGTGCCGACCGAGCTGTTGGAGGAAGCGCGCACGCACCATGTCCACGCCGTCGCGCAGCCCGTCGCTGGCGGCGCTCGCGAGGGCGCGTCCGAGGTCGTCGACCACCGGCACGATGTCGCGCAAGAGCCCGTCTGAGGCGTAGCGACGCTGCTCGTCGGCGTGTCGCTTCACCCGTGCCACGGTGGCATCGGCGTCGCGCACCAGCTCGGTGGTGCGAGCCTTCAGCTGGTCGAGCTCGCGCTGCCGTTGTCCGAGCTCGGACCTCAGCCCCTCCAGCTCGGATCGCGCCGTGAGCCAGAGGGCTCCGCCGGCGATGGCGAGCAGCCAGCCGATGCCGGCGATGACCTCCATCAGGTCACGTGCTCGTTCTGGTGGGTGAGCACGACGACATCGGAGATCGGCCAGGACGAGCAGAGGAGGCGGAAGCCCTGCTCCAGGTGCTCGTCCTCCAGCACGTACTGCTCCTCCTGGTGCAGCTCGCCCGACACCAGGCGGCCAGCGCACACGTAGCAGCCGCCTGCGCGGCACGAGGACGGGAGCACGACGCCTTGGCGGTCCGCGGCGTCGAGCACGGTCTCGCCCTCCTCGCAGCGGATCACGAGGTCGAGGTCCCCCTCCTCGCCTCCCTGCAGGCGCACGGACCACTCGGCGATCGACGCCCCCTCCGGTTCATCGCTGTGCTCGGGCTCGGGCGCGGGAGCGTCCTCCACCGGTGCCCCTTCGACGGCTGGGTCCTCGCTCGGAGCTTCGACCTCCGGAGCAGCGAGCCCTCGGTCGTCGCCGACCAACGCTGCGAGCCGACGTGTGGTCGCGGTCTCGTCGACCGTGCGTGGTCGCGTCATGCCGGACTGCCCCGCGTCGTCTTGTCGGGCCTGGCTCGCCACCGGTGCGGCCGCGCGCTGCTTGCGCGGTTGCGCAGAGGTGTGCTCGCGCGCCATCGCTGACTTGAGCTTTCCCTTCAGCCGGTCACGGATGCCCATGGTCGACCGCTAACGCTTCCACTGCGCCCTGGCCCTCGCCACGTTGACGGGATGCGGTGGTCGTGTGACGTTGTGCTCCTCACTTCCGCTTGACCCCCAAGACCCCACCGGAGAGCCCGATGCTCGAGCAGGACACGCAGGTCGTGCGTCTCCGCCGCCCGGCGCCCCGTGCGGGGAACCGGAGCTTCTTTGTCTTCCGAGATCATCGTGAACGCCACGGGTCGCGAGACCCGTGTCGCGTTGATGGAGCATGGCCGGCTCGCTGAGCTGCACATCGACCGCGGGCGTGACCGCGGGTACGTCGGCAACGTCTACCAGGGCCGGGTGGTGCGCGTGCTGCCGGGCATGCAAGCCGCCTTCGTGGACATCGGACTGGAGCGCGCCGCGTTCCTCTACGTCGGCGACATCTACCCGGAGTTCCTCGAGCTCTCGAAGAACACGGAACCGGAGAGCCCGGACGAGACCATGGCGGAGGAGGCCCCCCGGGCCACGCCGCGCCGGGGCACCCCGCCGATCCAGGACCTGCTCAAGGAAGGGCAGGAGATCCTGGTCCAGGTCGCGAAGGACCCCATCGGGACCAAGGGTGCGCGCATCACCACGCACATCACGCTGCCGGGGCGCTACGTGGTCTTCATGCCCACGGTCGAGCACGTGGGGATCAGCCGGCGCATCGACAGCGACAAGGAGCGCCGTCGCCTGCGCAGGCTGGTCGACAAGCACCGACCCAAGGGGGCTGGCTTCATCGTGCGCACCGTCTGCGCGAACAAGCCCGACGACATCCTCACCCAGGACATGACCTACGTCCTGAAGGCCTGGGAGCGCATCCAGCAGAACCTGGGCAAGAAGAAGGCCCCGACGATGCTGCACGCCGACTACGGCCTGGTGTTGCGCTTCCTCCGAGACAACATGAAGGAGGGTGTGCAGAGGGTGGTGGTCGACACCCAGAAGGAGTTCGACCGGGTCCGTGACTTCGTCTCGGACTTCCTGCCGGGCTTCCGGGAGAAGGTGCAGCGGTACCGCGGCCTGGAGCCCGTGTTCGACGTCTACGGTGTGGAGACCGAGATCCACAGCTCGCTGGGCCGCAAGGTCTGGCTCAAGAGTGGTGGGTACCTGGTCATCGATCAGACCGAGGCGCTCACCGCGATCGACGTGAACTCCGGCAAGTTCGTGGGCACCTCGTCGCTCGAGGAGACCACGACCCAGCTCAACCTCGAGGCCGCCAAGGAGATCGTGCACCAGCTCCGGCTGCGCAACATCGGCGGCATCATCATCCTCGACTTCATCGACATGGACCGGGAGCAGAACCGGGCCAAGGTGTACAAGCTCGTCGAGGAGGAGGTGCGGAAGGACCGGGCGCGCACCAACGTGCTCAAGATCAGCGAGCTCGGCCTGGTGGAGATGACCCGGAAGCGCGTGCAGGAGGACCTCACGCGCTACCTCACCGAGGACTGCCCGCACTGCGACGGCACCGGCCACATCCGAAGCCGCGAGACCGTCTGCTTCGACATCTTCCGGGAGATCCAACGGGAGAATGCCCGCAACCAGGACACCGCCACCGTGTACGTGAACACCTGCCCGTCGGTCGCCGATCTGCTCTACGGCGCGGAGGTCGAGGCGGTGGAGACCCTGGAGCGCGACGTGGGGAAGCGCATCGTCGTTCGTGCCATCGCGCACTACCACCTCGAGCGCTTCGAGGTGTACTCGCGCTGAGGCGCGTGTACGTTGAAGCGGATGTCGGAACCCCAGAAGAGCTTCTTCTCGCGCCTCCAGAGCGTCTTCCTCACCGGCCTGTTGGTGGTGTTGCCTCTGGCGATCACGCTCGGCGTGGGCGCCTGGCTCATCGGGCTCGTCGACGGTCTGCTCGGGCTCGCCCCGGACTGGCTCCTGAGCCTCGAGCTCCCAGCCATCAAGCTGCAGATCCGGAACATTCCCGGACTCGGGCTGTTGGTCACGACCATGCTCGTGCTCACCGTGGGCGCGGCCATGCGGTACTACACCGCCCAGAGGCTCGTGCTCGCCTACGAGGCGATGCTCCACCGCATCCCGGTGTTGTCGCCGATCTACCAGGGGCTCAAGCAGCTCTTCGTCACCCTCTTCTCGAAGCAGGGCACGCGGTTCCGGCAGGTGGTGGCGATCGAGTACCCGCGTCGGGGGCTGTGGGCGCTCGCTTTCACCACGAACCGCATCGAGGTGCACACCGACGAGCGGCGGGTCGAGGTGGTCAGCGTGTTCCTGCCCACCACCCCCAACCCCACCTCCGGCTTCTACCTGCTCATCCCGGTGGAGGAGGTCCAGCTCCTCGACTTGACCGTCGAGGAGGCCTTCAAGCTGATCATGTCGGCGGGCATCGTGTCGCCCAGCGTCATCGAGGCACACCGCCTGCAGGAGCGCGCCCGGCCCCAGCTCGCCGAGCCCTGATGGGCGAGCGCCTGGAGGGAGAGCTCGGTCGCATCAGCTACGCCGCCGAGGATGGAAGCTGGGCGGTCGCCAACCTGCACCGGGCCGACGGGTCCGCTGTGACCATCGTGGGCCCGATCGCGCAGCTCACCGGGGGCAGCCACCTGGTGCTCGACGGTCGCTGGTCCACCCACGCCCGGTACGGGAAGCGCTTTCGCGTGGATGGCTACCTGATCGAGGACCCGAAGACCCTCGAGGGCTTGCGGCGGTACCTGGCCAGCGGTGCGGTCCATGGTCTCGGAGCCACGCTCGCAGAGCGCACGGTCGCCAAGTTCGGGCTCGAGACGCTGCACATCCTCGAGAACGAGCCGGAGCGGCTTCGGGAGGTCGCCGGCATCGGCAAGAAGCGCCTTGGGGAGATCGTGCGGTGTTGGGAGCGGGACAAGGCGGGTCGTGAGCTGGCGGTCATGCTCCGCGCCCACGGCTTGGGAGCGGCTGTCGCACGCCGCGTCACGGAGCGCTACGGCGACGAAGCGCTCGGAGTGGTCCAGCGGCAGCCCTACCGACTCGCGTCCGAGGTCCCCGGGGTGGGCTTCCGCACCGCGGACGCCATCGCTCGCGCCCACGGCCTGGGTGACGACCACCCGGACCGCGCGGAGGCCCTTCTCTGTTGGGTGCTCGATGAGGCGACGAGCCAGGGCCACTGTTTCCTGCCGCGCCGTGAGCTGCTCGAGCGTGCTCGACCTCACCGCGCGCCCTCCGAGGTGCTCGAAGCGGCGCTGGTGCGTCTCCAGCTCGGAGGCCGCCTGGTGGTGGAGGACGAGGCCGTGTTCGTGGCGGCGCTCGCGGCCGCCGAGCGACGGGTGGCGAACGATCTCGCAGCCCGCGGCGGAGGGGAGCCGATCGATGCCGCCGTGGTGGTCGACGCCGCCACACGTGTCGGCCTCCAGCTCAACCGGGATCAGACCCGGGCCGTCGCCAGCGCGCTCGGGCACCGACTCGCGGTCATCACCGGCGGGCCCGGCACGGGCAAGACCACCATCGTGCGCGTGCTGCTCGCCGCGGCCCGGCAACGCAAGGAGCGCTGGGCGCTCGCTGCGCCCACCGGTCGCGCGGCCAGGAGGCTGCAGGAGGGCTGCGGCCAGGAGGGCAAGACCTTGCACCGTCTGCTCGAGTACGTGCCCGCAACCGGCTTCCAGCGAAACGCCGGCAACCCCCTCGAGCTCGCCGGCCTGGTGGTGGACGAGGCCAGCATGGTGGACCTGGAGCTGCTCGACGTGCTGCTTCGGGCCGTGCCGACCAAGGCGCGCCTGGTGCTCGTCGGGGACGCGGACCAGCTCCCCAGCGTGGGCGCCGGGCAGGTGTTGCGCGATCTGGTGGAGAGCGATGCGGTTCCGACCGTCCGGCTCACGCAGGTCTACCGCCAGGCGGAGGACTCGGGGATCGTGCGCAACGCGTGGCGCATCCTCCGCGGCGAGGTGCCCGTGAGCGGGCAGGCCGAAGCGGGCAAGCGCGACTTCTTCCTCGTCCCACGATCGGCCCAAGCGGCCCAGGACACCCTGGTCCAGGTCGTTCGCGAGCGGCTGCCGACCCTGGGCTTCGATCCGCGCAAGGACGTGCAGGTGCTCTCTCCGATGCGCAAGGGCCCCCTCGGAACGCGCGCGCTCAACGAGCGGCTGCAGGCGGAGCTCAACCCCTCCGGACGGGAGCTGAAGAAGGGCGCGAAGCGCTTCCGTGTGGGCGACCGGGTGCTGTGTGTGAGGAACGACTACGATCACGACGTCTTCAACGGCGACGTCGGTGTGGTGGCCTCGATCGAGCCCCCCGGGCTGTCGGTGGACTTCGACGGCCGGCGGGTCGGGCTGGTGGGCGACCAGCTCGAGCAGCTGGAGCTCGCCTACGCCGTCACCATCCACAAGAGCCAGGGCAGCGAGTACCCGGCCGTCGTGGTGGCGCTGGACACCGGCCACTTCGTGATGCTGCGGCGGAACCTGGTGTACACCGCCGTCACCCGGGCCAAGCGCTTCTGCTGCATCGTCGGCGCGCCACGTGCCCTGGAGACCGCCGTGGGCCGTCGCGGCGAGGAGATCCGCTACACGCGCCTCGGCACGCGCCTGCGGGACTCTGGTTAGGACGCGCCGATGCAAGCTGCCAGCCACGATGCCGAGGGGCGCCTGGACATCAAGTGCCTGACCCTGCCCGAGCTCGAGGCCGCGATCGTCGGTCTGGGCAAGGAACGCTTCCGTGCCAAGCAGATCTACAAGTGGATCTGGCAGAAGCACGTGACGAGCTTCGACCAGATGACGAACATCTCGAAGACCGCCCGGGCGGAGCTGGAGCAGCGCTTCTACCTGTCCACGCTCACCGCGTCCGACATCCTGCACTCCACCGACGGCACCAGGAAGTTCCTCTGGCGCTGCGAGGACGGTCACACCATCGAGAGCGTGCTCATCCCTGACGGCGAGCGCTTCACCCTCTGCATGTCCACGCAGGTGGGGTGCGCGATGGCCTGCAGCTTCTGCCTCACCGGCGACCTCGGCTTGAAGCGGCACCTCAAGGTCTCGGAGATCGCGAACCAGCCCGCCCAGGTCAACGCGCTGCTCGCGGTCGAAGGTCACCCGCCGCTCACGAACCTCGTCCTGATGGGCATGGGCGAGCCGCTGCACAACCTCGACAACCTCGTGCCGGCGCTCACCATCGCGCTCGACGCCGATGCCTTGAACTTCAGCCACCGCAAGATCACGGTCTCCACGGTCGGCCTGGTGCCCAGGATGGCGGAGCTCGCCGCGGCGCTGCCCGTGAACCTCGCGGTGAGCCTCAACGCCACGACCGAGGAGCAGCGGCTCCAGACCATGCCGATCACGCGCCGCTACGACCTCGAGACCTTGTTGCAGGCCTGCCGCGACTTCCCGCTTCCGTCGGGCAAGCGCATCACCTTCGAGTACGTGATGCTGGGTGGGTTCAACGACACGCTGGACGACGCGGTTCGCCTGGTGCGGATGTTGCGCGGCATCAAGGCCAAGGTGAACCTCATCCCGTACAACGAGAACCCCGACCGCGACATCAAGCGCCCGGCGGACCACCTCGTGAAGCAGTTCCAGACCTACGTGATGCAGCAGGGCATCCACTGCGCGGTGCGCACCACCCGCGGCACCGACATCGCGGCGGCCTGCGGGCAGCTCGGCAAGCGCGAGGAGGCCGCCCGGCGACGTGCCGCCAAGCAGGACCGGACCGATGGGCCTCAGAGTCCGAAGAGCAGCCTGCAGACCACGAAGTAGACCACGACGGCCAGGAGATCGATCACCGTGGTGACGAAGGGACCGGTGGCCACGGCGGGATCGATGCCCAGCCGTTCCAGGGTCATCGGGATCAGCGAGCCCAACAGGGCCGCGCAGGTCAGCGCGAGCATGATCGAGGAGCCCACCGCGGCGGCGATCGTCCAGTCCGGGTAGCGGACCAGGCACCAGGCGGTGAGCAAGAGCCCGAAGAAGAGCCCGAGCAGGACCCCGACGCGCCCCTCGCGGCCCAGGAGCTGCGCCATCCCTTCGCTCACGCTGACGTGCCCGGTGGCGATGTTCCGCACCGTGATGGTGGCCGCCTGGATGCCCACGTTTCCGCCCATGCCCATGACTACGGGGATGAAGCCCGCGATGGCGGCGTCGCGTGCGAGGGTGGACTCGAAGGCCAGGATGACCTCCGACAGGGCGAGCCCTGCGACGAGGGTGACGAGCAGCCACTGGATGCGCTGGCGGGCGGACTCCGTGGCCGACGCTCCGAGGGGGTCGAGCGCTTCCCCGACGCCAGCCATCAGGAGCATGTCTTCGGCGGCTTCTTCGCGGATGACGTCGATCACGTCGTCGATGGTGACGATGCCGAGCATCTTCTGGCCGTCGTCGACCACCGGCACGGCGAGGAAGTCGAAGCGTGCGGCGAGCCGGGCCACCTCCTCCTGGTCCTCCTCCGGACGCACCGCGATGATGTCGGTGGACATGAAGGTGGCGAGCTGCGTGGAGGGGGCGTGGGTGAGCAGGTTCCGCAGCGACGTCACGCCGACCAGCTGGTCGTTGTCGTTGGTGACGTAGATGTAGAAGACCATCTCGACGTCGCCGAGCTCTTGCAGGATCTCGATGGCCTGCCGGCACGTGACGGTCTCGGAGACCTGGAACGCCACCGGCGACATGATGCCGCCCGCGCTGTCGTCGGGCCACGCCATGAGCTCCTCGACCTCGGTCCGGTCGTCGGGCTCGATGCGCAAGAGCACCTGCTCCCGCAGCTCCTCGGGGAGGCGGGCCAGCACGTCGGCTTCGTCGTCGGGCTCCATGGCGTCGAGCCAGGCCACCAGCCGCGGGAGGTGGATGAGCGGCACCAGCCGGTCGAAGTCCCGCTCGGAGAGGTGGGCGAGGATCTCGCCGCCCGTCGCGTCTTCCTCGAGGTGGTCGAACAGGAAGAGCGCTTCTTCGCGGGTGAGGTGGGCGAGGGCCACCACCATGTCCTCGACGCTGGACTTGCTCAGCGCGCGAGCGAGAGGCTTGGCGACGCGGCGGCGTGTGAGGCGACGCAGGGCCTCGACACGGGCCTGCACGGTGCTGTCGGCCACCGCGTCCTCCCGGGTTCGTGCGCGGGTGCTTCCGCGGAGAGCCCTCTAACCGTCTTCGAGGAAGACCAGGCGTCGTCCTGCGCTCAGGTTGCCCAGGGGCTCGACGAGCCTGCCGTCGTAGCGCACCGTCACGCGCGTGAGGTCTCCGAGGGTGACGGCCACCCGGGCGCCTCCAGGCGCTTCGTAGAGGCCCACCTGCTCGCAGCGCGGCGCGGCCCGGGCGCAGAGCCAGCCGTGGAAGATGCGTTCGCCGTCGACCTCGACGGTCATGCGGACCTGCTCGCTCGTGCGCACCGTCACCCGGGGTGGCGGCCCTTCTTCGCCAGGGGTGACGGTCGTCAGATCCTGCGGCTCGTCACCGAGCAGCTCGACGGCCAGGGCGAGCACGAGCGCGCACGCCACGACCGACGCCGCCACCGCGCCGATCAGGCGGCCGAGGGGGAGCCCGGGCTCAGGGGTCTCCATCAGCCTGCGCCACGCCGGGGCACGGAGCCGCCAGCGCCGTTCGCGCTTCGCTCAACACGTCCTCGGGCACCTCGGTGCCATCGATGACCGCCTGGAGGTAGGCGGAACCGTCTTCGCACCGCTCGAGCTCGAGGAGCACCAGCCCCGCGCGGTGGCGGCTGCCGTCCGAGGTCTCGTCGCAGAGCATCAGCACGTGTTCGTAGGCGTCGAGCGCCTCTTCGAGCTTGTGCTCCGCTTCGTAGGCGAGGCCGAGGTTGTACCAGGCCGGGCAATAGTGCGGTCCGCGCACGGTGGCTTCCTGGAGCACCCCGAGCGCGTCGCCGGTGCGCCCCACCTGCAGGTAGGAGAAGCCGAGGTTGGAGAGCACCACCACGGGCTTGTCGTAGGTGTAGTCGGCTTCGCCCGGCTCCAGGACGGCGACCGCGTCTTCGTGGCGTCCGAGCTTCTGCAGCAGGTAGCCGTAGTTGACGCGCACGCTGGTGGCTTCCGCGTCGAGCTTGAGCGCCCTCTGGAACGCGGACTCGGCAGCTTCGGGTTCGCCGCGCCGCACGAGCGCCAGCCCGAGCCGTTCGTGGGCCGTGACGTTGCGCGGATCGAGCTTGACCGCCTGCTCCAGGGTGCCGATGGACGCCTCGACACGGCCTTCCTGCAGGTACGCGGTCCCGAGCTCGATCTTGGCGTCGGCGCGTAACTGGCGCTTCTTGGTGACGCAGCCGCTGGCCAGCGTCACGACCGCGACGATGAGCGCGAGGCGTCCCATCAGCTGAAGTACTTGTCGACGAGGGGACCGAGGGCGGCGACGCGCGCGGCCGGGATGCGTTCGCGAGCGGTCATCAGGGCGAACTTCATCGCGTCGTGCATCGGCGCCGGACCGTCGTGGGCGGCGATCTTCGGCACGGCGGCCAGGATGACCTTCCGCGCGGTGGCCACGTTGGCCGTAGCGACCGCGATGACCTGCTCCACGGTGACCGCCTCGTGCTCGGCGTGCCAGCAGTCGTAGTCGGTCGACATCGCGACCGTAGCGTACGAGATCTCGGCTTCGCGGGCCAGCTTCGCCTCGGTGAGGTTGGTCATGCCGATGACCTGCGCGCCCCAGGATCGGTACAGGTGGCTCTCGGCCTGCGTGGAGAACTGGGGCCCCTCCATGCACACGTAGGTGCCGCCGTCGTGGGTGGTGGCACCGGCCTCCTGGCACGCCTCCACCAGCATGCTCCGCAGGGTCATGCACACGGGGTGCGCGAACGACACGTGGCCGACGATGCCGCCTTCGTAGAAGGTGCAGGCCCGCCCGCCCTTGGTGCGGTCGATGAACTGATCGACGAGCACCATGTGCCCGGGGGCGATGTTGTCGCGCAGCGATCCCACTGCGGAGATGGAGATGATCCAGCTCACGCCGAGCTTCTTCATGCCGTAGATGTTGGCCCGGTAGTTGACCTCGCTCGGGTTGTAGACGTGGCCGCGGCCGTGCCGTGGGAGGAAGACCATCTCGACGTCGCGGAGCTTGCCGCAGAGGAAGGCGTCCGAGGGTTCGCCGAAGGGGGTCTCGACGCGGACTTCCCGCACGTCGGTGAGCTCGTCCATGGCGTAGAGCCCGCTCCCGCCGATCACGCCAACCTTCAAGCCCATGTCCTGCTCCTGTCACTCTGGGGAACCAGGGCTGACCTAACCGACTGTGCACGCGCTGCGTGCGCTACGCTGGTGCGATGAGCACCCGGCAGCTGCGTGCGGTCGTCGTGGGCCGTCAGGACTACGGCGAGGCCGACCGCATCGTGCGGCTCCTGAGCGCCGAGCTCGGACGGATCTCGGTGCTCGCGCGGCACGCGCGCAAGAGCCGCCGACGCTTCGGCGGGCGCCTGGATCTGTCCAACGTGCTCACGGTGACGGTGAAGCGAGGACGGGGCGAGCTCTACCTGTTGACCGACTGCGACCTCGAGGCCGGGCACCCCCACCTGCGGGGCGACCTCTACCGCCTGTCCCTGGCCGGCTACGCGTGTGAGCTCTGCGCAGGGCTCGCGCAGGAGGACCGCCCCGAGCCGCGGCTCTTCGGCCTCTTGGAGGTGGCTCTGCTCGTTCTGGAGGCCGCCTCGTCGGAGCCGGCACGGGCGTTTCGCGCGGGGTTGGAGGCAAAGGCGCTGACCTTTGGCGGCCTGACGCCGAGCCTCGAAGGCTGCGCGGTGTGCCACGAAGGCCTCGACGAGCCCCTCGCCTGGAGTCCGGAAGCGGGCGGGGCGTGCCACCGGCGCTGTGCGGACGGGGAGGCGATCTCGCCGCGCTGGGTCGCCGCGGTCGAAGCCGCCCGCCGCACCCCGCTGCGCGACCTGGTCGACGTCGAGCTGCCTCCGGGGCCGCGCTGGGCGCTCCACGAGCTGTACCGGTGGCAGGTTGGCAAGCCGCTGAAGTCCGCCGAGGTGCTGGCGGCGGTCGAGCCCACAGCGGGCTAACCTCGCAATCGATGCTTCTTCTTCTGGTTGGCTGCGAGTACCTCGAGGAACAGCGCACGATCCCCGAGTGGGTGGCGCTGGGCGGCACCGTGCTCACCGATCCCGCGGACAGCTCGGCCCTGTTCCAGGAGGGCGACGTCGCCTTCACCGACGACGCTGGTGACGCCTTCCTCGACGACGAGGGCGAGGTGGTCGTGGCCGAGCGGCCCTACGAGGAGAGCTCCCCTGGCTACTGGCGGGTCGAGCTTCCGGTCGACGTGCCGTACCAGGTCACGGTCACACCCGAGGAGGACGGCTACCCCGCCGTGTTGCGCGGCCACAGCCCGAGCGGCGACGGAGCCTGGTTCACGGGCACGGTGTTCGCCTGGCCGCAGGTGGCGCTCGACGACCACGTGGCCAGCATGGGCGAACAGCTGGGCCTGGCGCCCGGCGTGCTCTCGGAGAGCGGGCTGGTGCACCTCTGGGGCTCCTTCTACGTGACGGAGGGCGCCCCCACCGACCTGCAGGTGACCGATGGCGTCGGCGAGCCCGTCGAGGTGTCCTACTGGGTCGTGGACGGCGACGACCCCGAGGTGCCGCGCACGCCGGGTGGGGAAGCGCCCGAGTTGGTGGTCCCCGCCACCACCGACACGGTCACCTGGTTCACCGCCTTCGACCTCGAGCCGGGCGACATCACCGTCGCCAGCGGCGACACGTCCCAGACCTTCCGTGCGGAGGCCGGCTCTGTGGTCACCCCCGCCTACTTCCTGGTGCCCTGATGCTCCTTGTCCTGTTGAGCTGCACCTACGAGCAGCAGATCATCCACATCTCCGGCACCCTCTACGAGGGTCGGGAGAGCGGAACGGCCGCCAACGCAGGCGCCGTGACGTCCTTCGACTACGCCTTCGAGGAGGTCGACGCCGTCACGACGAGCGACGCCGGGGTGTTCACGATCGAAGCCGTCGCTGGCAGCTACCTCTACCTGGAGACCCAGGTCGAGGGCGGTCCACCCACGGGCTTTGCCGGCCAGACGCCGTTGTCGGGCGACTACGAGCTGGAGGACGGCACCCTCTACGGCCGAACGGCCGAGGAGAAGGCACAGCTCGAGTCCGACTTCAGCGGGTGCGAAGGCCTCGGCACGGGCGCGACGATCGACGGCGTGGTGCGGGTCTACATCGCAGGCACGGACGCCGAGGACGCACCGCGGGTGACCACCGCCTGGGCGACCGCCTACGACACCGAGGGCAACGAGACCGAGGCCTGCTACCTGGCCGATGACGAGGAGGTGGTCGG
>CAZSAT010000160.1:13718-14693 GCA_964604675.1 uncultured Enterobacterales bacterium
ATCATCTAGCCGCCGCGGCTGCCGCTGTGGACAGCATGTATCCCATAGAAGAGCTACTCCCTCACCGTCCGCCGTTTCTGTTCCTCGACCGTCTGGAGAAGGTGGAAGACGAGGAGGTGGTCGGCTACGATCCCGACGCGCGCCTCACCGGCTACCACGGCCGCTTCGTCGTCCCGAACGCGCCGACCGGCGCCGTCACCCTGGAGGTCGGCTACGAGATCGAGGACGAGCCGGTCTACTCGATCTACTACTACGTCTACGTGCCGGTCGATGGCGTCGCGCCGGTGTACCCGGCCTACGTCGAGGTGTTCTGAGCCGCCGATGGACGAGCTCGACTTTCCCGACGTCAACCCGACCCTGCCGGCACTCCTCAACCTCCTGCTCGCGGGCTGTGCTGGGTACTTCTACCTGGGCCAGCGCACCAAGGGCGTGGTGTTCGGCGTGGCCTGGGTCGTGACCTTCTGCACGGGTGTCGGGCCGGTCGTCGTCGGTCTGGTCGCGGCCTACGACGCCTGGCTGCTGGGCCTGAAGCTCCAGTCAGGACAGAGCGTCGGGCGGACCGAGAGCGGGCTCGAGGCCTTGGACCACGTCTTCCGGAGGAGCCGCTGAGGCCAGCCGCCAGGCGTCGACGGCCGAGAGCGCCTGCACCGTGAAGACCACCGGCCCGATCAGCGTCGCGGTCCACACAGCACCTTCGGCGGCGGCGATGGTCTGGGCCCCGACGAGCACGAGCACCGCCGAGAAGCAGGCCGCGAAGCGCTTGAACGCGCCCAGGCGCAGGTAGCCGAGTCCCCCGACCCAGAACACGAGCTGCAACACCGACGCGCTCAGCGCTCGTCGGTTGGCGCCCAGCCAGGCCACCGCTTCGCCGCTCCGGCCGCGGCTC
Organism: uncultured Enterobacterales bacterium; assembly: GCA_964604675.1. Lineage (GTDB taxonomy): Bacteria > Myxococcota_A > UBA796 > UBA796 > CAJQPC01 > CAZSAT01. Next base: position 14,605 of record CAZSAT010000160.1, read on the forward strand.
GACAGCGCGTGCGCGTCGCTCACGACCAGGCCCCAGAGCACGAGCAGGAGCGGCACGACGACCGCCAGCAGATCGGAGAGGGACTCGAG
>CAZSAT010000161.1:0-14456 GCA_964604675.1 uncultured Enterobacterales bacterium
TCGCCCATGGTCGAGGCGCTGCCCAAGCTCCCCCGCGTCGTGGAGGACGAGGCCTTCACCGAGTACCTGGAGGGCACGGCCTTCCTGCCCGTGCAGCACCGGGAGATCCAGGACCGCGCGGAGAGCGTCATCGGGGACATCGACGACCGCGCCGAGGCCGCCCGTACCCTCAACACCTGGGTGTTCGACTACCTCGACAAGGCCCCCACCGTCGGAGTCCCCAACGCGCTCGAGGTGCTCCACGTGGGCCAGGGGGACTGCAACGAGCACACCGCGCTCTACGTGGCCCTCGCGCGCGCCGCGGGCATCCCGGCTCGCATCGCGGCGGGGGTGGTCTACTCCGACCGCATCGGCAACGGCGCGTTCTACTACCACGCTTGGCCCGAGGTCTACCTGGGCGGCCCCACCGGTTGGGTGCCCGTCGACCCGACCTTTGGCCAGTTCCCTGCCGACGCCACCCACGTCAAGCTCGTCGAAGGCGATCTGGACCGCCAGATCGAGATCATGGGCGTGATGGGCCGGCTCGGCTTCCGTCTCGTGAGCAAGCGATGATCCGCGCCCGCCAGCTGCAGAAACAGTACGGCCGCTTCCAGGCCGTCTTCCCCCTCGATCTCGACGTGCACGACGGCGAAGTGTTCGGCTTCCTCGGACCGAACGGGGCCGGCAAGACCACCACCATCCGGATGCTGTCGGGCATCCTGCCGCCCACGGCCGGCACGGTGCACATCGACGGCGTCGATCTGGACGCCGAACCGGTCGAAGCCAAGCGACGTGTCGGGTACATCCCCGACCGGCCCTACCTCTACGAGAAGCTCACGGCGCGTGAGTTCCTCCAGTTCGTGGGCGGCATCTACGGCATGGACCGCGCGACCATCCGCGAAGAGGGCGACCGTCTGCTCGCTGGGCACGACCTCGTGGACTTCGCGGATCAGCTCATCGAGGGCTTCTCCCACGGCATGAAGCAGCGGCTCACCCTGTCGGCTGCCCTCCTGCACAGGCCCCGCCTGCTGATCGTCGATGAGCCGATGGTCGGCCTCGACCCCGCGGGTGCGCGGCAGATCAAGAACGACCTCCGGGCCATCGCGGCGGAGGGCCGCACGGTCTTCCTGAGCACGCACAGCCTGGACGTGGCCCAGGAGGTCTGCGACCGCCTCGCCATCATCCACAAGGGCACGGTGGTGGCGCTCGGCAGCTTCGAGGAGCTCCGGAGCGGCAACCGCGCCGACGCCAAGGACCTCGAGGAGGTGTTCCTCCGCATCCTCGCCGAGGAGAGCGCCGGGCCTGCTCCGCAGAGGTTCCTGGACCAGGCGTAGCCACCTCGGCCCATGCGACACTGCGGGCATGTGGGTCCCGCTCCACGTGCTGGCGCTCTCGGGCTGCACCGCGTCGAGCGTGCAGGACTCCGCAGCGCCGGCCTCCGACGCCCTGGCACCGCCCGACCTCACCCTGGAGTGGACCGCGGACGAGCTGGTCGGCAGCCTGGATCGGCTGTTCGAGTACGGCTTGCCCGAGTCGGTCTCCCTCTCCGAGATCTACCTGGAGCTCATGGCCCACGGAGACGGCTACGTGGGTGGCTGTCCGACGGATCCGCTGGTGCTCACCGACGACGTCGTGGAGGGCTGCACCGCGGCCTCGGGCTGGTTCTACGCTGGGATCTCCACGTGGGAGGAGCTCAGCGAGGAGGAAGAGGGTGTGGGCTGGGGCTTCACCGGCGACTTCCGCATCATCTCGCCGGACCAGGAGGTCTACACGGTCGCCGGCAACGTGCACGCGCTGGCGCCGCGGGAGGACCCGGAGAACGAGTGGAGCGTCGCCATGCACGGCTCCTGGCACTCGACCTGGCACGGCGGCTGGCTCGAGCGGGGCCTGAGCGCCAGCGTCGAGTACTTCCGGCGCGAGGATCAGATGACCCTCGTCGGCGTCATGCAAGCCGACGACGTGGCCGTCGAGTTCGTGGACGTCATCCTGGAGCAGGACCTCGACACCTGCGGTGGGATCCGAGAGGCGCAGGTGGCCATCCGCGACCCGAGCGGCCTGTGGGTGGACTGGCAGACCAGCTGTTCGCCCTGTGGGCCGGTGTCCCTGGACGACGAGGTGTTGGCCGAGTCGGTCTGCCTGGACGTGACCGGGCTCTTCGATGGTCTGGTCGAGCGCGTGCAGCTTTGAGCTGGCTCTGGCTGGCGTGTGTCGTCGCTCCCGAGGCCATGCCCGACCACCGGACGCCGCTCGCCGCGCCGCGTCTCCTGCGTCGCATCAGCCTCGACCTCCGTGGTGAGCTCCCGGACCGTGAAGACCTCGACACGGTGGCCATGGACCCCACGGTGCTCGCGTCGCTCACCGAGCGCTACCTCGAAGACCCTCTGTTCGAAGAGCGCCTGGTCCGGTTGCTCGCCCGTCGCTGGTGGACACGGATCGACGAGTTCGAGGCCACCTGGTACGACTACGACCTCGACGAGGACCAGAACTACCGCTTCCTGCGCTCGGTCGGCGAAGAGCCGCTTCGTCTGATGGCGCGCGTGGCGGTCGACGACCGGCCATGGACCGACATCGTCACCGTGGACTGGAGCATGGCCGACGAGCTGCTCGGCCAGATGTGGGCGCTCGACTACCCCGAGGACGGCGCGGGTTGGCAGCCCGTGCACTACGACGACGGCCGGCCGGCGGTGGGGGTGCTCGCCACCAACGGCCTGTGGTGGCGCTACATCTCCAACCAGCCCAACCTCAACCGTGCCCGGGCCGCTGCGGTCTCGGATCTGCTGCTGTGCGAGGACATCCTCGCGCGCCCGGTCAGCTTCTCGGACTCCGTCGCTCTGGACAGCGAGACCAGCATCCGGGACGACCCCTACTGCGTGGGGTGCCACGCGCACATCGAGCCCCTGGCCGCCACTCTGTTCGGGTTCTTCTGGCTCAAGGACATCAGCGCCCTGGAGATGGAGGTCTACCACCCCGAGCGGGAGCGCCTCGGCCCGTCGTTGCTCGACGTGGAGCCCGCATGGTTCGGCACGCCCCTGAGGGGACTGGTGGATCTCGGCTGGGCGGTGGGGAGCGATCCACGCTTCACCACCTGTGCCGTCGAGCAGTTCAGCGAGCTCATGTGGCGGCGCGACGTCAGCCTCGACGACTTCGACCAGCTGGCGGCCCTCGAGCAAGTCTTCACCGACGGCGAGCTGAGGGTGAAACCTCTGCTCGCCGCCATCGTGGACACCGCGCCCTACCGTGCGGCGGTCGACCCCGACGGCGTGGAGTCCGAGGTGAGGCTGATGTCCGGGGATCTGCTGGAGAGCGCCCATCGTGGGCTGTCGGGCTTTGTCTGGGAGCGAGATGGCTACACCCAGCTCGACAACGATCTGGAGGGCTACCGGCTCATGGCCGGCGGCGTGGACGGCGAGCAGGTCTTCCGCGCAGCCGCCGATCCCAGCCTGACCTGGGCGCTGGTCGTCCAGCGAGCGGCGGAAGGCTCGGCGCGGGCTGCTGTGGAAGCGGAGTTGGTCGGCGGCGGCGAGCGCGCCGTGTTCGACGCGATCGAGCTGGCCGGCGACGAGGCTGCGGTGTCCGACGAGCTGCGAGCGCTCCATTGGCGGCTGTTCGCCGTCTCCGCCACCGACGACGACGTCGACGGACTCAGCGAGCTGTTCTGGGCCGTGGAGCAGGAGCACGGTGCCACAGAGGCCTGGGTGGCCGTGCTGTCGGCCATGTTCCGCGACCCGCTGTTCGTGGGGTACTGAGATGGCCTGGACCCGTCGCGGCGTGCTCGCCTCCGGCCTCGCGGCCTCCCTCTGGCCCCGCACCCTCCGCTCGGCACAGGCCGACCCCGAGCATCGGTTCGTCTTCCTCCTGGCCCGGGGGGGGTGGGACACGTCGATGGTGTTCGCCTCACACGACCACTGCCCCGACGCGGAGCTGCCGGGCGACGGCACCCAGGCCGCGCTCGGCGATCTGAGCTTCGTGGACAGCGCGAACCGTCCGTCGGTCCGGTCCTTCTTCGAGACGTGGGGCGACCGCACCTGCATCGTCAACGGCCTGGAGGTGCGTTCGGTCGCGCACCTGCGCTGCCGCCAGCTGGTGTTGTCGGGCACGGCCGGTGCCTCTGACGACTGGCCCACCCTGATCGCGGCGCACGCCAGCAGGGACTACGTGCTGCCGAACCTCGTCATCTCGGGTCCGAGCTACGCGCTCGAGTACGTGAGCGAGGTGGCGCGCGTCGGTGGAGCGGACCAGCTCGCCGAGCTCGTCGACGGCCGGGCTCTGTCCTCCTCGGGAGGCGTGCCGCTCGGCGGCTCCGTCGAGGAGCGCGTCGACGCCTGGGTCAAGGCGCGCGCATCGAGCTTCGCCGACGCGGCCCAAGGGGGACAGGAGGCGCGCTTCGGTGAGCTCTATGCGTCGGCCATGGCCGACATGGAGCGGATCAAGGGTGGGGACATCCCGAGCTTCGAGATGGCGTGGAACGGCTGTGGCCGCGACCTCGGGGTGGACTTGAGCATGGCCTTCGATGGCCTCGAGCGGGACCTGTGCCGCTGCGTGATGCTCGAGTACCGGGGCGTCTGTGGCTTCACCTGGGACAGCCACGACAACAACGAGGGGCAGCAGAACGGTCACTACGAGGAGCTCTTCGCCACGCTCGGCCAAGCCCTCGAGGAGCTCGAGGATCGGGTCGCGTCGGATGGCAGCCCGCTCGCCGATCACGTCACCTTCGTGGTCTTCTCGGAGATGGGGCGGCACCCGCAGTACAACGCCCAGAACGGGCGCGACCACTGGACCTGGACCTCGGCCATGCTCATCGGCGCCGGCGTCGCAGGAGGCCGCACCATCGGTGCGGTGTCGGAGAGCTGCACCGGCGAGCCCGTCGATCTGGACGAGGGTGTGATCTCGGACGCGGGCACGTCGCTTCTCCCCGAGCACCTCGGCTCCACGCTGTGCCACCTCGCCGGGCTCGACGGCGAGGCGATCATCGGGGTGCCGCCGCTGTTGGCCGCGCTCTCGTGATGCTGCTCCTCGCGGCGTGTGCGACGCCGGTCCCCGACAGCGGGCAGGCCGCACACACCGGCCAGACCGCCGACACCGCGATGGAGAGCTGTCCTCAGGGAGAGGCGTTCTTCGAGCCTGCGGAGGGCGAGCTGCAGCGCTGGGTGCTGGACGGGGTCGAGGGTTCGCCCGCGACCAGGGTGCTCGACGAGCCCGGCACCCTTCGGATCTGTGCGGGGACCAGCTTCAGCCGGCTCCTGATCTCGGCCGACGTGCAGGTGGAGGGCGCGGGCGCGGGCGCCGACCAGACCGTGCTCTCGGGGGGCGGCTACGGCCCGGTGGTCGAGGTGCTGGCCGGTTCGTTGGCCCTGAGCGGGATCAGCGTGGTCGACGGCGTGGCCGAACACGGAGGCGGGATCCGCTGCGACGCGAACGCGTCGGTCTCGCTGAACGACGTCGTGCTGGCCGACAACCGGGCGACCTCGGGGGGAGGCCTGTCAGCGTCGGGGTGCCGGGTCGAGCTGGTGGGGACGGTCGTGCGGGGAAACGATGCCTCGTCCCACGGCGGTGGGCTCGTGGTCAACGGCGCCGAGCTGACGGTCCGCAGCTCCAGCTTCTCGGGCAACTCCGCCGGGCTCGATGGGGGCGGGTTGGGGATCCAACAGGCCGACGCCACCCTCGAGGGCACCGACTTCGACCAGAACGATGCCGGTGACCACGGCGGCGGGCTGCACGTGGTGGAGGGAGGCGTGGTGCTGCGCCAGGTCCGCTTCTCCACCAACACCGCCAGCGAGGACGGTGGTGCCGTGTCGGTGACCGGTGGCTCGGTGCTGTCGCTGGACGAGGCCGCACTGGAGGGCAACACCGCCCAGTACGGTGGTGCGATCTACGGCGACAGCAGCAGCTCGTTGGACGTGTCGGCCAGCACCTTCCTCGACAACGTCGGCACGGTGCAGGGTGGCGCGGTGTACCTCCTGTGGGCCAGCACCGCGTCGCTCGAGGACCTCACCCTGGCCGGCAACGCGTCCGCCATGGGGGGGGCGCTCTACCTCGACCCGGACAGCACGGCCGAGGGGGCCGCGTGCTCCTTCTCCGACAACGCGCCGGACGATGTCGCGGCGGACGGGCGTGGCTCGTACACCTGGGCGGAGTCGACGAGCTTCGTGTGTGACCTCGACGGGTGCTCTACCCCATGATCTCGACGGTCAGCCAGCCGTCGCCGGTCTCGCGCTGGGCGAGCACCTCGCCGGCGCTCGGATGGGTCAGCACACTGCGTGCGCCGTAGGCCACAAGGGCCTTGGCCAGCACGTCGGCCCGCCGTTGGGCGAGGACCTCGTCGCACTGCATCGGGTCACAGACCGGGTGGATGACCAGGGTCCAGGGCTCCGCGCGCAACCCGACGGCCACGCTTCGAAGCGCGGACTCCCCGTCGATCAACTCCGCGGTGTCGCCCGCGAAGCCGATCGTGCCGACCGTGCCGACCGCTTCGACGATCGTGCGCGCGCTGACCGGCTCACCTTCCTGGGCACCGAGCGTGCAGGCCGCCGCCATCCAAAGGACCATCCTGGCCTCCGTGTGCGCACCACGTCCTGTGGCGCGAGCTCAAAATAGTCCATGATTGGCGGCGTCACAAGGTGCGAGGGCCGCGCTCCATCTTCTCGAGGGCCTCGCGCGCCTTCTCCGCGTCGGGATGGTCGTCGTGGCCCCCCGCCTCCCTCAGGATCGCCAGGGCTTCGTCGCGCCGGCCGGTCACCCTCAGGAGCACGCCGAGGTGGTAGAGCGCGGCCGTGTCGTCGTTCCGCTTCGAGAGCGCTTCGCGGTACTTCGCCTCGGCCGCTTCGACCTCGCCGTCCTGCCAGAGGGCGATGCCCGCCGCCACCAGCTCGTCGGCCTGGTGGACCAGCTCGACCTCGATGAAGCTCTTGATGCCGAGGTTGAAGACGATCGCACGAAGCGGTCCCGCGACCCAGAGGGTGGCCACCTCGCCGGCGAGCAACATGCCCATCGGGATGTCTGGGCCGAGCTGCTTGCCCTTGTAGGTCAGGCGGACCTTGGTGTACCGCCCGGTGTCCACGCTCTTCTTGAGCTTGTCGCCCAGCTCACGGATGGACTCGTCCAGCCGGTCCGGGTCGATGCGGAAGGTCTCCGCGTCGAAGAGCTTCTTGCGTTCGTCGGGCATGGACACACCTCCGGTCGAGTCTAAGACCCTTCAGACCAGCGACAAGCCTCCGTCCGCGACCAGGACCTGGCCGGTCACCCAGCTCGCCTGCGGCAAGGTGAGCAGCTCGACGCACTGCGCGATGTCGTCGACGGTGCCGAGGCGGCCGAAGGGGGTGAGGGCCTTCGCGGTCTCGATCACCCGCTCCTTGTCCACGAAGTACTGGAGCGCGTCGGTGTCCACGAGGCCGCCGCAGACCGTGTTCACGCGGATCTCTCGGGGCGCGAGCTCCACCGCCAGCTGCCGTGTGAGGGCCTCCATGGCGCCCTTCGCGGCACCCATCGCGGCGTAGCCCGGCACGAACTTGCGCGAGCCGAGCGACGAGAGGCCGATGACGCTGGCGCCTGCGACGAGCTTCGTCGTGGCCAGCTTCGTCAGGAGCCAGAAAGGCCGGACCGAAGACTCGAGGGTCAAGTCCCAGTGCCGGGTCTTGATCTGATCGTAGGGCTTCAACACCCCGATGGCCGCGTTGTGCACCAGCACGTCGATGTGCGGAAGCGCGTCGACCAGGCGGCCGAGGTCGGCCTCGTTCCGAACGTCGGCCTGCACGACCACCGCCTCGGCGCCGCGCTCGCGCACGCGCGCGGCGGTCTGGTCGGCGGCGTCGCCGTTGCGCAGGTAGTTGACGACCACCCTCCCGCCAGGCCGCGCGAGACGCTCGGCGATGGCGCGACCGATGCCCCGTGAGGAGCCGGTGACGATCACGTTCATGGGGCCTCCTGGTCGACGCCGGCTAACGCCCGAGGCGGCGCCGGATGCGGCCCAGCACCAGGCCTGACAGCACCTCGACCTCCTGCACCCGCAGGAGCCACGCGGCGCCGAGCGCGGCCGAGCCCGCCACGGTGCCCGACGCGGCTCCACGCAGCCATGCGGGCCAGTGGCCGATCGCCTGCTCACCCAGCGTGCCGAGGGCGATGCCGAGCCCAGCGGCCAACAAGAGCCGGAGCACCGTGGAGAACAGTCCCTTCGGTGGTTCGTCGGCGGCCAGCTTCCGGCGGAGCAGCACGGCCATCGTCGCGGTGTAGGCCGTGATGGCCACGGTGCTCGCCATCGCGAGCCCCTCGCCACCCCGGACGGCGCAGAGCGTGACGTAGACGGGGTAGGCCAGGACCATCACCGCGCTGCCCACCAGCGACGGCAGCCAGGTCATCTGCAGGGCGTAGAAGCCCCGCGCGACGAGGGGTGCCGCCGCCCACCCCCACAGGCCGAGGCAGAACCAGCCGCAGTAGGTCCCGATCTCGGCGAGGGCCTCCGGCGTGAAGCGGGCGGTGCCCCAGATCACGGTGGCGATCTCCTCACCCGCCACGGTCACGGCGGCCTGGGCTGCGCAGGCCATCACCAACATGGTGCGGGTGGCGCTGGTGAGGGTGGCGTAGGCGCCGAGGGTGTCGCCTCGTGCGACGAGGCGCGTCAAGGTGGGAAAGGCCGCGACCCCCGTGGCCAGGCCAAAGACCCCCATGGGGACCTTCATCAGGGTCTTGGCGTAGTGGAGGCGCGCCACGGTGCCGTCCTCCACGGCGGAGCCGAGCCGCGTGAGGACCCAGTCGTCGACCACGATGACCGAGAACGCGAGCATGATGGGCAGCGACAGCCAGAGGTAGCGCCGGAAGTCGGGGTGGCGGATCGAGAAGCGCGGGCGCCAGGAGAGCCCGGTCTTCAGGCACCCGTAGAGCGGCAGCCCGAAGGGTCCGAGCACGGAGCCGACCAGCACGCCCCACGCGAAGCCCTCCGCTCCCAGTCCGGGCCCGAGCCCGAGCCCGAAGGCCACGATGGACACGGTGTAGAGCAGGGGCGCGAGGGCGGGGAAGGTGTGCTGGTCGCGCGCCATGAGCACCGCACCCAGCAGCCCGCCGATGATGTGGAAGACCTGCGCCGGCAGCATGATCCGCGTGACGCGAACGAGCTCGTCGAGCCGCTCGGGCGAGAAGCCCGGCGCGACCACGCCGACCAGCTGTGGGGCGCCGATCCACATCAGCACCGTGGCGAGTGTGACGGCGACCAGGAGGAAGTTGGCGATGACCGAGAAGGCGTCCCATCCTGCGTCTTCCTCGCCACGCTCCAGGTAGCCGTTGAAGATCGGGATGAACACGATCGACAGCGCGCCACCCGCCAGGAGGTAGCCGAGGAAGTCGGGCAGGCGGAAGCCGGCCACGTAGACGTCGGCATCGGCGCCGCTCCCGAGCACGCGACCGATGACGGCCTCGCGCACGATGCCCACCACCCGCGACAGCAGGATGCTCCCGCCCCAGATGAGCGTGGCGATGCCGATCTTGCGTCCGGCGGCGATGGCGGTCCTCCGTGGCGGTAGCGTATCGGGCTGCGGCGCCGAGCATCCTGTCGCGGCGTGTCACCAGCCCTTGCCGCCGCGTCCGCCGCGTGCACCCTTGCCCCCATGAACCTCTTCGCTGTCGGCTCGACCCTCGGCCTCGGTACGGTGGTCGCCAGCGGCGCTACCCTTCGGGGTCGCTCCTACGCTCTCTTCGTCGGTATCGTGCTCGGCGTGCACACGGCGCTCTCGGTGGCGCTGGTCGACCAGCTGGCGTTCGCGGGCCCGCTCTACGTCTACCTGCAGGCGGTCACCTTCCTGCACTTCCTGATGCTCATCCGTCCTCGGCACCGGCCCCCGCTCTACCGCTACCTGGTGTCCTTGCCGGCGCACGCGTTCCTGGCCGGCACCTTCCTCGCGCTGCCCTGGGCGGTCGCCCAGGTGCTCCCCGGCGCCTGGGTCCCCTACCTGGCGGCCTTCCTGGGGCTCATCGCCTCCCACCGGCCCCGTCAGGACGACATCGCGCTGCAGATCGACCAGAGCGACGCCGGACCGCTGGCTCGCACGACCTCGCCGCCGGCACGCGAGGGTCGCCCGCTGCGCATCGTCCAGATCACGGACCCTCACCTGGGGCCCACGATGTCGCCGGAGCGGCTCCGGGGCATCTGTGAACGCGCCGTGGCCGCCGAGCCCGATCTGGTGCTCCTGACCGGCGACTACCTCACCATGGAGACGCAAGCTTCGTCGGACCCGCTCGCGACGGCCCTGGAGCCGCTGAGAGCCCTCGAGGGTCGGACCTTCGCCTGCCTCGGCAACCACGATCTGGAAGCCCCGCGCACCGTGGCCGAAGGGTTGGCCCGTGCAGGCGTCGCGCTGCTGGTCGATCAAGAGGTCACCGTGGAGACGCCCGCCGGGTTGGTGCAGATCGTGGGCATGGACTTCGCTTGGCGCGACCGGAAGGAGCGCTCCGAGGCGGTGTTCCGTGGGCTTCGGCGCCCGGAGGGGGCGCTGCGTGTGGTGTTGTTGCACGACCCCGGGGCGTTCACCTACGTCCCCGATGGTGAAGGCGACCTCGTGCTCGCCGGGCACACCCACGGGGGCCAGCTGGGCCTGGTCTCCCTCGGCTCGCGCCTGACTGCGCTGTCCTGGATGTCTGGCCGGCTTCCTGATCACGGACTCTGGGCGAAGGGCCGGAACCGGCTGTACGTGCACCGCGGCACCGGCCATTACGGCTTCCCGGTGCGTCTCGGGGTGCCGCCCGAGGAAGGTGTGATCTCGGTGCGCTGGTAGATTCGGCTGTGAGCGCACCCCGCATCGGCATCCCCTACCTGGTCAAGCCCCGCATCCTCGGCGTGTTGAACCAGTGGCGCCGAGCGGATCGCGGCGAGCGGATCGCCTACGGCCTGTTCGGCACGCTGGGGGTGGGCTTCTGGATCGGGCTGCTCGCCGGCCTGGCGTTCCTCGTGGTCAGCTTCCACCAGGTGGAGGTCTTCGGGCCGCTCATCGCGGGCAAGCTGCTCGAGTTGATGCTCGTGGCGCTCTTCGCGATGCTCTGCTTCTCGAACATCGTCACGGCGCTCTCCACCTTCTACCTCTCGGAGGATCTGGAGCTGCTGCTCGGCCTGCCGATCAGCCGGCCGCTCTTCCACTACGGTCGCATCGTCGACGCGCTCGGGCAGTCGAGCTGGATGATGGCCTTCTTCGGCCTTCCGCTGTTCCTCGCCTACGGCTACGCCTTCGATGCCCCGGCCCTCTACTACGTGAGCCTGTTGGCCGTGGTGCCGGCCTTCCTGGTGCTGCCCGCGTGCTTCGGAGCGCTCGTCGCCACGGTGCTGGTCAACGTCTTCCCCGCGCGCCGCACCCGCGAAGCCCTCGGCGTGATGGGCGTGCTCCTGGTCGTGGCGGTGTTCTTCCTGCTGCGCGTGATGAAGCCCGAGCGGCTGGTCAACGCCCAGGACTTCGAGTCCCTGGCGGCCTACGTCGCCGAGCTGCAGGCGCCCATTCCCAGCTTCTTCCCCGCACGCTGGGCGGCCGACGTGCTCCTCGCTGCCCTGCGCGACAGGCCGGTGCCGCTCGATGAGGCGGGCCTGCTCATCGTGGGAGCCTTCGCGGCGCTGGCGGTCACCCGCTGGATCGTGGCGCCGCTCTACCCGGCGGGCTGGACGAAGGCGCAGGAGGCCCGCGCCGCACGCCTGGCGAAGAGCGGCTGGTTCGATCGCTTGCTCGGCGTCGTGTTGCGGCCTGCGCCGACGGACATCGCGCCGATCATCGAGAAGGACGTCAAGGTCTTCGTGCGCGACCCGAGCCAGTGGAGCCAGATCTTCCTGCTCGTGGCCCTCGTCGGGATCTACCTCTTCAGCGTGCAGGCGCTGCCTGTGGAGGTGGTGCGGAACAGTCGGTACATGTCGGTCTTCAAGTCGGGGCTGACGTTCTTGAACCTGGGCATGACCGGCTTCGTGATGGCGGGTCTCGCAGCGCGCTTCCAGTTCTCCGCGGTCTCCACCGAGGGCCGGGCCTTCTGGATGCTGCGCACGGCGCCCATCACGGCCGAGCGCTACCTGTGGGCCAAGGCCGTGCCGGCTCTGTTGCCCATGGTCGTTGTCGGCGAGATCCTGGTGCTCGCGAGCGGGATGTTGCTGGACTCGCCCCCCGCCCTCCTCGCGCTGGGCGCCTTCAACGCCCTGCTGCTCGCGGCGGGCATCACGGGCATCGCCGTGGGCATGGGGGCGAGCTTCCCGAACTTCAAGGCCGACAACGCGGCGAAGGTGGCGGGTGGACCGGCCGGCATCCTGTTCATGGTCTTCGCGCTCCTGTTGGTGGGCGGTGTGCTGCTCCTCGAGGCCTTCCCGGTGTGGTTGATCATTCGCTACGACTTCAGCCAGCAGGCGGTCACACCCGTCGAATCCGGCCTGGCGGGTCTCGCGATCGCGCTCGCCGTGATCCTGTGCGGCTACGCCACGGTCGCGCCCATCCGACGAGCTGCTGAGGGGCTGTGGTCGCGGAACCTCTGATCCTGTGGGCGCTGGCCTGTCATCGGCAGGTTCCACCAGACGCCACGGTACGCAGGGCGACCCCGACCGAGGCCCGGGAGCCCCACCACGCGGCCCGGGCGCGCTACCTGAACGCGCTGTACCTGTCGAGCCAGGGCCACTACGAGCAGGCGGAGGCGTCGGTACGGGTGGCCCTGCTGTTCGACCCCGGCTCGGGATGGCTGCACCTCGACTATGGGCGCTGGCTCCTGGACCTCGGGGCCTGGACCTACGCAGAATCCCACCTGCTCGCCGCTCGGGACTACGGGCTCGGAGCCCTTGCCGGAGAACCCCTGGTTCGGCTCTACACCGACAGCGGACGTCCCCAGGCGGCGCTCGAGGCGGCGGTGCGCTGGGCGGACGAGCCCTTGAGCGCGGGACAGGCCGAGCGCGCGCTGGCGCTGGTGGCCGTGGGGCGCGTGGACCTGGCGCTCCCGGATGCTCTCGCAGCACTCCAACACAGCCCGGCTGACCAGGCGATGCGGCGGATCCTGGTGATGTCGGCCCACGAGACGAACCGGTGGTGGACCGCGTTGCAAGCCCTCGACCGGGCCGCCCAGAGCCTGCCGGACGACCAGGCGGCCTGGCGGGACCTGGCGCTCGCGGCGTCGGAGGCGGGGCACGAACCCCTGTGCGATCGGGCCACGGCGCGCTGGTTCGTGCTCGATGCGGAGGCGGCCGTGCTCGAGCGTTCGCGGTCGGTGCTGCGTCGGAAGAAGGTGGAGCAGGCCGCGTCGCTGCACGCCCGCCTCCTGGGCGACGAGCCCGAGGTGGTGGTGGTCCGCGCCGGGCTCGCCAGCCTGCTCGGTCGTCACGCAGAGGCGCGCGCCGATCTGGAAGCTGCGCTGGAGCGCGCGCCCTCGGACCGGGACCTGAGGCTCCGGCTCGCCGACGTCTCCGCGGCGGCTGGGGACGGCGAGGCGGCCCTCGCGGCCCTCGGTTCGGTCGTCGGCCTGTCCGCGCACGCCCTCGCCCGACTGGAGGCCTGGGCCCTGCACGAGGCCTACGGCGTCGAGGCCGCGCTCGCCCACCTCGAGGGGCACCCGCAGGGAGGACATCCCAGCGTGCTCACGATGCGCGGCGGCCTGTTGTTGGAGGCCGGACGCGTGGTGGACGCCGTGGACCTGCTGAAGGTGGCGTCGGCGCGTCGGCCGGAGGTGGTGAGCCTCCGTGTGCGTCTGGCCGAGGCTCTGTTGGAGCTCGGCGATCTCGAGCGGGCCGCGAAGGAGGCCCAGGTGGCCCTCACGGCGGAGCCGGGCCGGGTCGATGCGCTGCTCCTCCTTGCCGGTCTGGACCTCGACGCGGGCGGCGGCTCGACGTGGGCGGGGCCGCTCACGGAGGCGGTGGAAGCGCACCCTGGCAACGCCTGGCTCGTGGCCGCGCTGGCGAGGGCTCATTACCAGGGCGGCGACGCGGCCGAAGCCGCGATCTGGGCCCGTGCTGCTCGCGTGCTCAGCGACGACGAGGTTCTGTTGGCCTCGCTCCCCCCGATCCTGGAGACCCCGTGACCTGGCTCTTGGCACTGACGCTCGGACTGGGTTGCGGCAGCAAGAAGGTCGAGGTCGGGGTGACGCACGAGGACCCGGCGGAGCTGGCCTCGGCCGCCTGGAACAAGGAGCTCCCACAGGATCTGGCGGGCCAGTTCTCCATCGACATCAACGCGCCCCGGATGGGCATCAAGGTCAGCGCGTCCGGCGGGCTGCTGGTGAGCCACCCAGACAAGTTCCGGGTCGAGCTGCACGCGCCGATCGTGGGCCCGCGCTTCTACGGGGTGAGCGATGGTGAGGCGCTGAACCTCTACCTCGCTCCGACGAAGACCTGGTATGGCGGCGCGGACGCCGCAGCGGTCATGGACGAAGCGACCGGTGGGGCCATCGGCCTGCGCGACATCGTGGCCGTCCTCGTGGGCCGGATGCCCTTCCAGGATGCCACCCTCACCCACATGCGGCGCGGCAAGAACAACCAGACCACCTACGAGTTC
>CAZSAT010000162.1:0-14058 GCA_964604675.1 uncultured Enterobacterales bacterium
TTGCTGTAGACCACCGCGGCGGGCTGGTAGATGTGCCGGCTCAAGGTGTAGTGGTCGACCGGGCCGATCCAGCCTGCAGCGAGCGAGAACAGCGGGGTGTTGTCGAAGCCGTCCACGATGCCCGTGTTCAGGCTCGGCAGCACCTCCGTGACGGGCTTGGTGACCGCCTGGGCGCCCAGCTGCTCGTACATGCAGAGGTGGCTGTCGGTCTCCTGGGCGCGCATCTTGTAGGCCGCGAGCTCCGCCGGCGTGGTGGCCGCGCCGCCGTTGGTGGCGAAGCTGCGCCAACCGTTCTCGGCCCACGCGGCCAGGACCATGCCCTTGCCTGCGAGCGCGTCGGACGTGGGGCCCCAGAGAATGTCGTCGAGGACGGCGTCGGCCTCTTCGTTGGTCTGGAACAGGTACGGCAGCTCGGGCAGCTCGAGGATGGGCAGGCCGAGCGCCGTGGCCACCGCGCTCGTGGAGAAGCCGCCGCCCTGCAGGCGCTCGCCTCGGCGAACGTCGCGGGCCATCTCCAGCTCGCCGCCCAGCGTGCTGCCCAGGAAGATGTTGATCTGGACCGCACCGCTCGTCTCGGTCTTCACCCGCTGGGCGATGCCGTTGAGCTGATCGGCCCAGGGGGTACCCTCGGGCGCCGCCGTGCCGAAGTTCAGCACGTGCTGGGGCTCTGCCGACGGGGTGTCCAGGGGAACCAAGGCGAGGGCGCCGGCCGCGAGGACCGCGCTGAACAGGGTGCGGGTCGTCATCATCCCTCCAGGATGAGTTCGGCCTTGCGCTCGAGCAGGGCCTTGGCCTTGCGCTGCTCGGCCTCGTGCTCGGGGCGGAGCTCCGGGATGATGTCCGGGCTCTGAGCGAGCACCCACTCGAGCTCGCGGGTGAAGGTCTCGCCGTCCTGGCTCTTGACGGCCCAGTACTCCGCCACGATCACGTGGGTGCCCAGGTAGTCGTTGTGGCTGGCGAGCGAAGCATCCAGGTGCTCCTTGGACTTGCCGAGGTCCTGGCCAGCGAACGACGGGATGGCCGCGTAGTACGCCCCCCAGTAGCGATCCGGGCCGCCGTAGAAGTAGTCCGGGTCCAGCTCGGTCACCTTCGTCTGGTAGGCCTTCACGATCGGCAGGTTCTTGAGGGTCTTGCCCAGACCGGAGGCCTTGGCCCACTTGCCGAGCGCCGACGCGCTCCAATAGAGGCAGGGCACGTCGTCGGCGGTGGCCACGCGGACCGCCATGTCCTCCGCCTCGTCACCCTTCTCGAGGATGGCGACGAACTCTTCGTTCAGCGCGAGGCACTTCTTTCCCCACGTGATCGAGGTGTCCCACGCCGCGAGCTTGTCGGCCATCTCGGTCTTGTGACCGTCCCCCAGGAAGTAGAAGCCCCGGGTGAGTCGCTGGCTCACGTGCCGGTTCTTGGGGTCGAGGTTCCAGGCTTCCTCGTACTTGGCGAGGGCGGCTTCGAGCTGTGCTGCGTCACCGCGCTGCTCCCAGAGCGCGTCGGCTTCGGCGATCACCGCGCTGGCATCGGAGCCGGTGGAGGCCGCCGCCTCCAGCTCGTAGGTGCCCTGGTGCTTGTTCTGGCAGGCAACGCTCACGCTGAGCGCCAGGCTGGCGAAGAGGATGCGCTTCACGGGAATCTCCACGTTCTAGGCGGCCCATGGAAGGGCCGGGCGACGGGCCCCTCTATGCGCCACCCAGGGCTTGCGCAAGGGCGCCACGGGGGCTACTCAGCGGCCCTGTTGGAGGCCGACGTGCTCGACGCGGAACCCCGTCTCGCCCTGACCTTCGACGACGTCCTGCTCCAGCCTGGCGCGTCTGACGTGCTGCCGCGAGAGGTCGACGTCTCCACCCAGCTCACCGAACGCATCCGGCTCAACATACCTGTGCTGTCGAGCGCGATGGACACCGTGACCGAGGCCGACACGGCCATGGCCATGGCGCGTGCCGGTGGGCTCGGTATCGTGCACAAGAACCTCACCGTTCCCGCGCAGGCGCGCGAGGTCGCTCGGGTCAAGAAGGCGGTCACAGGGGTGATCACCGATCCCGTGACCGTGTCGCCTGGGCAGGCGGTCGGCGAGGCTCGGGCCCTGATGGTGCAGCACGGGATCAGCGGGCTGCCCGTGACCGTCGACGGCAAGGCGGTCGGCATCCTCACCAACCGCGACCTGCGCTTCGAGAACCGGCTGTACGTGCCGGTCCGCGACGTGATGACCAAGGGCCTGGTCACCGTACCGCCGGGCACGTCCCTCGATCGGGCCAAGGTGCTCATGCAGGAGCACAAGATCGAGAAGCTCCTCGTCGTCGGCGAGCTCGGTGAGCTCGCGGGACTCATCACCATCAAGGACGTCGAGAACGCGGATCGCTTCCCGCTGTCGGTTCGCGACGAGCGCGGGCGGCTCTGCGTAGGCGCCGCGGTGGGGCCAGGCCAAGCGGATCGGATTCAAGCCCTGGTGGACGCCGGCTGCGATCTCATCGTCATCGACACGGCCCATGGACACAGTGCGGGCGTGCTGGACGCGGCCCGTGAAGCGCGCGCGACCTGGCCGGACCTGCAGCTCGTGGTCGGCAACATCGCCACCGCGGAGGCGGCCTTGGCGTGCATCGAGGCGGGGGCCAGCGCGATCAAGGTCGGGATCGGTCCAGGATCGATCTGCACCACCCGCGTGGTGGCCGGTGTGGGCGTTCCTCAGATCACGGCGGTGGCGGATTGCGCGGCTGTGGCCCGGAAGCACGGCGTGTCCGTCATCGCCGACGGCGGCATCAAGTTCAGCGGTGATGTGGCCAAGGCCGTCGCGGCTGGTGCCGACTGCGTGATGATCGGCTCGATGCTGGCGGGGACCGACGAGAGCCCGGGGCAGGTCATCCTGCTCCGCGGCCGCCGCTACAAGACCTACCGCGGCATGGGCTCGATCGAGGCCATGAAGGCGGGCAGCGCGGATCGCTACTTCCAGGCAGAAGACGCCGGCGATCCCGAGGCGGAGACGCGCAAGCTCGTGCCGGAAGGCATCGTCGGGCGCGTGCCGTACAAGGGGCCGGTGGGTGACGTGCTCTACCAGCTGGTCGGCGGTCTGCGCGCAGCGATGGGCTACACCGGCAGCAGGAGCATCGCCGAGATGAAGGAGCGCGCCCGCTTCGTGCGCATGAGCGCGATGGGGCTCACGGAGAGCCACGTGCACGACGTGACCATCGTGCAGGAGAGCCCGAACTACCGTCGGGACTGAGCAGTCAGACCGACACCGCGCCGAGCGGGTCGGCCACGGCGAAGTCGCAGCCGGTGAGCTCGCGAACGCTCGCCACGGTCTCGCCCGGGGCCAGCTCGAGGAGCGTGAGTCCCCCCTCGAAGCCGAAGACGGCGCGGTCGGTGATCAAGAGGTCCACCACACCCACGCCGGTGAGCGGAAGCGTGCACTCCGCGAGCAGCTTGGGCTCGCCGCGCTTGCTGTTGTGGGTCATGGTGACCACCACGCGCTTGGCGCCGGCCACCAGGTCCATGGCGCCGCCCATGCCCTTCACCATCTTGCCTGGGATCATCCAGTTCGCGAGGTCGCCGGTGGCGGAGACCTGCATCGCGCCCAGGATGGTGATGTCGACGTGCCCGCCGCGCACCATCGCGAAGGAGTCCGAGCTCGAGAAGAAGGACGAGCCCGGAAGCGCCGTCACGGTCTGCTTTCCGGCGTTGATGAGGTCCGCGTCGACCTCGGCCTCGGTGGGGAAGGGCCCCATGCCGAGCAGGCCGTTCTCCGAGTGGAGCGTGATGGTCATGCCCGCGGGGATGTGGTTCGAGACCAGGGTGGGGATGCCGATGCCGAGGTTGACGTAGAAGCCGTCGCGCAGCTCCATGGACGCTCGCTTCACGATGCCGTTCCGATCCAGCGCCATCTCAGGCCTCCCGGGTGGTGCGCTGTTCGATGCGCTTCTCGTAGCGCGCGCCGCGCACGATGCGCTGGACGAAGATGCCTGCGGTGTGGATCTCGTTGGGGTGCAGCTCGCCCGGCTCGACGAGCTCCTCGACCTCCGCGATGGTGACCCGCGCGGCCGTGGCCATGGTCGGGTTGAAGTTCCGCGCGGTCGCCTTGTAGACGAGGTTTCCGTGGAGGTCGCCTTTCCAGGCCTTCACGATGGCGAAGTCGGCTCGGAGCGCGTGCTCGAGCAGGTACGCCTTGCCGTCGAAGTCGCGGGTCTCGCGGCCCTCCGCGCGCAGGGTGCCGACACCCGTGGGCGTGTAGAACGCGGCGACACCGGCCCCACCTGCCCGGATGCGCTCGGCCAGGCTGCCCTGTGGGCACAGCTCGACCTCCAGCTCACCGGCGAGGAACTGGCGCTCGAACTCCTTGTTCTCGCCGACGTAGCTCGAGATCATCTTCTTGATCTGGCGGGTCTGGAGCAGCAGCCCCAGCCCGAAGTCGTCGACTCCGGCGTTGTTGGACACGAACGTGAGACCACCGACCCCCCGATCGCGGATCGCCGCGATCAGGTTCTCGGGGATGCCACAGAGGCCGAAGCCGCCGGCCATGATGGTGGCGCCTTCGTGGATGTCGCCGACGGCCTCAGCCGCCGATGCCCGAACCTTGCTGCTCAAGGGACCTCCGGATCAGGGGTTCCCTTAATCGGTGCAGGCGGCGCTCAGCCCTTCGAGGCGGTGCGCACGATCACGAAGCCGCCGTTCGGGCCCGGGAGACCGCCCTTCACGAAGAGCAGGTTGCGCTCGGCGTCGACCTTGACGACCTTGAGGTTCTGCACCGTGACGCGCTCGGCGCCCATGTGCCCCGGCATCTTGCGGCCCTTCGCCACGTGACCCGGCGTGAGCCGGGTTCCGATGGAACCACCATGACGGAAGAACTCGTGGGTACCGTGCGTGCGGATGAAGCCGCGGAAGTTGTGCCGCTTCATCACGCCAGCGAAGCCGCGGCCCTTGGACGTGCCCGTGACGTCGATCGTGTCGCCGGGGTTGAAGAGGTCCCCCACGTTCACGGTGCCACCGGCCTCGTAGCTTGACGCATCCTCGAGGCGGATCTCACGCACGAACTTCTTGGGCGTGGCACCCGACTTCGCGAAGTGGCCGGTGTCGGGCTTGTTGACGCGCTGGGCCTTCTGCTCGCCGAAGCCGAGCTGGATGGCGTTGTAGCCGTCGCTGGTGGCGGTCTTGACCTGGAGGACCGCACAGGGGCCCGCTTCCACGACCGTCACCGGCACGAACTGGCCGTTGTCGTCGAAGAGCTGGGTCATGCCGATCTTCTTGCCGAGGAGACCAGGGTTCTTGTTCATCTTCAACCTCGCATTGGACGACGGACTGCTGCCGCCGGCGTACGTTGGGGGTGGGACCCGCGCAGCTATCCGTTGCCCGACACGCGGGCAAGGCGCGGCTACTTGTTCAGCCCGATGCCCTCGAGCGCGACCACGTAGTCGGCTTCCTCGGGGTCGTTCGAGTAGATGTGCAGGGTGTTGTAGTCCCAACCGAACAGCTCCCAGTAGGACAGGTCGGTGCCCAGGCCGCTGGCCACGTAGCTGACCTCGATCTCGGTGGTCTCGTAGGGCCCGAGGGTGGCGCTCGAGAAGCTGGTGGAGAAGGTACCTTCGGTGAACACGATGTCGTTGACCACGGAGACGCCGGAGATCACCAGGTCCTCGTCGCCTTCGTTCTGCACGGTCACGACCTGCTCGTGGGAGAAGCCGATCACGCTGTAGAAGGTGGGCATGGAGTACGCGCCTTCGCCGCCGTCGACGTCGATGAGAGGCGTGCAGATCGTGCACGGCTCTTCGCCGTAGCCGGACAGGCTCACGACCGTGCTGCCGCCTGTTCCGGCATCGTCGCTCCACGCGATCTGCAGGTTGCCGGTCGCTGTGCCCGCACTCGACGGCTCGAAGCGCACCGTGCAGGACGTGCTGTCGCCCGGGTCGACCACATCGCCGGTGCCAGCGCAGCCGTCGAGATCGAAGGCCGAGCCGGAGACGTTCACGGCCCCGAGCGTGACCGCCAGGCCGCCGGGATTGCTCAGCGTGATGGCTTCGCTCCTGCCGCCACCGACATCCAGGTCGCCGAAGTCCAGCGGGCTGGGGGTGGCCTGGAGGTTGCCGGGCTCGTCCGAGCCCCCGTCCCCGCCGTCTCCACCGTCTCCCGAGCCGCTGCCGGCCGTGCCCACGAGGCCGACCTCGATGTAGGCCGCGTCGGCCAGGTCGGTCTCGATGGCCAGAGCACTCTCGAAGGCGCCCTCGGCGGTGGGGGCGAAGCTCAACGTGAGCACGAGGTCGTCGCCAGCAGCCACCCCGGTCGCCGTGGCGTCGGCGAGGGAGAAGACGCCGTCGTCGAGCACCTCGAGGAGCCAGAAGGTGACATCGGTGTCGCCGGTGTTCGAGACGGTGAGGGTCTCGGCCGAGACGTCGCCCGCGGCGACCTCGCCGAAGTCGACGCTGGCCGGCGAGAAGGCGAGGGCACCGTAGGATGCCGCTCCGGTGTCGTCGAAGGTGGGCGCGCCGGTGTCGACGGGGCCGTCGGGGAACTTCTCGAGCCCGCAGGCGATGAAGAGGAGGCAGAACACGGCGCAATCCGAGGAAGCTCTCAGCCTAACGTCTGGTCCGGCCGGCTGTCACGCCCGATGCGCTGCCTAGAAGGTGTACTTCATGTAGCCGGTGCCGTTCACACCGAGGTCGAAGGCCACCGCGTAGAACACGTCGACGTCGGCTCCCACCGAGAAGTGGGACAGCTTCGTGTAGTACTCGAAGGTCGGACCACCGAAGCCCAGCGGATGCGGAGCGCCGTGGATGCCCGGGTCGCTGGCTCCGCTCCACGCCGTGCCCAGCACGTCGCGCGTGTAGGCCTCTTCTTCCATCAGGAGCGGTGAGAACAGCACCCCGCCACCTGCGCGCAGGCCAATGCCGAAGCGACGGTCGACGTAGAAGCTGTACTCCAGGTTCGCCATCAGGTTGTAGGTGCGCGTGTCGCCCTGGATGCACGGACCCGCCCCGCCGCTGGTGTAGCAACCCACGGTCTGGGCCTGGATCTCGTAGTGCATGCCGTTGTGGATGCCCTGCCAGAAGCCGACCTCCCAGGCCATCGAGGAGGTCTCCTTGTCGATGAAGTCCTGTCCGACGACCATGCCGACCGCTGTTCCGCTGTTCACGAAGCCGTTGAAGCGGCCAAGGTAGGCGCCAGCTCCAACGTTGGCCTTGGCGTAGAGGCCCTTGGCGACCTCCTTCACGTTCTCGGAGGAGGCGCGGTCACGACGCGAGGAGCGGGCGCTCTCGGTCGCCTCCTCCGCGCCATCGAGATCTTCGTAGTCCTGCGCGTGCGCGACCGGTTCAGCGATCAGCAGTGCGAGCGTGAGCATGGGCGTCCTGGGGCATTTAAGACAGGCGCCTCCGGGAGGCGCCCGTCCGGTGCTTAACTCAGCCGGGGCTGAAGATGAAGGGGTAGGAGACGATGACGATGCCGCCGCCCTTCGGCTCGGGGAACTGGAAGCGGAGGAAGCGGCCGTTGATGCAGCTCTCCACGGCGGGGCTGCCCATCGTGCTCGACTTGGTCGAGGCGCTGGACACGGAGCCGTCCTTCGCGATGACGAACTTGACCACGATCTTGCCACCCAGGGACGGGTTCTTCGTGAGCTCGCGCTGGTAGCAATAGCGGATCTGGTTCATGTGCCGCTTGATGACGGCGTCGATGAGGCTCTTGTCGAGGGCGCCGAGGATGATCGGGTCACCGCCGATTCGGCCGATGCCGCCTTCGCCCTTCGCACCGAAGTTGCCGCCGCCGGAGCCGTAGCCGCTGGCGCCGCTCCCGCGGCCCTTGGTGCCGAGGCCGCCGAGGCCTTCTGCGGTACCGCCGCCGCCGAGGCCGGAGCCGCGAGACCCGAGACCGCCAGAGCCGATCTGGATGCCCTTGGCGCCGATGAGGCCGCCGATGCCGCCGGCGATGTCCGAGTTCAGACCCGAGGAGCCGAACACGCCATCGAGCTCCGAACCGTCGCGCAACGCACCCAGGACACCCGCATTCTCTGCGATCTCCTTGTCGATCTGCTGCTTGTTCATCTCGACCTTGTTGCCCTTGGCCTTGTCCATCTTGGCGTCCTTCTTTCCGACCTTGCCTTCCTCCTTCTTGGCCTTGGCACCCTCGCCAGCGTCCGGGTTGTTGTCCGGCTTGTTGGCGTTCTTGTTCTTCTCGATCTCAGGCTGCTGCAGCAGGAGCTCGACGAAGCGGTCGGGGATCTCCATGATCTCGTTGTCGGGCCGCGGCGGCATGGTCGCGATGATGATGCCGGCCATGAGACCGAGGAAGGCCGCGAACGACAGGATGCCCAGGAAGGGGTAGTCCAGGTCGTCGGACAGCTTGGTGATGACCCGCTTTCCGGGGTGCACCATCTGACCGAAGAAGATGACGTGGCCGATGTCGATGATGGCGCGGGTGTCGTCGTTCAGCTCGATGCTGTAGACGCCCTTGCCATCGTTGGGGTTGGCCTTGGCCTTGCCCGTGGCGATGAGGTCGCCGAGGGTGTGGCGGTTCTCGCCGATGTCGACGAAGCCGGCCCAGTCTTCCGAGAAGTTCAGGCGGAACGCGCCGCCGTCGGCCACGAAGAGCGGGAACTCGTCGTGCGGCAGGTTGTCGTTGGAGACGTAGAACTCGTTGCGCCACTCCTCTGAAGCCTCGGAGACGGTGGGGCCGAGCATCCAGGCGATCTTGGCGAAGCGGGGCGGAACCCACGCGATGGGCTGGCCGACGATGCGCCAGCGGTACCCCGTGGACGAACCGACCGTGATGCGCTCCGTGCCGCGGGGGAAGTGCTTCACGTCCATGATGACGTCGCGCCAGATCTCGGCGACCTCGAGCACACGTGGCTTCTTGCGGTCGATGCCGACGTCGGACTGCGACGTGCCGGACCTCATGATGAAGGCCATGACGTCTTCGGTCAGGTCCTCTTCGAGGCGGCTGACCTCGTCCGCGTCGCCGTGGTAGGTGCCGGGGGCGAAGCTGACGGGCTCTGCGCCCGCGTCGGGCTCGGTGGCCGCGTCGCCGTCTTCGCTGGGCGCCGAGGCGAGCACGGTCGGCTCCTCGGCCGCGCTGGCGTTGGACTGGATGCCCACGACGATGCGGAGCTCGCTGAGCTCGATGGTGTCGCCGTCGCTCAAGAGCGCGTTGACCACCTGCTCGCCGTTGACCTTCGTGCCTTCTCCGACGAGATCCAGCAGCTGCACGGTGCCGTCGTCGTTGAGGTTGATGACGGCCTGGAGGTCGGCGAGTGCGTCGTCCTCGATGCGGAGCATCGCGGCCGGGCCCTTACCGATGGTGACGCTCTCGGCGCTGACCTGCTCTTCGAAGAGCAGCTCATCCCCGCGGTTCACCTTGAAGCTCAGGGTCACGGTGTCGGCCATCAGAGACCTCTCATTGCCGGCGGCTCCGACAGGGGCCGTGCGGCGGCGTGCCGTCCAGGGACGGCGGATTGAAGTGGGGAGCTACTTGACCTGGTCGACGGAGCGGTCCATCTCGTCGTTGAAGTCCGCGCGCAGCTTGATCAGCGGGTTGAAGTTCCCCCGCTTGCGGTCGAGCAGCAAGGCGCCCTGCGGCTTGACCAGCTCACCGGCGACCTCGACACCTTCGAAGTCGATCTCGGTGCGGGCCTTGTAGGTGACCTTACGGTCGTCTTCCTGGGCCATGGAGGGCGCAGCGACGAACGAAGTGGCCAGCAGCGTGGCGACGAAGGTGCGGAACTTCACGATTGGGTCCTTTCTGTCGACTTCCAGGGATTCCGGAACAGCCCCTACGAGATCGATCGGTGCTACGCGGGTGCCCGTGCAGCGAAGGCTACATTGCCCGAGGGGCCGGTTCCGGACAACCGATCCCCTGTAAGAAGGCCGTCAACAGGGACGGAGGCCCTCCGCCGGCCCTTCACTCGCCGTCGACGGGGTTGGGGTCGATCGGCTCGGCGGGAGCCTCCTCGGCAGGAGCCTCCTCGGCGGAAGTCTCCTCCTCGGCGGGAGCCTCCTCGGCGGAAGCCTCCTCGGCGGAAGCCTCCTCGGCGGGAGCCTCCTCGGTGGAAGCCTCCTCGGGGGGGGCTTCGTCGCCGCTACCGTCCAGCGGGTTGGCGTCGATCGGACCTTCGGCTGGCGCCTCCGCCGGTGCGCTCGCGCACATGGGGATGAGCTCGTCGAGCATCGGCTCGAACTGATCCAGGAAGGTCATCACATCGGCCGCCATGCCGAAGTCCTCGGACTGGATGACCATGTCGGCCTGCTCGCCGACCATCATGAGGTCCTCGAGCATGCCCATCTCTACGACGGCCGGGCAGCTGGCCTGTTCCATCTTGGAGGTCCAGGTGGCGTAGCGTGCCTCGAGCTGCTCGAGCTGCTCGAGCTGGCGCTTCTTCCGCTCTTCCGCTTCCTTCACCTTGCGGGCCTCTTCGGCCTTCCGGGCGTCCTCCGCCACCTGCGACGCCTTGACGTCTTCCATGCGCTGGAAGACCTCGTGGCTCGGCCCGATCTGCCCCTGCTTCGCCTCGACGTAGTCCTCGAGGTACTTCAGGGCCAGCTTGTAGTCCTTCGTGTAGTGCTCGTGCAGGGTGGCGGCGTTGAAGTACGCGGTCTCGTTCTGCGGATCGATCGCGAGGACCTGGTCGTAGAGCGTGGCCGCCGCGTCGAGCTCCTTCACGCCTCGCAGCGCGACCGCGAGGCCGAGTTGCGCGTTGACGTTGCCGGGATCGGCCTTCACAACGCGATCGAAGCAGTCACGGGCGAGCGCGAAGTCACCCGAGTTCAGCGCGACGTAGCCCAGGTTCATGTTGGCTTCGGCGCTGTTCGGAGCGAGCTTGATGGCGGTCTTGAAGTTCTCGATGGCCTCGGCTTCATGCCCTTGAGCCAGATCGGTCACGCCCATGTTGTTGTAGATGCCGAAGTCGCCTTCGCTGAGCGTCTTCGCCTTCTCCGCGCAGAGCTGGCTCATCTTGTACTCGCCCATGGCGAAGTAGGCGCGGGAGAGGTTCCGGTAGACTGCTACGTTCTCAGGGTCGTCCAGCAGCACCTCGCGTGCTGCGTCGATGCCTCCCTGGTGGTCTCCGGCCTCGATGAACGCCACGACGAGCGCGTTCCAGACCTCGTGGTCCTTGGGGTTCTGCTCCAGATAGCCCTGGTAGATCGGAACAGCCTGGTCGGCCTTGCCAGCGGTCGAGAGCATGCCCGCGAGGGCGAAGAGCGCCTCCTTGTAGCTGGGGTCGGCCTCGAGAGCGGCACGGTAGTGGGCCTCGGCCTTGTCATCCTGCCCGAGCTTCTCGGCGGTCCAGGCCGCGTTGTAGTGGGCGTGTGCGTGCTGGTTGCCGTTCTCGGCCGCACGACGGAAGTAGTCGTAGGCCGTGGCGTAGTCGACGCTGCCGGTCTTGTCCGGAGACTGGAGCGTGGTGACTCCGGCCTTGAACAGTTCCTTGGGGTTGGTGGTCTCGGCCGTGACCTCGGGGAGGTCGGTCTGCTTGGGACCGCAGCCGGAGACGAGGCCCCCGCCGGCGA
Organism: uncultured Enterobacterales bacterium; assembly: GCA_964604675.1. GTDB lineage: Bacteria > Myxococcota_A > UBA796 > UBA796 > CAJQPC01 > CAZSAT01. The sequence continues at coordinate 11,472 of CAZSAT010000162.1, forward strand.
AGAGCGCCGCGAGGAGGATGGCGTTGTGGAGCTTCATGATGGGCCTCAGAGCTCGGTCTCGAAGGTGGTCTCGATCGTCGTGGTGCTGGTGTAGCCCGGCTCCCCGACGATCTCGTAGAAGGGCGGGAAGTCGTCCGGCCGCAGCTCGCCGAGGCGGCGCGATGCGAAGGCCGTGTTGTCGTTGTAGAGGTTCAACTCATACGACTTGCCCAGTGCGGCGTCGTAGGCGGCGACCGCCTTCTCGACCTGCGGGTAGATCTTGTCCTCGATGGCCATCGAGTAGAACTCGACCTGGTCGTCGGTCAGGTAGGACGGCCTGGCCGAGTTCTTCAGGGCTTCGCCCATGTTCTCGTAGGCCTGACCGAGCTGCACGAGGCAGGCGAGACCCCACTCGCCGGCGCCGGTGGCGATGATGGCGGCGTAGGTCTTCTCGACCTCCTGGAGGGACTTGGCCTTGTCGGTCAACTCCTTGGTGATGTGCTCGTCTTCCTTCTTGTTGGAGAGCTTCCGCGTCGGCCCGTCGATCGTGTCGGCGGCGTAGGCGTCGTACTGCTCCTGGGCGAGCTTGAACATCATCTCGGCCACGAACTCGATGCCCGCGATGAACTCGACGCCCCCTTCCTGAGCGCCCTTGAACCATTCGACCGTGTCTTCGTAGTGACCCAGAGCCTTGGAGGGCTGGCCCTGCGCTTCGAGCGCGCGGCCGTACTCCATGCGGGCGTACATCAGCTCGTCGCCGCTCAGGCCCTCGGTGTCCTTGCGGGTGAAGAAGGTCTGCCACACCTTGGCGGCGTTCTCCCACTTCTCGTTGTCGACGTAGATCTGCCCGATGGCGAGCTGCACCGAGTCGACGTTGTCCTCGGTCGGGAACTCGGTCATGTACTGCTGGTAGTTCTTGATGGCCTGCTGCCACTCACCCATGGCCCGACGGAACTCCGCAGCTGAGTAGATGGCGGCCTTCGCGCCTGTGTGGGCCTTGTCGAGGCTGAAGAGCTTCTCGTACCATCGTGCGGCTTCGGCGAAGTTGGCGATCGACTCGTAGTCGTACCCGAGGGCGGCGACCTGATCGATGTAGTACTTCGACTTCGGGTACTTCTCGATCAGGATGTGCCGCGTGCTCATGGCCGCGCGGGTGTTCTTGACCTTGTAGTAGTAGACCGCTGCGTTGTTGAGGGCCTGGTCGGCCACCTCGCTCTCGGGGAACTCTTCGAAGAAGGCCACGTAGTGGTCGGCGGCGCCCAGCCAGTCCTCCTTGGACTCGTAGTCGATCTCGATGAGCTTGAACGAGGCCCGCTCGTAGATGCTGTAGACCTCTTTCTTGAAGGAGGTGTTGCCGAGCCCTTCCTGGTCGTAGAAGGCTCGGGAGACTTCCTTGAGGTTCGACCAGTCTTCCACCAAGGTGAAGGAGTCCAGGATCAGGTTGGCGGCGAGCATCGCCTCCTTCGACCCGGGGTTCATCCCGATGACCACCCGGAAGCGGTCCGAGGCCTTCTTGAAGTGGTTCTTGTTGTAGAGCAGGTACGCGGATTCGTAGATGACGTTCCGTGTGTTCTTCTCGTTGGGGAACAGCTCCGCGAACTGGTCGAGCGCGGTGAGCTTGTTCGTCTCCCACTCGGTCAGATCGATCGGGTTGGTCTCGCCCTTGGTCGCGTTCCGCGAGCTGCCCTCGGCCTTGATGACCTCGGTCGACGCGTGGATGGCCGACTCGGCGCAGAACTTGGAGCGCTTGCCGTTGGGGTCCATCTTCACCACGGCCATGTACTGGACGTAGCTCTCCTTGTACTTCTTGAGCTTGTACAGGAGCTCGCCGAAGGCGTAGCGCATCTCGTAGGTGTGCTTGGAGTCCGGGAACTCCTCGAGGTACACGCTGTAGCCGTGGTGGGCGAGCGCGTAGGCTTCCTTGGCTGCGCTGCCGGTGCCCAGCTTCCTGGCTTCCTCGTGGTAGTTGATGGCCACCTTGCGGAGGTTCTTCTCGAGGTACTCGCTCGCGGCCGTGATGGCGTCGGGGTTCGAGGCGTTGGCGCGGGCCCACGCGGTGTTCTTCCCGTAGGTCTTCCGGAGGCGCTCGACTTCCTGCACGGTCTCCTGCTTCTTGCCGATCTTCTGGTAGGCCTGGATGATCTCGTGCTGGTACTCAGGCGCGTCGGACGACTGCGGGTCCTCGGCGATGAGGCGCCGGTAGGTCTGGATGCACTGTTCGAACTTGCCCTGCTCGAAGTAGGTGGTGGCCAGCCGCTTCAGCATGGAGCGGATGAGCTCCTTCTTGCCGAGCTTGTTGAAGTAGGCGTAGGCCTCGTCCATCTCGCCCGCATCGGCGAAGAAGCGGACCAGGTCGCGAAGCGCCTCGTCCTGCAGCGTGATGTTCGACTTCGTCTGCCCGTCGGTCGAGGACATCGAGTAGGCGACGACGGTCTTCATCGTGTCGATGGACTTGCCGTACTCGCCGACGTTGTAGTAGCACCACGCCAGCTTGTACATGGCGAAGGGGTACTTGTCGCTGTCGCGGTAGGCAGCGGCCTTCTGGTACGCCAGCAGCGCCTTGTAGGCGTTGTTGTTGTCGAAGTAGTACTCGCCGATCTGCACGTAG
>CAZSAT010000163.1:0-13962 GCA_964604675.1 uncultured Enterobacterales bacterium
CGGCAACCGCTCGCGGGCCTCCTGATCGTCCAGGCTGGCCTGCACGTCGACCACCATCACCTCGGCGCCGAGGGGAAGCGTGAGGCTGAAGGCGCCGTCCGCGTCGGGGCTCACCTCGACGTCGTTGACGACCACCACGGCATCGGCGGGCTGGACCCAACCGGTGACCAGCGCCGGCTCGTCGCCGAGAAAGGCACCGTACACCGGGCTGCCCACGTGGAGCGCGAGGGCCTCGGCAGGCGGCGCCGTGACGGCGATCTCTCCGCCACATGCGAGGAACAAGGTGAGCATCGCGGACTCCTGGGTGCCAATCGTGCCATCGGCGTACGCCTTCTGCGATAGCGCTGTGTGAAGAGAAGGTCCAAGCTTGCTGGTGGACAACGCTCCGCGGCGTGTAAGCTGCACCTCGTCGTCATCGCCCCCCAGGAGCGGATGGATATGCGTCTCGCGCTCGCGTCTTTGCCTCTCTTCCTCCTCGTCGCCTGCGACGGCAAGAGAGAGGCCGCCGACACCCAGGCCACGGCCACGGCCGACACGAACGGCGCTGAAGACGCGATCGACGTGGACGGCGACGGCTACGCCGAGGCGCATGGCGACTGCGACGACGAGAACGACGAGATCCACCCGGGCGCCGAGGAGCTCTGCAACGGCATCGACGACAACTGCAACAGCCTCACCGACGAAGGCTTTGGCGACGCCGACGGCGACGGCACGGTGGACTGCTTCGACGAGGAGACCTGCGACGGCGTCGACAACGACGGCGACGGCGACGTGGACGAGGGCTACAGCGACGTGGATGGCGACGGCGTGGTGGACTGCCTCTCCGAGGAGACCTGCGACGGCGTGGACAACGACGGCGACAGCTCCGTGGACGAGGGCTTCGACGTCGACGGCGACGGCTACACCACCTGCCAGGACGACTGCGACGACGCGAACGCCGACGTGAACCCGGGCTCGACGGAGGTGGCGGGCAACGACCTCGACGACGACTGCGACGGCCTGGCGGACCCCGAGGCCTGGGCCGCAGGCGACCTGATCATCGTCGAGATGATGGTGAACCCGTACACGGTCAGTGACTCGGTCGGCGAATGGATCGAGATCTACAACGCCTCCACCTCCACCAGGAGTCTGGACGGGCTGGTGTTGATGGACTCGAACATCGACTGGCACCAGATCGACAGCGGTGGCAGCCTCCAGGTGGCCCCAGGCGACGTGGTCGTGCTCGGAGTCAGCTCCGATGAGCTCGTCAACGGCGGCGTGACCGTGGACTACGTCTACACGGACCTCGGGCTCTCCAACGAGACAGACGACCTCTTCCTGATGGCCAGCGACCTCGTGATCGACACCGTGAGCTGGGACGACGGCGCCACCATGCCCGACGACGCCGGGTCCTCGGTCACCCTCGACCCCTGGCAGTACGACACCACCGCCAACGACCTCGCCAGCAACTGGTGCCCGAGCCAGCAAGCCTGGGGCGTGGGGCAGGACATGGGCACGCCGGGCGACGAGAACGAGCTCTGCACCACGGTGGACCACGACGGCGATGGGTACAACGGCGACGAGGGCGACTGCGACGACGCCGACGACACGATCTACCCGGGCGCCTACGAGATCACGTCCGGCGTGGACAACGACTGCGACGGCGACGCGGAGTGGATGCCCGTGGCCGACGCGGACTTCGATCCCGACGCGACCACCCTCGAGCACTGCCAGACCGTCTACCTGGACGGCTCGGGCAGCTACGACCCGGATGGCGGAACCCTGACCTACGCCTGGGAGCTCACGAGCGTTCCCGCAGGCTCGGACGACGCCACGGATCACATCGAGGAAGAGACCGACCAGAACCCCGAGTTCGTGCCCGACTCCCCGGGTGTGTACAGCTTCTCGCTGCAGGTCGACGACGGCGGCACGGCTTCGGAGCCGGACACGCTCGACCTGACGGTGGTCGCGCGCACCTCGAACTTCGCCCCCCAGGCGGACGCGGGCTCGGACCAGACCGAGTCGGTCACAGGCGAGTGCAGCTTCGACAGCTACGGCGATCTGGACAGCTGCGACGACTGCGACGACGTCGTCATCACGGTCGACAGCAGCGGCACGATCGATCCCGACGACGGGGAGCTGCACTACGCCTGGACCCTCTCGGGTTCGTACGCCACGCTGGACGACGCCACGAGCCCCACGCCCACGGTGACCATCTCGGGCATCGCCTCGAGCTACGAGACCACCACGACCGACGAGACCACGCTGAGCCTGGTCGTCACCGACTGCTACGGCGACGTCTCCTCCGCGGCCACGGTGACCTACACCGTCGAGTGCACGGGCGAGTGAGCCCCGCGGGCTCGATCCGATAGACTCCCGCCGAGGCCGCCGGGGTGCGGTCCACCGGAGGTCTCGTGGAGCTCGACGAAGTCCTGGGCGGCTACCATGCCGAGGACTACAGCGTTAGGTTGGTTCAAGCGGTCACCAAGGTCGTGCCCTTCGCGCCCGACCTTCCCCACGCACACAGCGTGGCGGCGGTGGTGCAACGCCTGGACCCCGATGCTCGGAAGCAAGTGGCCGAGCGTGCGGTCGTGCTCGCCCGCGGCGAGCGCGCCCAGGGGGTGCTCTGGGTCGCCAAGGCGCTGGACACCGCCGACAGCGGCATCACCGTGTACAGCGGCGTTCGCAGCGCCGTGAAGCTCTACCAGTCCGAACAGGGCGAGCGCCTCGCGGCGCTGGAGACCGATCCAGCCCAGGCGGCCGACGCCGTCTTGAAGGGGCTCGGCATCGCGCTGATGGTGCACCGCATGTTCGAGGGCGGTCCGCTCGAGAAGGTCGAGGCCTTCCGGAAGACCGACGCCGGCATGGCGATGCTCTTCTACTACGCAGCGCTCGACGTCGGCCTCCCCTTCACCGACAACGTGGTCCAGGGCGGAGGCACGCTGCTCGCCCAGCTCTGGGAACGATTCGGCGCCCAGGAGACCGAGAAGCTGGCCGCCGTCGCGGGGGCGGAGGAAGCGCAGGCGGCGGTCGGGCTCTTGCAGAAGCTCCAGGGTCCGATCGTGACCATGGTCGACCTGGCCTCCAAGCACCTCGCGCCCATCGCCGAGGCCGCCGTCGCCCAGCTGCCCAAGGCGCTCGACGTGGCCGACAAGGTGGCCGGTGTGGCGGCCACCGGAGCCGACGCGCTGCCCGTGTACCGCTACCTCGGCGCCCGGCTGGCGGCCGAGGTCGTGGCCAAGCAGGCCCTCGAGGAGGCGGCGGCCGCCACCGTGTCAGAGGCTGCGGCACGACAAGAGGCGGGCCCGGGACCCGGGCAGGTGGCGTTCACCAAGAAGAAGGAGGTGGTCGACGACAACGCGCTGGAGGTCGCGCCTCAGGTGGCCAAGCCGCGGAAGGGGCTCGTCGGCCTGTTGATCGGCCTGCTGACGGCCCCCTTCGCCCTGCTCTGTGGCGGCTGCTGACCCTCGATGATGCTCCTGATCGCCGCTGCCCTTGCGGCTCCGGTCGATCCGTTCGAGGAGCCCGACGAGCTGGACCTGTACAGGCTCGAGGACGAGCTGGTCACGTCGGCCAGCCGGTACGCACAGACCGTGGCCGAGGCGCCCGCGAACGTCCGCGTGATCTCCGCGGCGGAGATGCGCAGGGCCGGGCACGTCACCCTCTCCGAGGTCCTGCAAGCGCTCCCGGGCATCTACGTCACGCGCAGTGCCGAGGGACGCAGCCTCGCGTGGTTCCGTGGGGTCACCGGCTACGACAACAGCCGCTTCCTGCTCCTCGTCGACGGCGTGCCCTGGTACGACGGGGTGTACACGCACGCCTGGATCGACAGCTACCTGCCGCTGTCGATCGTCAAGCAGGTCGAGGTGATCAAGGGACCGAGCTCGGTGCTCTACGGCACCAACGCGTTCTCCGGTGCGGTCAACGTGGTGACCTGGGGACCCGCCGATCTGGATGGAAGCCGCATCCAGGCGCACGCGGGAAGCGACCGCACGGTTGACGCCACGCTCACGGTCGGCGGGGAGCTCCCCGCCGATGACTCCCGGGCCCTGGCGTACGTGCGGATGCACGACACGGTCGGCGACGGCCTGCAGAGCACGCCCTCGGGCAGCGCCAACGTGCTGGCCGACGCACCGGTTCGGGCCTTGAACGCCGGCTTGCACCTCGAGTTCGGAGCCCTCGACCTCCGGTACGCCCACGTCGACTACCGTCATGGCTACTACGCTGGCGCCAAGGACGATCTGTGGGACCTGGTGCTCACCGATCCCGATGCCTTCGGCTTCGAGTACCGGCACGACTACGTGTCCTCCAGCTACACCTTCGTCGTGGGCCAGGACCTCGAGGTCCGCCCCATCTGGGTGTTCGAGGAGCATGACGACCGTGGCCTGTACGGCTGGCTCGACGAGCCGACCTACGCGCAGGACGGCGGGCTGACCTGGCGCGGCACGTTGGTGGACACCGCGAAGCACACACGCCGCTACGTCACGGGCATCGAGACCGAGGCCCGGCTGATCAACTTCCACGTGAACGTGATGGGCGCGGGGGTCGAGGCCGTGAACGTGCTCGAGATCGAGGACCTCGCTTACGAGGACTTCGGGGACGAAGCGATCGTGAGCTTTGCGGCGAGCGAGCCAGCCTGGCTCACCAGCGTGTGGTTCAACTGGCTCCACACCTGGACCCCGCTGTCGTGGTTGCAGCTCACCGGCGGAACCCGGGCCGACCACCACTTCACGGTCGGGGGACCGTACTTCAGCCCCAAGCTGGGCGTGCTCGTGGTGCCGGTGCCCGAGCTCCACGTGAAGCTGCTCTACGGCCACGCGTTCCGCGCGCCCAACGCGCGCGAGTTGTTGGTCGACGATGTCGTGCAGGACGTGAACGGCCGCTTCCTCTACCCGCGCAGCACCGCGGATCTCGGTGTCGAGACCATCGACACCGTGGAGCTCAACAGCTCCTTCCAAGCCGCGGACTGGAGCCTGAGCGGCGCCAGCTACTTCTCCGTGCTCGACGAGACGATCGAGGTGTCCAGCGACAACAACCGCTACTTCAACCGCGACCGCCCCTACACGGTGTTCGGCACGGAGTCGCGCCTGGGCTGGAAGCTCGACAACCTCGAGGTCGAGCTCGAGCACGCGTGGACCCAGGCGCAGCTCGTCAGCGGGGGTGAGGCGGTGTACGGATTCCCACCGCACATGCTCCACGGGGCCGCCACCCACGAGCTGGTCGAGGGCTTGTTCGTGCAGACCCTCGCGGACTGGGTGAGCGCGCAGCCGCGCGGTGTCGAGGGCCACGCCGACGGGGATCCGTACCTGCTCGTGCACCTGGTGCTGTCGACCGAGGGGCTGGCCGGCGGCCGTCTCGGCGCCTGGATGAGCTGTCGCAACCTGCTGGACGAAGACGTGGTGCTCCTGATGCCCGAGAGCTGGGCTCGAGCGACCGACGAGGATGGGCAGCCCGCCTACGTCGACGACCTGGACGGCGAGGGGCGCAGCTACCGCGTCGGGCTGGAGGTCGCCTTCTGAGCGCTCAACGCAGGTCTTCCACCACCTCGTCGACGAAGTCGAGCATCATGCCGTCGATCTCGAGGTTCAGCCGCCGGAGCGTGTCGTCGTTGAGCACCACCCGCCACGCCTGCGGGTCGACCGGCTCGATCGTGTCCGCTGGGGTCCCGTCGAGGATCTTCAGCGCGAGCAAGGCGGCCTGCTCGCCCGCCTGCTCGTGGTCGGGCGCCACACACATCAACGCCCCCACGCGCACGAGCACCTCGGTCGGACTCAACAACGGCACGCGCTGCCGCCGGGTCTCGTCGACCAGGTAGCGCACGTTCTCCGGGGTGAGGACCGCCGGGTCGCGGATGAGGAGCAAGGCGTCGATCTCCTGCCGGATGGCACGCCAGGGAGCGCGGGCATCGCCGTTCTCGTCGACCAGCGCCACCACCACGTCGATGGACGCGGCGCTGGCTGCGTCGATCAGGGCGGCGAGCCCTGGGCTGTCGGGATCGCTGACCATCACCCCCAGGCGCCGCACGTCGGGAAGGAACAGCTGCAGCTGCGCGGTGAGCGCCGCGGGGGGCACGGCCTCGGTGACCCCCGTGACCCCGGGCCCCGGGAGACCGTAGCGTTCGGGGTCACCCACCATGACGTACACCAACTGGCTCTCCAGCAGACCGTTGCGCGCGGCGTAGGCAGCCTTCGCGCCCAAGGCGACGACCACCGGCGGCGGATCCCGGCGAAGCTCGGCGATGATCCGATCGGCCACCTCGCGGTCGCCCTCCAGGTCGTGCACGGTCGCGGTGCCGCCGAGCCCACGCTGCACCGCTGCTACGGGCAGGTCGTAGGCGCTCGAGTCATCCGAGCGCAGGATCGCTGGTGCCTCACGAGCGAGGGCCGGCAGCGCCAGCGCGAGCCAGGTCGCGATCATCCGCCGTCCAGGCGGAACTGCACGGTCGAGGCGGCACCTTCTGCGATGATCACCTCGCGGGGCTCGGAGCGCGTTCCGTCAGCCCGCTCCACCTGGAGATGGTGCGCGCCCACCGCGAGCTCGTGCAGGCGCAAAGGGGTGACCAGGCCGCTATCTCGACCGTCGATCAGCACCTTGAGGCCGGTGGGACGGGAGGCGAGGAAGAGGAAGCCCGTGCCGAGGTCCACCGGGCTGCTCTCGGGCGGCTCGTCCTCGAGCTCGTCGGGTGCGGCCTCGATGGTCTCGGGCTCCACCAGCACCCCCGGGGGCGCGGTTCGGGCAGGGGTCAACGCCGGTTCGGGCGCCGGGACGAGCTGTGGGGGAGCGGCCGGCTCGGGGTCCGGCTCCGGCTCCGGCTCCGGCGCTGGCTTGAAGGCTGCGGCGGGCTCCTCCTCCGCGGGCGTGGCCACCGCCGCAGCTTCCTCGGCTTCCGGGAGGCCCTGAGGCGCCTGACGCCCCGTCCACCAGACCGCCCCGATCAACAGACCGGTGACCGCGGCTCCGAAGATCGCGCCACCGACCAGCGGCGGGGCGACCGTGCTGACGTGCGCCGCTGTCCAGGTGACGTCGGCACCGCGGCTCAGCGAGCCTTCTTCGATCGGCGCATCGGGTGCCGACGGCTCCTGGGGGATCTCGTCGGTCGCGGTGGTGTTGTAGGTCTTCAGCCGCGTGCCGATGCCCGCTACACCGTCGGGGTCGACCTCCCGCAAGAAGTGCGCGAGCTCATCGGGCGAGCAGGGGCCACCGAGCGGGACCAGCGCTTCGTCGATGGCGTTGGCGAAGGCGGCCGCGTCACCGAAGCGCTCGTCGGGCAGCCGAGCCAGGGCCCAGCCGTGGAGGGCCCGGAGCACCTCGGGCTCGGGGTACTCCGGCGGCACCACCAGATCCCCCACGCGCCCATTCAGCACCCTGTGGAGCACCTGGACCTGGTTGAGGCCGACCAGCGGGTTCTCCCCGTTGAGCAGCTCGTGCAGCATCATGCCGACCGCGTAGAGATCGGCGCGGTGGTCGATGTCGCCGCCCTCGATCTGCTCCGGCGCCATGTAGGCGAACTTGCCCTTGATGACCTGGCCTTCCGTGCGCTCCAGCCGGTCCTCGGCGCGGGCCACGCCGAAGTCGATGAGCTTGACCACGCCGCGCACCGACAGCATCACGTTCCGCGGGTTCACGTCCCGGTGAACGACCCGCATCGGCCGGCCCATCGTGTCGGCGGCGGTGTGCGCGTGCTGCAGGCCACGCAGCACCTGCTGCAGCACGGTGAGCACCACGCGCACCGGCACTCGCTGTCCCCGCTTCTGGAGCCGGCGCTGGATGACGCGCAGATCCAGACCCGGCACGTACTCCATCGCGAGGAAGAACTCGCCGTCCTCGACGCCGAAGTCGTAGACCTGCGCGATGTTCTCGTGATGGAGCTCGCTGTTGATGCGCGCCTCGTCGTGGAACATGCGCACGTAGAGCTCGTCAGAACCGTTGTCCGCGTGGATCCGCTTGATGGCGCAGAACCGCACGAAGCTGCCGTCGCCCACGCTGCGGCGGGCGAGATCGACCTGCGACATGCCGCCCTTGCCGAGGCGTTCGAGCAGCACGTAGCTGGCGAAGGATCGCGGATACGAGGTCAATGCGGGCACACCTTAGCGGCTTCGAGGTGGCCCACCGCAACCCTTGGGTGACGCCTGTCGCAAGTTCGTCCGGGCGGTCTTCACATCCGACGGAAGGCCGCGAGCTTCAAGTACCTTCCCTCGGGGTGCTCGAGCGCGACCGGGTGATCGGGCGGTGCGTCGCTCCGATGCAGCATCGCCCACCGCCCGGCGCGGCCCAGACCTTCCCGCACCGACGCCTCCCACTGAGGCCCGGTCAGGCGCGCGGTGCAGCTGGCCGAGATCAGCAAGCCGCCGGGTCGCACCAGCCCGCCCGAGCGGAGTGCCAGGTCGCGGTAAGCCGCACGGGCGGCCTGGTCGGATCGGGCGGCGCGCGACAGGTGCGGAGGATCGCACACCACCAGGTCATAGGGTCCGCCCTTCCAGGCGAAAGCGTCGGCGACGGCGAAGGTGTGCGCTTCGGGGTCGAAGCCGTTGAGCGCGAAGTTCTCGCGCGCATCCGCGATCGCCGGTGCGGCGATGTCGACCGTGGTGACGTGTTCGGCGCCGCCAGCTGCAGCCGCCACCGAGAAGCCGCCCGTGTAGGCGAACAGGTTGAGCACGCGCCGACCCCTCGCCAGCCTGCGCACGAGGTGGCGGTGCTCCCTCTGGTCGAGGAAGAGCCCCGTCTTCTGCCCCACGGAGGGCCGGACGAGGTAGCGCAGCCCCCGCTCCGTGACCTCGAGACGCTCCGGAGCCGGCGCTCCGGCCAAGGTCTCACCACCGTCACGACCGTCCACGCGGCGCACGCCGAAGCGACGAAAGACGGTGTCGACGCCGTCGAGGGAGGCCAGCGCGGGCACCAGGACGTCGAGGTGGTGTTCCCAAGCCCGGCTGTACACCTTGAGCGATGCCATGGCCCCGTACCTGTCCACCACCACACCCGGGAGCCCATCGCCCGCGGCGTTGACGAGCCGGAAGCAGTCCGTGTCGTCGGGCACCACGGCGCGCCGGAGGTCGACCGCCTGCGCCAGGCGCTCGGCGACCAGGTCGGCCAGGTCCTGCGGGTGGCGCCCCAGGACCCGCACCGCGATCGGGCCCTCGTCGGCGAGCCCGAACGCGACGGGACGCCCGCGGCCATCGCGGAGGCGCACCAAGGTTCCGGGGGCGGGCCGTTCGCCCACGGCGTCCGCGTAGACCCAGGGGTGACCCCGCTTCACGGGACCGACGGCATCCCGACGTACCACCAGGTCGATCACGAGCCGTGAATAACGCCGGCGGGCCAGCGTCGAGGGGCACGCGACACATGGAGGACACCATGAAGCGAACCGTGACCCTGACCCTCTCGACGATCCTCGCCGCGCTCACCACGGGCTGCATCGTGATCGACGACCACGACCCGGAGGTGACCGTCGTGCACAACGCGACGCCCTACGTCGCCTACGCCGATGCCGGCTGCTACTGGTCGGACAGGGACTACGACTATGTCTGGTGGTTCGAGGCCGAGGTCTGGGACGACGACGGCTACGGCGACATCGAGGCGGTCTACGCCGACATCTACGATGCGCGCGGCGACTGGGTCGACACCTTCGAGCTCTACGACGAGACCACCTACCCCGACATCTGGTTCTCGGACTGGCTGCAGTACTACAGCTACCTGGACTGCAGCTACGGCGGCTACGTCGTCGACATCGTGGCCTACGACTGGTCCGGTGACTACGACGTGACCTCCATCACACCGTTGACCAGCTGGTAGGTCGTCGGAGCCCGCGAGATCTTGACGCGGGCCGTCCTGGTCCCTAGACCAGCGGGCATGCGAACCGTCACGATCTACACCGCCGTGCCCTGTGGCTTCTGCACCGCCGCCAAGGCCCTCCTCTCCGCACGCAACGTGTCCTACGAGGAGATCGACCTGACGGGTCGCCAGGACGACCGGGTGGCGCTGGTGCAGAAGACGGGGATGCGCACGGTGCCCCAGGTCTTCATCGGCGACCACTTCGTGGGGGGCTACAACGAGCTCGCCGCGGTCGATCGCGCGGGCGAGCTGGACGCACTGCTCGGCCGTTGAGCTGATTTCCTCAAGGATCTCGCCCTGTCAGGCCACAAAGGCTTGACGGGGCAAGATTTTTTTTGCCCTGCTCGTCGAGCACGTGGTATCCCTCACTCAGGTCTTGACGGGTCCACCCCAGACCACTCCCCCCCGAGCCTCTTCCCCCCTGGCTCACCCCCTCCCTCCCTCTCCCTCCCCCCGAGCTCTCCTCATGGCATCCCCTGTCGTCGCAACCGCGTCCGCCAGTGGCGTGGTGTCGCTCGCAGCCGTCGATGGTGTGTTGGTCCTGACCCTGGACTGCACCGCCCGCTTCGATGCACTGCGCACCGCCATCCGAGACACCTTCAGCGCCACGCCCGACCGCCACCGCGGCCAGGATGCGCGGCTCGACATCGGCGAGCGCACGATCGACCTGTTCGACCTGCGTCGCCTGGTGCACTGCCTGAAGGACGAGTTCGGCGTGAGCGTGCACGGCCTGTACTGCACCCAGGAGACCCTTCGGCGCTACGCGGAGCGGGAGCTCAAGCTCCGGCTCTACACCCATGCGGTGCCGCAGCCCGAAGACGAGGTGGCCGAGATCCACCCCGCCGACCTCGTCGAGGACGAGGTGGTCGAGGTCCCGGAGCCTCCCCCCGAGATCGCGGCGGAAGCCGAACTCGCCCTCGACGAGGGTGGTGTCCGGCTGCTCACGATCGACAAGCCGCTCCGAAGTGGCCAGATCATCCGCCATGCCGGCGACGTCATCATCTACGGCGACGTGAACCCCGGTGCCGAGGTGGTGGCCTCCGGCAACATCCTCGTGTTCGGTGCCCTCAAGGGCATGGCCCACGCAGGTGCCCGCGGCGACGTGAGCGCGTGCATCGTCAGTTTCGACTTCCGTCCGACGCAGCTGCGCATCGGGCGGAACATCGCCTTTCCTCCCCGGGAGCAGCTGCGCTCCCAGGGTCGAAGCTGGTCTCCCCAGGTCGCATGGGTCCAGGGGGAACACATCGTGATCGAGCCCTATCAGGGCCGGCTGCCGCGGTAGCGAAGGAGTTCACCCATGAGTGAGTGCATCGTCATCACCTCTGGCAAGGGCGGCGTCGGCAAGACGACGACCAGCGCCAACCTCGGAGTGGCCTTGGCCACGTCTGGTCACAGGGTCGTCGTGGTCGACGCAGACATCGGTCTGCGCAACCTCGACGTCATCCTCGGCTTGGAGAACCGGATCGTCTACGACCTCGTCCACGTGGTCGAAGGCGAGTGCCGGTTGAAGCAAGCGGTGATCAAGGACAAGCGCTGCGACAACCTGTTCTTGCTTCCCGCGGCCCAGACCCGTGACAAGAACGCTGTCAGCCCGGAGCAGATGCGCGACCTGGTCGAGCAGCTGAAGGAGGAGTTCGACTACGTGCTCGTCGACTGCCCGGCTGGCATCGAGCAGGGCTTCAAGAACTCCATCGCGGGTGCGGACAAGGCCATCGTGGTCACCACGCCCGAGGTCTCCGCCATCCGCGATGCCGACCGCATCATCGGCCTGGTGGAAGCCGCCGAGCTCCCGGAGCCTCGCCTGGTCATCAACCGCTTCCGCCAGAAGATGGTGGACCGCGGCGAGATGATGGACAAGGACGACGTGCTCGAGATCCTCGCCATCCCACTGGTCGGCATCGTGCCGGACCATGAGGACGTCATCAAGACCTCCAACATGGGCATGCCGGCTGCCTACGACCAGGAGAGCGTGGTCGGTGAGGCCTACCGCCGCATCGCGCGCCGCCTCCAGGGGGAGCCCGACGTGCCCTACATCGCGCTGGAGGAGCAGGGCTTCTGGGGCAACATCAAGAAGTGGATGGGCTTCTCGAACCGGAGGGCCATCTGATGCGTGAGCTGATCAACCGCTTCTTCGGACCGAAGGGCGTCAGCTCCAAGGACGCCGCCAAGTCCCGCTTGAAGTTCCTGCTGGTCCACGACCACGTGGACCTGACCCCTGCGCAGCTCGAAGCGATGAAGGCCGAGATCCTCGAGGTCATCGCGCGCTACGTCGAGGTCGACGTGACCGGTGTCGACGTGCACCTGCAGCGCGACGAGGGCTCGGTGGCGCTGGTGTCGAACATCCCGGTGCGCCGCGTGAACAACCGCGCGGGAGCGACCGCGTAGTCCGCGGGTTCAGACGCCATGGTCGAGCGGATCACCCAGCGTGATCCGCTCGCTGTGCTCTGGGGGTGTTCCCGCGCAGATCTGATCGAGCAGGGTGAGGAAGCCGTTCCCGGGTGAGACCGTGTGCTGGTAGAAGCGGAGCCGCACCGACTCGTCGTGCCACGGGCTGAGGTCGACCGCCTGCTCGACGAGCTCACCGGGCGTGCCGAGGCCGATGCCGATCTCCGGGATGTCGGGGATCAAGGCCTGCTCGGAGTTCAGCCCGGGCACGTGCCCCCCGGTGCTCGACGGAAGCACCGCGGACGCCAACACGAGGCCATCGGCGTCCTGGACGTCCAGCGCCCAGTAGATGCCGCGCTCGTCCACCTCGTTGAGCACCGACCAGAACAGGTCGGACGCTTCGACCGTGAAGACCGGCGTGGTGACGATCGCAACGCTCGCGGGATCGCCGTCGTCGTCGGACCGCAGCGCCACGCCCCAGTCGCCCGCGAAGCCCACACACTCCTCGCCGTTGAGCGCGGAGATGTCCTGCCCTTCGCCCAGCGCGAGCACGCGCGCACCATCCCAGAGGGTCACATCGGACGCTCCCGGGTAGCCGACGTCGTCCAAGGCACCGTCCTCGAAGTCGATGCACCACAGCGCATCCTGCACGCTCGGCGCCACGTAGCTGCCCGGGTCGCACACGATGGCGTCCGTGTCGAGCGACGAGCGCCCCGTGTCGGTCAAGCCGGTGTCGAGTGAGGCGACCTTCAGCTCAGCGATGCAGGCCAGGTGGGCGACAAGAGCTATCGTGGGCATGCCACACCCTACCCGGACCGTATGCGCCGCGACCACACCGCCCTGCTCACCGCAACGTGCATCGCCGTGATCGCCACGGCGATGGCCTGGTTCTCCACCGTGTACCGCACCAAGCGTGACTTCACCGAGCAGGATCTGATCGCGGAGATCAAGGCCTCCACGCCCGCGCCGGTGCCCGAGGTCGATCAGGCTCTGGACTTCGAGTCCGCCGAGGAGGCGAAGAAGCTGCAGGCCGAGTTCCTACGAGTGGCCCGCCGCGCGCGCCCACGGCTGGCGGCGTGCCTGGAGCGGTGGACCACGCCACCCGACATCGCCCAGGTGCGCATGGTCACCGACCCGGCGGGCCGGCTCGAGAAGATCGCCATCGCCGACGCGCCGGAGGCCATCCAGAGCTGCATGCTCAACATCCTGGCGGCTGCCCAGTGGCCTAGGAAGGCCGACGGGGTCGTGCGCTTCCATGCGCGCTCACGCGATGCGGGCTGGCTGGGCCAACCGGTGGTCGATCAGGAGGACACCGGCGACACCGGTGGAGCCGAGGAGCCCGAGCCGGCTAGCTCAGGCGAGCCTTCGCCCGGTTGACGAAGGGCGCCTTCTTGGACGCACCGTCGAGGTAGGTCGCCCACGCCTTCCTGGCGTCTGCCTGGCGCCCCACGGCCGCCAAGGCTTCGCCGAGGTGGAAGTACAGGAACGCGGGGGGCTTCTTCCTGGACGCGATCAGCGCCTCGAGGCGAGCCAGCGCATCCTCGTGCCGCCCCACGGAGAGTTGCAACACGGCCAGCGACTGGCGCGCCGCCACCGTGTCGGGCAGCAGTCCGGCGATCAGGTCAGCCACCTCCTGTCGACGTCGACGATCGACACCGCCACCGCCATCGGCCAGGTCGTCGGCGAGTGCGATCAGGTCTTCGGGCGTGGCGGGGGCGAAGGTGCGACCCTCCAGCTGCAAGCCGCGTTCGGGCTCGTCGCCACCGAGGA
>CAZSAT010000164.1:0-13885 GCA_964604675.1 uncultured Enterobacterales bacterium
ATCGTCGTCGGCAACATCAACGGCAACAACACCAGCTACGACGACAACGGCTTCCTGTCGCTCGTCTCCCCCGAGGGCGCCCTGCTCGTGCTGGCCTGGGTCAGCGGCACCGCGAAGGACGTCACCCTGCACGGCCCCAAGGGCGTCGCCTGGCACGACGGCACCCTCTACGTCGCCGACATCGACACCGTGCGGACCTTCGACGCCACCACGGGGGCGAGCGGTGACAGCTGGACCCTGGCCGACACCGGGCTCAACGACGTCGTCGTGGGGCCCGACGCCCGCGTCTACGTCACCTCGCCGAGCTCCCAGAGCGTCTACTGGATCGACCCCTCCACCGGCGCCGACGGCACCCTCGTCCAGGACGGGGCGCTCGGCAGCCCCAACGGCATCGAGGCGGACGACGACGGGCTGTGGGTCGCGGGCTTCGATGCGGGCGTGATCACCCGCGTCGACGTCGACGGCACCCTGGGCGAGCTGCTCACGCCCACCACGGGACGCCTCGACGGCCTCGTCACCCTCGAGAACGGCGTGCTGCTCGCGTCGAGCCACGAATCCCAGAGCGTGTACCGGGTCGACGCCAGCGGCAGCACCGAGGTGGCCGCGAAGCTCCCCGCGCCCGCCGACATCGGCCACGACACCACCCGGAACCGGCTGCTCGTGCCGCTGCTCGGGGACGACGCCCTCCGGATCATCACCCTGCCCGACTGACGCGCGAGGTCGCCGCCCACGGCCCGAGGCTCAGCCGACGCGGAACTTCAGGCTCTCCCACAAGACCCCGAGCCCGTAGACCACCGAGCGGCCGAAGTCGATGCTCGATGCGTCCGGCTGGTAGCGGGCCGGGCAGGCCACCTCACCGATGCGAAAGCCCAGCTGCACGGTCGCGACGATGGTCTGGTTGTCGAACACGAAGTCGTCCGAGAGCGAGGCGAGGGGGAGCGCCTCCAGCAGCTCTCGGGACCAAGCACGGTAGCCCGTGTGGTACTCGCTCAGCTTCTGGTCGAGCGCCACGTTCTGCACGAAGGTCAGCCCACGGTTGGCGACGTAGCGCCACCACGGCATGCCCTCCTTCATCGCGCCGCCACCCAGGATCCGGCTGCCCAGCACCAGGTCGTATTGCCCGATCGCCACCAGGCTCGCCAGAGCCGGCACCAGACGCGGCGTGTACTGGTAGTCGGGGTGGAGCATCACCACCACGTCGGCGCCCCGCGCAAGGGCCTCGGCGTAGCAGGTCTTCTGGTTGCCGCCGTAGCCACGGTTCTCCGGGTGGACCACCACGTGCAGCCCCAGGCGGCGGGCCACCGACACGGTCTCGTCGTGGCTCCCGTCGTCGACCAGCAGCACCTCGTCGACCACGCCGGCCGGGATCTCGGCCACCGTGCGCTCCAGGGTGCGCGCCGCGTTGTACGCCGGCAGCACCACCACCACGCGCTTGCCGTGCATCATCTCGACGCGATCCAGGCCGGCCCGTCCGGCGATCCTTCCGGTGGTGCCCAGGCGGCGAACTCCTTGTGCGTCGTGGCCTCGTAGGGCCCCTCGATCAGCTCGTAGAGCACCGTGCCGGGCTCCAACGCCACCACGGTGTGCCAGGTGCCGGGCGGGATCTCCACCCCGCCACCGGGACGAATCACCACGCGCTCCAGCACCTCTCCGTGGTCCGAGAAGGTCCAGACCTCCGCCGCTCCGCGAAGCGCCAGGAACACCTCCACCTTCGGCGGCTCAGCGTGCCGGTGCGGGCACACGTAGGTCCCGGGCTCCAGCGCGTTGAGCATGCGCTGCAGCTTCTCGTCGTGGTCGTGGAAGCGCGCGATGGCCCGGCGACGCGCACTCCGCGACGCACGCTCCGACACCTCGTCGAGCACCGCCTCGGAGATGCGCCGCAGGCCCTGATCGAAGTCGATCTTCACGGCACCAGCCTAACGAAACAGGTCGCGAGCACGGACGCGCTCCCGAACGAGGTGGCGCCACATCCCGGCCTCGTCGAGGGTCCACGACGGCGCGTCGCTCCGTCGCTTGCGCAGAGCGTCGGGCACCCAGCCCACCCCGGCCATGGCTCCCGCGACGGCCGCGAGCCGGGCCCGCCCACCCAGCCGTGCGCCCCAGCTCCGACCTCCGACCGAGGCCGCGGCGAGCGCTCCCCAGCGGAGGCCCGTCCACACCGGCAGCGTGGCCACCGCCGTGGCCGGCAGGCTCCTGACCGCGACGCGCACGCGGTTTCGCTCCACCAGGAACACCTTGCGCCAACCGTAGCGACCGTAGCTGGCGCCCAGGTGGTGGGCGATCCGCGCCTCGGGCACGTAGCGGAGCGGTACCCCTCGACGCACTGCGCGCAAGGACAGGTCCACGTCCTCGCCGAAGGCCTCCAGGCTCTCGTCGAAGCCGCCGATCGCCGCGAGCACCTCGCTCGGGATGCTCAGCGCCGCGCCGCTGACGGCGCCCACCGTGCCCTCGCCGTCGTAGGCGGCGCCGTCCGAGTCGTCGCGTCCACGCGCCCAGTTGAAGCCATCGAAGAAGAGCCCGTGACCCGCGTTGTCCACCCCGCCCGACACCAGCAGGATCCGAGGCTGGAGCACCGCCAGCGGATGTCCCGCCCGTGCACGCACGAGCTGCTCGACGAAGTCCCGCGCCGGGACGGTGTCGTCGTTGAGGAAGAGCAGGTCGCCTTCGACCCCCCGCGCTCCCCGGTTGCAGGCTGCGCCGTAGTGCAGCCGCTCGCCCCCATCCACGTAGTCGACACCACCTCGTCGCGGCACCTCCAGCCCCGGCTGCGTGACCACCACGACCACACGATCCAGCGCGTGGCCCTGCTCCAGCAGGGCATCGAGGCAGGCTTCCAAGCGCTCACCTGCAGCCCAGGTGGGCACGACGGCGGTGACGCGATGCACGCCGACAGCGTACCTCGGGGTTAGACGCCGAAGCTCATCGCCCGGAGGAACTGCCGATGACCCTCATGCTCCTGACCGCCGCCCTCGCCCAGGACACGTCCGACGCCACGCCCGAAGACGACGTCGAGCCCACCACCGAGGAGGCCGAAGTGGTCCAGGAGGTCGAGGAAGAGCCGGACCCCTGGGCCAACCTGCCGGACATCCCTGGGCAGGTTCGCCCGGACAACTCCATCTGGGAGCTGGAGCTCTACTACCACAACGCCCAGTACGGCGAGGGCCTGAAGACCGCGGACCAGATGATCGCCGCGGATCCCGGGAACGCCGACCTGTACTGGCACGCGGCCCGGTTCAAGTTCGAGATCGCGGAGGGCTTCGAGCGCACCGACACCACGATGGACAAGGAGCAGTGGTACCTGGAGATGCTGGCGTACACCGAGACGGGCCTGAAGCTCGACCCGAACAACGCCCACCTGCACTTCGCCAAGGGCATCGCGCTCGGCCGCCTGGGCACCACCCGCGGCGTGCTCGCGAGCCTGTTCACCGCCGAGACCATCGAGTCGAGCTGGACCCAGTGCGCCGAGTCCAGCTACGTCTACCGCTCCATCGCGGGCGAAGAACAGCTGCCCTGTGACTGCGACCTCACCCTGGGCATCTTCTACCGGCTCGTGCCGGACTCCTTCCTGGTCGATCTGATCGCCGGGACGAGCGGCGATCTCGACAAGTCCCTCGCCCACCACCAGCGCGCCGACCAGTGCAAGCCGCGCGACATCGGGATCATGAAGGAGATGGGTGCCACCCAGCTCTGCATCGGCGACAAGCGAGGCGACGGTCAGTCCACCGCCCGTGGCAAGGCCACCCTCGAGGCGGGCCTCACCATCGCGCCGCAGACGCCGAACGAGCACATCGACATCGGGCACATGCGCATGTTGATCAACAACCCGGGCCTGGCGTGCGAGTACAGCCGCGACGGCCAGCAGGATCTCGACGAGAGCCAGCTGGAGAACTGATCGGGAGCGCGATCCGGGGGTCAAGCCCTCCGGCGGTCCAGCCGTTCCTTGGGGCGAGGAGGTCGCGTGACGCCAGGACAGCGGCTCTTTCGCCAGGAACAGATCGCCGAGCTGCTCCGGGAGGCCGACGGCACCCCGGTGCGCTTGATGGTCGGCGACATGCCGGTCCTGGGCACCATGCACCTCGAGGGAGGTCGAGTCTCGGTCCGGGCCAGCCGCCGCGTCGACGGGCGCCGGAGCCCATCCGCCGTCGAGCTGCAGTTCCACGCGGCCGGACAGGGGTGCTCCGGACACTGCACCGTGCTGAGCCGGCCCACCGACACCACCTGGCTCCTGGACCGCCCGACCCTGCTTCGGGTGAGCGCCGCGCGCGGTCAGGAACGGGTGGCGGCCGCCGCGCGACTCATCGTGCGTCACTACGGCAAGCCCACGTCCTTCGCGGTGGACGACCTGTCCGAGGGGGGCCTCTCGGTGGCGTGCACCGCGCCGGCCAAGGACCGCGTGTTCCGCGAGGACCGCGAGATCAAGGCGCTCCTGAAGACCGACCGAGGCCAGCTCCAGGTCCGCCTGCACGTGCGCACCCGCCGCCAGGACAACGGACGCTGGCACATCGGACTGGCCTTCGCGCGCCCGGACGGGGCCACGAAGCACGCGCTGCGGGCGCTCATCGCCCAGGCCCGTCAAGCCGCCTGATCAGCGGTCCTGGACCAGGCCCCGCAGGTCGCCACGGGTGACCCGGGAGATGATCGCCAGGCGCCGGCTCATCTCGCGAAGGCGGGAGGCCATGGTCTCCAGGAGCGACATGCTCAGCCGCACCCCGAGCTCGGGGCGCTGCCGGCAGATCTCCTCGAAGCTGTCGCGCGAGAGCGCGTAGAGCACGGACTTCTTCACCGCGGTCACGGTGGCCGTGCGCTTGTTCCCGGGCAACAGCCCCAGCTCGCCGACGTGGGCTCCGTCGACGAGGTCCCGCAAGGCGGTGCCCCCCACCGAGATGCGCATCCGACCCTGCCCGAGGATGTAGAACATGTCGGCCTCGTCGCCCTCGACCATCACCTGAGCACCGGGTTCCACCACGATCTCCTCGAGGTAGGGACCGATGAGGTGGCGCTCGGTGCTGCGCAGCCCGCGGAACAGGAACACGCCGGAGAGGGCTTCGTCGAGGGTGCGCGTGGTGGCAGCCGGACGCGCGACCTGGCCCACCCTGACGGCCACGACGGTGATGTTGTCGGGGCCACCGCGCGCATTGGCGGCGTCGATCAGCTGACCGGACGCCGCTGGCAGGTCGTCCTGCTGCAGCATGCGCGCGATCTCGGGGTCGTCGACCGGACCGTACAGGCCGTCGCTGCAGAGCAGCAGCACGTCGGCCTCGGCCAGCGGAACCTCGAGCGTGTCGACCACCATGTGGCCCTGCACACCGAGCGCCTGGTAGAGCGCGCCGCCGTTCTTGTGCTTCAGGAGCTCCTCGTAGGTGCCACGCCCCTGCTTCGCCCAGAGCAGGGCCAGCTTGTGGTCCTCGGTGAGCCGATGCAGCTGGTCGTCGCGGAGCAGGTAGGCGCGGGAGTCGCCCACGTGGGCCACGTACGCGCGATCCCCCGCGAACACCGCCGCGACGATCGTGGTGGCCATGCCCACCTTGTCGAGCTGGGCGGCCTGATCCATGATCCGCTGGTGGGCCTCGCGGACCACCTCCTCCAGCAAGCCGACGAGCTTGAGCCGCGACTGGCTGGACCCGTCCTGCTCGGCCTGCCGGGCCGCCTCGCCGAGCCGCGGAGCAGCCTGCGAGAGGGTGCGCATCGCGATGGCGCTGGCGATCTCGCCGGCCGAACGACCGCCCACGCCATCGGCCACCGCGAACAACCGGAGACCGTCCTGCGCCAGGAAGGCATCCTCGTTGTGCTCCCGCCGTTGACCGCGGTCGGTCTTGGCGCCGAAGCCCTGGATCCGCATCTGCTCTCCCGGATTCTCTGCGAGAAGGGTAACTCCGCCGTCATCGACAGCCCGCAAGTCATGGAATACTCAGACCTTCTCTGCCCGGGTCCCACCCGGCCACGCGCGCACGGACGAGCACATGACCGCCCTTCTCCTGCTCAGCCTCGGCTGCCTCGAGCCCCTCGAGGAATCCACCGACGCCGCCCCCGGCTCCATCGCCTGGGACGACGAGGACATCTCCTGCGCAGGCGACAACGACTGCAACAGCGGCGAGTCGTGCCTCGAAGGCATCTGCCAGCTCCAGCGCTGCGCGGGCGACCTGAGCGCCTCGTCGCCGCCCCTGGGCGAAGCCTACGTCTTCTTCCAGGAGAACGAGATCGCCGTGGCCGACGAGTACGCCTACGAGGGCAGCTACTGGATCGACGGCTACGAGAGCAGCTCCAACGACCCCTACGAAGGCAGCTACGCCGTCTCGAACAAGTCGCTCACCGACATCGCCGGCGGCGACTTCTTCGGCACGCGGCCGGAGACCTACGCCGCCATCGTGGGCCAGAACAAGGAGCTCATCTTCGTCAAGAGCGACGGCTCCACGCGCACGCAGAGCCTGGACTTCACCCCGCTGGCCGTCGCGGCTGGCGATGCCGACGGCGATGGGCAGGACGAGGCGGTGGTGGTCGGCGACACCGACCTCTGGATCTGCAACGGCGCCGGTGGCTGCGACGAGTACGCCTTCGACGGCGGCGTCGACATCATCGACGTGGGCGTGGGCGACATCGACGGCGACTTCATCGAGGAGCCCGTGCTCCTGATGAGCGGCAGCGGCTACACCTACCTCTACGGGGCCAACCTCGACTGGGAAGAGACCGGCCAGGTGCAGGACTACGTGGGCACCGTGGACGAGAGCCACATCCGGATCGACGTCGCCGACGTCAACGGAGACGGCTACGCCGACGCGATGACCCTGGTCGACAGCGGCTACTGGGACTGGCTCGGCTACGACGACGAGATCCACACCTTCGCGAGCGCGGAGGACGGGAAGGACGGGTACTTCTCGACCCTGAGCGAAGACTACGTCACCGGCTACGAGGACGTGATCGACCTCGCCGCGGGCGACACGGACCTCGACGAGGTGGCCGAGGTGTTCGCGATCGACCAGGAATACAACCACCTGATCGGCCTCGGCTGGTCCGGCGGCGGCCTCGCCAAGCGCAGCAACAGCGCCTTCGACGTCACCTCGTCGGCGCACCGCATCGCCATGGCCGACGTCGACGGCGACGCTCCGCGCGCACGCCTCCAGGACGGTCCCGAGGAGTGCACCGGCGACATCGTGCCGATCATGGCCATGATGTTCCCGCCCTACGACGGCGACCACAGCTCCGGCTTCTGCTACGCGTTCTACGGCGACGGCGAGTCCACCACCGAGACCCTGTCGGACTCGGTGAGCCTCGGTGTCGGCATGGAGTTCGGCGTGGGCGGCGAGTTCGCGGGCTTCGGCGCCAGCGTCACGTCCAAGCTCGGCTACAAGGCCTCCGCGTCGGTGGCGAACTCCGAGTCGATCAACGTCGGCAGCCGCTACAGCATCCGCGCCGAGCCGGACCTCTACGGCTCCAAGTACGGCGCCGTGGTGGTCTCGAGCGGCTGCTGGGACGGCTACACCTACGAGCTCGACGATCCCGCCGGCTACGTCGGCGGCGACGGCGAGACCTTCGCGGTCACCGTGCCCACCGGCGGCGACGTCACCCTGATGTCGACGGCTCGCTACAACGCCCTGGCGCAGGCCCTCGGCACCATCCCGGTGATCGACGTGCCCTACACCGTGGGCGACGTCTCGACCTACCCGACCGAGATGGAGAAGATCGACGGCACAGAGCTCAAGAAGAGCGAGCTGCTCTTCCCCGACAGCCCGACCTACCCGGTGAGCGACGTCGGCTACGTGGGCTGGTGGAACAGCGTGAGCGAGTCCACCACCAACAGCTACGACGAGACCTACTCGCTGGGCGTGAGCGCCAACGTCACCGTGTCGGGCATCAAGGTCGGCGCCAGCACCGAGTTCGGCGTGGGCAGCGGCTACTCGCTCCGAGTCGGACAGAGCGCCGAGTGGGGCGGCGGCATCCCGGCCGTCCCCGACAACCCCGACACGCCCGAGGACGAGTTCGACGCGTACCGGTACTCGGTCACGCCGCTCGTGTACCTCCAGGAGTACGAGGTCGACGACCAGAACCTGGCCTTCTGGGTCCAGACCTACGCGGTCCAGTAGCGCCGGCGCGCTCCGGGTGCGGTAGCCTCCCACCTCGTGCTCACCCTGCTCCTTTCGTGCACCACCCTCGACGTCGGGGAGTGGGGCACCTTCCGCTACGTCGCGGACCTGAAGGGCGTAGCGCCCGACATGCCCCTGATCCCGCCCTACACCGACCGCGACGGCAACGTGTACGTGCTCTGGGGGAAGGCCGACGAGGCCGACACCAAGGTGTTCGCGGGCTCGACCCTCGGCGGGTGGCGAGGGGGCTGCGACCCGAGCAGCGACGGCCAGGGTGTGCGCGGCTTCGTCGGTCGCCTCGACGACCAGGCGTACTACTGGGTGGGCGGCACCCTCGCGAAGGTCTACGGCTCCAGCGGCAACTGCAAGCGGCGCTTCAGCAACCACCCCTGGACCCGGGTGGAGCTGAACTGGGAAGCCATCGCCCCGCAGGCCAGCGCGAGCCCATCGAGGAGCCCGATCGCCGGCCTGGTCAGCACCACGGTCGACACCTTGCCCTTCTACGAGATCGTCGACATCGACGACGACCTCATCATCGCCGAGCGTGGCTTCACGCCCGCGAACGCCTCCGACCTGCGCATCCTCGGCGCCGGCAGCGACCCCTACGCCGGCACCTTCCACTTCCTGGTGCAGTACACCGGCTCGAGCGGAAAGGTCACCGAGGTCCAGGTGCTCGACGAAGCCGCCAACCTGCAGAAGAGCATCGGCGTCACGATGGGCGAGGCCGAAGCGGGCAGCCTGAAGGCCTTCCTCCGGATCGACAGCACCGGTACAGGCGCCGGGATCTTCGACGACGGCAGCCTGATCGTCTACGACGGCGGCGCCGGGACCACGACCACACCCGCCAACTTCACCCCCTACGGCGTGCAGGTCTTCGACGACGAGCTCTTCGTGCTCGGGGTGAGCGGCAACCAGCCGGTGGCGGCGGCCATCTCCGGCGGACAGATCGGCCAGCCCAAGTCCTGGGAAGCGCCCCTCGCCGCCGATGGAAAGCTGGGCAACATCAGCGTGCTCTACGAGGGTGAAGGCACCGACGCGCCGCTGGTGTGGACCGACGCCCAGAGCGCCTTCGCACCCGCCCCCTTCCTCACGCCCTTCCCCCTGGACGACTACGCTCCCGGTGTGACCACCTGGATCGTCGGCGGACCCAGCTACAGCTTCTCGGGGAGCGAGGTGATGACCAGCATCGCGGTCGCACCCGTCGGGATCGGCTCGCTGTGAGCCTCCTGTTGGCCACGCTGGCCCTCGCCGCCCAAGGTCCCGACATCCGCGGCTACGTGCAGCCCCAGTTCGTGGCGCGCTACCGCCCGCAGGGCAACGACGTGGAGCGCTACGAGGTCGGCATGGCGTCCAGCCGGGCCGGGCTCGCGTTCGAGGGCGCGGCCACCGAGCGCTGGTCCTACACCCTCGACCTCGTCGTCGGCGCCGACACGGTGCTCGTCGTGGGAGAGGTCTACACCGGCGACGACGACTTCGACGGTGAGTTCAACTCGATCGTGACCGACAAGACCCCGGTCCTCGCCTCGATCGTGCGCGAGACCACCACGGAGTGGCGACCCAGCGATGACCTGGGCCTGCGCGTGGGGCGCATGCAGGTGCCCTTCTCCACCCAGGACCTCTCGCCAGACACCGCGCTCATGTTCCCGAACCGCGCGTCGCCCACCGACAGCTTCCGGGAGCCCGTGGACCTCGGAGCCCTGCTCGAGCTGGGACAGGGCGGCGAGCTCGTCAGTGGGGCCTTCGGGCTGTTCAACGGCAACGGCCTGGGGGTCGACACGGCCAGCGAGCGGGGCGCAGCGGTGCTCGGGCGCATCGACTGGAACCCCGCTGGGTTCTTCGCCTTCGACGAGACCGACCGCGGATGGGAGGGCTTCCGGGTCGGCTTCGGCCTCGGCGCGCTCTGGCACCCCTACACCTCCTTCGACGACAGCGGCACCATCCAGGCCACCCACCAGGACTTCCGAGGATCCGGCAGCGTGCGCATGGCCACCAAGGGGGTGCTCTTCTCGGGCGAGTTCCTCTGGAGCTACGCCTTCGACGACCTCACCGACCGCCCGTCCACCGCGTACGGCGCCTTCGGTCAGCTGGGGTGGCTGCAGCAGAGCGGCGTGGAGCCCGTGGGGCGGCTGGGCTTCACCCAGGAGATCGAGGGAACCGAGCCCTGGCTCATCGGCTGGGCCGAAGGCGGTGTCAACGTCTACCCGATCGAAGGCGACGACCGGGACCGTGTGCGGATCAACCTGCTCGCCCAGAGCGAGCACCGCATCACGGAAGGTGAGACGGCGCTCGCGGCCAACGCGGGCGTGCAGGTGACGTTCTAGCAGATGGACGCCATCGTCGCCGCGGTCGGACTCGGCGTGCTGGCGATCGCCTGCGTGGCCTTCGGGGTGTGGTTCCAGGGGCGCGACCTGCGCTCGTGGAACGCCCTGGCCCCCGCGCTGGGGCTCCAACGTCGCGGTCGCACCCGCTTCAAGGACCTGGTCGGCACCCGCGACGAGGTCCCCCTGATGGTGAAGCACCTGCTGCTGCGGCGCGACGGCGACGAACGCGCGGTGAGCCGCGTGATCACCGCCGCCGACCAGCCCATGGCGCCCGGGCTCTCCCTCACCCTGAGCCCCACCCGGCACGTACGCGTGATGGGCGTGAAGGTCACCGGCCGCTACGGCGACGACCTGTCGGCCCGGTACACGGTCAGCTGCAAGGACGACGCGCTCGCCGACGCCATGCTCTTGAACCCCATGGTGAAGCCCATCCTCGACGCGATGGTGGAGCGGCGGGAGACCGCCGCCGCGGTGAAGGCCAACACCGTGCAGATCACGCGCCCCTGGTTGCAGGCGAAGGAGATCCCGCAGGACGTCGAGCAAGCGGTCGACCTCGCCCGAACCCTGGGCCTGGCGTGGAAGGCGCCGTTCGTGCAGCTCGCCAACGCGAAGGGCCTGGCCTTGGAGAAGACCGCCGACGCCTGGAGCGTGCGCGGCCAGACCGACGGCCGCGACGTGCGCGTGCTGACGAGCCTCGTCGCCGGCCGGATGACGGTGGAGGTCGCGGTGGCCACCCCCGCCCTCCCCCCCAGGCTTCGTGTGACCGTGCGCTCGGGAGGTGGAAGCTCGGACGGCGGCATCGCCCAGCTCCCGGACCTTCGCGTCGACGGCGCCACGCAAGCCGAGGCGAACCTGCTGCTGGCTCGTCCGTCGGTGCGCTCGGCGCTGGTGGCGGTCCTGGGCGCCCACCCGCGCTCCGAGCTGCGCGACCGACGGGTCCTGCTCCGCACCGGTTCCTGGCCGCCGGACGGGCTCGGCCCGCTGCTGGCAGCCGCCCTCCGACTCGCCACGGCGCTGGAAGAGGAGGGAGACGACCCCCTGCTGAGCCCCCTGGACTGGGACGATTGACCGGGGTGGTAGGGTCGGCCGGTCCAGGACGACCCATGCAGCTCTACACCAAGATCCTCCTCGGGATGCTGATCGGGGCCGTGTTCGGCCTCCTGCTCGGCCCGAACTCCCCGGTGCTCCCGCAGGACGCGGTCGTGCTCTCCTCGAAAGCCACGGTGGTGGACAGCCGCGGCGGTGCCGCGGCCGTACCACTGGCGACGGGACTCAGCAGCGCGAGCATCGTCTCGGAGGACGGCGACTGGGTCCAGGTGCAGTGGAAGCTGACCGCCAACGACCTGCTGGTGCTCAAGAGCAAGGGCGTCGCCGCGGCCCACGACGCCGAAGCCGGTGATCGCCTCCAGGGCTGGGTGGCCGACACCGAGCCCGAGGTCCGTCGCTACGCGTCCATCGGGGACCGCCTGGTGGGCTGGACCAGCTGGATCGGCGACCTCTTCCTCGCGATGATCAAGATGGTCGTGGTGCCGCTCGTGTTCTGCTCGCTGACCGTGGGCGTTGCGTCCCTGGGCGACTTCAACAAGCTCGGACGCCTCGGGCTCAGGACGCTCGGCTTCTTCTTCGGCACCACCGTGATGGCCCTGATCATCGGCGTGGGCCTCGCGAACGTGCTGTCCCCTGGCGGCATCCTCACCGACGAAGACAAGGCGCTGCTGCTCGCCACCTACGAAGGAGGCGGCGACAGCATCGTCGGACAGGCGGCGGCGGCCCCCTCCTTCGGCGAACAGATCGTCGGCATCGTGCCCACCAACCCGATCGCCAGCCTCGCCGGTGGCGAGATGCTGCAGATCATCTTCTTCGCGATGATGCTCGGCATCGCGCTCACGATGATGAAGACCGATCGCAGCCAGATCGTGGTCGACGTGCTCGACCGCTTCAACGACGCCATGGTCATGCTGGTGCATGTCGCCATGAAGCTGGCGCCCTACGGTGTGGCCGCCCTGCTCTTCAAGGTGGTGGGGAGCACCGGCATCAGCGTGCTCGTCGCCCTGGCGTACTACGGCTTCGTGGTGGTGTTGGGGCTCTTCCTGCACATCGCCATCACCTACGCCACCGTGATCCGCTTCGGCGCCAGGTTGCCCGTCCTGCCGTTCCTCGGGGCCATCCGGCCGGCGATCATGCTCGCCTTCTCCACCTCGTCGAGCTCGGCCACCCTGCCGGTCACGATGGAGTGCGCCGAAGAGAACCTGAACGTCTCACCCCAGGTCACCAGCTTCGTGCTCCCGCTCGGCGCCACGGTGAACATGGACGGCACCGCGCTCTACCAGGGCGTGGCGGCGCTGTTCATCGCGCAGATCTACGGCATGGACCTGGGCCTGGCCGAGCAGCTCACCATCGTGGTCTCGGCCACGCTCGCGTCGGTGGGTGCGGCCGGGGTGCCCGGCGCCGGCATGATCACGCTGGCGATGGTGCTCACCGCGATCGGCGTGCCGACCGAAGGCCTGGCGC
Source organism: uncultured Enterobacterales bacterium (assembly GCA_964604675.1). Lineage (GTDB taxonomy): Bacteria > Myxococcota_A > UBA796 > UBA796 > CAJQPC01 > CAZSAT01. Next base: position 12,911 of record CAZSAT010000164.1, read on the forward strand.
TGATCCTCGGCGTGGACCGGCTGCTCGACATGTTCCGCACGGCCACCAACGTGGTCGGCGACGCTTCGGCGTGCGCCTTCATGGGCCGCCTCGAGGGCAACGACCTGCGCTTCCTCTCACCGGAAGCCGACGAGGCCGACCCCGACCGCGGCTTCGAGGGCCGCGCCGAGTCCGGGCACCCGGTGCCCGTGGACCCCAAGCACGTCGACTGATCGTTCGGAGCGGGTGCCTGCACCTCCTGGGCAGCCACCGGGAGGTCCCCCATGCTCGTCGTCGCCCTCGCTCTGGCCGAAGCCCCCGGGACCGAGGACCGGATCGCGGCGATCGAGCTGGCTCACCAGCGGGTGGGCGAGCTCACCCTGGACGCCCACCGGGACGAGGACGCAGCGCGCTCCACGTGCCTCGAGCCCAAGCTGGAGGCCCTCGGCGCGCTGGTCGGCGCCGCCCACCAGGTGGAGGGCCGCCTGTCGGCCGCCGAGGCGACCGGCCACGACGAGGCCGCACGGCTGGAGGTGGAGAAGCTCCGGATCGCCGAGCAGAAGGCCCTCGAGCTGGCCAACGATGCCCTCGCCTGCCTGGTCGTGCTCGAGGACGGCGAGGCGGACCTGACGGTGGACGAGCCGGACCTCGCCGACGTCGAGGCGGGCGACGTCAGCGTGCTCGACGAGATGCCCGTCGGCTCACCTCACCGGTAGCGCCGGAGGGCGCCTCACGCGCCCATGCGCTCCAGGGCGTACCGGACGGCTGCCTGCCCATCGACCAGCGCGCCGGCCGCGAGGCGGATCTCCGTGCCGTCGGCGTGCAGCAGGTCGTAGCCCAGCACCTCGTCGGGCCGTGCCGCGTTCACGCGACGGCGCAGGCTGAGCTCGCTCCAGGGGATGCGGCGTCCCCCGCGGGTCGTGGCCGGCGACAGCGTGAGGGGCTCACTGGTAGACCTCCTACCGACCCGCCGGCATTGCGGCACGTCGGGTCAGT
>CAZSAT010000165.1:0-13720 GCA_964604675.1 uncultured Enterobacterales bacterium
ACGGACACGGACACGGACACCGACACCGACACCGACACCGACACCGACACCGACGCGGACTCCGGCGCCACCCGGTACCACAGCCCCGACTTCTACGAGCCGAGCGTGCACGGCCCCGCCGCGAAGCTGCAGCAGGACACCTGCATCGCCTGCCACGGGGCCGATCTGACCGGCGGAACCTCCAAGGTCAGCTGCGACACCTGCCACGAGGCCAGCTGGCGCACCGACTGCACCTACTGCCACGGCGGCGCCGACAACCCTACCGGGGCACCTCCGCGCGACATCGACGACACCAGCAAGAGCTCGGAGCTCTCGTTTCCGCCGCACACCGTTCACGTGACCGAGACCATCAAGCCCGGCTACGACTGCGCGCAGTGCCACGTGCAGCACACCGACGCGCTCGCGTCGGGCCATGTCTTCACCGGCGACACGACCCCGGCCGTGGCCGAGCTGGACTTCTCCGGCGGCTACAGCGCGGCGGCCACCTGGGAGGCCGCGAAGCTCACCTGCACCGCTGCGTACTGCCACGGCTCCGGGGTGGCCGGTGGCGCGGGAAGCGCGACCGTGGGCGACAGCTACGGCTGCACGGACTGCCACGCCACGGCGGACAGCCCCTCGGCCGAGTGGAACGGCATGAGTGGCGAGCACGCCGAGCACCTCCGCCACGACGTGGGTTGTCACGACTGCCACGACACGGTCGACGACACCGAGAACACCATTGCGCTCCCCGGCCAGCACGTGAACGGGGTGGCAGACATCGTGGCCCACTCGGGCATGACGCTCGACGAGAAGACGCTGACCTGCGACGGCAGCTGCCACGGTGAGGCGCACAACGCCCTGACCTGGGAGTAGCGAGGGGGTGTAAGGTCGCTTCAACCTGGAGAAGCGTCCTGATGAGCACGCCCAACCTCGCCCCCGTCGACATCGCGATCGTGGTCGGCTTCCTGGTGCTGGTGACCGTGATCGGCTTCGCGATGTCGAAGGCGGCCTCGGAGAGCGCCGACGACTACTTCCTGGGCGGGAACAAGATCCCCTGGTGGGTGCTGGGCATCTCCACGGCCACGTCGAACTTCGACATGGCCGGGACGATGATCATCGTCGCGGTGGTCTCGTCGCTCGGGTACAAGGGCTTCCTCGTCGAGATCCGCGGCGGGGTGGGCCTCACCCTGGCCTTCCTGCTGGTGTTCCTGGGCAAGTGGCTGCGCAGGAGCCGCGTGATGACCTCGGCGGAGTGGATGAAGCTGCGCTTCGGCACCGACCGGCCGGGTCGGGCCGCGCACATCACCTCGGCGGCGGCCAACCTCATCCTGTCGCTCGGCATGATCATCTACTTCTGCAAGGGCGCCGGGAAGTTCCTCACCACCTTCATCCCGCTCTCCGAGTTCTGGTGCACGGCGGGCATGGTGGCCATCGGGCTCGCGTACACGCTGCTCTCGGGGCTCTACGGCGTGGTCTTCACAGACGTCGTGCAGATGATCCTGTTGACCTTCACGGCGCTCTTCGTGACCGTGCATGCCTGGACGGTGGCACCGAACATCACCTTCCCCGAGGGCTTCCTCACCCTCGATCTCGAGAGCCCGGGGCAGCTCGGGGCCGGCCTGCTGGCCCAGGACCCCGGCCAGTGGGAGCCGATCCTCGGCCTGTTCGGCCTGTGCGTGATGCTGTGGTTCTTCCGAACCGCCCTCGAGGGCATGGGAGGTGTGGGGGGCTACACCGACCAGCGCTTCTTCGCCGCGCGGAGCGAGCGCGAAGCCAGCCTGCTCACGCTGGAGAGCATCGTGCTCTCGGTCTTCCGCTGGACGATGGTCGCGGGGCTCGTGGTGCTGGGGCTGCAGCTCGTGCAGTCGGGCTCGGCTTCGGGCCAGATCATCGCCGCGGACCCGGAGCAGGTGCTCCCCATCGTGCTCGCCGAGCTCTTGCCGGCCGGCATCAAGGGCCTGGTGCTCGCCGGCCTGATCGCCGCCGCGATGAGCACCTTCGACAGCACGCTCAACGCGGGTGCCAGCTACCTCGTGAAGGACATCTACCAGGACTACATCAAGCCCACGGCCACCAACGACGACCTGGTCCGAGCCTCCCGAATCGCCACCGTCGCGCTGTGCGTGGCCGGTGTGGGGCTCGCGGCGATGGTGAAGAACATCAACAGCATCTGGGGCCTGCTCACCATGGGAATCGGGGCCGGCATGTTCGTGCCCAGCTTCCTGCGCTGGTACTGGCCTCGCTTCAACGGGTACGGCTTCGCGGCGGGCACGGGGGGTGGCCTGTTGGCGGCGCTGGTGTTCAACGCGGGCATCAACCTGCCGCTCTACTACAGCTTCCCCGCCGTGGTCGCCTCGGCCTTCGTGGCCTCGGTGGTGGCCACCTACGTGACCGCGCCCACCGCCGACGCGCAGCTGGTGCGCTTCTACATGCAGATCAACCCGTGGGGCTTCTGGCGCCGGTACGCCTCGCTGGCGGAGGACCAGGGCCTGATGTCCCGCGAGGCCCGGCGCGAACGCCTGGTGGAGCGGGTGAACGACGTGGTGGCGCTGTGTTTCGCGCTGCCCTTCCAGTTCAGCATGCTGTTGGCTGGCATGGCCTTCGTGTTCCACGACTGGAAGAAGTTCAGCTTCTTCACAGCGGTGGCGCTGATCTCCGCTGTCGGGCTCTACTTCTTCTGGTGGCGCAACCTGAAGAGCGAGGCGGAGTGCGCTCGGGAGGACGAGCTGTACGGCAAGCGGTCCGCCGCCGCAGGCCACTGAGCTCGACCCGGGTGTAAGGACCCGCGGCCCCCCTCCGTCCCGTCGCCGAACCGGACGGAGGTGCCATGTTTCCGCGACGCCGACGAGGCACGAGCTTGCCCGGACTGAGCCTCTCGGTCCTGATCCTGGCGCTCACGATGAACGCCCACGCCCACGAGGCTGCCCAGCTCTCCCGCGTGAGCTTCGAGGCGCCCGCTGCGCTCGAGTCGAACGACACCGAGCAGGTGGGACGGGCGATCCTGGCTCTGGTCGAGCGCGGTGGGGCCGAGGCCGACGCGGCCCTGGAGGCCCTTCACGACGACGGGGATCGGTCTCTGCTGGTGAAGACCTGGGCCGCCGCAGGGCGGGTGCAGATCGCCGACCTCGGGGACGACCTCGCGCTCCGCGAGGTCCTCGCGCTGGTCGGAAGGTTTCCGGCGACGGCCCGCACGCTCGAGCTCAGGGTCACGACCGGTGAGCTCGACGCCCAGACCGCGCTCAGCCTGAGCCAGAACCGCCAGCTCGCGGCGTCGCTCGGCAGCGCCATCGTGGCGTTGGGCCCGGCGGCCCTGGTCGCCGAGATGGTGCACGGACCCGAGAAGAACCGGCGCCAGGCCGCTGCGTACCTCGCCACCGTCGGGCAGGCCGACGCCGCTGGCGTGGCCGCGTCGCTTGCGCGCGAGCTCCGCTACGACGGCGGGCGCTACGCCCCATGGAAGGGTGGCAGCCTGTACCTCCCGCGCCTGAGCTGGACGCAGCCACAGGCCCGAGCGGTGGTGCACGAGCTGTCCCGGTGGCGGGCTGCGCTGCCCCACGACCGCAAGGTGGTCGACCAGATCGACAACAACTTCCGCAGCGTGGGCCTGCTCCGGGCCGCTGGCTACGACTTCGGCCAGGCCGTGGCGTCGGGGGCCCTGTGATCCTGCTTGCCGAAGCCGCGCTGGCGGGCGCTTGTTCGGGCACCTGCGCGCTGTCCGGGGCTGGCGAGGAGCTGCTCCCAGCCGAAGAGGTGGCGTCGCTGCTCGAGGCCTGGACGGCACCGCTGGGCGCGTCGGATCTCGCACTGGAGACCCTGCTGTACCACGCGGGTGCCGTGCACCCCGCTGCGTTGAACGATCTCGATCCGGCGCGTCGGGCCTGGCTCCAGTCCGAGCTGGACCGCACCCGCGTGACCGTCGAGATGAGCCTGGTCGACGATCACGGGGTGGTGCGCGGAACGCTCTCGAGCCCACCGTTCTCGCTTCGGGAGAAGCAGCACCTCGAGCTGGAGGGCACCGGCTCGCTCGCCGGCGTGGAGGCGGGGGGGCGCGTGTACCGGGTGGGCCTGGACCACTTGTGGAGTCGCTGGTGACTGGAGGGCGTGCACTTCGCGGCGGGTCCGTGGTTCGAGGTGATGGAGAGCGGTGCCGAGCCCATCGCGCTGGGTCGGGTGTGGCTCAGCGACGGTGACGCGAGCGGCGGCGCGACGTTGATGTACCAGGTGACCCTGGCGGGTCCCGAGGAGGAAGCATGATCCTGGCCCTGACGCTGTTGGCCCTGGCGGATCCCTGCGGCATGGTGCCGCCCATCCACGTCGACGACGACGGCCGGCAGGCCATCGAGCGCACCGACGACCAGCGCACCTACGTGTTCTTCAAGGACGGCATCGAGACGATGGCGCTGCGCCCCGGCTTCGTGGGCAAGGTCGACCAGTTCGGCATGCTCATCCCGTTCCCGAGCGCCCCCGAGCTGCGCAAGATCGACGACGATCTCTTCGCCCAGATCGAGGCGGCGGTGGACCCGCCGGAGGTGGAGGTCACCCTGCGCGACCCGCAGCCCGAGCGGCGGAGCCGGATGGACTTCGACCTGGCCGAAGCGCCGATGGCCATGGCGGAGGGCATGAGCGGCCGCGTCAGTGCGCTCGGGTACCACGACCTGGCGCCCGACGCGGTCCGCGTGGTGCGCGAGGAGGCCGTGGGCATGTACCAGGCCGCCGTGCTCGAGGCGGGCTCCGCGCAGGCCATGCAGCGCTGGATGGACGAGAACGGCTACCGCTACCCGAGCGGCATGGAGCTCACGGTCGACGACTACCTGTCGATGCGCTGGTGCTTCGTGGCGATCAAGGCCAACATCGGCACGGCCGCGGGCCTCGATCCGCGTCCGGGCATGCGGGCGACGCAAGGGGGGCTCCCGACCGGCAGCCAGTTCGACGGCCACGTCCAGGGCATGGCCTTCCGCTTCGAGATCGACGAGCCGGTCGTGCCGATGCGCCTGAGCGTGTTCAACGGCGGGGAGCCGAACAACGTGGTCTACGTGCTGGCCGACGTCCCAGTCCGCTTCGCTCGGGTGCCACGCGACACGGTCGTTCGGCAGGTTGACGGCCGCGAGGTCCACGCGAACCTCACGAAGCCCCTGCCGGTGCACTTCCGCAACGGGAAGCAGCAGGAGCTTCGCGAGGCCGACCTGGCGCGCCTCGACAGCGCGCGGGATCCAGAGCCCTACAACGGCAAGGCCGCGGACCTGTTCGCGTCGGACCTGCTCGCCGCCCGGTCCGGTCAGCTCTCCTTGGCGCTGGAGCGCGAGGAGAAGGCCCTCGTGAACATCTCGGAGGAGCTGGGGCTGCGAGGGGAGCTGATCGACGGGTACGTGGCCGACGCGATGGACGAGCAGCGGGGCTGGGCGAGCCGCGCCGCCCTCGCCGATCTGGAGGACATGACGCTCACGGTCATCGACGGTCAGCTGGACCCGGAGCTGTTGGCGACCACCAACCTCACCTTCTACCGGTACACCATGCCGTGGGACGAGAACCAGCGACGGGACGACAGCCTGCGCCGCTCCGGCGAGCACCTGGTGTTCACGCGGGTCGCTTCGGTGATGCCCGACATCGTCGTGCCGAGCTGGGACTGGCGCTGAGGATCACCGGCGGAGTCGACGTCGCTTCGCGGGCTCGAGCTCGAGCACCGAGGACCGGTTCCGGCCGGCGCCCTTGGAGTGGTAGAGCGCCATGTCGGCGAACTGGATGAGGTCTTCGCCGCTGGCTTCGCCCTCGCTCCACGCGGTGGCGCCCGCGCTGGACCCGAGGACGAGCTCGCCGAACGGAAGGCGGATGGGTGCCTCGGTGATCTGTTCACGGAGGCGCTCGGCCACCGAGTGGGACTGCCGCAGGGAGCACCCGGGCAGGACCGCCAGGAACTCGTCGCCGCCGTAGCGCCCCACCAGGTCGTAGCGTCGCCCCGCGGTGCGGAGGCGGCGACCGACCTCCCGCAGCACGATGTCGCCTGCGAGGTGACCATGGGTGTCGTTGATCTGCTTGAAGTGGTCGATGTCGAGCAGCACCAGACCCAGGCGGCTCCCGTCGCGGCGGGCTCGCGCGACCTCGCGCTTCAGCGTGTCGAGGATGGCCGCTCGGTTCCAGAGGCCCGTGAGGTCGTCGCGCGTGGCCTGCTGCTCGAGCTGCTGCTCGGCACGCAGCACCTCGCGACGGGCCTGCAGGAGCCGGTAGGCGGGCGTGAGCGCCAGCTGGAACTGCGTGTGGGTGCCGTCGCGTGCCACGAGCTGGTCGACCTCGGCGTGCACGAGCGCTGAGGGCGTGAAGCACGAGGTGGTCGGCGCCAGCAGGATCACGTAGGCGGTGCGCGGCACGGTGTCGCGCTCCCGCAGGTACCGGCAGAGGTCGAGTGCGGCTTCGCCCCTCAACGCGCCATCGATCACGATGATCGCGGGCAGGGGACCGGCCGAGAGCTGGTTCCACGCGCGCAGCGGGTCGGCGCTCACCGTCACGGGTGCGTCCCACGACTCCATGACGGCCGAGAGCCGGTGGGCCACGTCGGCCGCACAGGCGACAAAGATCTTCGGCTCGGCCGTGTTCAGAACCCCTCCCGGGGTCAAGGTGCGCTCCTGAACCCTCGCTCTGCTGGCCCTTCGGGTCCAGCGAAAACGAACTCAGCGCAACCGAACCAGCGCCGCGAGGTGCGCGGACAGGTCGGGTTCCGCGTGGAGGAGCCGCTGTGCGAGCAGGCCGAGGAGCAGGCTGAGCGCCAGATCGCCGCCGGTGGGGCCGAGCGCTTCCGTGAGCGCGGTGCGGTAGCCGTCCAGCACGCGGGCGAGGATGGCGGTGTCGGGCTCGTGACGGGCATAGTCGAGCGCGATCGACAGGGTGTCGGCGAGCCGCGCTTGCTGCAGGGTGACGAAGCTGGCCAGCTGGAAGAGCTTGGCGTTGGCGTCTCTCGCGGTGTCGAAGCCGGCGGTGGCTTCGGCCACGTCGAGCCGGGCGCGGTGGTCGACGAGCGCCTCGAAGAGCGCTTCCTTGCCCTGGAAGTAGTGGTAGAGCGTGCCCGTGCTGAAGCCCAGGGACTGTGCGAGCTGCCGCATCGACACCGAGCCGTAGCCGCGCTCGGCGAACACGCCGAAGGCGCCGTCGAGGATGTCGCGGCGCCTGGCTTCGTGGTCGACGACCTTAGGCAGCCTGCACCTCCGCGAGCCGCGCCGCTTCCGCATCGAGGTGCGGATGCATGACCGCGTGGAAGAGCGGCGGGACGAGGGCGAGCACGATCATGCCTGGGTAGCCCGTGGGCAGCTGCGGGGACGCGTCGAAGTAACGCAACACCTGGTAGTGGCGACCCGGGTAGGCGTGGTGGTCGCTGTGCCGCGTGAGGTCGAAGAGCAGGACGCGGCCGAGGGGGTGGTTGGCGTTCCAGCTGTGGCAGGGGCGGGTGCGCTCGTAGCGACCGTTCCCGAGCGCCTCGCGCTGCAGCCCGTAGTGCTCCACGTAGTTGACGGTCTCCAGCAGCAGGATGCCGACCAGTCCTGCCGCCATCCAGGCCGCCGCTGCCGCCGGGCCGAGGGTCAGCGCCACCAGACCGAGCGCCGCGAGGGTGGCACCCCAGACGCGCAGGACGTAGCGCCTGTCCAGGCTCCAGGCGCTCCTCAGTCCGCCCACGATCGAGCGGAACCAGAAGGCGTACAGCACCTCGCCGCGCCCGGCCGACGCCGGATCCTCGGGGGTGGCCACGCGCCGGTGGTGGCCGCGGTTGTGCTCCAGCAGGAAGTGCGGGTACATCGAGCTCGCCATGAGGAACTGCGCGGACCAGCGCGCGGCGCGGCGGGTGCGGTGCCCGAGCTCGTGGCCCACGTTCAGGCCGTAGGCGCCGCAGGTGAGGCCCACCGAGAAGGTGGCCCCCGCCAGCTCCCAGCCGGCGAACGCCCCGTGACCGACCTGCCAGATCAGGAGGCCGACCGCGGCCGCCTGCACGGGCACGATGCCGAACACCATGGCGTCGAAGATGCGCTGCTGCTTCCGGGTGCGCTCGGCTTCGCCGCTGGCGTTGCGCTTCGAGCCCTTCGCGAACAGCTCGACGCTGGGCACGAACACGAAGATGAACGCGGGCACGAGCCAGACCCAGGCGCCGCCGACGGCGACAGCGCCGATGGCCGCCAGGCCTGGGAGGTAGGCGACGGTGTAGGCGAGGGGATGCATTGGACCTCCGATGGATATCGAACGATCGTTATAAAACATGGTCCGAGGGAGAACGCAACCCCCAATCGGTTGCCGGCCGCTTTCAGCCTCGTTTGATCGCTTGGGCCGGATCGCCCAGAATGGGCGCGATGTTCGCCTTCTACGCCGCGTCGGTGCTCGCAGAGCCCACGACCTTTTCGTTCGATCCCGCCCAGTCCACCGTGTACGTCCAGGTCTTCCGGGACGCGTCCGCGATGGGCTCCGATCTCGCCCACGACCACGTCGTGAAGGCGGAGGTCTGGTCGGGAGCCTTCCAGCTCGATCCCGACGACCTCGCCTCGTGCAAGGCCGAGGTCATCGTGCCGGTCACCGGTCTCGCGGCCGATCTGCCCGACCTGCGCGCGCAGGTCGGCTACGACGTGATGCTCACCGACGCCCAGCAACAGCAGGTCGAGGAACACATGCTCGGCTCCGGCCAGCTGGACGCCTCGAGCTTCGGCTCGGTCACCTTCCGAGCGGAGTCGTGCAGCGGCTCGCTCGACGCCCTGGTGGTCGAGGCCAGCCTGCAGGTCCACGGTGTCACCAAGCACTTCAAGCCCACGGTCTCGGTGTCCGTGGACGGCGCGACGGTTCGGGTCGAGGGCAGCTTCGAGGCCACCCACGCCGAGCTCGGCTTCGAGCCCTACTCGGCCTTCTTCGGTGCGCTGCGCAACGCCGATCCCCTGCGCTTCACCTTCGACGCCGTGGGGACGGCGAAGTGAGCGACGCCGGCGAACGTCGCCACGAGGCCCACCGCCTGCCGCGCCTCTCCATCGTGGTGAAGCTCGGCCTGTCGGTGTTCGTGGCCGTCGGCTGGCTGCTCTTCCTGTCGGCTTGGGTCGCGGGCGCCTTTGCCGCTGGCTGGGCGGTCAACCTGTCGGTGCTCACAGGCCTGGGCGAGCTGCTCGCCGGCTTCCGGCAGACCAGCTCCGAGGGCTTCTGGCTGCTCTTCTGCCTGCACGGGGTGTCGCTCGTCATCCTGAACGGTGTGACCCAGTGGCTGAGCCGTCGGATGGCGATGCCGCGCGGCTTCCGGGTGTGCATCCAGGTGGTGGGGTGGGGACTGGCCGGGCTCGACCTGGCGCTCTGGCTGCTGTTGCCGGTGCTCGGGCTCGCCCGCGCGCTGCTCGCGCCGGTGCTCTTGCTCGAGACGGCCGGGCTGCTCGCGTTGGTCCTCCTGCAGCTCAAGGAGATGTGGGTCTTCACCCGCTGGAAGGGCCGCGAGGAGCCGGTCGACGTGGTCATCGTGGGCGGTGGCTTCGGCGGGCTCTACACGGCGCTGTCGCTCGACCGGGCGCTCGGCTACCACGACGATCTGCGCATCACGCTCATCGACCGGAAGAACTACTTCCTGTTCCCGCCGCTCTTGCCCAGCGTGGCCACGGGCGCCATCGAGTCGCGGCAGGTCACCAACCCCTTCCGTCGGATCTTCGAGGCCACCAACGTGCGCTTCCAGAAGCGCAACGTCACCGACATCGACATGGACCGGAAGGAGATCCGCGTCTGCCTGGGGGAGGACGACGAGGAGCGCGCGGAGACCCTGAGCTACGACTACCTGGTGGTGGCCCCCGGGGCGCGGACCAACACCTTCGGGGTGCCGGGCGCCGACACCCACGCCTTCTACATGCGGGAGCTGGGCGACGCGATCTCGGTGCGCAACCACGTGATCGACTGCTTCGAGCAAGCGGCCCACGAGCGCCACCTCGAGCACCGGCTCGAGCTGCTGCGCTTCGTGATCGTGGGCGCGGGGCCCACCGGTGTGGAGCTCGCGAGCGAGCTGCAGGACCTCATCCAGCACGTGCTGCTCCGGCGCTACCCCGAGATCGACGCCGACGAGGTGGAGGTGGTGCTCGTGCAGTCCGGGGACCGCGTGTTGCCGGGCTTCCACGACCTGGTCGCGGAGCGCACCAAGACCCAGCTCACCGACATCGCGGTGCGCCTGGTGCTGGGCACACGCGCCGTGGAGGTGGGCACGACCCACGTCAAGCTGAAGAACGGCGACATCCTGAACACGCGGACCGTGGCCTGGTGCACGGGCGTGAAGCCCGCCGCCGTGATCGCCTCGATGGGGCTCGCGCTCACCCGCGGCAAGGTGGCCGTGCAGCCGGATCTGAGCATCGAGGGGCACCCCGAGGTGTTCGTGATGGGCGACGTGGCCTACTGCGAGTGGAAGGGCGCGCCGCTCCCCGCGCTCGCGCAGGTGGCCTTCCAGCAGGGCGCCCAGACCGGGCCCAACATCGCCCGGCTGCTCCGTGGTCGGACCACCCGTCCCTTCGACTACTTCGACTACGGATCGCTGGTCTGCGTGGGCGAGCACTTCGCCGTGGTGGACCTGATGGGCGTGCGCTTCTCTGGCTTCTTCGCCTGGATCGTGTGGCGCAGCCTATACCTCTTCAAGCTCGTGGGCTTCGGCAACCGCGTGCGTGTGCTGCTCGACTGGACCCTCGACCTGCTGCTCGAGCGCTCGATCTCGCAGATCCGGACCTCACGCAGCGAGCTGCAGGGCCCCGAACCGTTGACACAGGGTGCGAAATGAAGGCCAGCGATCTCTTCGTCGAGTGCCTCCGGGCCGAGGGCACGGAGTTCATGTTCGGGGTGCCGGGCGAGGAGAACGCCGACGTGATCCTGAGCGTCCAGGACTCCGACCTGGACTTCGTGCTGACCCGGCACGAACAGGGCGCGGCGTTCATGGCCGACGCCTACGGGCGCCTGACGGGCAAGGCCGCGGTGTGCATGGGCACCTTGGGCCCGGGCGCGACGAACCTGGTGACCGGCGTGGCCGACGCCAACATGGATCGCGCGCCGATGGTGGTCTACACCGGCCAGGCCGACTCCCGTCGCATGCACAAGGAGTCCCACCAGGCCATGGACGTGGTGGCCATGTTCCGCCCGGTGACCAAGTGGGCGCACAGCGTGCTCCAGCCGCAGAACCTCCCGGAGGTCACGCGGAAGGCGTTCAAGATCGCCACCACCGAGAAGCCGGGCGCCACCCACATCGAGATCCCCGAGGATCTCGCTGCCATGGAGGTGGGGGACCTCGCTCCGATCGCGCCGCAGAAGGTCCGCCGGCCGGTGCCGGACGACAAGATCGTCGACCGCGCCTGGGACCTGATCCGCAAGGCGAAGCGCCCGGTCGTCCTGGCGGGCAATGGCGCCATCCGGAAGCGGGCCAGCAAGCAGCTGCGAGCCTTCTGCGACGCCAGCGGCATGGGGGTCATCCACACCTTCATGGGCAAGGGGGCCGTGAGCCGGGAGGCGCCGTACTGCCTGTTCACGGTGGGGTTGCAGTCCAAGGACCTCATCGCGTGCGCCATCGACGCCGCGGACGTCGTGATCACCCTCGGCTACGACCTGGTCGAGTACCACCCCCGGCTCTGGAACCCGGGCAAGGACAAGACCATCATCCACGTGGACTTCCTGCCCGCGGAGATCGACGAGCACTACCATGCCGAGCTCGAGATCGTGGGCGACCTGGCCCACGCCTTGTGGATGCTGAACGCGCGGCTCGCCACCGACCCGCTGCGTTGGGACCTGTCGCAGCACCGGACCATCCGGGAGCAGATGCAGGCGGACTTCGCCGCGCACAAGGACGACGACACCAGCGGGCTCATCCGGCCACAGAAGGTGCTCTGGGACGTTCGGGAGGCGCTGGGACCGCACGACATCCTGCTCTCGGACGTGGGCGCGCACAAGATGTGGATCGCCCGCTACTACCAGTGCGACGAGCCCAACACCTGCCTGATCTCGAACGGCTTCTGCAGCATGGGCTTCGCCTTGCCCGGCGCGATCGGCGCCCAGCTCGCGTTCCCGAACAAGAAGGTGCTCGCCATCAACGGCGACGGCGGCTTCCTGATGAACGTGCAGGAGATGGAGACCGCGGCCCGGCTGCATGCGCCCATCGTGGCCATGGTCTGGGAGGACCACGCCTACGGCCTCATCGCCTGGAAGCAGGACAACCACTTCGGACGCCACACCGATCTCTCCTTCCAGAACCCCGACTGGGTGCAGCTCGGCCAGGCCTTCGGCTGGGGTGCGCGGCGGGTCGAGCACAGCCGCGAGCTGCTGCCCGCGCTGGAAGCTGCGCTCGCGTCGGACAAGCCCGAGCTCATCGTCGTGCCGATCGACTACCGGGAGAACGCGCTCTTGTCGGCGCGCCTCGGCCAGATCGCCTGCCCCATCTAGATCGTCCACCGAGAGCGCCTCATGCCCCTCCGCGAGAGCTACCCCGCCTGGCTCGCAGGCGAGCCCTACACGCCCAACCTCGACCTGGCCGTGATCGACAAGGCCACTGGCGAGGTGGCCACCCGCGTTCCGCTCGTGAGCCCTGACGGCATCGATCGGGCGATCGGCGCGGCGACCGAGGCCTTCGACCTCACCCGGAAGCTGCCCGCCTACGAGCGGCAGGACATCCTGAACCACTGCGTGAGGCGCTTCCAGGAGCGCTTCGACGAGCTCGCAGATTCGTTGTGCATCGAGGCCGGCAAGCCGATCAAGGATGCGCGCGGCGAGGTCACCCGGCTGATCGACACCTTCCGTGTGGGCGCGGAGGAGGCGGTCCGCATGACCGGCGAGGTCATGGAGATGCAGATCTCCGCGCGGGCAGCGGGTCGCGAGGGCATGTGGCGGCGGGTGCCCATCGGGCCCGTGTCGATGATCTCGCCCTTCAACTTCCCGCTGAACCTGACCGCCCACAAGATCGCGCCGGCCATCGCGGTCGGCTGCCCCTTCGTGCTGAAGCCCGCGTCCCTCACCCCCGTGGGGGCGCTGATCCTGGGCGAGATCCTGGCGGAGACCAGCTGGCCCTCGGGCGGCTTCTCCATCCTGCCGTGCCGCCGCGACGGCGCCGACCTGTTCACCACCGACGAGCGCCTGAAGCTGTTGAGCTTCACCGGCTCGCCCGGGGTGGGGTGGGCGCTCAAGGCGAAGGCTGGCAAGAAGAAGGTGGTGCTCGAGCTCGGCGGCAACGCGGCCTGCATCGTCGACGCCGACGCCGACCTCGAGGACGCGGTCGAGCGCATCGTGATCGGCGCCTTCTACCAGTCCGGTCAGAGCTGCATCGGTGTGCAGCGCATCTTGATCCACGAGGCGGTGTACGACGACTTCAAGGAGCGGCTGGTCGCGGCCACCGAGCGGCTGAAGACCGGACAGCCCAAGGACCCCGAGACCTTCGTGGGGCCCATCATCAGCGAGAAGGAGGCGCGGCGCATCGAGGCCTGGATCGACGATGCCCTCGCCGCCGGCGCAACGCTGTTGTGCGGCGGCGGGCGGAACGGCCCCTTCGTGCCGGCCACGCTCCTGGAGGGCGTGCCCCACGGGTGCGACGCCTGGGCCGAGGAGGTGTTCGGTCCTGTGGCGTGCCTGGAGCCGTTCTCGGACTTCTCGGACGCGATCGCGCAGGTCAACGACAGCCGCTTCGGCTTGCAGGCCGGCATCTTCACCCGCGACCTCTACAAGGTGTACGAGGCCTGGGACGACCTGGACGTAGGCGGGGTGGTCATCGGCGACATCCCCAGCTGGCGCGTGGACC
>CAZSAT010000166.1:0-13418 GCA_964604675.1 uncultured Enterobacterales bacterium
CCACCGAGCACCCCGGGGTGTTCGCATGCGGCGACGTGCAGGACCACGTGTACCGCCAGGCGGTGACGGCCGCGGGCAGCGGTTGCATGGCCGCGCTCGAGGCGGAGCGGTGGCTCGAGACCCGCCTGCACGAGCTCAAGGGGGCCTCGTAGCCTGGTGGACCCCGGGCGAGGAGCACCGGGTCGGCCGCGGAGACGGCCGGCTGCTGTTGTTCCGCCACGGGCCCGTGACCGAGGCGTGGCGTGGAAGGCTCTACGGCCACGCCGACGCCGAGCCCGAGCCACTGGACCACGTGAAGCCCTGGGCCGGGCCGGTGGACCATGTGGTGAGCTCCGATCTGTCGCGCGCACGGCTCACGGCGGAGGCGCTGTTTCCTGCAGTCGCGGCCGTCGCCGATCCCCGGCTGCGAGAGACCAGCTACGGCGAGCTCGAGGGCCAGGACCTCCTGGCGCTCCACGAGGCGCAGCCCACCCTGTGGGATCGCTGGCTCCGCGAACCCGACACCTTTCGCTTTCCCGGCGGCGAGACCTGGTCCGAGGTGAGGGCTCGAGCGCTCGCGGCGGTGGAGGAGGCGCGGCTCGTCGCGCCCGATGGGGTGGTGGCGGTGGTGAGCCACGGCGGCGTGATCCGCTGCATCGTGGCGGCCGTGCTGGGCGCGAGTGCCCACGGCACCGGAAGGCTGAGGGTCTCGCCACTCCACCACGTCGAGCTCCGCTTCTGGAGCGGTGTGCCCGTGGTGGAGCGAACCAACGTCAGCGCATGAGGGCTGTGGCAGCCCGCGCTACCCGCGCATCGTCGTCCACGCTGAGCTCGTCGAGTTGGCTCAGGTAGGGCGCGTCGGCGGGTGCCACGCGCTCCAACGCGTGGAGCGTCTCGAGCCGCACGTCGGCGTGCTCGTCGTCCAACAGCCCGACGAGCGCCTCGAACGCCTGGGGGTCGCGCAGGGTTCCGAGCGAGCGAGCGGCGGCGGCGCGCACCTCGGGCGAGCTGTCGGCGAGGATGGGGATCAGGGCGGGCACTGCGCTCGCGTCGCCGACGCGACCGAGCGTGCGCGCGGCGGCCTCGCGGACACCGCTGACCGGGTCGGCGAGGGCTTCCGTCAACGTGCCGGACACGTCACGGTCGACCCCGCGTAGGCTCTCGACAGCCACGGCGCGAACCGTGGCCTGGGCGTCGTGCAGGGCGAGGTCGGGCAGCGCCTCGCTGTACCCCTCGCCCTTCTGGCGGGACACGGCCTCGACGAGGGCGGTGCGCACGGCCTCGGAGTCCTGGCCTTCAGCGAGCCGGTGCAGGAACAGCGGCGTGAGGCGCGGGTCGTGGCTGTAGGGGCCGACGAAGCGCTTGTGGCCGCTGCGGGTGGTGCTGGGTTCCCAGGCCGCGACCTCGCCGGCCAGGTCGGGGCTGGCTGCGGCCATCGCCGCGGCGCCCGTGGCGGCGTCGTGTTGCCACCCGGCCATCGCGAGCGAGCAGAGGATCGAGAGCATCAGAGGGCCTCCTCGACCGCGGTCAGGGCGGTCTCCCACCAATCGTCGTCCTGGGATCGAACGGCGTTGGTGCCGCAGTGCACCTCGCCGAGCCCCATGTGGTAGACGTCCCAGTCGTCCACGAAGTGGTACTCCAAGCCTTCGGGCAGGACCGCCAGGTAGGCGTCGATCATGGCGTCGTCGGCCTGGGTCGACGTGCTGTCGGAGTTCCGGAAGAACGGGTCGGCCAGGAACACGTGGGTGTTGCCTGCGTCGTCGTCGGCGATCTGGAGATTGATGGCGCCCGGGATGAACGCGGCCGCCCAGCTCCCGCAGCCCCGTGGGTGCTCGAACAGCGTGGGGAAGTAGATGATCTCCTCCTGCGACAGCCCCATCTCGGCGACGAAGGTCGCCAGGTCCGGGTCGAGGTGGTCGCGCTGCACGTCTTCTTGAAGGTCCCAGAACGACGCATCGTTCAGGATCTCGCCCACGGTGCTGTAGTCCTTGTCCTGCTGGTAGCGGCGGAGCTGCTGGGTGGGATCCATGCCCTCGAGCACCTCGCGTGCAGCGTTGGTGTCGGCCATCAGCAGCCGGAACCCACGCGGGGCGTCGGCGTCGGGCAGGAAGGACGTGTACTCGTCGACGTGCCCGACGCAGAGCCAGGACGGATCGAGGGTGAAGGGCTCCTGGATCTGGCGGGCATAGAGGTCCATCACGACGTCGTCCGGACGGCTTCCCCGGTCCCCGCCGTCGCCGTAGTAGATCCGGCCGAAGGGGTAGTCGTCGAAGGGCGGCGTGGCCTCCATGTTGCCGCCGTAGTCCTGGGAGGTGGCGCCGCCGCTGCCCCAGACGCCGACCCCCACACCAGCTCCGTACCGGGCCTCGGCGTAGCGATCGAGGCCCCGGTTTCGGATGAGGTCCATGATGAACTCCATCTCGACGCCCTCGCCGGCCACCGGCACCCACTCGAACTCGTCCTGGATCCAGACGTCGTAGCCGTAGCTGCTGCCGTTGACCGTGGTGAGCCGGTTCCCGAGAACCGCCTCCATGTCGGCGATCATGTCTGCGTTGCTCGCTCCGAAGTAGCTGTAGCTGACGACCATCACCTCGCTGGTGGGCTGGGTGTGGCTGTTCAGCATGAAGGGCGTGGAGAGGAGGGTCAGCACCTGCTCTTCGATGGTGTCGCCGTTGGATGCGAGGTGCCTCGCGGTCAGCGTGCCGTGCACCAGGAAGTCGCCGAACTCGACGGCGAGGTCTTGTCGCCCGTCGCTCTGCGTGAGTGCGATGTAGTCGTCGTTCTCGTCCAGCAAGAGCTCGCCATCGCGGTAGATCCGGATCAGGTCGGTGTCGCCGTCCAGGGAGAGCTGCAGGAACTCGCCCTGCTCGAGGAGGTCCGCGCGCAGCACGAGCTCGACGAGGTCGTCTTCTCCGCTCGCGAGCCCCAGCCCTTCCCAGTCGGGGGTGATGTCGTTGTCGTCGTCGTCCCAGTTGGGAATTCCGAAGACGTCGCCGGCCTCGGACAGGGGCGTGGCGCCTCCGAGCTCGCCGCTGTCGCCTCCGTCGCCTCCGTCGCCACCATCGCCACCATCGCCACCATCGCCACCATCGCCACCGTCTCCGCCGGCGGGACCCTGGCTGGTGTCGACGTTGCCGTCGTCTTTCCCCGAGCACGCGACGAGGGCGCTGGCCAGGAGCACCACCGAGAACAGACTGACCCGCTGCATGGGCCTCTCCCTGGGTTGCGGCTCACCCTACCGTGGCCACCGCGGCTTCGCTGTCCAGGGACCGTCAGGGCTACTCGTCGGCACCGGGGTCGGCTGGCGCAACCATCCATTCCGGCAGGCCGGGCGCATCGAAGCCGTCGCCGTCGCGATCGATCCAGATGGGGTTGGTCAGCGCGAGCGGGTAGGTCGCGAACGCTCGGGGCTGGTCCGGGGCCTCGCTCAGGAAGCTCGAGACGCTCGGAACGCTGCTGAGCGCTTCGGTGACGACGTCCTGCAGCTGGATGGGCGGGATCTCGACCGGGGTGTAGAGCGGGGCCATGTCCGAGTCCCCCATGGCCATCACCACGTACCAGGCGTCCTGATCCGGCTGCACCTCGAAGGTCTCCGACAAGTTGAGCACGTCGGCGTTGGGGGTCTCGATCGTCCAGCTGTGCAGCAGCGTGCCGTTCTCGTAGAGCTCCACGCGGTCCACGTCGTACCAGCTGGCCGACTGGACCTCCACGAAGAGCTCCACCGCACCTGTTCCGACGACCTCCGAGCCCACGGTCTGGCTGGGGTCGTCCGCCCAGAAGCGCACGAAGGGGCCACTCGACGTGATGACCTGACCCGCTCGGACCGCCTCGGCGACGGCGAGATCGTCGACGTAGGCCGGGTCGTCCGACGCCGAGGCCACGTAGTTGCGCGGGCAGCCCGCCTCCGTGCTCGTGGTGCCGTGGGTGTCGGAGTTGCCGAGCGCCGTGAAGCGGTAGCCCAGGTTCAACAGCGTGAACCAGTCGTCGATCTGCCCACGCCCACCGAAGCCGAGCCCGTACACCTCGTCGATGAGGTCCTGTTGCTCGTCGTCCTCGCGGACGAGGAAGTCGTAGCCGGTGAGGTCGGCGCCCGCGGCGTAGTCGTCGAACTCGCGCTGGGTGGGGATGCGGAGGAGCTCGAAGCGCTTGCCGTTGAGCAGCTCCAGCGCGTCGAAGTCCATCGAGAAGGCGTCCGCGCCGAGGAGCGGGTTGAGCGCCGAGGTGACCGAGGTCTCGATCAGCGGCGCGCCGGGAAGGCCGCCGTACGGCGAGAACCCGTACTGGTCGAAGTATCCGAGGATGCCGTCGCGGGGGTGCGCCACGTAGGTGATGGGCTCTGCAATGGCCGGGTCGCCGAGCTCGCGGATGCTGTCGAGGATCTCGTCGGGCTCCAGCCCCGTCCAGTCCGGGGCGCCACCGTTCTCGGCCAGGGCATCGCGCACCAGCGGCCAGCCCAGGTAGTGCCCGGTCTCGACCGGCGTGACCTCCAGGCCGATGGCCGACCGGATCCACGGCTCGAGGCCCATGTCCTGAATCGTCGGCGCGAAGTCGGTGATGTAGTCGTGGTCGGTGGAGACCAAGTACTCCACGCCTTCGGCCACCATCGTGGTCACCCGCATGGTCGGGGTGACCCCGGAGTCGTGGCTCGGCTGGGCGTGCACGTGGAAGTCCGCGCTGATCCAGCCCTCGGTCTCGACCGAGCGGACCACCTGCAGCTGCACGTCGAGCGGGCGGGCGGCGACCACCTCGAAGGCGACGACGTCGAGCTCGTACTCGGGCCCTCGACTGGCCACCGCCTGGTAGCGTCCGGGCGGCAGCTCGAGGCCGCCCGCGCCGTGGCTCAAGAAGACCACCGCCTCGGGGTCGCCCGCGATGTACCCGTCGCCGAGCACCGAGCTGCGCACCACCGGCTCGCCATCGGTGCGGAACACGCTCACCTTTCCGGGCACCAGCCGCCCCTGCTCGTCCTGGATGGTGAGCTCGATCGAGGTGCCGGCCGGCGCTTCGAGGGTGAGCTGGACCTGCCCACCAGCGGTGACGGAGACCGGCACGCGGTCGGGGAGGGGACGCCCCTGCTCGTGGACCTGGAGCTCCCAGTCGCCCGGGGGCAGCGTGCCGCCGAAGGAGCCGTCGCCATCGGTGTCGGAGAGCGCGACATCGGTCTCCCACTGCGAGTACGGCGCGTCGGCCCCGGGCTCGTAGACCAACACGTCGACCCCGGAGAGGCCGTGGAGCGAGTCGGGATCGAGCACGAAGCCATCCACCCGCCCGGTCTCGGTCCCGCGGGCTTCGAGGATGCCGTCGAGCACCGAGCCGATGTCGCCGTCGCCCACCACGAAGATCCGCTCGTAGGACAGGGCGGTCCCCGCGGGGAAGCGGTCGGACTCGTCGGGGTCGCCTTGGATGGCGGCGCCGAAGCCCGCGGTCTGGCTGGACGTGAAGAGCGGGAAGTACAGGTCGCCGTCGAGGGTGGCGAGTCCGTAGGACACCCCGGGCGCGGTGCCCGCGACGAAGTTCACCTGCACCGGGTCGTGGAAGGTGTTCTGCCCCGCCAGACCGGCTTCGTACACCACCTGCTTCTCGTCGAAGCCGAGCCCGGGAAGGAAGAGGTCGACGTCGCCGCCCTGGAGGTAGAAGTCGCCGAAGATGAGCCCCGTCTCGAGCGCCGTCTCCAACAAGGGGACCGGCTCGTAGGTGCCCGGCACGAGCTCGCCGGACTCGGGCCAGTCGCCCCCGTCGTCGAAGAAGGCGGTGGTGCGCATGGTGACCCACCTCTGCCCGGCCTCCAGGATGTAGTCGGTGTGCAGGTGGTAGCTGGGGGCGCCGGTGAAGGCCCAGAGGGCCTCGAGCAGGGTGATGAAGCCGAGGTCGTCGCCCTCGACCCGGACGATCGCAGCGCCGTCACTCCCGTCGGACACCAGGGTGACCTGCTCGGACGCCTCGGCCTGGATCACGTTCATGTTGACCGTGGAGAAGATCTCGGCGAGACGGTCGTTTCCCGCGCCATCCGCCCACTCCGGTCCGACTCGCTGCAGATCGGCGTCGACCAGGCCGCCGCCGAAGAGCCCTGGCCCCATGCTGTAGCGACCGGCCAGGATGCCGATGCGGATCTGATCGTTCTCGAGCAGGAAGTCGCCGGTGCGCGCCTGGGTCTTGGGCCCGCCGATGACCTGGCCGAGGTCGGTCATCTGGGACCCGCTCACCCACCCCTCGCCGGGGGTCTGGCAAGCGCTCAACAGGGCGAGAAGTGCGGCTGCGTGCATGGGTCCCATCCCTTGAGGAGTGCGTTACGCATAGCGCCAGTCGCCGAGGTGGTCCATGCTGATGTCCCTGACCGTCGCCCTCGTGGGCGCTGCCCACGCCGAAGCCCCGCAACCCTACGCGTTGGCCCAGGTCTGGACCACCCTCTACGACCAGGACGCCCACCCCACGGCGGATGCGGCCGGCTACGGCGACCCCGAGGACGACGTGGGCTTCAAGATCCGTCGCGCCCGCCTCGGCTTCGAGGACGAGAGCGGCGAGGTGCTCACCTACGGCGTGGTCGTCGGGGTGTCGTCCGGGAGCGATGGTTGGTCGGATGGCGACGACAGCGTCGAGCTCGTCGATGCCTGGGCCGGCTACCGCTTCCACGACCTGGCGGGCGCTCGCCTCGGCGTGCAGAAGGTGCCCTTCGGCCGCGAGTCGCTCATCTCGGCGTCGGAGCTGGTCTTCCAGGAGCGCAGCGTGGCCTCCAACCACCTCGGCGCGGACCGCGAGCTCGGGTTCCTTCTCGACGCCGGCAACGAGACGGTTCGCCTCCGCGCAGGTGCGTTCAACGGCAACGGCGAGCTCTTCGGCGACACGGATCCCGGCCTGTTGTACGCAGCTCGCGTCGAGTACGCGGGCGGCGAGGGGGTCTACGAGACCTGGGGGGCCGTCGACGGTCTGGTCGTCGGCGCTGGCGCGAACGCCTTTCACAACGGCGAGCTCGCCACCTCCACGCTGGCCTACGGGGGCGACGTCATCGTTCGCGTGGCGGGCCTGGCCGTGCTCGCGGAGGCCGCGGTGTCCACCGTCACCCCGGGCGACAGCACCGTGGCGGATCCGGACGTGCTGGTCGATACCTCCCGGCTCGGCGGCCAGGTCCAGGTCGGCTACAGCATCGGCAACTTCGAACCGGCCGTTCGGGCGGAGCGCTTCGACGACGACCGCGACGTCACCGACTATGGCGACGTGACCCTCGTCACCGCTGGCGTCACGTGCCACCTGCTCGACGATCGCGTGCGCACCGGTGGCGGCTACGTGCTCCGCCTCGAGGACGCGGCCCTCGCGTACCAGAACGACACCGCGCGGCTGTGGTTCCAGCTGCGCTACTGAGCCGTTGTCGGCGGGCGTGAAGGCGCTTGATCGACCCGTCGCTTGATCCGAGGAGTCCGGTGAGCATTCCGGAGTCCCCATGGCACGCCTCGGCATCATCCCCAGCCTCCCCGGCGCCCACGAGCCCACCTTCCTGACGGCCGACGCCCGCGTGTTGTCGCTGGACCGGCTGATCTTCGACGTCGTCGAGGAGATGGTCCTCGACGGTGTCCCGGTGAGTCCGTATGTGTGCAAGTGCGCGGTGCAGAGCGCCCGTCAGCGGCTCGTCAACGACGCCGAGGTCGACCTCGCCACGCTGTCGGACCAGGTGCGGCAGGACCTCCGACGCAACAGGGTGCTCCTGACGCCGCACCATGTCACCGAGATCCTGAAGATCTACGGAGGGCTCATCGCGAGCCTCGGAATCGTCGCGGCACGCTGAGATCCGCCCCACGACGGCGATCGCGTCCGTTTTTCCCTTGTCGAACGCGTCTGGACCCGTAAAGGGCCAGGTGTCGACGAATTCCACGTCGTCAAGCGTTCCCTGGGGGATCATCCCCCGCGATTGCAGAAGAAGGAAACCAACGTGAACAAGAAGCAGCTCAGCGCCGCCCTCGCCGCCTCCACCGACCTCTCCCAGGTCCAGGCCGCGAGCATCGTCAACACCCTGTTCGACGCCGAGAGCGGCATCATCGCTGCCGAGCTCAAGGGCGGCGGCAAGGTGACCATCCCCGGCTTCGGCACCTTCAACGTGAAGACCCGTGCCGCTCGGACCGGCACCAACCCGTCCACGGGTGCCAAGATGAACATCCCCGAGCGCAACCACGTCGCCTTCAAGGCTGGCAAGGTGCTCAAGGACAGCGTCGCCTGAGGCGCCTCTGTTCGACCTCGGGAGCCGGTCCTTCGGGGCCGGCTCTCGTCGCTCTGTGGCTCATCCCAACAGCGTCTCGCAGAGCACGTCGAGCTTCTCGGCGAACGCCACGGCCCGTTGCCGGCCGCCTTCGTTGGCCGGAAGCCCCGCCGCCAGCACGGCGTGACCGGCCAGCACCGCCTCGAGCTCCGCGATGTCGATGACGACGAGCACGCGATCGCTCAGCCGCTGAGCGAAGCGGACCTGGTGGTCGTCCACGTGTTCGCCGAAGCCGCTCTGGCGCGGCACGACCACGGGAACCTTCCCGTGGGCGAGGGCCTGCATGATGCTTGCCGGGCCACCGTGGGTGATCACGATGCGCGCGTCGGCCATCAGCGACTGCAGCTCGTCGAAGGGCAGCTGCTCGTGGAGCCTGCACGCGCGCGCCGGGTAGGTCGACCAGCCGCTCTGGATCACGACCTCGTCCTCGATGAGGCCCGCGAGCTTCAGCTCGTCGAGGGCTTGCACGAGGCGGTTGAACGGGTCCTCGTGGGTGCCGACCGTGCAGAGCACCATCAGAGCACCTGCCCGAGGTTCCGGGCCTCTGGGTAGAAGGTGCGCTGGTCTTCCCACTGGATGACCATCTGGTCGAGCACCGGCTGCACCAGCCGCGAGGTGAGTGGCGAGCTGTCGATCCGGTCGTAGACCTCCACGTACACCGTCTTGCAGCCGAACAGCAGCTTGCCCACATAGAAGAACGGCACCGCGATGCCCGCACCGTTCGACACGAGCACGTCGGGCCGTTCCCTGGCGAGCACGCGAAGCGCCATGCCGGTGTTCTTCACCAGGTTCTTGAGCGACCGGTTCGTCGGGAAGTGCCCCCAGTAGGTGCGCTCGTCCTTCAACAGCGACACCGCGTCGGGCTTGTCGAAGCTCACCCAGAAGCGCTCGTGGCGGCTCCACCAGGTGTCGAGGCAGTGGATCTGGGCGAGGTGGCCGCCCGAGCTGCAGACGATGCCGATCTTGTAGCGCTTCTTCATCGGGTCTCCGCCAACACCGTGCGGTAGAGCGCCTCGAAGCGATCGACGGTGGAGGTCCAGCTGTACTCCAGCGCCCTGTCGCGACCGCGGGCACCCACGCCGGCGCGGTCGGCGTGATCCCGTGCCTTCAGGATGGTGGCAGCCGCGCGCTCCGCGTCGGAGAAGTCGACGATCCAGCCGTTCTCACCTTCGTTGACGAAGTGCCGGAAGGCGCCGATGTCGTTGAGCACGCAAGGGACACCCGCTCCCATCGCCTCGACCACGGAGATGCCGAAGGCCTCGTACTCGCTCGGAAAGAGCCCGAGCTCTGCGGTGCGAACGGCGTGGTGGAGGTCGTCGAGCGAGACGCGGCCTTCGAAGGCCACCCGGTCGGTGACGCCGAGTCGTCTCGCGTCTGCGACGAGGCCGTCGACCAGGCCGTCGACAACCTCCGGGCCGATCACACGCGCTGTGAAGGTCCGGTCGTCGATGTCGGCGATGCGCGCGAGCACACGGAGCAGGTTGCCGATGCCCTTGTGCACGTCCACACGCCCGACCGTGACCCAGCTCCCCGCCGTCGGGCTGTTCGTCATCGGCGCGTAGTCCGCCAGGTCCACCGCGTTGCGCGCGAGCTCGCAGCGATCGCTGATCGTCTGGAAGAGCTCGAGATCGTGCTCGCTGGAGCAGAGCACCCGGTCCACACCACGGAGGGTGTTGCGCGTCATGGTGTGGAACCACAGCTTCTTGGCCTTCGCCGCGAAGGCGGTGTGGAAGAAGCCGCCGTGGGTGGACAGCACCACGGGGCGCTGGTGACGCGGCTTGTGGAGCACCATCCAGTCGAGCAGGAAGTCCACCGCGTGCACGTGCACCAGGTCGTAGCGGCCGGCAAAGCGATGCGCGCGAGGGGCGAGCGGGTAGCGCGTGCTGCCGCGGAACGGGATGCGGTAGACGTTCACGCCGTTGTGCGCGCTGTAGGGCGGGTAGTCCGACCCGTCCTCGAAGGAACGGTCGAGGGTGACCACGTCACACACGTGGCCCCGTTGCACGAGGTGCTCAGCCAAGCCCTGGGCGATCTTCTCGATCCCGCCCAGGTTCGGCCAGTACACCCGAGACACTTGCAGGATCCGGAGGGCGTCGGCCACGCGGCGATATATCGGATGCGACACCTCGGAGCATCGTGACAGAACGGCGGGAGAACGTGCGGGCCGTCGCCCGAGGGGGTGGCGTGATGCTCGCCGCGATGGTGGTGGGCCAGGGCCTGCTGCTCGCACACGACATGCAGGTGAACTGGGCGCTGTCGACCGACGCCTACGGCATCTACGCCACCTGCCGCCGCGCGATGCTCATCGCCTTCCTCTTCGTGTTCCTGGGCCTCGAGAACGCCGTGATCCGCTACGTCTCCGAGAGCCGGGCCGAGGGCGACCAGGCCGCTGTGCGCGGCACCTGGCGGGCGGCACAGCTCGCCAGCCTGCTCGGTGGTGTCGCCGCGGCGGCGGTGCTCTGGCTGGGCGCCGGCACGGTCGCCGAGGTGATGTCGCCGGGGGAGCCGCGCCTCGCGGGCGCGCTCCGTGTGCTGTCGCTCGCGCTTCCGCTCGCGGCGATCCGCATGATGGCGACCTCGGCGACCCAGGGGCTCCTGGTCATGTGGCCCAAGGCGCTCATCCTCCAGGTCGCGTGGCCGGCGGTGAACATCGTCGGGGTCTACGTGCTCGCGGTGGCGATGGGGCAGGGACTCGACGGCGTGTTGACCGCCTACGACCTGTCCATGGCCGTGGGCGCCGTGCTCGCCCTCTGGACCCTCTACAGGCTGCGACCGGACGCGATGGATCCGCGGGAACCGTCGCGGCCCATGTTGCGTCCGCTGGCGGTCATGGCCCTGCCGCTCTGGATCTACACCCTGGTCAACGCGCTCTACATGTGGGCGGATCAGCTGTTGCTGGCGCGGATCGACGGCATGGAGGCCGCGGGCATCTACGGCCCCGTGGCCGCCTTGTCCCCGGTGTTCGGACTGGCCCTGCACGGCCTCTACGGCATGTTCAGCCCGATGATCGCGACGCTCTGCAAGCAGGGAGACCGCGACGAGCTCCAGGGGCTCTTCATCACGGTGACGCGCTGGACGGTGCTCCTGGTGCTGCCGATGACCGTCGGCACCCTGTTGGCGGCCGAGAGCGTGGTCGGGGTCTGGCCCTCTGGTCGCATGGAGGCGGTGCCGGCCATGCGCATCATGGCGCTCGCCCAGCTGATCGCCGTGGTGGGGGGGAGCGCACAGTACGTGCTCGTGATGTCGGGCAACCAATGGCAGGTGGTGTGGGGCGGGGTGCCGACCATCTTCGTGAACCTCGCCCTCAGCTACACGCTGATCCCGCGCTACGGTGCCACCGGAGCAGCGCTCGCCTACGGCGGTGCGATGTGCTTCACCACGGCGGTCTCGCTGGCCCAGGTGCGGTGGTTCGTGAAGATCCGACCCCTGGGCTGGAGCATGCTGGGGCCCTTGATGGCCATGGTGCCGGCGGCTGCTGTGGGCGCTGCCGTGGCGCACTGGCTGCCCGAGCTCCCCAGCATCGTCGAGGTGGCCCTGGTCGGGCTGCCGCTCGGCCTGGTCTACGCCGGTGCGCTGAAGCTGGTCGGGCTGCACGCTGACGACGAGGTCGTGCTCGAGGCGGTGACCACCAAGATCCAGGCGAAGCTCGGGCGATGATGGCGCTGTTTGCCTCGGTGGCGCTGGCCTTCGTACCCGACCATCGGTGCCTCGGAAGCGCCGAGGACCCAGGTCCACGGGTGGTGGTCGAGGCGCCGTCGGAGGGGTCCGACTGCATCATCGTCTCGCCCGACGAGGCGCTGGAGATCCCCTTGTCTGGCACCGCAACCGGCCTGGCGCTGCGTTGGTCGCGCTTTGCGCCCGCGGGTGCCCACGACACCGCGGCCACGCTCACGGTGCGGTACGCGGACGGGCATGAGGAGGTCACGCGAGCCACGCAGGGCCTGCACGTCTGGCCCTGGTGGATGGCCCAGACCACGCCGTGGGCCTGGTCGGAGCCGCTCGGGCGCGCCGTCGACGGTCAGGCCGTGAGCGTGGCGGTGCACGTCCTCGGCACCGACGCCGAGCGCGAGCTCGCCTCGCTGACGGTGCACAGCCGGGCGCATGACCTCGCGCTCTTCGAGGTGCAGACGCTGGAGGGGGACGCCCGACTGGCCCCGCAGCGCGATCTGCCCGGCGCGGACTGGACACCCTTCACGATCCCCTCCCTCCACGCGGGCCCGTCGATGCCGGTCGGGGCCCGTGCCGGCAGCGATGGGCGCCTGGAAGCCTGCGGTGAGGACCTCTGCTTCGGCAGCGGTGCTCAGGCTCGTCTCTGGGGCATCAACCTGGTGGGGGATGGCGCGCTGCCGCCGCTCGAGCGCGCCGACCGCTACGCCGACGAGCTCGCCCGAGCGGGCTTCAACCTCGTTCGGCTGCACCACCTGGATCGTCCGGGCCAGGCGAGCGTGCTGCACCCGGACCGTGGTCGCGGGGGCCCCTTGCTGGACCCCGAGGCCGTCGATCGCCTGGACCGCTTCGCCGCCGCGCTGCTGGAGCGGGGCGTGTACCTCGTGCTCGAAGGGCCCACGGCGCGGGTGTTGCGCGCATCGGAAGCCCAGGACGTGATCGGTGCGCCCCCCGGCCTCAAGCACCTGCCGGCGTTCCAGGACGACTTCCAGGCCGCCTACCTGGACTGGTTCGACGCCCTGTACGATCGAGTGAACCCGTACACCGGACAGCGGTGGCTCGACGACCCCGGCGTGGCCTGGGTCGAGCTCGCCAACGAGTCCTCCCTGGTGGCGGCTTGGCTGGGAGGGCAGCTGGAGAGCCTCCAACCGGCGCACCGGCAGGCCCTGGACGCCCGCTGGAACGCGTGGCTTCGCGCTCGCTACGTCGACGACGACGCCCTGGCGGCGGCCTGGGTCGGCTCAGCCCATCCCGGGCTTGCCCTCGGCGAGTCGATGCTCCTCGACAGCGTCGCGCGCGACCCCACGGTGCGGGGCTTCACCAGCGCCTGGCCCGCGCGACGAAGCCGGGATCTGTACCGCTTCTACGCCGAGCTCGAGCTCGCGTGGCTCAGCTCGGTCGAACACCACCTGCGCGCCGCCGAGTACACGGGGCTGATCAACGGGACCATGCTCTGGGGGCGCCCTCAGAGCGACCGCCTGCAGCAGGGCTTCGACGTGAGCGACCTGCACGTCTACCTGGACATGGT
>CAZSAT010000167.1:0-13325 GCA_964604675.1 uncultured Enterobacterales bacterium
ACCGACACCGACACCGACACCGACACCGACACCGACACCGACACCGACACCGACTCCGACACCGGAAGCGGCGACGACGACGACGGCGACGGGTGGACCGTCGAGGAGGGGGACTGCGACGACGGCGACGCCGCGGTCCATCCCGCCGCGACCGAGGTCTGCGACAACGGCGTGGACGACGACTGCGACGGCACGCCAAGCGGCTGCGGGTGGAGCGGCGAGCTCAGGACGGACGCGGACGCGCTCGAGGTGCGCGGTGCGCGGGCGAGCGAGCAGGCCGGCTCGGCGGTCGCGGTGGGTGACCTGGACGGAGATGGACAGCTCGACCTGGCCACCGGGGCGCCCCGAGCGGCCGAGGGAGGCAAGGAGGTCCAGGGCAAGGTCTACCTGACCCTCGGCCCGATCACCGCCGACGCCGAGCTCTACGCGGCGGATGCCGAGCTCACCTCCTCCCGGGACCAGGGCTACGCCGGGCAGGGGCTCACGACGCTCCCGGACGTCGACGGAGACGGCGACGACGAGCTGGTGGTGGGGGCTCCGGGCGGCGGTGCCGAACAGGGCAACTGCTACGAGGCCGAGGTGGTGGTGCTCGAGACCCTGACCAGCGGCGAGCTGACCGATCAGGGCATCCTGATCGTCGGCCCCGAGGAGTCCTGCTTCGGCATCAGCGTGGCCGATGCCGGGGACCTCGACGGTGATGGCCTCAGCGAGCTCGCGATCGGAGCGTGGCAGGACGACAGCTTCCTGGCCAGCAGCGGCTCCGTCTACATCTACTCAGGCGCCACCCTTGCTCCGGGCGACGTCCGCGACGCCGATTTCACCATCTACGGGGACTACGAGGGCTCCTACACCACCAAGATCGGCACGAGCGTCGACGGTGCCGGAGACCTCGACGGCGACGGCCTCGACGACCTCATCGTCGGGTCGGCCAGCTACTTCGTGGACGGTGTGGGCTACACGGGGGCGGTGCTGGTCTACCTGGCGCCCGCCTCCGGCACGACCTTCCTCTCCGACGCCGACCACATCCTGGCGCCCCCGACCACCGACCTCGTGGCCTACACGCCTCGGAGCCTCGCCGGAGTCGGGGACACCGACGGAGACGGCTACGACGACTTCCTCGCCGGCGCCCACCAGGCCCGTCCGCTGGGGGAGATGAACGAGGGCAGGGCCTACCTGGTGGGCGGCGCCCAGCTCTCCGGGTGGAGCGGCGAGACCAGCCTGTCCGGCGCCGCCTGGAAGCTCGAGGGGGACACGACCCTGGACGCGGTGGGCTGGGCGGTGCACGGCCCCGGCGACGTGGACGGGGACGGGCAGGCGGACCTGTTGGTCTCGGCGCCGGGCGCCGACGCGGTGTCGAATGACGGCGGCGAGGTCTACCTCTTCCACGGCGGTGTGAGCGGCTTCTCGGTGCCCGCGGATGCCCACGCCACGGTCATCGGCACCGGGACCTACGACATGCTGGGCACCTCGATGGACGCTGGCGACCTCACGGGCGACGGGATGACCGACCTGGTGCTCGGGGCGAGCCAGAGCTGGGTCGGCGCCGATGCGGGCGGGGCTGTCTACGTGGTGCCGGCGGTCGGGTACTGATCGGCCGTCGCGAGGCGGAGCCATCACCACCGCCCCGATGATCCCCCGAGCAGGAGCGAGCTCGGCATCGTCGGCAGCTCATCGCGGCATCCGGAACACGGTCGAGGCCCACCCCGCGCCGAGCCCGGCGACGGCCAGGGCCGCGAAGAGGCTCGGCGTGAGCCAGACGGGGGGCCCGCTGACCCAGCCCGCCAGCGCGATCCAGGCGACCGGCTGGCGCCAGCCCACGGCGACCGCGCGGGTGTGGGCGAGGAAGGGTCCCATGGTTCAGTCTACGCCGTGGCCAGGGCCACCATGGGGCGATTCCACGCCCTCCAGCCCCTCACGGCCCGTCGTACCGAAGGGTCTGGCCCGAGGCGAGCGCCACCTGGGTGGTCGACCACATCTGCGTGCCGCCGATGACCTCGCCGTCCGGGCAGGAGAGGACGTAGTCACCGGGGGGCAGCTCGCGCGTGCACGCGCCCACCCACTTGGGACGGTGGGCCCACATCAGGCCGAGCACGGGGTCGGGGCTGCGAAGGCGACACGCCGACGAGGCACACACCCTCCCAGTGGCCGCGGCCTCCACCTCGACGCACGTGGCGTCTCCGGCCAGCTCGTCGAGGGTGACCTTCCCGTGGAAGCTGTTGGCTGCGCACGCGACGGTCACCCGTCCACACGCACCAGCGGCCTGGGGGATCGGGACGGGCTCGTCCCAGCCGACGGTGCCCAGGTACAAGACGCCCTCTTCGGTCCGGAGGGCCGCGACGCAGTCGGTAGCCTCGGAGGTCGGCCGCGCCAGGCAGACTTCGGACTCGAGTGCCGGGAGCTCCACCACCAGCGCGTCGCCCGGAGACGCCTCTATGCGGACGGCCCTCAGCCCGTTGGAGACGGAGATGGACCACGTGGAGCTGGGGTCGTCGAGCGTGGGGCACGACCAGCGTTGCGCGCCGCGCGGCTCGCACACCTGCTCGATCGCACCGTCCTCGAAGGCCACCGGCATCACCCTCGCGACCGCACCCTCGCCGCAGGCTGCACCGTCCGCGCAGGAGACCTCGATGCTGCCCGCCAGCGCGGAGCCCGTAAGGATCATCAAGGCAGCCATGGCCAAGGATACTCCAGGACTTGCCACGGGGGTGCCTCTCCGTGGGGGTCGAGGACATCGGCTGCACGGAGTATGAGGAAGTCCTATCGGAGTACGATCGGATGCTTGCACGCGCCCTGCTCCTGGCCCTGTTGGCACCAGCCGGTTGCACCGACAAGAGCTCGTCGGGCGACACCGACACCGCCGTATGGGATGTCGTCGGCCCTTCGACCGACAACGACAACGACGGATGGGCACCCTGCGAGCCCGGCGAGGACTGCGCCTTCGGCGACTGCGACGACGAGGACAACGAGGTCCACCCATACGCCGACGAAGTGTGCGACGACAGTGTAGACCAGGACTGCGACGACCTCGTCGACGAGGGATGTTCCGACACCGGAAGTGGTCGCACCCCATAGGTGCTCTTGTCCACGCTCTCCACCGTGAGAGGCCCAGAAACCCCGTGGCCGCGTCGCTGGCTTGCTGCGCAGGACAGGAGGGCCCCGCCCGCCGCTGCTGCGGGCTGACCCCCCGCGGCTTGGTGTGGCGTTGAGGGGTTGGTTGCATGTCCGGTCTCCTTCGACTTCGTTGAGGGCCTCGGCCCCGTCAATCGCGCGAAGGATCGCACTGGAGCGGGGGAGGCCGGCCTGGTCATCCCATCTGGTTCTTGCGGGGCGGGGGGACCAGCGCGGCCAGCCCCTCGACGAGCTCCA
This sequence comes from uncultured Enterobacterales bacterium, assembly GCA_964604675.1. Taxonomy (GTDB): domain Bacteria; phylum Myxococcota_A; class UBA796; order UBA796; family CAJQPC01; genus CAZSAT01. The sequence continues at coordinate 3,367 of CAZSAT010000167.1, forward strand.
AGGCCGAGAACTCGAAGGCTCCGGGCTGCAGCCAGCTCGTCAGCGCGAGCCAGTTCTTGCGCGTGTCCAGCACGCTTCACTCGGTGGGCGAGCTCGTCGAGGGGCCGAGCCACCCTCTCGACCGCGAGTACAGCCAGCACGAGGGTGTGCTATCTGCGCTGACCTCCGAGGCCACGGCGCTGTGGCGACCGCTCACCAACCAACGCCCGGTACGTCACCAGAGGTCTGCCGACGCCGACATGCTCGACCTGGACGCGATCGCTCTCAGCTACCGGTCGACGGTCGTCGCCAACCTCGACCTCGTCGGCCGCTGGGACCGGAGCCGCTGGCGCGAGCACGTGGCCGGCGGAACGTGGTGGATCGCCCCCTTCGCCGTCCACCAGAACCGCTGGGTCCTCGGAAAGCCCCTCCGACCCGGAGTCTCCCTGAACGACCCCACACTCCCGGTCCTCCTGGTCGGAGGCAGCGGCGTGGTGACGGTGTCGTCGAGCGCCGCAACAGCACTCCCCACCTTCATGTTTCGGGCGTGCCTGCGTGGCGGCGACCACGGTTGGGAGCCGGCTCGAGCCTATTGGGACGCCGTCGATGCCGAGCTGCGGAGCCTGCACCAGGCGTTGGGCGGGACGTCCGAGACCCTGGACGCGTATCGGGACGTGCTGTTCGACGACGACCTGCGCCGGCGAAATGCCAACCGCAGGTCGCTGCCCGAGCAGCGCCAGTGCTGGACGGAGATCTTCGAGCGCCTGGATCCGTCACCCGAGAACGAGATCTTCCGGGATTACGCGCTGCGATGTGCGGGCAGGAACCCGTCACACATGCCCACAGACTCCTCGTCCAACCTGGCCAGGTCCCTTGCGATGGTCGCATTCAATGCCCTCTTTCGCGAGGAGTCCGTGCCCGTCGAGGGGGGCATTGGCCGGCGGTCTCGCGTGGTTCCAGCACCATCCTCGGACCTGCTGGAGGCTGCCCACCGCCTGTGCTTGGGGGCGAGCGGTCTCGATGGGGCCTACACGCGGACGGATCCATTCTCACCGCTTCCGATTGGCGGTGATGGCGTCAGCACGCTCCGCAAGGCAGCGAGGATCCTGCAGGGCAACGGGCCGGCGTCGTGGAAGCGAGCGCCAGGTTGGCTCTGTGTCGACGGAATGGCGAGCGCCGAACCCTACTCGGGCGACGGCCACATCATGGCGTCCGAGCTGCTCGAAGAGGAGGGGCACGCAGAAGCCGCATTCGAAATGCTCAAGGGGGCAGCCTACTGGCGCGCCAACCGGGAACAGCCCGACGGCGACACGCTCCGACTGGGCGCACAACTCGCCCAGAGACAAGGATGGACCGAACTACACGACTTCCTGTCCGAGTTGTCCGCCGACTGACGCGTGCGACCCCATGGCAGCGACCTGGGCTCGCGTCCAGCACACGGTAGCTCCCGACGACAGGCTCGCCTCGTGCGAGAATCGCCGCGTGAGGTCGGTTCATGAGCGCTATCCCTCTACTACGGGACCGTGCCCAACCGAATCTCCGTACACGCGTCGCCCAGCACGCACGAGGATGTCGACCTCGACGTCGAGCTGCGCTCGCGTCGGTGTACGGCAGCGAGGCCGTGGGGCCGGCGCCGATGGACCTCGGCGAGCGGGCGCCGATCGCGTCCAGCCTGGCCGAGCTGGCGGTCTGGACCCTGCGGGACGGTGCGGTCGGGGAGACCTTGGCGGCCTACCTCGCGCAGCGCGCCCTCGAACACACCACCGCACCGGCCGCGCGGCGGGCCCTCGAGGAGATCGTGCGCGACGAGACGCAGCACGCCGAGCTGGCGTGGGCCACGCTGCGCTGGGCCCTGGAGCTGGGCGGCGACGAGGTCGCGGTCGCGATCCGCGGCTTCCTCGCGAAGCTGGGCCCGCCCGAGCGCCGCTCCGACCGCTGGACGGCGGCGATGGGGGCCCACGGGTGGCTCTCGCCCGACGACGAGCACGAGGCGGCGCGGACCTGCCTCGCCGAGGTCGTGCTGCCCGTGGCCGAGGCCCTGCTCGATGCGATAGCCGAGGCGGCGTGAGGATCGACCGATCAGCACGGGGCTCTCGCGCCTGTCGGACCGTGTTCGACGCGGTGAAGGCGCCCCCGTTGCCCTGGGCCATGGGCGTCTTGCTCCTGTGTGCCTGCGAGGCCACCGAGCCGATCGGGACGGGCCAAGGCACCTGTGACTGGTTGCGGCAGGCCTCGGCCGCTGACTGCCGACCATCGGATGACTGCATCCAGGTCTCCTGCCTGGCGGAGGGCGTCGACTTCGTCGAGACCGACACGCGCTGGTGCGCGTGGTGGCCGGAGGACTCAGGCCAAGCTCAGCCCATCGCCACGCCGCCCGTCGAGGTGCCGAGAGCGCTCCTGGAGGAGGCCGAGGCGGCGTGCGAGGCACAACCGTCTGGGTGCGGGGGCGCCTTCTGGAGGGTGTCGAGCGTGCAGTGCCCGTCGGACCCGACCCGAACACCGAACCCTGCAGAGGTCGTGTATGTCCAGTGTGAGGGAACGACGGGCAAGTGAGTCGTCGGGGTAGGCTTGCGCCATGTGGATGTGGTTCGGCTGCGCAGCGGGTCCGGTGTCGGTCGAGCCGGCGGCGCCCGTTCCGACCGTCGAGGTCAGGCCCTTCGTGCGGCGGCTCGACGCGGAGAGCGTGGGGCTCGATCCCGCGGCGCTCGACGCCTTCGTGGATCGGGCCTACGCTTCGCGCAGCGACGCCGTGATCCTCTGGAAGGACGGCCACGAGGTGCTGCACTGGCCGCCCAGCCCCAAGCCCATCGAGACCATGTCGGCGACCAAGTCGGTGGTGGGCCTGGCGGTCGCCTGGCTCGTGCAGGAGGGGCACCTCGAAGGCGAGCAGGTGCCGGTCGCCTCCTTGCTGCCGGCCATGTCGGACCATCCGGAGGTCACGGTCGGGCAGGTGGTGCGCAACGTGTCGGGCCTCGCCGCCCCCCCGACCAACGAGGTGTACGGCCAGCCGGACTTCGTGGCCTTCGCCGCCGACCTGGAGGCCAAGGCGCTGCCGGGGGCGGTGTTCGCCTACAACAACGCGGCGTACAACCTGCTGCCCGAGGTGGTGCTGGCCGCCGCCGGAGAGCCGATCGACACCGTGCTCGGCGAGGGCCTCTTCGCCGCGCTCGGGGTGACCGAGACCCGCTGGTCGAGCGACCCCACCGGCCACCGGCACGGCATGTCCGGGCTCGCGATGACCGCCGACGACCTGCTGAAGCTCGGCCAGCTGCTGGTGGACGACGGCGTGTGGGAGGGCGAGCGCCTCCTCGGCACCGAGACCCTGGCCTTGCTGGGCTCGCCGACCGGTGGGTATGCGCCCTACGGTTTCGGCTGGTGGCGCATGGAGCAGGATGGCGAGCTGGTGGGCCTGCGCGCCGACGGCTACCTCGGTCAGCACCTGGTGGTGCTCTTCGAGCCGCGGGTGGTCGCCGTGAGGCAGATGGGCTGGTACCCGGGCGCCGACGAGCGCGATCACTTCGTGGACTTCCACCAGGCCGTGGCCGCGCTGGTCGACGGAGGGTCGGGTCGTCGCAGCGACCCCGACCCGGTCGCGCCGATCGAGCCGGGATGACCGCCCCCTGGGTGGCGCTGTGGGTGGCGCTGTGGGCCTGCTCGAGGGATCAGCAGGCGGAGGTCCCCTGGCCGGCGCCCCCCGACCCGCGCTACTCGCGCGACGATCTCCCGCAGCCCGGCGCCGACCACCCGGACGCGCGCCACCCCGTGAAGGCGGGCCGGTGGTACGCCGAGACCCCGAGCGCGGTCGACAAGCGGGTGGACGGCTTGCTGGCCGCCACCGGCGCGAGCCCCGAGGGCACCCCCTACGCCCTGCTCACGCCGCACGCGGGCATCGCCCACTCCGGCCCGACCGCCGCGGAGGTGTGGGCGCGGGTGCTGCTGCCGCAGACGGTGATCGTGCTGGCACCCAACCACTGGGACCAGGGCGAGCGCCTGGCCATCTGGCCCGGTGGACCGTGGCTGGTGCCGGGCCACGCGCTGGCCACCGACGCCGAGCTGACCACGCGCGCGCAGCACTGGATGCCCGCGCTCGTGCCCGACCGGGAAGCCTTCGCCCACCACGAGGTCGAGATGCAGCTCCCCTTCCTGCAGTGGGCGCGGCCGGACGTGCAGCTGGTCACCATGGCCTTCCGGGACGACGAGACGAGCGAGTTTGCCCACGTGACGCGCGAGGAGATCGACGCGCTGGGCCAGGGGCTCGCCGGGCTGCTCCGAGAGCTGGACGAAGAGGGCCGCGAGGTGACGCTGCTCTTCACGGTGGACCTGGTGCACTACCAGCCCCTCGCGGTCTCCGACGAGCACGACCCGCGGGTGCTCGAGCTCATCGCCGCCTACGACGTGGATGGGCTCGTGGACTACGTGACCCGGCACGAGGTCACCACCTGCGGCGAGGTGCCCGCAGCCATCGCGATGACCGCCCTCGCCACGCTGGGCAGGCCCCCGCTGAGCTGGACGACCCGCGGCACGAACCACCACCGCACCCGCGACGACGACAGGGTGGTGGGCTACCCCGGGGGCATCCTGTGGCCATGATGGTGGGCCTGGGCCTGGTGCTGGCTTGTTCGGCGGACACGCCGCCGGCCGACGGCTTGGACTGCGTGCCGCTGAACGACTTCTCGGCCTACGACTACGACGCCAGCAAGCTGCCCCGCGCCGAGCTCCCGGTCGACGAGGCGAGCTGGTCGGAGCTACCCATGCCGCTTCCGCTGGAGGGGTGGGACAACGGGGACCGCAGCATGGTCTACGGCGCCGCCCTGGCTGGCTACTACATGATGAGGATGCAGCGCCCGGTGACGTGCCAGGACCGAGGCGTGCCCTGCTTTCCCTTCGGCTACCAGTACGACCCCCGCGAGGACACCTGGTCGGACGAGGACATGATCCACCGCCAGATCGTGGCCACCTTCGCGCAGACCTGGCTCTACAAGGTGACCCGTCGTCCCGAGTTCCGGCTCTCGGCCGAAGCGGCCATCCAGAGCCTGATGCCGCGCATGCGGGTGCGCGGCTCCCAGCAGCGGATGCACGACATCGGCGCCTCGGCGCTGATGGTGATGGCCTTGACCCACCACGGCACGCTCACCGGCGACCGCTCGCGCGACGCCGCGATCGACGGCCTGGGCGTCTTCATCCTCGACAAGGTCCGGCCCGACGGTTCGTTCCGCCTCGGCGGCCCGCTGCAGTGGTACCAGCTGCACCAGGCGCTGTGGCGGCTGTGGGACTACACGGGCAACGCCAGGTACCTCGACGCCCTGGTGTTCGTGGGCCGGTACGGCTTCGAGCACCGGGACGAGCGCGGTGCCGGCGAGTACCTCGAGCTCCCCTACCTCTACGGCCTCTGGGCGCTGGAACCGCTCACCGAGCTCTACCAGGTGCGGCCCGAGGAGAGCTGGATCCCCGAGATGGTGTACCTCGTGGGCGACTGGGTGCTCTCCAAGCAGTACACGGCCGACAACGCCAAGCGGTGCCGGTGGCTCGGTGGCTACATGCCCAACAACGATCGGGGCCACCCGAACTGGAACCACACGCTCAAGCTCGAGGCGATGGCCGACGCCTGGCGCTTCGCCGAGCTGCACGGCGACGAGGAGCGCGCCGCGGTGTACCGGGCGAGCGCGCTGAAGGGCGCGGACTTCGCCCTGCGCTTCCAGCACAGGCGGGACGAGACGGACCGCTACCTGGTGCCGGGCAAGGCCCTCGGGGGGATCCCCTTGTACGGCGACAACCCGAGCGTGCGCGTCGACGTGCCCGGCCACGGGAGCATCGCCATCCTGAAGGTGGCGAGCTACTCGGGCATCGAGGACTTCGCAGGGGCGCTGGACTGAGCGGTGTCGTGCATCGACGGCGTGTCGGTGCACGGCATCAGGGTGAGCCCGCCGCGGCTTGGGGCCCTTCGACCACCTGACCCGGGAGCTCGATGAGGTTCCAGAACATCCTGCGACGCAGGAGGCTCGCCGGGAGCCCCGGTGGCATGCGCTACCGGCTCATGGCCGGCACAGGCGACCACCTCCTTGTGATGCTGCACACGAGCTCCGCCGGCTTCGAGCTGCTCTCCGCCTCCTCGTCGGCCGCGGCGGCATCGGGCTCCTGGCTGCGAGGGGCAGTGCTCTTTCTAGGCTTTCAGTAGATGTCGATTTAGACTCCCGAGCTCGGGATCTGGCCTACACTGGAACCGCCTCCGGAAGGGGGCTGCACCAACGCACCGGAGTCCACGATGGTCGCCCTCTCTCTCTCTTCATGAGCCATGCCAACGCCGCATGTCCGGGCGCTTATGCAACCGCGCCATGTGACGGTGGCGGGACGAACGAGGTCTGCATCCTCACGAGCAGCGACACCATGTGGACGTGTTCGCTCGATATCAACGGGGACACGGCTGCCGCACTCGCGTACGTCGTGTACGACACCAGCCTCGGTTACCACTACTCGGCTTGGGGCAACACCGCAGCGGGCACTGGCGCGAGCTACGACTTCTGTTGCCAAGTCGATGGGCTCAACGACGGTACGCACGTCAGGACGGTCAAGCTCGCCGGCGGGAGCGGCAACGACTTCCTCTACTTCACCTACTCGACGGCCGACCTTCGGACCCACAGCGCGGAAGAGGGGTACCTGACCGGGAAGATGTACGGTCGGGACGGCGACGACACGATGTCGGGCTCGAAGGAGGGCGACGACGACCTCATCGTGGAGTACCTGTACGGTGAAGGCGACAACGACCACATCGTGGCGAACGCGGGCGACGACAACGTCGATGGCGGCGCAGGTGTGGATGAGATCGACGGAAACAACGGCAAGGATCAGATCGAGGGTGGGGCAGGTGCCGACTTCCTCACGGGCGGCCCCGGCGACGACACGATCGATGGCGGTCCTGGCGCGGACCAGATCAGTGGTGGCGCTGGTTCAGACACCCTGACTGGAGCTGGTGGCGACGACGAGATCTGTGGCGGAGCGGACAACGACACGATGTTCGGTGGATCGTCCGATGACCACGACGAGATCTTCGGTGACAGCGGCAGCGACGCTGGAAACGCTGGGAGTAGCCTACTCGACAAGTGCGACTCTGGGCCGTACCTCGGATGCGAATTCGCAACGCTTACCGCATGTCCGTTCTAGCGGCGGGAGGCTGTTGCGGGTTTTGCGTACGACGGGAGTGGTCAACTACATGATCTCGAGCCTGTTGGTTTGTGTCGCGTGCGTCGAACAGGACTTCTCCAGCGTTCCGGAGGAGGGGGACGCGCCGGGGTTCTCGGAGGACGGTGGGTCTCCCGTGGATGTCCTTGCGCCAGCGCTCCCAGACAGTTGCGCTGACGTCAGCTGGTCGCCGCCTTCTAGTCCGTCTCCGTGCAGCGTTACGCTCGCTGACCCATTCGAACTGGTGGTCACCCGATACGTGGACGCCTCCTCGGAGGGAGAGACTGACGTCTACGCGTTTGCGAGCATAGGCGCCTTTGTCGATGCGAACTTTGACGGTGCGATCGACCATATGGATGGGGCAGTGTCCATGTCGGGTAGCTCCGTTGGTGCGTGGACGATGAGCCTCGACGAGAGCGTTAGCTACCAAGTCGGGGTGGGCACCGAATTCGACGAGACTGAATCTCAGCCCGTCGTCGGTGACGTCGATCGAGAGGCTGGCGCTGAGCTCTTTGTGGGACTTGTTCAGGACGGCGTGCCTGGCATCGTCGCGTACGCTGGCACGGAACAGCTGTGGCTGTCAGGCCTTTCAGAGCAATCGGGGAGCTTCTATCACTCGCTCTGGCTGGCGGATCTGTCCGGTGATCTCACGCCCGAGGTGGTCGCTGGCTTGGCGGTCGTTGACGCCCAGACGGGGGAAGTACGGGGATGGCTGGATGGTGCTTCGGAACTGAGCGACGGGACCGTTCGCGCTGCCCACGACCTCGACCTGGACGGAAGCGATGACCTCCTTGCTTGGAAGGACCCGACGAGTGAGCTCGTGGTCGTGGATGCATCAGGCCAGCGGATCCACAAAGCTGAGTACTTGTCGTCGCACGAGCAGAGAGACATCGAGCCGCCGCACGTGGCTATCGGCAACTTCGACGACGACGCCGAGGGAGAAATCCTGGTCGTTCAGGACTACTGGGTGGCTGTCCTCGATAGCGATGGAAGTCGGTTGGCGACGGCAACCTTCGACAGCGAGAACCCGCCGAAGCTCCGGAATCCCATCTGCCCCACTGTGGCGCAGCTCGATGACGATGAGCAGGTGGAGTTCCTGGTCGGCTCGGAGGGAAGAGTGATCGCTCTCGATGGCGACCTGACGCTGCTCTGGTTTCACGACTCGCAGGGGGAACATCAGCATAGTTGGACCAATCTCGTCGCAGCGGACCTCGATGGAGACGGGCTCCACGAGACGGTGCTGCAAGAGGACGCCGCCGTGGTGGTGCTGGGGCCTGATGGTTCGATCTTGTCCCAGGTCACCACCTCGTTCTCGCACAGTACCGGAGCGAACACCCTCGCCGTGTACGACGTGGATCAGGACTCCCTCGCCGAGGTCATGGTCCCTGGATTCCTCGGTGAAACCCCGGCTACCGCTATCCTGGAATCCGTGGAGGGAGGCTGGCCACTCGTCGACAGCGACATGCCCTGGAATGCGAACGCGCCCTATCCAGGCTCGCGGAACGCCGACGGGTCCCTGCCAGCCCCGAGCGAGCGGATACACTGGGCCGAGCCGGCGACGAACGTCTGGAATGCGGTGCCGTTGGGGACCGAAGAAATGCCCGATCTCACGGTCGAGATCGTCGACGTCTGCGTCGACGCCTGCGACGCGGAAGCCAGGGTCACCGTCGGCGTGGCGAACATCGGGACGGGTGCCAGTCGAAGAGAGGTGGAGGTGTCCGTCCTCATCACCAGCATGGAAGCCGAGTACATCACTGTGAGCGTCGGCCCTCTCGGTCCCGGTGAGTCGGAGCTGTTCGAGGTGTCTGTAGCGGCCGTCTTGCTTCCGGATGGCCTCACGGTGCGGGTGGATGACGCCCAGCACGTGGCCGAGTGCTCGGAGGACAACAACCACGACACCTGGGACGAGGGCTGGTGCCCATGACGACCTCGTGCGCTCGCCACCCGTCAATGTCCTCTCGGTGAGAGGCAGGCGCTACCTGGCCGGAGGGGTGGGACGAGGCCATGGTGGGGCGAGTCCAGAGCTTCATGACCACCGCCGCCAGCCCGTAGGCGTGTGGCCGCGACGCCGACAGCAACACGACGGTGGCGTCCTTCGCCTCCTTCAGTCGGTAGGACTCGCCCGTCGATGCGCACGATCTCCGACCGGTGCACCAGGCGGTCCACCAGCGTCACGACGCAGGGCGCGTTCGGGAAGACCTCAGACCACTCCGCGAAGGGCTTGTTCGTCGTCACCAAGGTCGGGTTGTCGTCCTGGGTGTACCGGTACCGTACCGGTATGGAAGACACCGGTGCGTCTGTCGTCGGATGGGTCTCTTGCACCATACCGGGCGTCCGGTGAACCTCGCCCTCGCCCTTGCCTCGACGATGAGGTGGAGTGTGCTTCTGCCTCTTCGGGTGCTTCAACTCTGGCGGCTCGGCTGCGGCGCACGACCATGGTCAGGCGTGGGGGCTCACGATCCGTCCAGCTGCCAGGCCAGATCCGCGCTGGTGTCGTCGGTGTCCAGCACCACGGACTCGGGTGTAGTAGCCTTGAAGAGGTTCATGGGAGCGTGTTGTTCGGCACCGGCACGGTGCCGCTTCTCAGCGACGCGACGCAGCGAGCGAAGGCCCGCGAGAGCCTGGTCTGGGCGCGCACCTGCGCGATCTTCGGCCACACCGAGCGCTGCCCCTCCAGGATGAAGGTCTCCAGGTCGGCGCGCGAGGGGTTCGACACGACCTTGCTGAGCAGGCGCAGGTCGAGCCGCGGGTGGATGTCGATGTCGCCGCGGTAGTCCTGGTTCACCAGGGCGTGGGCGTGGTCG